>NZ_JABUEI010000004.1:0-564592 GCF_019836145.1 Rhodococcus sp. BP-241 | reverse complement strand
CCCCCAGCCAGTCGTCCGCCTCGTTCCCCAGCCCGCCCGGTGGGTTCGCCCCCGCCCCGCCGCAGTCGACGAGACGCGGTGTCGAGGCGGCACTGCTCGGCGCGGCCGCGGTCATCACCACGGTGTCGCTGGTGCTCGTCGAGGCGAGCCAGGAGCAGGCCATCACCTGGGACCTGGCGAAGTACGGCCTCGCCTACCTCGCGATGTTCGCGGTCGCCCACGCCGCGGTCCGTCGATTCGCCACCCACGCGGATCCGCTGCTGCTCCCGGTCGTCGCCATGCTGAACGGGCTCGGACTGGTGCTCATCCACCGGCTCGACCTCGCGGCGCAGCAGTCGGCGGTGTACCTCGGCATCGAGGAGCCGTCGGCCGACGCCACGCAGCAGGTGCTGTGGACGGCCCTGGGCATCGCCGGGTTCATCGCTGTCCTCGTGCTGATCCGCGACTACCGCACCCTCGCGCGGTACGGCTACACCCTGGGCCTCGGCGGTCTGGTGTTCCTGGCCTTGCCGGCCGTCCTGCCCTCCTCGTTGTCCGAGGTCAACGGCTCGAAGATCTGGATCCGGTTGCCCGGCTTCAGCATCCAACCCGGTGAGTTCTCGAAGATCCTGCTGCTCATCTTCTTCGCCTCGGTGCTCGTGGCGAAGCGCGAGCTCTTCACCACCGCGGGCAAGCACGTGCTCGGCATGGACTTCCCGCGCGCCCGCGATCTCGGCCCCATCGTCGTCGCGTGGATCGTGTCCATCGGCGTCCTGGTGTTCGAGAAGGATCTCGGCACGTCGCTGCTGATCTACTGCACGGTCCTGGTGATGATCTACGTCGCCACCGAGCGCGTCGGCTGGATCGTCGTGGGTGTGGCGCTGCTCCTGCTCGGCTTCCTGCTCGCGTATCAGTTCTTCGGGCACGTGAAGATCCGCACCGACACGTGGCTGGATCCGTTCGCGGACTACAACGACACCGGCTATCAGATCTCGCAGTCGCTCTTCGGTCTGGCGACCGGCGGCATGGGCGGTACCGGGCTCGGCAGTGGCCGGCCGTCGCAGGTGCCGTTCGCGAGCACCGATTTCATCATCGCGACCATCGGCGAGGAGCTCGGCCTGATCGGCCTGGCCGCCGTGTTGATGCTCTATCTGGTCTTCGTGCTGCGTGGGCTGCGCACCGCCCTCGCGGTGCGCGACAGCTTCGGCAAGCTGCTCGCCGCCGGACTGTCCGTCACCATCGCGGTGCAGCTGTTCGTCGTCGTCGGCGGCGTCACCAAGCTCATCCCGCTCACCGGTCTCACCACACCGTTCATGTCCTACGGAGGATCCTCGCTGCTCGCGAACTACGCTCTGGTCGCCCTGCTCATCAAGATCTCGGACGCCGCGCGGGCGCCTGTCGTGCCGCAGAGACGCGGACCGGCGGCTCCGATCGGTGACGCTCCCACCGAGGTGGTGAAGCGACCGTGAACACACCTCTGCGCAGAGTCGCCATCGGCGTCATGGCGATGATCGTCGTCCTGCTCGCGAACGCGACGTACGTCCAGGTCATCAAGGCGGACGACCTCCGAACGGATCCGCGGAACTCGCGGGTGCTGCTCGACGAGTACGCACGCCAGCGTGGGCAGATCTCGAGCGGCGGCCAGGTGCTCGCGGCCTCCGTCGCGACCGACGATCGCTACAAGTACCTGCGGACGTACCCCGCCAACCCCGCGGCACCGTCCAGCCCGGCCGCCAACGCACCGGTCACCGGCTTCTACTCGATGCTGTACTCGAGCACCGCTCTCGAACGGTCCGAGGACGCAGTGTTGAACGGCTCGGACAACCGACTGTTCGGCAAGCGGTTCTTCGACCTGCTCTCCGGTCGCGACCCCCGCGGCGGCAACGTCGTCACCACGATCGATCCGGTGATGCAGCAGGTCGCCTACGACCAGTTGACGTCGAAGGGCTACACCGGCTCCGTCGTGGCCATCGAGCCGTCCACCGGCAAGATCCTGACGATGGTGAGCACGCCGAGCTACGACCCCAACGAGCTCGCGACGCACGACGGCGAGACGTCGACGCAGGCGTGGGAGCGACTGAGCAGCGATCCGGGCGAGCCCCTGGTCAACCGCGCGGTCTCCCAGACCTACCCGCCCGGTTCGACGTTCAAGGTGGTCGTCACCGCGGCCGCGCTGGCGGCCGGCTCCACCCCGGACACCCAGCTCACGGCGGCGCCGACCATCACGCTGCCCGACACGTCGACGACGCTCGAGAACTACAACGGCTCCACGTGCGGCGGCGGCGCCACCGCGTCGTTGCGCGAGGCGTTCGCGCGCTCGTGCAACACCGCCTTCGTGGAACTCGGTATCGACGCCGGCACCCAGAACGTCAAGGACGCCGCGTCCGCGTTCGGCATCGGCGAGGCGAACCAGGCCGTGCCGATCCCGGTCGCCGACAGCACCGTCGGGGAGATCCCGGACGACGCCGCCCTCGGTCAGAGCAGCATCGGCCAGCGCGACGTCGCACTGACACCGCTGCAGAACGCCGAGATCGCGGCCACCATCGCGAACGGTGGCGTGCGCATGGCGCCGCACATGGTGGCCCAGCTGCAGGGTCCGGATCTGTCGACCCTCGACACCACCGAGCCCACGTCACTGGGCCAGTCGATCTCTCCCGAGGTCGCGTCCACGCTCACCGATCTGATGGTCGGCTCGGAGAACAACTCCGGCGGCGAGGGCAAGATCGCGGGGGTGCAGATCGCATCCAAGACCGGCACCGCCGAGCACGGCAGCGATCCGCGCAACACCCCTCCGCACGCCTGGTACATCGCGTTCGCGCCGGCACAGGACCCGAAGATCGCCATCGCGGTCATCGTCGAGAACGGTGGTGACCGCGCACTCGCCGCCACCGGTGGGTCCGTCGCGGCACCAGTGGCGAGAGCAGTGCTCGGCGCCGGATTGCAGGGGAGGTGAGCCCCGCATGAGTGGAGGCCTGGGTAACGGAGCAGTGGTCGCCGACCGCTATCGACTGCTCCGACTGATCGCGACCGGTGGAATGGGACAGGTCTGGGAAGCGACGGACAACCGGCTCGATCGCCGCGTCGCCGTCAAGATCCTCAAGCCGGAGTTCTCGGACGACCCCGAGTTCGTCGAACGGTTCCGTGTCGAGGCGCGCACGACCGCGCTGTTGAACCATCCCGGCATCGCCAACATCTACGACTACGGCGAGGTGCGGGACGCCAACGGGCAGTCGCTCGCGTATCTCGTCATGGAGCTCGTCATCGGCGAGCCCCTCAACACGGTGCTCACGCGCATGGGTCGGCTTCCGCTGGTCCACGCACTGGACATGCTCGAGCAGACCGGCCGCGCCCTGCAGGCCGCGCACCGCGCAGGCATCGTCCACCGTGACGTGAAGCCGGGCAACATCATGATCACGCCCGACGGGACGGTGAAGATCACCGACTTCGGCATCGCGAAGGCCGTGGACGCCTCGCCCGTCACGCGCACCGGCATGGTCATGGGCACCGCGCAGTACATCGCCCCCGAACAGGCGCTGGGTCAGGACGCGACGTCCGCGTCCGACGTGTACTCGCTCGGCGTCGTGGGCTACGAGGCCATCAGCGGGACCCGTCCGTTCGTCGGCGACGGCGCGCTGACGGTCGCGATGAAGCACGTGCGGGACGCCGCGCCGCCGCTTCCCGGCGATCTGCCGCAGCCGGTGCGGGAGCTCATCGAGATCACCATGACCAAGGACCCGGCCGCACGGTACGAGAACGGCGGGGAGTTCGCCGACGCGGTCGCTGCCGTGCGCGCCGGCCGGCGCCCGCCCGCCCCGGGCACGGCGTCCGGTACCGGTCGGGTCGCCCCGCCCGTCGGCGCCGTCGGTGGGCCGTCCAGCACCCGCATGATGACCACGTCCGCCACCGGCTACGCCGCCGCGGCAGCGGCCACACCACGATCACCGGAACCTGATCGTGACCGCAAATCGGGCATGACCCCCGGGCAGAAGGCCCTGGCCTGGGCTGCCGGTGGACTGCTCCTGCTCGCCGCCGTCGTCGCGTTCGGGCTGTTCGTCTTCACCGAGAGCAACGGTTCGACGCCCGTCGTCACCTCGACCACCACGGCGGCGCCCACCACGGAGCCGACCACCACCACGACGCGGCCGACGACCACCACCACCGAGCCCACGACGACGACCACCACCACCACCACCACGACCACCACGACGACGGAACCGACGACGACCACCACCGAGCCCACGACCACCGAGCCGACGACCACCACCACGACCACGACCGACGGGGGACTGTTCACCATCCCCGGTCTCGGCGGCGGGAACGGCAACGGCAACGGGGACGGCAACCCCTTCAACTACGCACCGGGAGGATCGCGATGACCACACCGCGCAAGCTCTCGTCCCGGTACGACCTCGGGGAGATCCTCGGTTTCGGTGGCATGTCGGAGGTCCACCTCGCGAAGGACGGCCGTCTCGATCGCGACGTGGCCATCAAGGTGCTGCGTCAGGATCTGGCACGCGATCCCACGTTCTACCTGCGGTTCCGCCGCGAGGCACAGAACGCTGCGGCACTGAACCATCCGGCGATCGTGGCGGTGTACGACACGGGTGAGGCGGAGACCGAGACGGGTCCGCTGCCCTACATCGTCATGGAGTACGTCGACGGCGACACGCTGCGCGACATCGTCCGCGCCGAGGGGCCGATGGCTCCCAAGCGTGCGATGGAGGTCATCGCCGACGTCTGCGCCGCCCTCGACTTCAGCCACCGCAACGGAATCGTGCACCGCGACGTCAAACCGGCCAACGTGATGATCAACCGCGCCGGTGCGGTCAAGGTCATGGACTTCGGCATCGCGCGGGCCATCGCCGACAGTTCGTCTCCGATGACGCAGACCGCTGCCGTCATCGGTACCGCCCAGTACCTGTCGCCAGAGCAGGCTCGCGGCGAACAGGTCGATGCGCGATCCGACGTCTACTCGCTGGGCTGCGTGCTGTTCGAGATTCTGACGGGCGAGCCGCCGTTCACGGGTGACTCCCCGGTCGCGGTCGCGTACCAGCACGTCCGGGAAGATCCGCGACTGCCGTCGTCGGTGAATCCGGACATCCCGCGGGAGCTGGACTCGATCATTCTCAAGGCGATGAGCAAAAACCCGGCCAATCGGTACCAGAGCGCCGCGGACATGCGCACCGATCTCATCCGCGTCCTCGGTGGCCAGCGGCCCAGTGCGCCGATGGTGATGAACGACGAGGATCGCACCACCATCCTCGGCTCGATGGATGCGCCGCGGTCCGGCGCTCGGCCGGCGTCCGACAACTCCGGCGAGCCTCGCCGGATCGCCCGCCACGCGCATCCCGACGCGGACGACGACGGGGACCGACCGCGCCGCAAGGGCGTGCGCGTCGCCGTCATGGCGCTCGCCGCCCTCGTGGTCGTCGGCATCGTCGGCGTCTTCCTGTGGAATCTCGGCCCCGGTGCGGAGGCCCGTTCGGTGACCGTCCCGGACGTGTCCGCGCAGACCGCCGACGCCGCCCGCACCACCCTCGAGAACGCGGGCTTCCGCGTCGACGTCCAGCAACGCTCCGACGCGACGGTGCCCGAGGGGTCCGTCATCGGCACGCGACCCGTGTCCGGCACGACGGTCGACGAGAACAGCACCCTCGTTCTCGAGGTGTCCACCGGTCCGGAGCAGATCCAGGTCCCCCAGCTGGCAGGACTGACGCAGAGCGCTGCGGAACAGGCACTGGTGCAGGCCGGTCTCGCTCTCGACCCGTCGATCGGCCGGGCCGCGTCGTCTCGCGCGGACGTCGACAAGGTCATCGGTCAGGAGCCGGCTCGCGGATCGTCGATGGCTCAGGGCTCGTCGGTACGCATCACGCTCGGATCGGGACCGCGTCAGGTGCGGGTACCCGACGTGGTCGGTCAGAACATCGAGGTCGCTCAGCCCAACATCGCGGGTGCCGGTTTCCTCGTCGACCGCCAGAACGTCGACTCGACGCTCCCGGCCGGTCAGGTGGTCGCCACGACGCCCGCGGGCGGCAGCAACGCCACCGACGGCGACACCGTGGTGGTGCGGGTGTCCAACGGATCGCAGTTCGAGATCCCGGACCTGGCAGGCCAGACCCCGGTCCAGGCCGTCGACCTCCTCCGCGCCGCCGGCTGGGAGGGCACCATCGCCGAGATCGACCAGGTCGACGTCCAGACGTCGGACCTCACGCAGGTCAACCGCGTTCAGCAGCAGGCGGTCGCGCCGGGGACGGCCATCGCCAAGACGGCGCGCGTCAACGTGACCGTCGGCAAGTTCGGGCTCTGACCCGACGCGGCGCCGTGCTCAGACGCGGGCGGCGCTCTCGAGCTCGGCCACCAGGCCCGGTTCGGGAGCCTCGCCGCACACGGCGAGCCAGTTCGCCAGCATGCGGTGACCACCCTGCGTCATGACCGACTCGGGGTGGAACTGCACGCCGTGGATCGGCAGCTCCCGGTGGCGCATCGCCATGACGATGCCGCTCTCGGTGCGCGCGGTCACCTCGAGGTCGTCCGGGATCGTGTCCTCCCGCACCGTCAACGAGTGGTAGCGCGTCGCGGTGAACGGATCCGGCAACCCTGCCAGCACGCCGTCTCCGGAGTGGTGGACGACGCTGGTCTTGCCGTGCAGAAGTTCCGGCGCGCGTTCGACCACGCCGCCGAAGGAGGCACCGATGGCCTGGTGTCCGAGGCACACGCCCAGCAGGGGCGTTCCCGACGAGGCGCAGGCCTGCACCATGTCCATGGTGACGCCGGCACGCTGCGGCGTGCCGGGTCCGGGACTGAGCAGCACTCCGTCCACCTCCGCCACTGCGGCCTCGACATCGAGCACCCCGGGGTCGTCGTTCCGCAGCACTCGGGCCCGTGTCCCCAGCTGGCCGAGGTACTGGACCAGGTTGAACACGAAGCTGTCGTAGTTGTCGACGACGAGGATGCGCATGTCACAAGACTAATGCCGCACGGGTGGGAGCTCGGCTGCAGGTTATCGTGGACGTGAGCAGTGAGCGTCCCCACCGTGGCTCACACCCGCCCGCCTGCAGTCCGGTACGAGAGTTCGAGGTCATCCATGCCCAAGTCGAAGGTCCGCAAGAAGCCCGACTACACGATCGATCCGGCGTCGCGGACGCCCGTCAAGGTCAAGGCCGCGCCGTCGAGCACGCTGTATCTGTCGGTCATGTTCGGTTTCATGGTGCTCGGTCTGGTGTATCTCATCGTGTACTACCTCGCCCAGGACAGCATCGGCTGGATGTCGGATCTGGGTGCCTACAACTTGCTGATCGGCTTCGGTTTCTGGATCGTCGGTCTCGTCATGACGATGAAATGGCGCTGACCGGGGCTTCCTCCGCCATGCGCGCCGAAATTACACGCGTGTTGTTCATCCACACTGTGGATAACTTCTGTGGATAACTTGTCCACAGGTGGCCGCGAGGCACCGCAGTCCTGGTCCACACCCCTCGCCGCCGTAGCCGCGCTGGGGGTGGGAGCCGCTGCACTCGCCGCCGCTGCCGTCGCCACGACGGGTGATCCGGCCGGCCGCGCGCTCATCGGACTCGCCGCACTGGCAGCCCTGGCGCTGGCTGTGCTGGCCGCGGTCCAACGTCCGAAGTTGAGTGTCGACGGCGACGTCCTGCGCATCAGAACTCTGCGCGGAACCCGCGACTACGGGCGCGACGACGTGCTCTCACTGCGTCTGGTCCCGTACCCGCGGCTCGGTCGACGGGTTCCGATGCTGGAGATGGACGTGACCGACGGCGACGACGAGCGACTCGTCATCTTCGGTCGCTGGGACCTCGGGGCCGATCCGCGCGCCGTGTTCGACACCCTCGAGCTGCACGGGTGGGTCGACGCGGGCTGGTCGCAGCGGGACTAGCCCACCACGAGAGTCGGAGCGAGCGTCGCGGCACGCAGACCGATCAGCGCCAGGGCGAGCAGCCCGACGCCGGCGATGCCGAACCATCCCAGTCGGCGTGACCGACGGGCGTCCGAACCGGTGACGAACAGCACCGCGGCCGTGGCGGCGGCACCGGCGGCGAGCCCGCCGAGGTGTCCCCACAGGGAGATACCGGGGATCGCGATGCTCAGCACCACGTTGAGCCCGATCACGACGAGCACCGGGGTGGGGCTGCGGCGCAGCCGGACGAGGATCACGGCCTGTGCACCGAGGAGGCCGAACACGGCGCCGGATGCTCCGACCGTCGCCACCAGGGGGCTGGACAGCCACATCACCGCCGCGGCGCCGCCCAGCAGCGCGACGACGTACACGGCGAGGTATCGCGAGCGTCCGAGCACCAGTTCGCAATCGCGCCCGATGACGTACAGGGCGAACATGTTCACGGCGAGGTGCACGATGCCGGAGTGCAGGAAACCACTGCCCAGGATGCGGACGACATCGCCGTCGGCCACCAGGAGCGGGACGAGCTGCCAGCTGCGGAACAGCGAGCTCGACTGGTTCGCCAGGCCGCCGGACTGAGCGGCCGTGAGGGCGAACACGAGGATGTTCAGTGCCATCAGCGCGTAGGTGACGACGGGGGTGGAGACGGTCCTGCTGACACCACCGGCCATCGTGCGGGCACGCGGGATCGACCCCGCAGCCTGTGCCACGCACTCGACACAGTGCTGACCCACCGCGGCCGGCCGCAGGCATTCCGGGCAGGCCGGTCGGTCGCACCGGGTGCAGGACAGGCCGGTGGGCCGATCGGGGTGGCGCACGCAGGTAGGGAGGGGCGGCACCGGAGCGCCGCCCCATCCTGGTCCTGTCATGTCACACCGATCTCGCGACGGGGGACCGTGTCGGTCGAATCAGGCAATGGTGACGGATTCGATGACGACGTCGTTCACGGGGCGATCGCCGCGGCCGGTCGCGGTCGAGCCGATCTCGTCGACGACCTTCTGCGACGCGGGATCGATGACCTCGCCGAAGATGGTGTGACGACGGTTGAGATGCGGCGTCGGGCCGACGGTGATGAAGAACTGCGAACCGTTGGTGCCGGGGCCCGCGTTCGCCATGGCGAGCAGGTACGGACGGTCGAACGACAGCTCGGGGTGGAACTCGTCACCGAACTTGTATCCGGGACCACCCGTGCCGGTGCCGGTGGGGTCACCACCCTGGAGCATGAAGCCCGCGATGACGCGGTGGAAGATCGCGCCGTCGTAGAAAGGTCCCTCGGAGGAGCCCGACGCGTTCTTCGTGCTGTAGTCCTTGGTGCCCTGCGCGAGACCGACGAAGTTCTCGACCGTCTTCGGCGCGTGGTTGCCGAAGAGGGCGATCACGATGTCGCCGTGATTCGTGTGCAGGGTCGCGGTCTGAGTCTGTAGAGGTGAGGTCACAACACCATCGTGCCACCCGGGGAATGTGCAAGGGTGAACGGATGACGTCAACACCCGACAGTGCCACCGCCAAGAAGGCGCTCGGCATCGCCCGTGACACCGCCCTCACGCTCGCTAAGGGCCCCGCAGCAACAGGTTTCGTCGTCACTCGCAAGGGGGTGTCGGTCCTCCGGTCACGACGCGCCCAGCAGCGTGCCGCTCGTCCCGCACCCGTGCGTGCGGCGGCGCCCGTTCGACGCGGTCGGTTCGTGCCCGGCCGCCGCGCCGGCGTGATCGGAGTGCTCGTCCTCCTCGGCGCCGGCGCTGTCGCGTTCTCCCGCTCGCGCCGCACCGAGCTGCCCCCTCCCGCCGCCGAGCCGCCGAGCCTGGGCACGCCGACGACCAACGGTCACCAGGCGCCCTGACACTGCTCCGCCGGTCAGAGCATCCCGAGCACGAACCGCGCCACGTCGGCCAGGTCCATGGCTCGTGGGCCGGGTGGGCTCGGCACTCCGGCCACCACCTCGGCCACGGCCCGCGCCGACACGCTTCCCGGTTCCAGGTAGTCGGCATGGCCCACGGTGCCCGCCGTGTCCAGCGCCTCGGTCTCGGGTCGCTCGCTGGGATCGGGCCCGAACCGTCCCAGGTCGGCGACGGGGTCCCACGCCGCCTCGGCGACGTGCACCGGGCCCGGCGCGGCTGCGGCGGCGCGGTCGCTCCATCCTGGCGAGCCCATCACCACCACGGCGTCGACGGGGGCACCGGCCTCGATGGCCTGCGCCGCGACGACGGTGCCGTAGGAGTGCGCCACACCACCCTCGTGTGCATGCTCCACATGTCCGGTGCTGTCCAGACCACCGACTCGCTCACGCCGACCCCCGTCGTTCCCGGACGGCACGTGGTGGCCGCCTCGAGCGGACAGTGGACCAGATGGAGACGGCGGGCCTGGCTGCGTCGTCCACAGCCCGGGGAACGAGCCGTCAGCGCCGCTCGGCGGGCACTCCGGTGTCCTCGACAACGGCCCTGGGCACCGGCGTGGACATCTGTTGGGCACCTCGGCTGCGCTTGGCCTTGTAGAGCTCGGCGTCGGCGGCCCGGTAGATCTCCGACCACTTGCGCACGGTGGGCATGCAGACCAGTCCGACGCTCCACTCGGCCGAGTGCGCTGCCCGCAGCCGCTCCAGAAGGGTCGCCGCCTCGCCCTCACCGGTTCCCGGCATGAACAGCACGAACTCGTCGCCGCCGAGACGGCCGAGGACGTCGCCCTTGCGCAGCTGACCGCGCCACGCTGCCGAGACCCGCTCGAGCAGTACGTCGCCGGCGATGTGCCCGTAGATGTCGTTCACGGTCTTGAAGTTGTCGAGATCGAGAACCGCCATGCTCACCGGCAGACCACGGGAGGCGAAGACCGGGAGCAGTTTCTCGACGCGGTCCTCGAGGCCCTGGCGGTTGAGGAGTCCGGTCAGGGCGTCCCGCGACGCCGAGTGCCGCATGCGCCGCGAGTGCGAGCCGAAGAACTCGGCGGCGGCCACGATGCCCAGCGCGGTGAGGACATAACCCACCATCGGCATGGTCGACGGCGACAGCGCGGCCGCCACGACCGATCCCACCGTCAGCACGCTCACCCACACCCAGCCGCCGCGCTCGCTCCAGTACCCCGCGAGCTGCATGCCCAGGAACATCGCCGCCTGGCTCAGCAGCAGGTACGCCACCGGTCCGTCCGACGTGAGGAACATCGCGCACAGCGACGCGACGGCGCCGCCCGTCACGATGCCCAGCGTGCGAGGCGAGGTCGGACGCGGGCCGAAGTGCAGGACGGCCGCACCGAGGAGTTGGAGACCTGCCGCGAGGACCATGACCACGGTTCCGGTGGTCGTGCCCGAGAACGCGACGGCACCGGCGATGAAGAGAACGGCGGTGGGACACAGATAGACCACCATCGCGGTGCTCGCTTCTGTTCCTCGTCCGGGGTTCACGCGTCAAGTATCGACGATGAGGCGCGCAGTGGTGGACGAAGCATCGCCGGTGGGCATGGTGACATGTCCAGAGACGAGAACACCCTGCTCCGGCATGCGGAACAGGGTGTGGTCGTGACTGTGGAGCCTAGGAGATTCGAACTCCTGACATCTGCCTTGCAAAGGCAGCGCTCTACCAACTGAGCTAAGGCCCCGGATCGACATCCGGCAGACGATGCCACCGCGTACTCTCCACGCGGATCGCGCGAACAGTGACGGCAACGACCACCGACGTCACGAGGGCGGGGAGAAGAATCCTCACGGACATCCTTTCTCGCTCTCGTTCGTGGGCCTAGGAGGACTTGAACCTCCGACCTCTTCCTTATCAGGGAAGCGCTCTAACCGCCTGAGCTATAGGCCCGCACTCGGCTCGCAGAGCACGGTGGAACGTGCTGTGCTGACCGAGGAACGAGATTACCGCACACACGGCGCGAGACCAAAACGCCGGTGTGCGGTGGGTCAGTCCCGGTCCGCCAGCGTCACTTCCAGGCCGCCGACGAGGTCGGAGCACAGGTTGTAGATGAACGTGCCGATGGTCGTCAGTGCTGTGAACAGCACCACGTTGATGAGACCGATGACGGCGGCGTAGCCGAAGATCTGGCCGGCCGACACCAACCCGGACTCGCCGGACGTGGCGACGATGTCGGAGAACGCATTGTTCAGTCGATCCCACACGCCCATGCCGTCGAGCACCATGTACAGCAGCCCGACGGCCACCATCCAGACGAAGAACAGCGACACGGAGATCACGAGCGACAGCTTCAACATCGACCACGGATCGATCTTGCGCACCTGGACGGTCGCGCGCAGCGGCTCACCGGACTCCGACGGTCGCGCCGTCATCATCGGGGTGGCGCGCTCGGTGCGCTGCTCCTCCTGCTGCGGGTGACGGACCGTCGAGAGGTCCGGCATGTCGGTGGGCAGGTCGTTTCGCGCGATGTTGCGCGTCGGCCCGTCGATCACCGCAGCCTTGGCCGTCGCCTCGGCGGGACGCCCCTGGCGGGGACGGTCCTGACCGTCCGTCGGACGTGCAGCGGGCTGCACGGTCGTCCGGGCCTGACCCTGGTCCGGACGAGCCTGCTCGGGAGCGCGGCCCGTCGGAGAGGGACGGCTCTGCAGGTTCGTCTGCGGCTGCCGCTGAGGTGGCTGCTGCTCCCGCACGGGAGCCTGCTGGGAGTCCGGTGTCCGAGCCGGACGGGGACCCTGATGGCCGGGGTCCTGCCGAGCAGGGTCCTGTCGAGCGGAGTCCTGCTGCACCCCGTCCTGGCGTGCGCCGTCCTGCTGGGCAGGCGGCCACGCCGCGGGCGGGCGAGGTGCCGGGGGTCCGCCGGCAGGCCGTGGGGCCTGACGGTCGGACGTGGTGCTCGGCGCGGGGCGTCCGTTTCCGGTGGACCCGGGCTGTTCGGGAGTACTCACTGCGCTCATGACTCCTTGGATCCGTCGGCCTCGGCGATCGCGAGGTCCTCCGGCTCGTCCGCGTTGCGTGCGATGGCCAGCAGGTTGTCGCCGTCGCCGAGGTTCATCAGCCGAACGCCCTTGGTCTGGCGTCCTGCCTTGCGAACCTGACGAGCCGCGGTGCGGATGACACCGCCGCTCGAGGTGATGGCGTAGAGCTCGTCGTCGTCCTCGACGATGAGCGCTCCCACCAGGGTGCCACGACGCGGGTCGTACTGAATGGTCAGCACGCCCTTGCCACCGCGGCCCTGCGGGGGGTAGTCCTCCATCGCGGTGCGCTTCGCGTAGCCACCGGACGTGGCGACCAGCAGGTACGTGCCGTCCTTCACCACGTTCAGGGAGAGCAGTGCGTCCTCGCCGTTGAAGCGCATTCCCTGGACACCCGAAGTGGCGCGGCCCATCGGGCGCAGCACCTCGTCGGTGGCCGAGAAGCGGATCGACTGGCCCTGAGCGGACACGAGCAGCAGGTCGTCCGAATTGGTGCACAGCACGGCTCCGACCAGCTCGTCGTCGCCACGCAGGTTGACGGCCACGATGCCACCGGAACGGTTGGAGTCGAAGTCGGCCAACTTGGACTTCTTCACCAGACCGGCCTTCGTCGCGAGCACCAGGTACGGCGCGTCGTCGTAGGTCTTGATCTGGATGATCTGCGCGATGCGCTCGTCGGGCTGGAACGCCAACAGGTTGGCGACGTGCTGTCCGCGGGCCGTGCGGTTGGCCTCGGGGAGCTCGTACGCCTTGGCCCGGTAGACCCGGCCCTTCGTGGTGAAGAACAGGATCCAGTCGTGCGTCGAGCAGACGAAGAACTTACTGACGATGTCGTCCTGCTTGAGACCCGCGCCCTGCACACCCTTGCCGCCGCGCTTCTGCGATCGGTAGAGGTCGGTCCGCGTGCGCTTGGCATACCCCGTCTCCGTGATGGTGACCACGACGTTCTCACGTGCGATCAGGTCCTCGTCGCTGACGTCGCCGTCGGCCGCGATGATCCGGGTACGACGATCGTCGCCGAACTTGTCGACGATCTCCTTCAGCTCCGAGCGCACGATCTCCCGCTGACGCTCCGGACGATCGAGGATGTCCTGCAGGTCTGCGATCTCGATCTCGATCGCGGCGAGCTCGTCGACGATGCGCTGCCGTTCGAGGGCGGCGAGGCGACGCAGCTGCATCGTGAGGATGGCGTCCGCCTGGATCTGATCGACGTCGAGCAGGTCCATCAGGCCCTGGCGTGCGACATCGGCGTCGGCGGACCGGCGGATCAACGCGATGACCTCGTCGAGGGCGTCGAGCGCCTTCACCAGTCCGCGCAGGATGTGGGCCCGCTCCTCGGCCTTCCGCAACCGGTACCGCGTACGACGGACGATCACGTCGAGCTGGTGGGTCACGTACAGCTTGATCATCTGGTCGATCCGCAGGGTGCGCGGAACGCCGTCGACGATCGAGAGCATGTTGGCGCCGAAGCTCGTCTGCAACTGGCTGTGCTTGTAGAGGTTGTTCAGCACCACCTTCGCGACCGCGTCGCGACGCAGCTTGATGACGATGCGCATACCGACGCGGTCGGACGACTGGTCCTCGATGTCGGAGATGCCGGCGATGCGGCCGTCCTTGAGCTGCTCGGCGATCGAGGCGATCATGTTGTCCGGGTTCACCTGGAACGGCAGCTCGGTGACGACGATCTGCGTGCCGCCGCGCTCCCCCTCCTCGATGTCGACCACGCCGCGCATGCGGATCGATCCGCGACCGGTGCGGTACGCGTCCTCGATGCCCTGCGATCCGACGATGAGACCGTGAGTGGGGAAGTCCGGTCCCTTGATCCGCTCGATCATCGCCTCGAGGGCGACCTCTTCACTGGCCTCGTAGTTGTCCAACATCCAGTACACACCCTCGGCGAGTTCCCGAAGGTTGTGCGGCGGAACGTTGGTCGCCATGCCGACCGCGATTCCGCCACTGCCGTTGGCGAGCAGATTGGGGAAGCGGGCGGGCAGCACGGTCGGCTCGAGGGTGCGGCCGTCGTAGTTCGCGATGAAGTCGACGGTCTCCTCCTCGATGTCCGCGAGCATCTGCATCGCGAGAGGAGTGAGCCGACACTCGGTGTACCGCATGGCCGCCGGGCCGTCGTTGCCGCGGGAACCGAAGTTGCCCTGACCGTCGACGAGCGGGTACCGCATGGACCACGGCTGCGCCATGCGCACGAGGGTGTCGTAGATCGAGCTGTCGCCGTGGGGGTGGTAGTTACCCATGGTCTCGGCCACCGGTCGAGCCGACTTCACGTATCCGCGATCGGGCCGATATCCGTTGTCGAACATGGCGTACAGCACGCGGCGGTGCACGGGCTTGAGACCGTCGCGCACCTCCGGGAGTGCTCGACCGACGATGACGCTCATCGCGTAGTCGATGTAGCTGTTCTGCATCTCCTGCTGGATGTCGACCAGCTCGATGCGGTCGGACGTGGGTCCGTCGCCGCCGGTGGGGGGCAGGGTGGTGTCTGTCATTGCATTCTCCTAGCGCGGCGCTCGGGGCGCGGAGCGCCTATACGTCGAGGAAACGAACGTCCTTGGCATTACGGGTGATGAAGCTGCGGCGGGCCTCGACGTCCTCACCCATGAGGATGGAGAAGAGTTCGTCGGCGGCGGCAGCGTCGTCCAGAGTCACCTGACGCAGCACGCGCACGCTCGGATCCATCGTGGTCTCCCACAGTTCCTTCGCGTTCATCTCGCCCAGGCCTTTGTAGCGCTGGATGCCGTCGTCCTTGTTGATCTTCTTGCCCGACGCCAGGCCGGCCTCGATCAGTCCGTCGCGCTCCCGATCGGAGTAGGCGAACTCGGGATCCGCACCTCGCTGCCACTTGAGCTTGTACAGCGGCGGCATGGCCAGGTAGACGTAGCCGTGCTCCACGAGAGGCCGCATGAAGCGGAACAGCAAGGTGAGCAACAGAGTCGAGATGTGCTGGCCGTCGACGTCGGCGTCGGCCATCAGCACGATCTTGTGATAGCGCAGCTTCGCGATGTCGAACTCGTCGTGGATGCCGGTGCCGAACGCCGTGATGATCGACTGGACCTCGGTGTTCTTGAGGACACGGTCGATGCGGGCCTTCTCGACGTTGATGATCTTGCCGCGCAACGGAAGAATGGCCTGATACATCGAGTCGCGACCGGACTTGGCGGAGCCGCCGGCCGAGTCGCCCTCCACGATGTAGATCTCGCACTTCGACGGATCGTTGGAACGGCAGTCCGCGAGCTTGCCCGGCAGTCCACCGATGTCGGTGGCGCTCTTGCGCCGCACCAGATCTCGCGCACGACGAGCAGCCGTGCGCGCCTGCATCGAGGCGACGGCCTTGGAGATGATGAGCTTGGCCTCGGCGGGATTCGCCTCGAACCAGTGCGTGAGATGTTCGCCGGCGGCCTTCTGCACGAAGGACTTCACCTCGGTGTTGCCGAGCTTGGTCTTCGTCTGGCCCTCGAACTGCGGCTCACCGACCTTGACGGAGATGATGGCGGCGAGACCCTCGCGGATGTCGTCTCCGGTGAGGATGCCGTCCTTCTCCTTGACGAGCTTCTTCTCGTTGGCGTACTTCTTCACGACGTTGGTCAGCGCAGAGCGGAAACCCTCTTCGTGCGTACCGCCCTCGTGCGTGTTGATCGTGTTGGCGAACGTGTGCACGGACTCCGCGTACGTCGAGTTCCACTGCATCGCGATCTCGAGTTCGTGGCCCGGGCCCTTGGCCGAGAAACCGATGACCGACGGATGCTGCGGCGTCTTCGCACGGTTGATGTAGCGGACGTAGTCCTCGAGACCACCGGGGTAGTGGTAGGTCCGGGTCTTGATCTTGGCCGGTGCTCCCGACGGCTCCTCGGCGTCCGCCTTGGGCGTCTCCGCCAGCTCGCTCTCCGAGGCCTCGTCGGCGATGCGCTCGATGTCCGAGGCGCGCTCGTCGGTGAGGACGATGGTGAGTCCCTTGTTCAAGAACGCCATCTCCTGCAGGCGACGCGCGACCGTGTCGAACTTGAAGACGGTCTCCTCGAAGATGTCCGCGTCCGGCCAGAACGAGATCGCCGTACCCGTACGCTTCGTCGGCTCGCCCTTGATCAGCTCGCCGGGGACGGATCGCGTGTAGGTCTGCTCCCAGTGGAAGCCGTCGTTGTCGACCTGCGCGAGCAGGGTCGTCGACAGAGCGTTGACCACGGAGATACCCACGCCGTGCAGGCCGCCGGACACCGCGTAGGAGTCGGAGTCGAACTTGCCGCCGGCGTGCAGCTGAGTCATGACGACCTCGATGGTCGGGATGCCCGAGGAGTGCATGCCGACGGGGATACCGCGACCGTCGTCGACGACCCTCACGCCGCCGTCGGCGAGAAGGGTGACCTCCACCGTGGTGGCATGACCTGCCATCGCCTCGTCGACGGAGTTGTCGACGACCTCCCAGATCAGGTGGTGCAGGCCGCGCTCTCCGGTGGAACCGATGTACATACCGGGTCGCTTGCGTACCGCCTCGAGTCCTTCGAGGACGGTGATCGACGACGCGTCGTATTCCTTCGGCTTGTCGCTCTTGCCTGCCTTGGGGTCAGCCACGGTCAGCTGTTCTCCTTCTCGACTACGCTCCCCCGACACTCACCTCGCTCGGTGAGGACGGCAGAGGACCTCGACCCGAAAAAATGCGCTCGGGGACGCATGCCCCTCGCGCTCGGTGGTCTTTACCGGTCCATCGTACCGGTAAAGCGTGGGTCGCGGCTCACGTCGACACCCGAAACGGCCCCTCATTGCGTCGGAGACGGACTTTTCTCGTGTTCCGCGGCTCATTTCGTGGGTACGAGGGCTCCGCGCGTCAGAGATCGAGCGTCAGCCGCTCGCCCGCGGAGCGCGACACACAGATCAGCATGTGATCCTCGCGCTCGTCGTCGGCGAGGCGTCGGTCCCGGTGCTCGGGAGCGCCGGCCAGAACCTTCACCTTGCACGTTCCGCAGAAGCCCTGGCGGCACGAGTACGGCACACCCGGGACGACCTCGCGGATCACGTCGAGTGCCGTCCGGTCCGCCGCGACGTCGAGCACCGTCCCGGACGACGCGAGTTCGACACTGAACGGGGATCCGGCGACGACGGGCGGCGGCGAGAACCGCTCGTAGTGCAGACGCGTCGCCCCCGTCGCCGGGACACCCTCGCGCACCAGAGCCAGCATCGGCGGCGGACCGCAGCAGTAGACGGATCCGCCGTCCGGCGCGTGGCGGAGAAGATCCGCTGCGGTGGGCAACCCGTCGACGTCGTCTGTCCGGACGGTCACACGCTCCTGGTCCCACGTCGACACCTCGTCGAGGAACGGCATCGACTGCCGTGAGCGTCCGCTGTAGACCAGATGCCAGTCCATGCCGAGGGCACGGGCCCGCCGCACCATCGGGATGATCGCGGTGATGCCGATACCGCCGGCCACGAACAACGCGGATCCGGACGCGTAGAACGGAAAAGCGTTGCGCGGACCGGTGACCGAGAGTCTGTCTCCCACCTCGAGGGTGTGCATCTCGGCCGAACCGCCGCCGCCGTCCGGTACCAGTCGCACCGCGATCGAGTACGCGTCCTTCTCGAGCGGGTCACCGCACAGCGAGTACTGCCGGCGACGCCCCGAGGGGAGCACGAGGTCGAGGTGGCTGCCCGGATGCCACGGCGGGACGTCGCCGCCGTCGACTCGACGAAGCGTCAGCCCGACCACGTTCTCGTCCCGGCACAGCGTGAAACGCTCGGAGACCGCCATCGTGTGCGTCCGCGTCTGGACCGGCGCCGCACGCGCCTTGTACTTCGAGTGATCCAGGATGGCGAACAGCTTGTCCAGCCCGTCCGTGATCTGCGCCAGCGACTCGTCCATGCCGCCCTTGCCGAGCAGATCCTCGGGAATCGTCCGGGACGCGCGGTACTCGCGCACGGCCGCCATGGCTCGTGCGAACGTGCGATCGCCCATCAGACCGTGGCGGCCCTCGCCGCCGGGGAGGTGGCGAGGTACGCGACTGCCAACGAGGTGGATCCCTCCTTGGACGGGTGGTAGTCCTTCCGCAGGTACCGCACGGACGCCTTGCCGACGGCCTTGGCGGTGGGGAACAACCCGCGCTGCGTGACGGCCCTGATCTGCTTCAGCGTGTAGCTGCGCTGATCGTCCGTCAGCGTCGGATCGTTCTTCATGAGGAAGCGGAGACCGCGGCCCCACATGACCACGACGGTCGGTGCGACGAGAAGGTAGGTACGCGTACGGCGGAACCGACGCGTGTCGAAGTACTGCAACACGTCGTAGGCCACGGCGCGGTGCTCCACCTCCTCGGCCCCGTGCCAGCGCACGAGGTCCAACATGCGGGGATCCACGTTCGCCTCGTCCAGGCCCTTCTCCGTCAGCACCCACATGCCGAGGAACGACGTGAGGTGCTCGATGGCGGCGATGAGGGCCAGGCGCTCGACGAGGCTGTTCTTGGTGTTCGTCGACCTCTTGTCGAGAGCGACCCGGAAGACGTACTCCATCTGCTTCACGTACGGCGCCGGGTCCAGGCCCTGGTCGGCCAGGAACGTGTGGATGCCGGAGTGCGCCTGCGCGTGCATGGCCTCCTGGCCGATGAAGCCGATCACGTCGGCGCGGAGCTTCTCGTCGTGGATCAACGGCAGCGCCTCCTTGAACACGCGCACGAACCACTCCTCGCCCTCGGGGAGGAACAGGTGCATCACGTTCATGAGGTGCGTGGCCAGGGGGTCACCGTCCATGTAGTGCATGCGCATGGACTCCCAGTCGAACGAGACGTTGCGCGCCTGCAGGACGACGGGTCCTGGATCGTCGTTCATCATCGGGTCCTTTCGTGGCTGATCATTCGATCATTCGCCGCAGAGCGCGAGTTCGGATCGGATCCACCGTGACGCTGTCCCCGATCACCACGTCCGGTCGTTTCCCCGTGAAACGCTACGCACCCTCGTGACATCGATCAATGGGCCCGGGGGTTCACCCGTAGGTGTCACGAGGTCCGCGACCCGACACGTGACGGTCGCCCTTCTTCCAACTAGGCGCAGCCGGGCCGGTGATACGGAGCGACGTGACCACACCGTGGCCCACGGACGCGGCGATCTTCGCGAGGATCTGCGACTGCATCAACCGCAACTGGGTCGCCCACGCCGTGGACTCCGCCGACACCGCCAGCACGCCGTCCCGGACGGACACCGGCTCCGCGTGTGCCGCGATGTCCTCACCCACCACCTGGGGCCACCGGCCGAGCACCGTGCCCTCGTCCACCTTCGCCGACCAGCCACGCGACGCGGCGAGCGTCTTCGCGAGCGACCCGAGTGCCTGCGGATCACGGTCGTCGGGCCTCGAGCCGGACCAGGTGCGCGACCGTCGCGGCCGGCGTTGCGTCGACGCGCGACCCTGCCCCACGGCCTTGCCGTTGGCCTTGGCCGCCGCACGCGCGTTCTCGAGCGCACGCCGCGCGATGTCCGCTCCGCGCAGCGGGGGCTCGGCCGGATCGCTGCCGGACGGCGTCTCGTCCGTCATGACTCCTCCTCCACGTAACTCGTGTCGACATCAGTATCGGACGTGCCTCCGACAGACTCCGACCCGGACACCTCGGTCAGTTCCGATCTGCGTGCACCCTCGGTCTCGTGGGCACGCACGTCCATGCGGCGCGCTCGCAACTCGGGCGGCACGTCCTCGGGCACTGCCGCGGTCACCAACACCTGCTCCGCCGTCACCGCGACCCCCGCCAGGGCGGTCCGCCGCGCACGATCGAGTTCGGCGAAGACGTCGTCGAGGAGGAGCACGGGATCCGAACCCTCGGAACGCAGCAACTCGAAAGCGCCGAGCCGCAGGGACAGTGCGAAGGACCACGACTCGCCGTGACTCGCGAACCCCTTGGCAGGATCGGTTCCGAGTACGAGGTCGAGATCGTCACGATGCGGGCCGACGAGGGTGACACCGCGTTCGATCTCCCGTGTCCGCATCACCGAGAGCTGTTGCAGGAAGGCTGCTTCGAGCACCTCGACGTCATCCGGTTCCTCCGTTCGATCCAGCGCGAGCATCTCGGGGGGCATGGCGTCGGCGAGACTGCTCCGGTACGCGATGGCCGCAGGCCGCGACGACGGTGCGATCCGGCGGTAGGCGTCGACGACGAAGGGACCGACGTCGCGTACCGCGCGCAGCCGGTGCTCCACGATCTCGGCACCGAAGCCGGCGAGCTGCCCGTCCCACACGTCGAGCGTGGCCAACGCGTTCGCGCCGTCGCTCGACGACGATCCGCGTCGCAGAACCCCGCTCGCGCTCTTGAGTAGCGCGGACCTCTGCCGGAGAACGCGGTCGTAATCCGCACGGACAGCGGCCATTCGAGGAGACCGCGCGACGATCAGCTCATCGAGGTAGCGGCGCCGCTCGCTCGGATCGCCGCGCACCATCGCCAGATCCTCGGGTGCGAACAGCACCGTGTTCAGGATGCCCAGCACCTCCCGTGTCCGCCGCACCGGAGAAGTGTTGATGCGAGCGCGATTCGCCCGCCCGTCGTTGATCTCCACGTCGACGGTGAGCTCGCGACCGAGGTTGACGACGGACGCCCGCACGAGAGCGCGTTCCGCACCCGTCCGGATGAGCGGAGCATCGGCCGACACCCGGTGCGACGACAGCGTCGCGACGTACCCCAGTGCCTCGAGAATGTTGGTCTTCCCGTGGCCGTTGGGACCGACGAACACCGTCACCCCCGGCGCGAGATCCACCGAGAGTTGTTGCCAGGAACGAAAATCGACCAGGGTCGCCGAGCGGACGAACACTTACGCGCCGGTGCTCTCCGTGTTGGGGGCACGCTGCACCGCGTGTCCACCGAACTGGTTGCGCAGCGCGGACACCGCCTTCATGGCGGGCGAATCCACCTGTCGCGACGCGAATCTCGCGAACAGTGCCGCGGAGATGACGGGAGCCGGCACCGAGTGTCGGATCGCCTCCTCGACGGTCCAGCGTCCTTCACCGGAATCCTGTGTGTAGCCGGAGATGTCGGTGAATCCCGGATCTTCCTGCAGAGCCTTCACCAGGAGATCGAGCAACCACGACCGTACGACGGTGCCCTTGGTCCACGCACGCACCACACCGGTGACGTCCTCGATGAGATCCTCCGCGGCGAGGAGCTCGTACCCCTCGGCGTAGGCGTGCATGAGGCCGTACTCGATACCGTTGTGCACCATCTTCGCGTAGTGACCCGCGCCCACCGGGCCGGCGTGGACGAAGCCGTCCGCCCGCTCGCCCTCGGGACGCAACGCATCGAACACGGGCATGGCGCGCTCGACGTCCGCAGCAGCACCGCCGACCATGAGGCCGTACCCGTTCTCCAGGCCCCAGACGCCGCCCGAGACGCCGGCGTCGACATAGCCGATGCCCTTCGCGGACAACAGTTCCGCGTGCACCGCGTCATCGGTGAAGCGCGAGTTGCCGCCGTCGATCACGAGGTCGCCCTCGGACAGCACGCCGGCCAGAGTGGTGACGGTGTCGCGTGTGACGGGGCCGGACGGCACCATCACCCAGACGATGCGGGGAGCGGGGAGCGCGGCGGCGAGGGCCTCGAGCGACTCGACGTCGGTGACCTCCGGCCGCGGATCGTAACCGGTGACCTCGATGTCGTGGCGCCGCAGGCGCTCACGCATGTTGAAGCCCATCTTGCCGAGACCGACCAACCCGATGTTCATGCGTGGCTTCCTTTCGATGGACCTGCGCCGGTGCCTCGCGAGCGACTCAGCCCGGAAGGCGTACCGGCATGAGCAGGTACGTGTACGCACTCTTCGGTGCGCTGAACGTTCCGGTCTCGTCCGGCTCGAGCTCGTCCTCACCCGCCGGGCGCAGCACTGCGGGCCGGCTCGGTGTGGTGAACCCGAAGGACACCCGCTCGGAGTGCAGCGAGTTGAGACCGTCGATGAGATACCCGGGATTGAACGCGATCACCAGGGGCTCGCCCTGGAAGTTCGCCTCGATCGACTCCTCGGCCCGGCCTGCATCGTCGCCGCCGGCGGACAGAGTGACCGTGTCGGCCGAGAACTCGAGGCGGACCTGCGCCCCACGCTCGGCGAGCAGAGCGACACGCTTGATGGCCTCGAGGAGGGGAGCGATGGGCACGCTGGCGACCGCGGTGTGCTCGGACGGCAGCAACTGCCGGAACTTCGGGAACTCTGCGTCGAGCAGACGGGTGGTGGTGCGGCGGCCGTCGCTGACGATGCCCAGGAGGCCGTCGTTGCCGATGTGCGATGCGGAGCCCAGAGCGAGCTCGACGCCCGATTCCGCGCCGCCACCAATGCTTTTCGCGGACTCGGACAGGGTCTTGGCGGGGATGAGGACCGCGGCGGCCGTGCCGGGTGCGGCCGGAGTCCAGTCGAGTTCGCGCACGGCGAGACGGAACCGGTCGGTAGCGGCGAGCACCACGGAGTCGCCGTCGATCTCCATGCGGATACCGGTGAGCATCGGGAGCGTGTCGTCACGGCCCGCGGCGATGGCCACCTGGCTGATGGCCTCGGCGAACACGTCGACCGGGACGGTGCCCGTCTGCGACGGCAGTTCGGGGAGTTGCGGGTAGTCCTCCACCGGCATCGTGGGAAGAGAGAACTTGGCACTGCCGCACGTGATGAGCACCTTGGTCCCGTCGACCGAGACGTCGACCGGCTTGTTCGGCAGCGAACGCGTGATGTCGGCGAGCAGCTTGCCCGACACGAGCACCTGGCCTCCACCGGCGACCTCCACGGGAACGCGTACCTGGGCCGACACCTCGTAGTCGAAGCCGGAGACCGTCAGTCCGGAGTCGTCGACCGACAGCAGCACACCGCCGAGGACGGGAACGGCGGGACGGGACGGGAGTGAACGCGCCACCCAGGCCACCGAATCGGAGAAATCTTCTCGAGCAACTCGAAACTTCACACTGCCAAGCTCCATCGCCCGGTTGATCCTCTCGCTGACCTGCTCCACACGAGTCGGTGGGCAAACCACACCGTATGCCCTCGAGCGCGTGCTGAAAAGTCGGGGTTCGTCTCGATCCGAGGCCTCGGAGGCGGTTGTGAATGGATCCGTCCCCACCCTGTTTTCAAAGAGATGTTCCTAGGAAGAAATACAAGCAGTAGTCATAGGTCCTGTGGAATCTGTGGACCGACCCTGTCCGGTGCTGGTGGCACGGCGTGGCGGCTCGAGGATGAACCCGGGCATCACGACGGGCTCGGTGCGGGTCACATGTGGACGGACGGTGGACTCGGCGCGAACTACAGATTTCATCCCCGGGGTATCCACGTTATTCACACAGTTGTCCACAGGTGTGTATCGAGCAGAACCGGCCCGGATTACGGCCGAACTCGTCTCCGTTCGGGGCTCCGTACCGACGAGAACGGCCGCCCGCATCGCCGCGGGGGCGAGTCGAACGGCCGTGAACACTCGGAGGGGTCAGCGCTTGGAGCGCTGCTTCACGCGAGCGGTGAGCTCCTGCACCTGGTTGTACGTACGGTGCCGCTCGGCCATCTCCTTGCGGATCTTCTTGTCGGCGTACATGACGGTGGTGTGGTCACGGCCGAACGTCTGACCGATCTTGGGCAGCGATAGATCGGTCAGCTCGCGGCACAGATACATCGCGATCTGTCGCGCCTGCGCCAGCGCGCGGGCCTTGCCGGGGCCGCACAGTTCCTCGATCGAGGTGTCGAAGTACTCCGCGGTGACGGCCATGATCGTCGCCGCCGTGATCTCCAGTCCCGTCGAGTCCGGCATCAGATCTCGGAGAACGGCCTCGGCGAGCGCGGTGTCCAGGTTGTGCCCGTTGAGCGACGCGAAGGCCGTGACTCGGATGAGCGCGCCCTCGAGCTCACGGATGTTCCGCTCGATCCGGCTGGCGATGAGTTCGAGCACCTCGTGGGGCACGTCGAGGCGGTCCATCTGCGCCTTCTTGCTCAGGATCGCGATACGCGTCTCGAGCTCGGGCGGTTGCACGTCGGTGATGAGGCCCCACTCGAAGCGGGTGCGCAGTCGTTCCTCGAGGGTCGCGAGCTGCTTGGGCGGCCGGTCGGAGGAGACCACGATCTGCTTGTTCGCGTTGTGCAGCGTGTTGAAGGTGTGGAAGAACTCCTCCTGGATACCTTCCTTGCCCTCGATGAACTGGATGTCGTCGACCAGCAGGACGTCCGTCTCGCGGTAGCGGCGCTTGAACGCCACCTTGCGGTCGTCTCGAAGGCTGTTGATGAAGTCGTTGGTGAACTCCTCGGTGGACACGTACTTCACACGCATGCCGGGAAACAGACGTTGGGCGTAGTGGCCGGCGGCGTGCAGCAGGTGCGTCTTCCCCAGTCCGGACGCACCCCAGACGAACAGCGGGTTGTACGCCCGCGCCGGAGCCTCCGCGATGGCGACGGCGGCCGCGTGGGCGAACCGGTTGGAGGCGCCGATGACGAAGGTGTCGAACGTGTACTTCGCGTTGAGGCTGGTGCTGCCCGTCGGAGTGGACGTCGAGCGCGGCGGCACCGTGTACGAGGTGGGCCACGAGTTCTGGACGCTGGTCAGAGCGTCCCGGTCGTCGTCGACCTCCTCGTGATCGCCGTAGTCACTGCTCTCGGAGTCGGACGGCTCGCCCGCGGTGGACTCGGTGAGCAGGCGCCGGCGATACACGGGTGCACTGTGTGCGGTGTCGGGGCGACGTTCGGTGTCGACGGGCGTGGGAACGTCCGAGAGGTCGGCGTCGGCTCCGGGCGCCAGCCGGACACCGAGCCCCTCGACCGGGCGGTCGAGGTGGCGACCGAGGGCCGCGAGGATGGGTTCACGCAGACCGCGCTCGACCGCCTCCTGCGCGATCGGCGACGGAACCGAGAGCAGAGCGAAACCTTGCGCCAGAGTGATGGGGCGGACGAGAGCGAGCCACGCCTTCTGGGCGCGAGACAGGGAGGACCCGGAATTCGACTCCGCGGTGAGCTCGGCGACGACGCTCGGCCATACAGCGGCCAAGACGTCCGGATCGTCCTCCACGGTGCCTCCCCAGGGCCGTGGCGTGACCGCGGCCGTCGATGATGCTGCGGTGCCTCGAGGGCCCCGCCGACGACACGAATATGCCACCCGACCTGTGTTTCCACATAATTATCCACAGCTGTGGACAAACGACACCGGTGTAGCTCGACGGCATCTCGCACGGAGACGTGCCGGAGCAACGGCGTTCTGACCTGCGGCGATGCAGAGCCTTGGTGAGAGATCCCCACCGACGG
This sequence comes from Rhodococcus sp. BP-241, assembly GCF_019836145.1. Lineage (NCBI taxonomy): Bacteria > Bacillati > Actinomycetota > Actinomycetes > Mycobacteriales > Nocardiaceae > Rhodococcus > Rhodococcus sp. BP-241. Next base: position 538,622 of record NZ_JABUEI010000004.1, on the reverse strand, counting down.
GGCGAGACGTCGTCACCCGCACAGCGAAGTTAGCAGGCTCGTCGGCGCACAACAAGACGAACGGTCCTCTCCTGCCGCCGCGAGGTCGTCGTCGTGCTCGAGGCGTGTCATCGTGACAGGAGCACCGTCCCCGGGGTAGCGCGGTTTGACCTCGTTCGACGCCGTCAGTACCCTCGAACGGTCACCCGCGACATGCGTGGATCGGTCCTGCCGTTCTCCTGCGCGAGTGGCCACCGAACTCGAGTTCGCCGAACTCGCGACCATCAGCACACCACCGGCAGTCCTCGGGACTGCCGATATCTCGAGGAGTACCACCGTGGCCAAGGGCAAGCGGACGTTCCAGCCGAACAACCGTCGTCGTGCACGCGTGCACGGTTTCCGTTTGCGCATGCGCACGCGTGCCGGTCGCGCGATCGTGTCGGCTCGTCGCGGCAAGGGCCGCGCGTCGCTGACCGCCTGATTTCCCGGTAACCGGAACGCTCGGGTGTTACCTGAGCAGCATCGGCTGCACCAGTCGTCGGATTTCCAGGCGACGGTGCGCCGCGGCCGCCGTACAGGACGCCACGACATCGTCGTGCACCTGAGGTTCCGGGGGGACGAGAACGCTCTCGTCTCTTCCGGACACCCGCGTTTCGGGCTCGTGGTCAGTAAAGCAGTGGGGCCGGCGGTGACTCGACACAGAGTCGCACGCCGGCTTCGTCATATCTGCAGCTCGATGCTTTCTCTCGTCGAGTCGGATGTCGACGTGGTCGTGCGGGCACTGCCCGGAGCAGCGACCGCGGCGTCCTCCGAACTCGAACGCCAGCTGGCGTCGGGTCTGCGACGACTCGGAGCGATGCGCGCGATGAACTCCTCTCACCCGGTTCCCGCCGAGCGCCCCCGCGCCCTCGGCCGGTCCGAGACGTGATGACGGAGTCCGCGAATCCGGTCCCGGTCGAGCCTGCGTCCGACCGGAGCCTCCTGCGTCGGCTGATGTCTCTCCCGGCCCGATCGGTCATCCTCATCATCGAGGGGTACCGGTCCTACATCTCCCCTCTTCGCCTTCCGACGTGTCGATTCACGCCGACGTGCAGTGAGTACGCCGTGGAGGCGCTCCGCACCCGTGGGTTCGTCGTCGGTGCCGTTCTGGCGGTCGTCCGCCTCCTGAAGTGCGCGCCCTGGCACCCTGGTGGGTGGGATCCCGTTCCACCCCCGCGTCGTCTCCGGGGTGGTGCCGACGCGGTGCCCACCGACACCGACCACGCTTGCCCGCAGTCTCGTGACCCCGTGAGGGTGAATCAACAGAGGAGTACATAGAGCCGTGCTCGACTTCATCTACTACCCGGTATCCGGAATTCTCTGGGTCTGGCACAAAGTGTTCGGCGCCGTGCTCGGCGCGGACAGCGGTTTCGCCTGGGCGCTGTCCGTGGTGTTCCTCGTCTTCACACTGCGTCTGATCCTCTACAAGCCCTTCGTCAAGCAGGTGCGGACGACGCGCCAGATGCAGGAACTTCAGCCGCAGATCAAGGCTCTGCAGAAGAAGTACGGCAAGGACCGTCAAAAGCTGGCCGTGGAGATGCAGAAGCTCCAGAAGGAGCACGGCTTCAACCCGATCATGGGTTGCCTCCCCGTGCTCGCACAGGCGCCGGTGTTCATCGGCCTGTTCCACGTGCTCCGGTCGTTCAACCGCACCGGCACCGGAATCGGGCAGCTGGGTCTGAGCCCGGAGGTCAACGCCGAGACTCCGAACTACTTCTTCAGCGTCGAGGACGTCCAGTCCTTCCTGTCGGCACGTCTGTTCGGTGCGCCCATCTCGGCGGCCATCACGTCACCCGAGTCGCAGCTGCGCGCGTTCGAGCCGTTCGGCGGCATCCCGTCGATCGGTCCGATCCTCGCCGTCTCGATCCCGCTGATGATCATCGCCAGCATCGCGACCCACCTGAACTCGCGCGCGTCGGTGGCGCGTCAGAGCGAGGCAGCTGCGGCCAACCCGCAGTCCGCGATCATGAACAAGCTCGCCCTGTACGTGTTCCCGCTCGGCGTGCTCGTCGGTGGCCCGTTCCTCCCCGTGGCCATCCTCCTGTACTGGGTGAGCAACAACGTGTGGACCTACGCGCAGCAGCACCTCGTCTTCGGTCGCATCGACAAGGAAGAGGCGGCGAAGAAGGAAGCCGCTCTGGAGCGCCGGAACGAGAACGCTCCGAAGCCCGGTGCGCGCCCTGACGCTCTGAAGAAGAAGCCGGCACCGGGAGCCAAGCCCACCCGCGCCGTCGCGGCAGAATCGACCACGGACACCGGCAGTGACACGGCATCATCGGAGTCGAACCCGGCACCGGGCACCGCGGCCACCAACGGCGCCACCACTCCTCGGAAGAAGAAGACTCCTCCCGGCAAGGTGCGACCCAAGCAGCAGAAGCGCCGCTGATCCGGCCGTCGTGACCCTGCCGGTCCGCCCGCGGACCAGAACCACGTGAAGTGATACGAGTGCGAACGGAAATGGACGACAACGTGACCATCGATTCGAAGACGGACGAGCAGAGCACACCCGAGGTCGAGGCCTCGGCAGACGACACCGTGGTGGCCGCTGCTCCCGTGACCCCGGAATCAGACACACAGGCGGACGAGCCCGAGGGTGACGCCGAGGACTACCTCGTCGAAGAGGGCGAGATCGCGGGCGACTACCTGGAGCAGTTGCTCGACGTCCTCGACTTCGACGGCGACATCGACCTCGACGTGGAGGGTGACCGTGCAGTCGTCAGCATCGACGGCGGCAAGGATCTCAACAAGCTGGTCGGTCGCAAGGGTGAGGTACTCGACGCACTGCAGGAACTGACGCGTCTCGCTGTGCAGCAGTCGACGGGCGACCGCAGCAAGCTGATGCTCGATGTGGCCGGATGGCGTGCGGGCCGCCGCGAGGAGTTGACGCGACTGGGAACCGAGGCCGCCGAGCGCGTCGCGGCGTCCGGTGACAGCGAACCTCTGGAGCCGATGACCCCGTTCGAGCGCAAGATCGTGCACGACGCTGTGGCGACGATCGCCGGTGTGACGAGTGAGAGTGACGGCGTCGAGCCGAATCGACACGTGGTCGTTGTCAAGGAGTGATCTGACGACGGAGTCGACAAGGGGCGCGGTCCACGGACCGCGCCCCTTTCTCGTGCCCGGGGTCGGACGACGTTTCGGCGGGTGAGGAATGTCTGCGGTCGTCACTAGACTGCCTCCAGCGCGTGGCGCCCGGCGTCAGCAGAATTACACGAGTGTGGTTCACGACCACTCAGGACGACGCGAGAGGATGTTTCACGTGGAACATGAGGAAGAGTCCGCGACTCCAGCATGGGTCGACGATGCCATCGTTCGAGTGTTCGGTGACCGTGCCGATACGGCTCGGGCGTACTACGACTCCCTGAAGGGTGACGGTGTCGTCAGAGGATTGATCGGTCCGCGCGAGGTCCCTCGGCTGTGGGAGCGTCATCTCCTGAATTGCGCCGTGGTCGGAGAACTCATCCCCGAGGGCGCCAGCGTTGTCGACGTCGGCAGTGGCGCCGGGCTGCCAGGGATCCCTCTCGCGATCGCTCGACCGGATCTGTCCGTGTTCCTCGTCGAGCCGCTCCTACGGCGCACGGTGTATCTCGCAGAGATCGTGGAGCAACTCGGTCTCGACGTGACGGTGGTGCGCGGACGAGCCGAGCAGCCGGGCGTCATCAAAGAAGCCGGCGGTTGTGACATCGTCACGTCGCGTGCGGTTGCCCCGTTGGAGAAGTTGGCGCGCTGGTCCCTGCCCCTCGTGCACGAGGGCGGCGTGATGCTCGCCTTGAAGGGCAGCACGGCGCAGGAGGAGATCGATCGCGACTCCGGGACGCTCACGCGGATAGGCGCGAAGAACTTCCAGGTGTTGCAGTGTGGTGAGGGCGTCGTTCCCACACCGACTATCGTTGTACGCGCGGAGCGCGCTGTGCGTGGTAACCGCGTCCCCAAGTTCTCCGCCGGCTCACGCTGACGTCTGCGTGGATCGATCGTTGTCGAAGGAGCAAGTCATGTCGGGTGAATCCGAAGCCGCTGTTTCACGTGAAACACCCGCCGTCGACGTTTCACGTGAAACACGATCGGCATCGGAGTCCTACGGCTACTCCCCCATCACGTCGGACGACACCCCCATCGGTGCGGCGGCGCAGCGCGCGAGCCAGGTTCTGCACAAGAGCGGCGTCGCTCTGCCGCGCCCCCCGGTCCGGAGAGTGCTGACGATCGCCAACCAGAAGGGCGGCGTCGGCAAGACGACGACGGCGGTGAACATCGCCGCGGCACTCGCTGTGCAGGGACTGTCTGTTCTGGTCGTCGATCTGGATCCCCAGGGCAATGCGTCCACGGCTCTCGGCGCCGTCCACACGTCGGGCACCCCGTCCAGCTACGAGCTGCTCCTCGGTGAGATCACCGCCGTGGAGGCCATTCAACGCAGCCCGAAGAACGATCGCCTGATGTGCATCCCGGCGACGATCGATCTGGCAGGCGCCGAGATCGAGCTGGTCTCCATGGTGGCTCGCGAAGGTCGACTCAAGACTGCGTTGTCCAGCGCGGCGCTCAACGATCTGCAGATCGACTTCGTCCTCATCGACTGCCCGCCGTCGCTCGGACTCCTGACCGTCAACGCGATGGTCGCGGCAACGGAGGTGCTCATCCCCATCCAGTGCGAGTACTACGCACTGGAAGGCGTCGGTCAGCTGCTGCGCAACATCGAGTTGGTCCAGGCACACCTCAATCCGCGTCTGCACGTGTCCACCGTGATCCTCACGATGTACGACGGCCGAACCAAGCTCGCCGACCAGGTGGCCGACGAGGTGCGCAAGCACTTCGGTGATGCCGTACTCAAGTCGGTGATTCCTCGCAGCGTGAAGGTCTCCGAAGCTCCCGGATACGGAATGACCGTCTTGGACTACGACCCGGGTTCACGTGGCGCCATGTCCTATCTCGACGCGGGGCGTGAGATGGCAGCGCGGAGCGCGAGCATGAACGCAGCAACGGAGGGAACGGCATGAGTTCGACCAAGAAGGGCGGTCTCGGCCGCGGTCTGGCGGCTCTCATACCGACATCCCCCGGTCAGAGTTCCGGCCTGGGATCGGCGGCCGCGGACGTCGTCATCGGTGGCGAGTCCCGCACGGCGACGGCTCCGTCCCCCACTCCGCCGTCCATCGTGGAGGACGACCTCTCGCCCGCCGGCGCGGTCTATCGGGAGATCGCACCCAGCAAGATCGAACCGAATCCGAAGCAGCCGCGCTCGGTGTTCGAGCAGGAAGCGCTCGACGAACTGGTGCACTCGATCCGCGAGTTCGGCCTCATGCAGCCGATCGTGGTCCGCCAGATCGGCGACGATCGCTACCAGTTGGTCATGGGTGAGCGCCGATGGCGGGCGAGCCAGGAAGCCGGACTCGACGCGATTCCGGCGATCGTGCGCGAGACAGCCGACGACACGCTCCTCCGCGACGCGCTCCTCGAGAACATTCATCGGGTCCAGCTGAACCCACTCGAAGAGGCGGCTGCGTACCAGCAGCTCCTCGAGGAGTTCGACGTGACGCACGATCAGCTCGCTGCGCGGCTGGGTCGATCACGCCCCGTCATCACGAACATGATCAGGCTTCTACGGCTCCCCATTCCCGTACAGAGGCGCGTGGCGGCGGGCGTTCTGTCCGCCGGTCACGCTCGAGCACTGTTGTCGCTCGAGGCGGGCGCCGCGGCACAGGAGGAGTTGGCGGCACGCATCGTGGCCGAGGGCATGTCGGTGCGAGCCACCGAAGAGGCGGTGACTCTCGCGAATCGGGAGGACCCGGCTGCGCCGGCCCCGGCTCCGAAACGCAAGCCGATCCAGATGCCGGGTCTGCAGGACGTCGCGGAGCGGCTCTCCGAATCGTTCGACACCCGTGTCACCGTGAGCCTCGGCAAGCGTAAAGGCAAGATCGTGGTCGAGTTCGGCTCCGTGGACGACCTTCAGCGCATCGTGGAGATGATGGAACGCCAGAAGTCGTCGTGACCGCGTCGATCGCGGGTACGGCCACCCACGCTCTTTTCGTCACTGTGACGTAACTTCGCCATCGAAACCGAAAGTCAGTGCACTGCTTCGACTTTCGTCTGGCAGGCGACGTGGTGTCCTCGGGAGAGGCCTATCGCTTATCCTGAAGGGGCACACACAGTCGCGGAGGCTCGTCGCCGCCGCGAGTCGGGGTACGGAGGCTGAGTCAACGCGTGTCGATCGTCGTCTCCACACTCACCCTCGGCGGATTCGATGCGCTGCCGGCACACGACCGCCAGTGCGTCTTCTGGACCATGGATCCCGCGGCCCCCTCCACGGCAACTCTCGTCGACACCGAATTCGAGAAGGAAGCGTGGCTGTCGATGGTCATGCTCGAGTGGGGTCCGTGCGGACAGGTCGCCACCGATGTCGCGGGCGCCGATGTACCGGCGTCCTCCGACTCGGTGGGGTGCGCTCTGTACGCACCTCCCGGCGCCGTGCCCCGAGTCGCGCACTTCCCCACCGCACCGGTCAGCCCGGATGCAGTCCTGTTGACGTCGCTCTACTCACCGCTGTCCGCGGAGGACGGTGACGGAATTCGGGACACGCTCCTGCACGCAGTGGTGCGCGATCTCGTCAACCGTGGTGTGCGAGCTCTCGAGGCGTTCGGAGTCCGGCTCGAGGATAACGAGGTCGACGAACGCCGGTCCCTCATCGACACCCCACCGTGCGGGGAGGCGACCTGCATGATCGACGCCGACTTCCTCGAGAAGTACGGCTTCGAGGTCGTGGCTCCGCATCACCGGTTCCCGCGGCTCCGGTTGGAGCTCGATCGGGACCACGGGTGGAAGGAAGACGTGGAGGCTGCGCTCGAGCGGTTGCTGGAGGCTGCAGCACTCACCGTGGTGGAAGCCGATGCTCGCGTGCCCGTCGGGGCTCGCTGAGCGACGTCCGGCCGGCCGGACGGAGGAGTGTCAGGCGCCCTCGGCGACAGACAGCTCGTAGGCGAGCAGCTCGGCGAAGGTGAACGTTCCCGTCGGCTGATCGTCCTGGCCGAGGAGATACAGGCGCTTCACCGCGACGAGGACGGCCTCCGCGATGATGTCGCGCATCCGCGGATCGGCGAGCACCTCGACGTCCTCGTGGCTGGTGAGGTAACCCAGCTCGAGCTGCACGGTCGGCATGTTGGTCAGACGCAGCAGGTCCCACGTGCGACCGTGACTCCGGCAGTCCTGCAACGAGGTCCGTGCCACGATCTCACGCTGGATGTAGCTGGTGAGCACCTGACCGATGAGCGACGCGGAGCCGTGTGAATTGCCGAAGTGGAAGCTGGCCACACCGTGCGCCACCGGCGACGGGTAGCTGCTGCAGCGCAGCGAGATCATGAGGTCGGCGCCGATACCGTTGGCGGTCTCGGCACGCTCAGCCGTGCTGGGATCCGCGGACCGGGCACGCGACAGGTACGTCTCCATACCGGTCGCCGCCATGCGCCCCTCGAGCCGTCCGGCGAGATCCCACAGGATCGCCTCCTCGGTCAGCGGACCGTCGGGGGTCTGGACGACCATGCCGGAGTTCACGCCACCCAGTCCCGGGTCGATCACGATGCGCTTGCCCGTCAGCTGCGGTCCCGACCGACGGACGAGCTCCTCCTCGGAGATCGCGTGCGGCGATCCGCCGGTGACCCTGGTGCCGAGGAGGTCGAGGGCACGCAGGGTGGCGGGTCCACAGATGCCGTCGGACGACAGTCCGATCTCGCTCTGGAAGGACGACAGACCCTCGTGCGTCTCGCCACCGAAGTAGCCGTCGACCCGTCCGTTGTAGAACCCCAGGTCCTGCAGGCGACGCTGCAGGGTGGCGACGTCGTCGCCGTACAGCGGAGCGGAGAGCTGGTAGATCAGGGTGCGGGCGCCGAGTCGGAAGGATGCCTCCTTCACCGAGCGGTACGTGGCGGTGTCGACCTCGCCGGTGACCAGGAGACCGCGCTGCTGTTGGAACGCGCGGACGGCCTCGTCGAGAGCGGCGTCGAACAGGACGTCCGGCTCCGCCCAGGCAGTGTCGCCGTCCACCGCGGCCGAGGGAGGCAGGAAGCCGAGACCCGAGAGGATGTCCCGGACCTCCGCGACGGCTGGACCTCGATCGCCGTGGCGGAGTGGCTTCATACTGTCGTCGACCCTTCTTCGTGACCGGTCGCAACGGCGACCGGCGGTACACGTCCCCGGTGGGTGTTCCTGATGGACGATTGTCTCAGAAGATCATGCTCCTCCCACAATCGTCCCGGCCGCAGAACGCACACACGCCCGGCGTGTCATGCACAGGCCGGGCGTGTGGTGGTGCGGGAATGTCAGGTCAGGCGAGGACGCCGTCCAGGTCGCGCAGCAGCGCGGCCTTACCCTTGGCTCCGACGATGGTCTTCACGGGCTCACCGTTCTGGAACAGGATCATGGTGGGGATGGACATCACCTTGAAGTCACGCGCTGCCTGCGGATTCGCGTCGATGTCGAGCTTGGCGACGGTGATCTTGTCCGCGTGCTCTCCGGCGATCTCCTCGAGCACCGGTGCGACCATCTTGCACGGTCCGCACCACGTCGCCCAGAAGTCGACCAGGACGGGCTTCTCGCTCTGCAGGACCTCGGTGGCGAAGGTGTCGTCACTGATGGTGACGGTGTTCTTGTCGGTCATGTTCTCGTGCCTCTCGTGTGCCGGACGTAGCGGGATGGACGGTGCTCAGACACTCACGACGTCGACGTCGCGGTCGGCGTTCTCGAGCGTGTTCTCGGTGATGTCGCCCTGGTCGGCGAGCCAGCGCTCGGCGTCGATGGACGCGGCGCAGCCGGTACCGGCCGCGGTGATGGCCTGCTGGTAGACGTGATCCACCAGGTCGCCGGCCGCGAAGACACCGTCGATGGAGGTGGACGTGGTGGGCGCCTGAACCACCACGTAGCCCGCGTCGTCGAGCTCGACCTGTCCGCGGACGAGCTCGGAGCGGGGGTCGTGGCCGATGGCGACGAACACGCCGGTGACATCGAGGACGCGCTCCTCACCGGATCCCGTGTCACGGATCTTCAGACCCGTCACGCCGGACTCACCCTGCACCTCGACGACGTCGGCGTTGGTGACGAACGTGATCTTCTCGTTCTCCTTGGCGCGCTCGAGCATGATGCGCGACGCACGGAACTCCTCGCGGCGGTGCACGATGGTGACCGAGCGCGCGAAACGGGTGAGGAAGGTGGCCTCCTCCATGGCGGAGTCGCCACCACCGATGACGGCGATGTCCTGGTCGCGGAAGAAGAAGCCGTCGCATGTCGCACACGCGGAGACGCCGCGGCCGAGCAGCGTCTGCTCTCCGGGAACACCGAGGTAGCGTGCGGCGGCACCCATGGCCAGGATGATCGCGCGGGCACGGTACTCGGTGCCGTCGACGGTCACGGTCTTGACGTCACCGGTCAGTGACAGCTCCTCGACGTCCTCGGTGCGGATGTCGGCGCCGAAACGCATGGCCTGCTCGCGCATCTGCTCCATGAGGTCGGGGCCCATGATGCCGTCACGGAAGCCGGGGAAGTTCTCCACCTCGGTCGTGGTCATCAGCGCGCCGCCGAACTGGGTGCCCTCGAACACCAGGGGCTTCAGCTCCGCGCGAGCGGCGTACACCGCAGCGGTGTAGCCGGCGGGACCGGACCCGACGATGATCAGGTCGTGGATGTCCGAAGTAGTCATCTTCGCCTTCCGAGATCGTGTGTGGAACCAGGGTCGGCGCTCCAGCGCTCGCCCTCTGATGCCCTCAACACTAGGTCAGGAGACGTTGTTCCCTCACTCGAGGCAGGCGGCCCGAGGCGACGGCACCGGGCGTGTCAGCCGATCTCCGCGCGCGAGACCGTGTCCGGATCGTCCGGACCGCAGGAGTCGCCCACAGCGACCGCGACGAGCGAACCGGGCGTGGTCCCGGCCGTGACGAGAAGGGTCGCCTCGATGCCGTCCAGGGTGACCGGGCCGGATCCGACCACCGTGGCCGACGCCGGGATGCCGTTGGCCTCGAGGCAACCGGCCAGCACGGCGGCATCGACGAAGCGGCCTCGATCGACCGACCCGACGACGGACAACACCGTGCGGTCGTCGAGTGGCCGGGCGGAGGCGATCACCTGATCACCGCCCTCGACCGTCTCGATGGACGCGAGTGCCAGGCCCGCACCGGCCCCCACCAGCGCGACGATCGCCGCGGCCGCCGCGACGATCGGGATCCGAGTGCGTCGGCCCGAGCGTCGTGCCGCCAACTCGTCCCGCGGTACTCCGGTGAGTGCGCCCTGCAGTCGCGCGGCGACGTCGGGCGGCATCGTGACACCGGCGGTGAGATCGGCGCCCCGTGCGCGCACCATGTCGACGACGGCGTCCAGGTCGGCCAGACGGGCCGCTGCCTCGGGATCGGTCTCGACGCGCTCGCGGATGCGGGCGGCCTCGTCCTCCGGGAGCAGGCCCGCGTGCAGGTCGGCGAGGAGGTCGGGAGTGAGGGGAGCGCGGTCGGTCACGGACACGTCACCGCCTCGTCTGTCGCCATGACAGATTGGACGCCCGCGGAGGGTCCCCGGTTCCCCTCACTCGTCCGAGTTCTGCACACGGACGGAGGCGAGGACGACGGCGAGCTTCTGACGGCCCCGAGCGCAACGGCTCTTGATCGTGCCGACGGGAACCCCGAGCGCCGCGGCGGCATCGGCGACGGAGTACCCCTCCATGTCGACGGCGACGATCGCGGCGCGCTGGTCGGGAGGGAGTGAGAACAGTGCCTTCTCGACGACGAGGGAGAGATCGACGTCGGCGTAGCGGTCGAAGGGATCACGTGGCTCGCGGGTCTCCTCCCCGAGCGGCACGGTGGGTCGGACGCGATTGCGGCGGATGCGGTCGAGGCACGCGTTGACGACGATCCGGTGCAGCCAACTGCGGACGGCGGCGTCCGCACGGAACGAGGCGGCGGTGCGGTGCGCGGACAGCAGCGCCTCCTGGAGGGAGTCCGCCGCGTCCTCCGCGGAGTAGCTGGCCCTCCGTGCCGTGAGCCAGAGATGGTCCTGGTGGCGCCGTACGAGCACGGCGAAAGCCGTCGCGTCCCCCGCGATGTGCGCCGCGAGCAGCTCGCCGTCCGTGGCCTCACCACCCGCGACTCCCCCGATTTGTCGCACCCGCGGAGGCTAGCCCAGAAACGAACCGTCCGAGCTGGTCACGAAATCTGTTGTGACAGCGCACGACACGCGGCGATCAGGATGCTGCGGAGACCCCGATGTCCGCGATGGTGCTCTGGTTGCCGCCACCGGCTGTGCTGAGATCCGTGATCCAGAACAGCACGTACCGGACGGGTCCGTCGGGTGTGACGGCGATGTCGGTGAGGCCGTTGCCGAGCGTCGCGGACCCGATCACCTGGGTCTCGTCCAGGCTGGGTGTCGCGCTGGTGGCCGACCGGATCTCGACGACCGTGCCGGGCGACGGCGAGTTCACGTAGACGCTGGCGGGAGTGGTCTCCTGGTCGAGCGTCGCCATGATGCCGACGCCGGACTTGAGGGACGGGAACGGGTTGAAGTACGAGTCCGTCTCCCACACCGTCCCCGCGTCGTTGTCGGCCACGTTGTCGACGGTGCCCGGGTTGTCCGGGGTGCCCTGCGGTGAGAAGACGTCGACGGACGACAGAGCGACGGGCACGGTGGTCGGCGCGGGTGCCGCCTCTCCGGGCGCGGCCGGAGCCGACGCGGACGTCGTGAGCCCGAAGTTCTGCTCGGTGAGAGGTTCGTCGGAACCGCCGCCGGCGAACAGGTTGGCGAGCCACCAGCCGACGAGGCCGAGCACCACGACAGTGAGGACTCCGAGGCCCACCAACGCGGCGACCATGACGTTGGAGCGGTCCGCGGGCGGCTCGTCGTCGGGGTCGGCGAGTGCGTGACCGGTCGATCCGGGCGGCCGTTGACCCAGCCGCAGTGCGGGGATCATCTCGGTCTTCTCGTTGACCACCGCGGCCTGGCCGAGGATGTGCTGCACGGTGGCGGCGGTCCGGATGCCGCTGTTCTGCTCGAGGGCACGCACGGCGACGGCGGAGATCTCGAACGGTACGTCGGGGCGGATCTCGCGGGGCTCGACGGCCGCACCGGACGCCGTGCGATCGGCGATGCGCATCCCGCCGACGGTCGCGGGGCCCGACGGGTCGCCCAGGGGCCACCGCGCGGTGATCAGGGCGTAGAGCATCGCGCCCAGTCCGCGTACGTCGGAGCCGGGATCGGCATCACCGAAGGTGGCCGGGAACGCGAGAACGGCGTCACCCTTGATGCTGATGCGCACACGGTCCGGGTGGTCGATGGACAGTGCGCCGCCGCCGCGATGGGCGGCCTCGGCCGCAGCGGCCAGCGACTTGATGGCGTTGGCGGCGCCCAGGGGCGACGGTTCCGTGTCGGCCATCTCGCGCAGGGATCGTCCGCGAGTCCACTCCGCGACGACGATGCCGCCCGAGCTGCCGCGGACGACGTCGAGGACGCGGGCGAGGCCGGGCGAGTTGATCCGGCCCAGGCGTAGAGTCCGGGACAGCACGGCCTGCGGGCCGTCGGCGCGCTCGGGGGCGTCGCCGGTCGATCGTTGGTCGGCGTCGACGAACGTCAGGGCCACCTCGCGGTCGAGCTTGACGTCGTGGGCCTGCCAGAACTTGAGGCCGCGTGCGCCGCCGTGCGGTGCGAGAAGGCGGTAGCGCCCGCCGGCGACTGACGCGCCGGGGATGAGCTTCGGTCCGCGCAACGGTGTGCGGGGCGACTCGGCGACGGGGACGGCCGGGGGCAGCGTGGGCGATCCGACCGGCATGACACCGGTGTCGACGAGTCCGGACTCGGTCTCGTCGGCCGTGCGCTCGGTCTCGGTGACGTCGCCCTGGCCGGACACGTCGGGGCTCGACTCGATCGGATCCGTGGTGGACGCGTCGTGCTGCCGGTCGGTGTCCTCGGACGACCCGGTGGCGGCATCGGAGTCGGCGACGCGACGGTCGTCGGTGGACACGCCACCGGGCTGAGCGGCGTCCTCGGCCTCGGACGGCGTACGCCCCCGTGCACCCTCGTCGTCGGTCACTGACACTCCTTCGTCACTACTGGTCGTGAACGCGCCGGTGTACGCGGGGATGATCGTCGTCTCCGACTCGTCTCCGGTGTACATCGGCGCGCGGGAACCGCCGTGTGCTCGCGGGTCCACTCGCCTGTCAGGGTACGGGAGCCGACCCGCGCCGGTGGCCCGACCGAACCCCTCGGTCGGCCGACCCACCGGGGGCATGTCGGGGCCGCCGATCGCGGGGATCAACTCGGTCTCCGCGTACATCGGATCGGTTCCGACATGCGCTGTCGTCACAGGTCCGGACGTCACGGCCGGGGCGCGGCCGAGGCGACGCGCCACCGCGACGGTGATGGATTCGATTTCCGGGATCCGTGCCCGGTACAGGCACAGACCGGTGATCAGCAGCATGACTGCGCCGTCGAAAGCGACGCGGAGCAGCGCGCTCGGTCCGGTCAGACGGTCGAGCCCGAGGGCCGTGTCGGCCGCGAACACCGCGAGCATGCCGATCGCGGTGGAGATCAGCGTCGCCGCGACCGTGCGCCGGACTCCCGCGAGTCGTAGTTCGCCGAGGCTGCGACGCAGCAGCATCCATCCGATGATCGCCCCGGTGATGTAGCCGAGACCGTTGGCCGCGCCGAGCAACAGGACCACGGATCGATCCGACGTCGCCAGGAACGGCGTCAGGGCGGACAGCGCGATCTTGACGCCGGTGATGCCGAGAACGATCCACGTGGGCGTCCACGCCTGCTCGCGGGCGTAGAAGACGCGCAGGTGGATCAGGACGAGCGAGTAGGGAACGAGGGTGAAGGCCGACCAGCTGACGGCTTCACCGAGTCGCTCGGCGTCGGCTGCGCCGAAGTTGCCGTAGCCGTACAGAGCCTCGCCGACCTGCGGGCCGGCCACGGTGAGGAAGCCGATGACCGGGATGAGCGCGAGCATGGTCATCCGGGTGGCCACCGACAGGTCGTCGACAACGGCCGGGGTGTCCTTGGCGGCGGCGTTGCGGCTGAGCCGGGGCATGATCGCCGTCAGCACCGTCACGCCGAGCACGCCGTACGGCAGCTGCAGCAGGATCCAGGCCTGGTTGTAGATGAGCGGGCCGGCGGGGTCGACGTGCGAGGAGATGCGCGTCGCGAACACCATGCCGGCCTGACTGATGACGACGTAGAGCACGATCGCGACGGCCATGCCGCCGAACTGACGCAGCCTGTCGTCGAGCCCCCACAGCGGGCGCAGATCGATCTTGTTTCGCCGCAGCGCGGGCACCAGACTCAGGGCCTGGACCACGACGCCGACCGTGATGCCGACGCCCAGCACCAGCAGCTTCGGGTCGCTGATGCGCACCGGATCGAGAGAGATCTCGCCCGGTACGACGAGGTAGATCACCAGGACGGCGAGCACCACCAGGTTGTTGAGCACGGGTGCCCAGGCACCGGGCTTGAAGTTCTGCCGAGTGTTCAGGATCGCCGTGAACAGTGCGGAGAGGCCGTAGAACAGGATCGCGGGCAACAGCAGGAGAAGGAGTGCGGTGGTGAGGCCCGTGTTCACCTGGCCGTCCTCCGACAGGAAGACGTAGCGCGTGAGCAGTGGCGCCGCGGCCGTCGCCAGCACCGCCGCGAGGATCAGCATGGTCAGCGCAGCCGTGAAGAGCCTGCGCACGAAAGCACGGCCGTTGTCGGCGTCCTCGCTCTCCGCCCGCACCAGCACCGGCACGACGATGGCCGTCAGCACGGCACCGAGGACGAGCTCGGCGATCATGTTGGGGATGACACTCGCGACGGTGTACGACGTGGCGACGGTGGTGCCCAGCACCGTCACCAGCAGCAGTTGCTTGGCGAATCCGGTGATGCGGCTGATCAATGTCGCGAACGCGATCGCACCCGTCGCGGAGAGCAGGCGGGAGGAGCTGGAGCCGGACGCCGGCTGCGGTGACGCCGCGGCCGGGGGGATGCGGGTCGGGGCGGCAGGACGGACCGGGGGCGCGACGCTCGTGGGCACCATCATCGGATCCTGAGCCGCGTCGGAGCTGCGCTGCTGCGCCCCATCGGAGCTGCGCTGCTGCGCCCCATCGGAGCTGCGCTCCCAGGGCGCGCGAGGCGCCCGCGGTACGGCGTCCCGTCGCCCGTGAGGAATGCTCCCCGTCATCGAGAATCCTTACTGTTCGTCGGCGGGATCCGGTTGGCCCCGGAACCGGTGCCACAACCGTCGGCCCGCGAGCAGCAGCAGGAGCGCACCGGCGCCTGCTGTGATGATCGCCAAAGCACGACCGTACGCATTGGACCGCACGTTGACGGTCGCAGCCTGCCCGAGTCGCGTCCCGTCGGTGGTGCTCAGGGAGAACTCCACCACCATCTTGCGCGAATCGCTCACTCGAGCGGGGATCTGCAGAGAACGACTTCCCCGTGGGGGCAGCTGCTGCGGGCCGATGTTCTCGATCTGCATCGCGTCGGGCGCGTCGACCGCCAGGTCGACGGTGATGCCGATGGGCAGATCGTTCCGCGCGACCAACAGCAGCGGGCTGGCCTCCGAGGCGAGGGTGAAGACACCGCCGGGCGCGAGGATCGTCACGGATCCGTACAGCCGGTCCAAGCCGGCGGTGACGTCGGCGGCACGGCGGCGCGCGGCCTGATCCGACTCCCCGCGTTGCCCGCCTCGACGGTCCGACGTGGTCATCGCCCGCAGGAGATCCTCCCGCAGCGGAGCGACGTACAGCGCGGGCGAGATCGCGGCACGCGAATCGTCGATCAGCGCGGCCGCCAGCGCACCGATGCGGGCGTTCTGGGCAGCCACGACATCGCGGACATCGGCCGGTGCGCCGTCCTCCACGGCCGCGTCCGGGTAGTCCGACTCGGCCGCCTCCAGCGGAGGCGGGACCGCCAGCAGGTCGGACAGGGAGCGCGGCGTCGCGAGTCCGCTGCGGAACAGGCCCGCGATGGTGCCGAGCACCGCGGAGGCCTCGTCGCGGTCGGGAGTCCAGGTCTGTGGCGGCGCGACGGTGAGTGATCGTGGGCCGTCCGTGGCAGCGACCGTGTCCGGGGCGCCGGCGTTCAGCGCATCGAAGTGCAACGCGCCGAGCGCGTCCTGCAATCGGGCCGTGCGCGAGTCCTCGGCGACGTCGTACACCTGCTCACGCGGTGTCACGGACGGGGTCGTCGGGTGCTCGCCCACCGCGGACAGCGCGGTGGAGACCTCGGTGTCGTAGAGCGCGGCACGCAGCGGAGGGGTGCCCGCATCGGTCGCGAGGGTCACCGTGTCGGGCGTACTGACGGTCTGCACGGCGTCCTGTGCGAGCAGTGCGACCGTCCGGCCCGACGCCGCGACCATGGCCGCCCCCGCATCGTCGAGAGCACCCGCGTCCGGCCACAGGACGTCGCGGCGGGACGTGACTCCGAGGATCGAGTCGGCGACGTCCGCCGGAGTCGTGATCGCGGCAGAGGTCAGAACTGGGTCGGCCACGGCGGCGACGGCCGCGAGGTCGGTCTGGGCGAACGGCACCGCGGTGACACACATCGAGGACGCGAGGGTGCGGACGCGATCGAGCCACGACGCGGCGGCGACGGCGCCGCTGCCCTCGGAGGCAGGGCCGGTGGGATCGGCCGGGTCGTCGACCACGAGGTAACCCCGCGTCATGCTCGAGACGGTGACCAGCAGGTCGGGATCGACGGCGAGACACGTCGAGGACGCGAGTGCGCCCTCGGTGTCGACGGTCGGTCCGGTCGCGAACTCCAGTGCCGACACCAGTCCTTCGAGTCGACCGCCGGCGGAGAGCGAGGCGGCGAGGTCGTCGTCGTTCAGTCGCACCTCTTCGTCGACGGTGCCGGGCAGGCCCGCCGCCAGGTGTGGGCGGTCGGCCAGCGGCCAGAGCAGCGTCGTGGCGACGGGGCGTCCCGTGTCCGGTGGAAGCGGAACGGCATCGGGAGCGGCCGGATCGAGCACCGTGGTGTCCCGCGGCAGACCCGCGACGGGAAGCAGGAACGCGGCGTCGTCGAGCCGTGCCTCCTGCCCGTACTCGGGGTTGCCGTTGACGTTCACCATCATCGGATAGACACCCGGCCGATCCAGACCCAGTGACGGTCCGGTGGTCGAGCGCAGCGGCAGGGTCAGCTCGAACGGCAGCGTGTCGCCGCGTTGCAGCGCGGTGTCCGATCCGTCGCCGGTGAGCGACTCGAAGGGCCCGACCGTGTCGAAGCGGTCCTGATCCTCGGTGAGCGAGGTCCGGAGCTCGTCGGCCGTGCGTACCGCGGGTGCTCGCTGCAGCCGGACCGAGATGTCGCTGACCGCGCGGTCCCCGACGTTGGTCACCGTTCCCGTGACGGTGACGACCGGCGCACTGCTGGTGGAGACGGTGGTCGGCGTGACCTCGTCGACGGAGATCGACAGGAACGTGCCGTCGATCGAGGTGTCCGGTGGCGCCAGCGTGGCCGAGGGCGACGGTGTGCTCCGCGTCGTGGTGGGGTCGCTGGGCGGGGTGGAGGGTTGCGCTCCCGCGGGGACGGTCAGCCAGGCGAGCACGGCGAGGATCGCCATGACCACGGCGAGGCGCCGGGCCGTCGGTGCGGACCGGGTCATTCGGCGGCGGGAAGGTCGGAGACCGGTCGGGGGTTCTGCGTGTCGGCGGACTTCTCGCGCGCCATCGAGTCGATCATCTCGCCGGCTCGCTCGGCGAGCTTGCGCTCGTCGGCGTACGCGAGCCGGGAGTGCAGTTCGCTGAGCGGCACCCAGGCCACCTCGGTGACCTCGACGTCCTCGTCCGACAGTTCGCCGCCGAGGGATCGCAGCAGGTAGTGGTGGACGGTCTTGTGGACGCGTCGTCCCTCGGTCACGAACCAGTAGTCGATGCTTCCCAGGGGCGCGAGGACGGACCCGGTGATGCCGGTCTCCTCCTCCACCTCTCGCTCGGCCGTCTGCTCAGGCGTCTCGCCCTGCTCGATGTGACCCTTGGGCAGCGACCACAGCAGTCGGCCTCGTCGGTCAGTGCGACCGATGAGGGCGGCGCACTGGCCGTCGCGGGGTCCGTCGAGTCCGTCGACGACCAGGCCGCCGGCCGAGGTCTCCCGAACGGTGCGCAGTGTGGGTTTGTCGGCCCCTCGTGTTCCGGGGTCGGCGGCGGCACGAGGACGCCGTCGCACACCGCGACGTGTTCTCTTGGCTCGCTCGGCACCGGACACCCGATCGATACTAGTTCCGTCCGCCCTGCTCCCGGTGGGACGCACCGCGAAGTGCGCGCCTCGGTAGGGTGTGACGTCGTGCCTCCCCCGCCTGCCACCGATCCGGACCGCCGCGCACGGCTCCTCGCGTCGGGTGCCGTGGCCCTGCGCGCGCACGACGACATCCTCGGTCCACTGGGGTCGCTGTTCGCTGCGGCGGGCCACGAGTTGTACCTCGTCGGCGGGAGCGTCCGGGACGCTCTCCTGGGCCGCTTGAGCAGTGACCTCGACTTCACGACGAACGCTCTGCCCGAGCACGTGCAGGCGCTGCTGGCGGGCTGGGCCGACCATCAGTGGGACACCGGCATCGACTTCGGCACCGTCAGTGCGGTCAAGCACGGTCGGCAGATCGAGATCACGACGTTCCGGAGCGACAAATACGACCGGGTGTCCCGGAATCCGATCGTGCAGTACGGCTCGACGCTCGAGGACGACCTGGTCCGGCGCGATTTCACGCTCAACGCCATGGCCGTGCGGATCGGGCCGGACGGGGCCGGCGAGTTCGTCGATCCCCTGGGTGGCCTGGACGCGCTGCTCGAGGGAGTCCTTGACACGCCGACCACCCCGGAGGCGTCCTTCGACGACGATCCGCTCCGGATGCTGCGCGCTGCGCGGTTCGTCGCCCAGCTCGGCTTCACGATGCTGCCGCGGGTCCGCGCGGCGATCGAGAACATGGCGGAGCAGATCGACCGGATCACGGTCGAACGCGTCACCGCCGAGCTGGACAAGCTGATTCTCGGCGAGTTCGCCGTCGACGGCATCGACGCCCTGTGCGAGACGGGGATCGCGGCACGCATCCTCCCGGAGGTGCCGGCGATGACGCTCGAGATCGACGAGCATCACCAGCACAAGGACGTCTATCAGCACTCCCTCACGGTTCTGCAGCAGGCGATCGACCTCGAGGACGGCGATCCGGACCTGGTGCTCCGATGGGCGGCGCTGCTCCACGACATCGGCAAGCCCGACACCAAACGCAACGAGCCCGGCGGCGGGGTGAGCTTCCACCACCACGAGGTGGTGGGCGCCAAGATGGTGCGTCGCCGCCTGCGCGCACTGAAGTTCCCGAAGAAGCTGACCGATGACATCGCGCAGCTCGTCTTCCTTCATCTGCGTTTCCACGGCTACGGCAAGGGTCAGTGGACCGATTCGGCCGTGCGTCGTTACGTCACCGACGCCGGCGATCTGCTGCCCCGGCTGCACAAGCTGGTCCGCGCCGACTGCACCACCCGCAACAAGCGCCGTGCAGCGTCCCTGCAGGCGACGTACGACGATCTCGAGCGGCGTATCGCGGCACTCGCCGAGCAGGAGGACCTGGCCAGGGTGCGTCCGGATCTGGACGGCAACGCCATCATGGAACTGCTCGGCATTCCGGCCGGCCCGCAGGTGGGAGAGGCGTGGAAGTTCCTGAAGGAGCTTCGTCTCGACCGCGGGCCGCTCAGTCGTGAGGATGCGGAGAAGGAGCTCCTGGCGTGGTGGGCCGCGAGGTCCTGACGCCGATCCGGAGCGCGATCGCCGCTGCCGCCGCGTAGGCGACGACGCCGGCGACCACGCAGACGATGGCTGCGGACGTGTCGACCGCGGTCGACCCCGGACCGATCACGAGGGCCGCGCCCGCCACGGCGCCGACGAACGCCACGTTGAACACGGTGTCCTGTACTCCGAAGACGCGTCCGCGGGTGTCGTCGTCGATGTCCGTCTGCATGGCCGCGTCGGCGGTCAGCTTGACCGTCTGACCTGCGAACCCCAGGAGAAAGGCCGCGAGGATCAGCAGGTCCGGCACCAGCCCGACGACCAGGGTGGCCTGGGTGAGCGTGGCCAGGACCAGCGCACCGACCACTGTGCGCGTGCGGCCGAGGCGCGGCAGGAGAACGGGAGTGCCGAGTGCGGCGAGGAACATGCCCGCCGCGGCGGCACCCACCGTCAACCCGAAGCCCGCCACACCGCCGGGCAGGACGGACGAGCGCGCGCCCTCGCGCAGCACCAGCACCATCACGAGGGTGTCGATGCCGAAGGCGACACGGTGGGCACCCACTCCCACCAGCGCGGCGGCGACGGACGGGGTACGGCGCACCGCGACGAAGCCGGACACCCAGTCGGCGAGAACGCGGCGGGTCGGGGCGGACACCGAGGCGGCGCCGGGACCCAGCCGTCCGGAAGCGAAGCCGCGCGCGAGGAGAGTCGCCGCGACGGCACCCACGGCGGACACGGCCGTCGCGAGGGCCGTGGCCCGATCCGACGGCCCGACGAGTCCGAGCACCAGGACCGCCACCGACGCGCCGACGGCGGAGACGACTGCGCCGACGGTGACCAGGGCGGCGTTGGTCGCGACGAGCGATCGCACCGGAACGACGTGCGGTAGCGACGCGGACAGGCCTGCGAGGACGAACCGGCTCACTCCGACGACGGCGAGGGCCGTGATCAGGACGGCCGTCGTCGAGGCGCCCGCGACGAGTTGCCCGGTGGCGCAGAGGATGAGGAGCGACTTCACGATGCCTGCGCGGGCGAGCACGGTCGCTCGATCGACGCGGTCGAGGATCCGCGCGGCGAACGGGCCGATCAGCGAGTACGGCAACAAGAGCACCGCGAAGCCGGCGGCGATCGCAGCGGGATCACCACCGCGCTGTGGGTCGAAGAGAATCGCGCCTCCGAGGGCGGCCTGGAACATGCCGTCGCCGAACTGAGAGGCGACACGCAGCGCGACCAGACGAGGTGCTCCGGGCTCGTGTCGGACGGATCGCAGCGCGTCGACGGCGCCGGTCCGCTCCGTTCGGGTCACGCGGGTGACACTAACCGCCGCCTCGGCGCGTCATCTCTCGCACTGTCGAGGCTGCCGGTGCCATGATGAGGAGGTGGCACACGCAGAAGAACCGGAGGACCGGACCGCGTCGGCCGATCAGGTGGTGCGGCCGGGATCGCTGCTGGTCTCGTCCACGGAACTCGTCGAACCGACGTTCCGTCGCACCGTGGTCTACATCATCGAGCACAACGACGCCGGCAGCCTGGGCGTCGTCATCAATCGGCCGAGCGAGACCGCTGTGCACAACGTGCTCCCGCAGTGGTCGGATCTCGCGGCGTCCCCGAAAGCGCTCTACGTGGGCGGACCCGTCAAACGCGACTCCGCACTGTGTCTGGCCACGCTGCGGTCCGGCGTGGACGTCGACGACGTGCGGGGCATCCGTCGAGTGGACGGCCGTGTCGTGATGGTCGACCTGGACTCCGACCCGGCTGCGATCGCCCCGCTGGTGGAGGGCATGCGCATCTTCGCCGGCTACTCGGGATGGACGCTCGGACAGCTCGAGGGAGAACTCGAGCGGGACGACTGGATGGTGGTGTCCGCGCTGCCGTCCGACGTCGTGGGCCCGCCGCGCGTCGATCTGTGGGCGCAGGTGTTGCGCCGTCAGCCGCTGCCGCTGGCGATGCTGGCGACCCACCCGATCGACGTCGACCGGAACTGAGACCGAAGTTCTCGTCAGTGGGCGAAGTGCCGAGCGTGCGAGTGCCCGTCGCCGTCGGTGGAGAGCGACGCCAGGACGGCGTCGATCGCTTCGCACAGCATCCTACCCAGGTCTGCCGAGAAGCCCTCTCGCACAACGATTCTCAGGACCGAGACCGACTCGGCACGGGCCGGCATGGTGTACGCGGGAACCTGCCACCCGCGGGCGCGGAGTTCGTGAGAGACGTCGAAGACGGTGAAGCCGCAGTTCTCCCGCAGCGCGAATGCCACCACCGGGATGTCGGACCCGTCGGAGATGACGTCGACGTCGCCGTGCTCGCGCAGGTGGTCGGCGACGCGGGTCGCGGTCGAGCGCAGCGAGGTCATGACATCCGTGTAGCCGGCGCGGCCGAGGCGGAGGAAGTTGTAGTACTGACCGATCACCTGATTGCCCGGGCGTGAGAAGTTCAGGGTGAACGTCGGCATGTCACCGCCGAGGTAGTTGACGCGGAACACGAGGTCCTCGGGGAGGTCCTCCTTCTCGCGCCACACGACGAATCCCAGGCCGGGGTAGGTCAGTCCGTACTTGTGACCACTGGCGTTGACGGACTTCACGCGCGGCAACCGGAAGTCCCACACCAGATCCGGGTTCAGGAACGGGACCACGAAACCGCCGCTGGCACCGTCCACGTGGATGGGGACGTCCGGCCCGCCGGCCGCGGCGATCTCGTCGAGCACGGCCGAGATCTCCTCGACCGGTTCGAGTTCGCCGGTGAACGTGGTCCCGAGGATCGCGAGCACGCCGATGGTGTTCTCGTCGACGGCGTCGCGCACCTGGTCGGCCGTGACGACGTAGCGGCCCGGCTCCATGTCGAGGTACTTCGGCTCCACGTCGAAGTAGCGACAGAACTTCTCCCAGACTACCTGGACGTTCGTCCCCAACACGAGGTTGGGCCGACCGGTGTCCGCACCGGCCGCGGTCCGACGTGCGCGCCACCGCCATTTCAGTGCCAGACCGGCGAGCATGACGGCCTCGGACGAACCGATCGTCGAGACGCCCGTCGCGCTGGACGGATCGGTCGGGTCGAGCCCGGGCGCGTTCCAGAGATCCGCCACCATGTTGACGCACCGCTCCTCGATCGCCGCGGTGGCCGGGTACTCGTCCTTGTCGATCATGTTCTTGTCGAACGTCTCGGCCATCAGCTTCTCGGCCTCGGGCTCCATCCACGTGGTGACGAACGTGGCGAGGTTGAGGCGGGAACTGCCGTCGAGCATCAGCTCGTCGTGGATGAAGCGGTAGGTGACGTCGGGATCCATGCGGTCGTCCGGCAGTCGCAGCGCCGGAACGGGATCGTTGGCCAAGCGCCCGGTGTAGGCAGGAGAGATCGTTCCGTCGCGCGGGATTCTCGTCACGACGCCACGCTACTGCGGTGACCGGGGCGGTGCCTGTGAACTTCCGGTGTCATTCCAGAAGTGATGCGGCCACTCGCAGATCGGCGACGAGTGCGTCGAACGCGGCATCGCGTTCGTCGTCCGGCGCTCGGAGGACGGCCGACGGGTGCGCGGTGGCAACAGCTCTCGCCTCGCCCACCTCGAGGACGCGCCCCCGGTCGACACCGATCCGGAACGAGGTCCCCAGCATCGCCTGTGCCGCCGTCGCGCCGAGGAGGACCACGACGGACGGGTCGACGGCGCGGATCTCCGCCTCGAGCCACGGGTGACACGCGACGACCTCCGAGCGCAGCGGCTTCTTGTGGATGCGCCGCGGGCCGCGGTCGGCACGCGTGAATTTGAAGTGCTTGACCGCGTTGGTGACGTAGGTCAGCTCCCGGTCGATGTCCGCCTGCGCCAGAGCACGATTCAGGAGCGCACCCGCCGGGCCGACGAAGGGCTGTGCCCGTCGATCCTCCTGATCCCCCGGTTGCTCGCCGATGAGCATCATGCGAGCGGACGGGGTACCGGCTCCGAACACCGTGTTCTCCGCGGGCTCCCACAGGTCGCATCCCCGGCAACTGCGGGCGGCGTCGGCGAGAACGCGGAGATCGTCGGACTCGGGCACGAAGGTGCCTGCGCCGGGAAACTTCGGGGCCATGTCTTCGGTGGTACCCGCCACGGACCCGGTGACACCTGTTTGGCACCCCCCACGGCCGGGGCATGCCACGGCGATGACCGACCAGTACACGTTCACCGATCCCGTCACCCAGTACCGACAGGACGGGTACCCCGAGCAGCACCAGGATCCGCCGGGCCTCGCCGCGGAACTCGAGCCCAAGGCCGACCACGGTGAGGGCAGCTACCGCGGCACCGGCCGGCTGACCGGGCGCAAGGCACTGGTCACCGGTGCGGACAGCGGCATCGGCCGCGCCGTCGCCATCGCGCTGGCCCGCGAGGGCGCCGACGTCGTTCTCAACTACCTGCCGTCGGAGGAGAAGGACGCGCAGGAGGTGGCCGACCTGGTGCGCACCGCCGGGAGGACCGCGGTACTCGCTCCCGCCGACCTCACGGACGAGTCCGCGGCTCGCGGCATCGTGCGCACCACCGTCGAGAAGTTCGGTGGCATAGACCTTCTCGTGAACGTCGCCGGCAAGCAGCAGTACGTCGAGAAGCTCGAGGATCTGAGCCCGGAGCAGTTCGACGCCACGTTCAAGACCAACGTGTACGCGCTGTTCTGGATCATCCAGGAAGCGGTTCCGCACATGCCGGCAGGATCGACCATCGTCAACACCAGTTCGATCCAGGCGTACACGCCGTCACCGGGACTCGTGGACTACGCGACGACCAAGATGGCGATCAACACGATGAGCAAGGCGCTGGCGCAGCAACTCGCTCCTCGTGGGATCCGCGTCAACGTCGTTGCTCCCGGCCCGTTCTGGACGCCCCTGCAGGCGTCCGGTGGACAGCCCACGTCGGCGCTGCCCGAGTTCGGCCAGGAGACGCCGCTCGGTCGTGCGGGTCAGCCCGCCGAGTTGGCCGGTGCCTACGTGTACCTCTCGTCGGCCGAGTCCGGGTACGTCACCGGCGACACGCTGAACGTCAACGGCGGCATGCCGACGCCGTAGTCGCCCGATCGTGGACTTCCGGCCCCGCATTCCGGGGTCGGGAGTCCACGATCTCCGGAGCCCTCAGGCCTACCCTGGTGACATGACCGACTTCTCGTCCGACCAGGCCGCGTCGTTGCCCGATGCGGAGGTACTCGATCTCGTCGTCGCACTCACGAGTGCTCGCCCGGCGCTGCGGGCGGTGTACGACGCCGCGCTGGGCCTCACCCCGGAAGCGTCCGTCGATCCCGACATCGTGCCGCGCACGCCGTCGGTGACCGACATCCCCCAGGTTCCGACGGACCCGGGGTTCACCGACGCCGGAGTGCCCACCTTCGACGCGGTGCGCGAACGCATCGACGGGCGTTCGGGGCGCGCGGTGGGTTCCACCGAGCTGGACGCCGAGAGCGCGGTCGGACGCACCGAGGCGGAGAAGTTCGCCGAGCGGGAGCGGGCCGGCAAGGCGCGCCTCGACGAGATCAGGAAGTCGATGCAGCGTCCCTGATCGCCTCGCGCTCGTAGCGGCCCGCCAGGACTGCGCACACCACGAGTTGGATCTGGTGGAAGATCAGCAGGGGAAGCACGATCACTCCCACGGGTTGCCCGACGAAGAGCACGGAGGCGATCGCGATGCCGCTGGCCAGGCTCTTCTTCGAGCCACAGAACACCACGACGATGCGGTCGTCACGCGTCATGCGGAGCGCGCGCGCGATCCCGGCAGTCGCGGCGAGGACGATAACGAGCAGGGCGCCGCACAGGAGTACCACCGCCACGATCTGCCACGGCGTGGTGGCAGCCCAGACTCCGTCGACGCGCGACGCGCTGAACGCGGCGTAGACGATCAGGAGGATCGATCCGCGGTCGACGAGCAGCGTGGTGGACCGGTGCCGCGCCACCCGTCCTGCGAGCCATCGCCTCGCGCACTGTCCGGCCACGAACGGCAGCAGGAGTTGGAGCATGATGTCGACGATCGATCCGGCATCGATGCTCGCTCCGCCGGTCGTGCTCATCAGCAGGACCACCAGCAGCGGCGTCGCGAACACTCCGATGATGTTGGACAGCGACGCGCTGACGACGGCGCCGGCGACGTTGCCGCGGGCGATCGAGGTGAAGGCGATCGACGACTGGATCGTGGACGGAACGAGGCAGAGGTAGAGCATCCCGGTGTAGAGGTCGTCGGTCAGCAGCCCCGGCGCGAGCACCCGTACTCCGAGCCCGAGGACCGGGAACAGCAGGTACGTGCAGGCCAGAACGACCCCGTGCAGTCGCCAGTGCCGGACTCCGTCCATGGCGTCACGCGGAGACAGTCTGATTCCGTACAGGAAGAACAGCAGGGCGATGCCGATCGTGGTGACCCACGACAGGACGTCCGCTGCGGTGCCGGAGACCGGGAACACGGTGGCCGCGATGGCAGCAGCGAAGATCGCGAGGACGAAGCCGTCGAGCGCTCTGATGGTGCCTGTCAGGGAGAACGCCACGTCAGGACGGCTGGCACGCGTCCTTGAGGCTGCACGAGATGCAGCTGTGGCCGCATCCACCGGTCTCCTCGACCGGCACTGCGGCCGCGGCGCGGGTGCCCATGGCACCGCCGTACGCAGCGGTGACGAGCGCGGCGACGGTGGTCAGCACAGCGGCGACCACGCCGAAGATGCCGCCCGGCGCGAGAGTCGCCACTGCGCCGACCAGCAGGAAGACCGCGGCGGCGGCCGTCGTCGGGCCGGCGACTCGGTTGGCGACGGTGAACGTCTCGTCCGAGCGCATGCTCGCTTCCGTTCGGACTCCGGCGACGGAGTTGCGCTTCAAGCGGCCGGTCAGACCGAGGAACGCCACCGCGCCCAGCGCCACGGCGCCGACGAGGAGTACGAGCAGAAGGATCACGGACACGACAATCACGAGCACCACTTTACGGCGTCGTGGCCGGGCGTCCGCGTGCGGATCGTCACGCTTTACGCTGGTCGGGTGAGTGAACACGGCGACATCTCCCCCGACACGACCCCCGGCCACCGCTACACGGCGGATCTGGCGGGTTCCCTCGAGTCGCGCTGGCAGGAGCGGTGGGCCGCCGAGGGCACGTTCGACGCACCCAATCCGGTGGGCGAGCTCAGCACCGGCGATCCGGTTCCGACCGACAAGTTGTTCGTGCAGGACATGTTCCCGTACCCGTCCGGCAGCGGTCTGCACGTCGGCCACCCGCTCGGTTACATCGCGACGGACGTGTTCGCCCGCTACCACCGCATGCAGGGCCGCAACGTGCTGCACACGCTGGGTTACGACGCCTTCGGCCTGCCCGCCGAGCAGTACGCGGTGCAGACGGGCACGCACCCGCGCACCACCACCGAGGCGAACATCGCCAACATGCGCCGGCAGCTGGGGCGGCTGGGACTCGGTCACGACACCCGCCGCTCGCTCGCCACGACGGACGTCGACTTCTATCACTGGACGCAGTGGATCTTCCTGCAGATCTTCGATTCCTGGTACGACACCGAGGCCGGTAAAGCACGACGGATCGTCGAGCTCGAGGAGGAATTCACCTCCGGTGCTCGGACTCTGGACGACGGGCGTGCGTGGGCCGATCTCTCGGTCTCCGAGCGTCGCGACGTCATCGACGGTCATCGTCTGGTCTACCAGTCCAACTCGCTGGTCAACTGGTGCCCCGGTCTGGGCACCGTGCTGGCCAACGAGGAGGTCACCGCCGACGGTCGCAGCGACCGCGGCAATTTCCCGGTGTTCCGGAAGAACCTGCGCCAGTGGATGATGCGGATCACCGCGTACTCCGACCGGTTGATCGACGACCTGGATCTGCTGGATTGGCCGGACAAGGTCAAGACGATGCAGCGCAACTGGATCGGGCGCTCCCGCGGCGCCGAGGTGACGTTCGTCGCCGGTCTGCCGCACGGGTCCGGCACCGCCGACATCGACGTGTTCACCACCCGCCCCGACACGCTCTTCGGCGCCACCTACGTGGTGCTGGCACCCGAACACCCGCTGGTGGACGACATCACGGCGGCGGCATGGCCGACGGACACCGACGAGCGCTGGACGCACGGTGAGGGAACTCCCGTGCTCGCGGTCGGTGCTTACCGTCGTGCGATCGCAGCCAAGTCGGACCTCGAGCGCCAGGAGAACAAGGAGAAGACCGGTGTGTTCACCGGCGCCTTCGCCGTCAACCCCGTCAACGGCGCGTCGGTGCCGATCTTCATCGCCGACTACGTCCTGACCGGCTACGGCACCGGTGCCATCATGGCCGTCCCGGGTCACGACCAGCGTGACTGGGAGTTCGCCACGAAGTTCGGACTGCCTGTGGTGCAGGTGATCTCGGGTGGCGCTGTCGACGAGTCCGCGTGGACCGGCGACGGCGAGCTGATCAACTCCGATTTCCTGGACGGCCTCACCGTCGACGCGGCCAAGGCGCGTGTCATCGAGCACCTCGAGTCCGAGGGCCGCGGCAGGGGCACCATCCAGTACAAGCTGCGCGACTGGCTGTTCGCCCGTCAGCGGTACTGGGGCGAGCCCTTCCCGGTGGTGTACGACGCGGACGGCAAGGCGCACCCGTTGCCGGATTCTGCTCTGCCGGTGGAACTTCCGGAGGTGGAGGACTACGCACCCGTGTCGTTCGACCCGGACGACGCGAACAGTGAGCCGTCTCCCCCGTTGGCGAAGGCGACCGACTGGGTGAACGTCGAGCTCGACCTGGGCGACGGGCTGCAGACGTACACGCGCGACACCAATGTCATGCCGCAGTGGGCCGGTAGCTCGTGGTACCAGCTGCGCTACATCGATCCGACCAACTCCGAGCAGATGTGCGCTCCGGAGAACGAGGCGTACTGGATGGGACCGCGCCCCGACGTTCACGGCGAGAACGACCCCGGCGGCCTCGACCTCTACGTCGGCGGCGTGGAACACGCTGTGCTGCACCTGCTGTACGCGCGGTTCTGGCACAAGGTGCTGTTCGACCTGGGGCACGTCAGCTCGAAGGAGCCGTACCGCCGCCTGTACAACCAGGGGTACATCCAGGCGTACGCGTTCACCGACGCGCGCGGCGTCTACGTCGCGGCCGACGAGGTGGAGGAGCGCGACGGCGGGTACTTCCACGACGGGCAGCCCGTCACTCGTGAGTACGGGAAGATGGGCAAGTCCCTGAAGAACTCCGTCTCCCCCGACGAGATCTTCACCGAGTACGGCGCGGACACCCTGCGCATGTACGAGATGTCGATGGGTCCGCTGGACACGTCCCGGCCGTGGGCGACCAAGGACGTCGTCGGCGCGCACCGCTTCCTGCAGCGCGTCTGGCGTCTGGTGGTCGACGAGGAGACCGGCGCTGTCCGGACCACCGACGCGACGCCGAGCGACGCCACGCTGAAGGCACTCAACCGGACCGTCGAGGGTGTCGACGCGGACTACGCTGCGCTGCGCGACAACACGGCCGGCGCGAAACTCATCGAGTACACCAACCACCTCACGAAGGAGTACCCGCAGGGCGCACCTCGGGACGCCGTCGAGCCGTTGGTGCTGATGCTGGCTCCTCTCGCACCACACATCGCCGAGGAACTGTGGAACACGTTGGGACACAGCGAGTCACTGGCTCACGGTCCCTTCCCCACGGTCGACGAGAAGTGGCTCGTGGACGACACGGTGGACTACCCGATCCAGGTCAACGGCAAGGTGCGCAGTCGTATCACGGTGGCGGCCGACGCGTCCCGCGAGGACGTGCAGGCGGTGGCCCTGGCCGACGAGAAGATCGTCGCGCTTCTCGACGGCAAGGATCCGAAGAAGGTCATCGTCGTGCCGGGCAGAATGGTGAACATCGTTCTGTAGCTCGACCGACCTCACCACACCAGGTCGTCGGCTCCCTCGATCTCGCGCCATTCGACGGGCCGGACGCCGGGAACCAGGGCGAGGCGATCGGCCGCCGTCAGCTCGGCCATCGCCAGGCTGGTCGCAGCGGCGATGTCGGTGATCGGCACCTGATACGTGCGGTACGCCCCGAGCGGAGGGATGTCGCTCGCCAGGACGCCGCGTTCGAGAATGGGTGCCAGCGACTCCGACTGGTCGAGCACGTAGCCGGTCGCGGCGAGCACGTCGTTCTGCCACCAGGCCGCGATCTTGAAGAAGCGCCGCGGGATCGCGACACCGCGGTAGACGGGATCGTCCTCGGCGAACACGCAACCGCTGAAGACGGAGATCGTCTGCCCGTACGTCCGCGCGTGCTCGAGTACGTAGTCCTCGAGGCCGAGCCAGAGAGTCTTGGACTGGTTCAGCGTGGCCGTCTGCGGTCCGCACACCGTGTAGTGGAACGTGTCCTCGTTGGCCTGCTCGGCGACGTCACGCGAACCCCACACCGGGTCGCGTCGTCGTACGAGGTGCCCACGGTCGATGTCGTTGTTCGCGTACAGCTCCGGGCCCGCCTGCGCGGTCGCCGGCAGTCGCGGATCGAGGCGCCAGTCGTCGCCGCGGTCCACCTCCTGCAACGCGCCGCCGTCGATGTTCACCGCGGTCACGGCGGCGAGGCGCCGTTCGGTGTCCATCGACACGGAGAAGTGCGTGTAGGTCAGGACGGTCAGGTCCGGCCGGGCGGGGAGCGGCAGCGGGGTGGTGGACAGGAAGGTCTCGTCGTATCCCATGCCGTCATTCAGCCACGGTGGGGTGACACGGGGGTGAACACCCACGAACCCCCCGCGAGTACGTCCTGACTGTCGTGATCAGCAGCTGGATCACGACACTGTCGACGTACTCGCGAGGGGTGAGGGGTGAAGCGGGGTGCTCTAGAAGTCCACCTTCGCCCGCGACCGCACCTTCGTCACGATGGAGAAGACCACCGCGATGACCATCAGCGTGTACAGCACGACGGTGATGCCACTGCCGACGAGGACGGAGACGTCCCCTTCACTGACGGCCAGGGCTCGTCGCAGCGAATCCTCGGCGAGCGGTCCCAGGATGACGGCGATGAGCACCGGCGCCAACGGGATTCCGAAACGGCGCAGCATGAATCCGATGATGCCGAGTCCGAGCATGGCGATGAGGTCCACGATCGAGGCGCTCACCGCGTAGACGCCGAGCGAGGCGAACACGGTGATGCCGGCGTACAGGTAGTTCTTGGGGATCTTGAGCAGCTGCGCCCACAGGGGGGCGAACGGCAGATTCAGGATCAACAGGACCACCATGCCGACGAAGAGGCTGGCGAGCAGTGCCCAGACGACCTCACCGTTGCGCTCGAACAGCAACGGTCCCGGTTGGATCCCGTACTGCTGGAACGCTGCGAGCAGGATCGCTGCCGTCGCCGACGTGGGGAGCCCGAGAGCGAGAAGTGCACCCATCGCGGTACCGGCGGTGGAGTTGCCGGCGGCTTCCGGTCCGGCGACACCGCGGATCGCGCCCTTGCCGAACATCGGGTTCTTGCTGCGTCGGTCCAACCGGCGCTCGGTGCCGTAGGCCAGGAAGCTCGGCACCTCGGCGCCGCCGGCGGGAATGACGCCGAAGGGGACGCCGAATGCGGTGCCGCGCAACCATGCAGGCATCGCTTCGCGGAACTCTGCCTTGCTCAGGAAGGGTCGACCCTTCGACGGGATCAGCGTGGTGTCGTCGGGCTTGCCGATCTTCGAGGCGATGAAGATGACCTCGCCGAGGGCGAGCATCGCGACGGTGATGACCACCACGGAGATGCCGTCGAACAGTGCCGGTACCTCGAACGTGAACCGTGATGCGCCGGAGGGTCCGTCGATACCGATGACGGCGAGTGTCAGGCCGATCAGCAGTGCGCTCAGACCCTTGAGGACGGAGTCGGACACGACTGCGGACGTCGCGATGAAGGCGAACACCGCCAGGGCGAAGTACTCCGCGGGTCCGAAGTTCGTGGCCAGGTCGGCGAGCGTCGGGGCGAAGAACACCACGAGGGTGGTGGCGATGATGCCGCCGATGAAGGCGCCGATGGCGGAGGTGGCCAACGCTTGTGGGGCGCGGCCGTTCTTCGCCATGCGGTGCCCCTCGAACGTTCCCGCGATCGCCGTGCTGTTTCCGGGGGTGTTCATGAGGATGCCGGAGATCGAGTCACCGAACAGGCCGCCGAAGTAGACGCCGGCGAACATGATGAGCGCCGAGGTCGGCTCGAGGGTGAACGTCACGGGCAGGAGCAGGGCGACAGCCATGGCCGATCCGAGTCCGGGGAGGACACCCACCGCGGTGCCGAGCAGGGCGCCGACGACGACCCACACAATGTTCATGGGCGTCAGCGCGGTGCCGAAGCCGTCGATGAGATTGGAGAGTGCGTCCATCAGAACACCGCCGCGAGGATGCCGCCGGGCAGCGTGAGCCCGAGTCCACCGGAGAAGACCAGCTGGACGACGGACGACATGACCAGCGCCACACCGGCGTCGAAGACGAACCGGGTGCCGCCGAGTCCGATCGAGACGCCCCAGAACAGCAGCGCACCGGCGAGAACCCATCCCAGCGGATTCAGCAGGGCGATGAACAGGGCGATCGAGCCGACGGTGATGCCGACGGAACGCCAGTTGGACACCGTTCCGGTGTTGGGCTCGCCTGCCTCGTCGACGCCGAGGTCGACCTCGTCCGGAGTGCGCAGCAGTTGAACCGCGACGAGCACGGCGATCACGAAGCACAGTCCCGCGATGATGGCCGGGAAGACCTGCGGGCCGGGCGATGTCGCGGTGTCGGGTACGTCCATGGTGACGGTGCCGTAGATCAGGAACAGGCCGAGGGCGACGAGAAGCGCCGACACCACCAGTCCGCTCCGGCCGTGGAGGAAACCACGATCGGTATCGGGCGGCGTTTCCGCCCGCGTGGTCGAAACACTCTCACTCATACCAGGCCCAACTCTCGGAGGATGTCGGTGATGCGGGTCTGTTCGATCTCGAGGAAGTCACCGAAGTCGTCCCCGGTGACGAAGGACGGCTTCCACCGGTTGCGCTCGATGGCGGTGTCCCACTGTTCGGTCTCCTGCATCTCGGTGACGATCTCGATCAACGTCTGCCTGTCGGTGTCCGAGATGCCGGGAGGTGCGACGAATCCGCGCCAGTTGACCAGGTCGACGTCGTACCCGAGTTCCTTGAACGTCGGGGTGTCGATCCCGTCGACGGGCTCGGGTGCCGCCACCGCGAGGGCGCGGACGTTCCCGGATTCGATCTGGTCGCGGAAGTCGTTGTATCCGCTGACGGCGATGCCGACGGTGTTGGACAACAGCGAGGTCAGCACCTCACCACCGCCGGAGAACGCGATGTAGTTGATCGCTGCCGGATCGATGTCGACCTGCTGTGCCAGCTGGCCGGAGACGATGTGGTCGATACCGCCGAGCGAGCCGCCGCCGATGGGGAGACCGCCGGGGTTGGCCCGCCATGCGGCGATGAAGTCCTCGAGGTTCTGGTACGGCGAGTCTCGCGGTACGACGAAGACCTCGAAGTCCTCGGCCATCTTGGCGATGGGCACGGTGTCCTGCAGGGTGATGTCGGAATCGTTGATCGCGATACCGCCGAGCATGACCGTGCCGGTCACCATGACCGTGGTCGACTGGCCCGTGAGATTCTCGAGCTGACTGAGCCCGATGGTCCCGCCGGCTCCGGGGACGTTCACCACCTGGGCGTTGTTCACGATGCCGTCGGAACGGAGTGCTTGCTGCGACTCACGCGCCACCAGGTCCCATCCACCTCCCGCGGCGGCGGGAGCGATCAGGGTCAACTTGGCGCGGGCGTCGGATCCGCTGGCGCTGCCGGCCGCGTCGATGCCGGCGACGGCGACGACGGCGACGACAGCGAGCGTGCCGAGCGCGCGCTTCACTGTGATCTGCATGGGCACGACAACTCATGAGTGGTTTCGGTCACATCAGGAGGCTAGGTTCTGGATGTCCGAATAGTCCAGGGAATCCGAGTTGTGGCCATAGTGTGCACGGACGAATACCGCGAAACGTACGTCGCCGCGACGGAATCTCGGTGAACCTGGAGTCTCCCCGATGTGAAAGGCACCGTCATGACCGTTGCAGTAGCGATGAATTCGACACCCGAAGGCCGTGAGGCGCTCGTGCAGGGACAGGCGGAGGCGACGCTGAGGGGAACCGATCTCGTCGTCCTGTCGGTGATCGACGCCGATTCGGTCACCACCGCCCACCGGGACGCAGCCGAGGCGCAGGCACGTCAGGTGCTGGGAGAGAACTCCTTCACGGTGCGCGTCGAACCCGACGGCGGCGATCCGGCGGGGGCTCTCGTCGATCTGGTCTCGGATGTCGGTGCCACGCTGGTGATCATCGGATCACGTCGCCGAAGCGCGGTCGGAAAGTTCCTGACCGGCAGCACGGTTCAGCGCGTGTTGCTCGACAGTCCGGTCCCCGTGCTCGTGGTCAAGGCGAACGAGCACTGAGTCACGCTCGCCCCTGATCCCCGATCACCGTGTGCGCAGGACGATCTCGGTGGGATGCGCATCGGCAGGGGTGTCCACGGCCTGGCGGACGGCGCGGGCTACGGTCTCGACGGTGAGGTACTTCGAGGCGTCGTACTCGTCGCCCTCGCCCGCGACGATCGCGCGCTGCATGTCGGTGTCGATGCGCCCCGGGTGGACGGACGTCACGCGCAGGGTCGGCTCCTCGAGGCGCAGTGCGTCGCCGAAGGCCCGCAGCGCGAACTTGCTCGCGGCGTAGGCACTCCACCCCGGGTTGGCCCTGATGCCGGCGCCCGAGTTGATCAACACGACGTGGCCGCCGGCTGCTCGGAGCGCGGGCAGCAGGAGGCGGGTGAGCTCGGCCACCGCGAAGACGTTGGCCTCGAACGTGTGTCGCCAGTCCGCGAGCGTCAGCGTCTCCACCGTGCCGAGATCGGCGACGCCCGCGTTGTGCACCAGGACGTCGAGGCTCGTGATGTCCGCGGTGGCCGCGGCGAGAGCGTCTGCGTCGGTGAGGTCGACGGGCCACGGCCGCGCGCTGATCAGTTCGTCGGAGATGCCCGCGACGGAGTCGGCCGTCGATCCCCCGACCCAGACGTCGTGATCGGCGGACAACAGGCGAGCGATTCCCGCTCCCAGTCCGCGGGAGGCTCCGGTGACGAGTGCTGTGCGTGGCATACAGCGAGGCTATCCGGCGCCCTTCTGGATGTGCGTCCGCATGTCGGAGTACGCCCTCGCGAAGGTCGCGACGTCGTCGTCGGTGAGGACGTCGAACATCGACGCCCGGACGGCGCCGACATGGCCGGGGCTCGACGCCGCGAGCTTGTCCATACCCGCGTCGGTGAGTTCCGCGAGCATCCCCCGACGGTCGTCCTCGCACTCGACGCGGACGACCCAGCCGGCGTCGACGAGTCGGGTGATCGCCCGGGTCACGCCACTGCGGGTGGTGGTCACCGCATCGGCCAGGTCGCGCATCCGCATCTGTCGGCCTGGTGCCTCCGAGAGCACGACGAGCAGCTCGAAGTCGGTGAAGGAGATCCCGGAATCGCGCGTGAGCTGCCGATCGAGCGTCTGCATCAGAAGACGCGTCGCGTCGAGGTACGAGCGCCAGGCGCGCTGCTCGTCCTCGGTCAGCCACTGAGTCATGACACGAGTCTACCCAAGTAGTTGACAGCGCAACCATGTGCGGTACTGTTCTCGGTAGTTGACAACGCAACGATTCGATCGAAGGCGGAGACGATGAACATGACAGCCGACGAGCAGCAGCGCTCGGACGAGTTCGAGGCCCGGCGCGACCGACTGCGGGGCCTGCACCTGCAGCCTGCGGAGTCCCGCCCGACGTCCTCGGCGCGCGGACTGCACCACACCGCGCTGATCAGCAGCGACGTCGAGCAGACCATCCTGTTCTACCAGGGTGTGCTCGAGTTCCCACTGACCGAGTTGATCGAGAACCGCGACTACCCCGGCTCGTCGCACTTCTTCTTCGACATCGGGAACAGCAACCTCCTCGCCTTCTTCGACTTCCCCGGCCTCGACGTCGGCCCCTACGAGGAGGTGCTCGGCGGACTGCATCACGTGGCCATCAGCGTGGAACCCGACCGCTGGGAACACCTGCGCACCAAGCTGACGGATGCGGGCGTCGAGCTCACGGAGCACAGTGGAGTCTCGATCTACTTCCGTGATCCCGACGGTGCACGCCTCGAACTCATCGCCGACCCGCTCGGCGAGATGTACGGCCACCACGTTCTCTGAGTCCGAATCACCCCCGAACCACGTCCCTCTTCCGAAAGGTCACTCATGACGAAGCTCGCGATCCTCTACTACTCCTCCACCGGCCACGGCACCACGATGGCGGCCGAGCTCGAGAAGGCCGCTCAGGCGGCCGGCGCCGAGGTGCGCGTCCGGCACATCGCCGAGACCCGTGACCCGGCCACCTTTGCCGAGAACCCCGCCTGGACTGCCAACTACGAGGCCACCAAGGATCTGCCGGCCGCCACCGGTGACGACATCGTGTGGGCCGACGGCGTCATCTTCGGCTCGCCGACCCGTTTCGGCAGCGTCGCGTCCCCGTTCCAGACCTTCTTCGACACGCTCGGTGGCCTGTGGGCCCAGGGCAAGCTCGCCGACAAGGCCTACGCCGCGTTCACCTCGAGCCAGACGGCCCACGGCGGCCAGGAGACGACCATCGTCAACCTGTACACCTCGCTCATGCACTTCGGCGGCATCCTCGTTCCCCCCGGCTACACCGACGGACTGAAGTTCGCCGACGGCAACCCCTACGGCGTCGGCCACGTCACCGGACCCGACAACCAGAACGAACTGGACGACGCGACCCGCGCCGCCCTCGGACATCTCGCCACCCGCGTCGTCACCATCGCGGGCAAGCTCGCTCGGTAGTCTCACTTCCCATCCCGAGAAGGGACCCCCATGACGACGTCCACCGCACCCGAACTCGACGTCCGTCGCGCCGACGACCGGCCGGCCACGAACATCGGCTGGCTCGACTCGCACCATTCGTTCTCGTTCGGACATCACTACGATCCCGACAACACCCACCACGGGGTGCTGATGGTGAACAACGACGACATCGTGGACGCGGGTACCGGTTTCGACACGCACCCGCACCGGGACATGGAGATCGTCACGTGGGTCCTGCAGGGATCCCTCGTGCACCAGGACTCCATCGGGCACAACGGGCTCATCTACCCGGGGCTCGCCCAGCGGATGAGCGCCGGCACGGGAATCCTGCACTCGGAGAAGAACGACTCGTGGCGTCTCGCGTCGACGGAGAACCCGTCGCAGAAGCATCGGGACCCGGTGCACTTCGTGCAGATGTGGGTCGTGCCCGACGAGGCCGGCATCACCCCCGGGTACGAGCAGCTCGAGATCGACGACGAACTGCTCTCGGGCGGGCTGGTTCCGGTCGCTTCGGGAATGGACGCCTACAAGGACCACTCGGCGATCCGCATCAAGAACAAGTACGCCGCGATGCACGTCGCACGGTTGCGTTCCGACACCCCGGCTCAGGACCTTCCGGATGCTCCGTTCCTGCACGTCTTCGTCGCCCGCGGCGAGGCCTCGCTCGAGGGCGTGGGCCTGCTGCGCGAGGGTGACGCGGTCCGCATCAAGGGCGGTGGCGGACAGACACTGTCGACGACGTCCGCAGCCGAGGTCATCGTCTGGGAGATGCACGCCACCATCGGTCGCTGACCGTCACGCTTCGATCAGCCCTGGAGCCTGTTCGGCTCCAGGGTCGATCGCCGTCGCGAGTAGGTGAAGTAGAGCACCGACGTGGCCGCCAGCCAGACCGCGAAGAGGATCCACGTCTGGATGTGCAGGGTGCTGATGAGGTACAGGCATGCGCAGATCGACAGGATCGGGAGCACCGGGTACAGCGGAACCTTGAAGCCGCGCTCGATGTTCGGCTCGCGGCGGCGCAGGATGATCACTCCGGCGGAGACGACGATGAAGGCCACGAGCGTGCCCATCGACACCAGATCCGCCAGGAAGTCCAGCGGCAGGAAACCCGCGAGCAGGGACACGAAGAACGCCACGATGATCGTGTTCTTCACCGGTGCGAGGCTGCGAGGGTTCACCTGCGAGAACACCGTCGGGATCAGACCGTCGCGGCTCATCGCGAACAGGATCCGAGTCTGCCCGTAGAGGGTGACCAGCGTGACCGAGAAGATCGAGACGACAGCGCCCGCCGACAGCACGATCGACGGCCAGCTCGATCCTGTGACGTACTGCAGGATCTCGGCGAGACCGGCCTCCTGGCCCTCGAACTCGGTGTACTTCTGCGCGCCGATCGCCGACATCGTCACCAACAGGTAGATCAGCGTGACCACCACCAGCGCGCTGATGAGCGCGATGGGCAGCGTGCGCTTGGGATTGTGCACCTCCTCGCCGGCCGTCGACACCGCGTCGAGTCCGATGAACGAGAAGAAGATCAGGCCGGACGCCGCACCGACACCGGCGACTCCGAACGGGGCGAACGGTTCCAGATTCTCGAGACTGAATCCGGTGAAACCGACGATGGCGAACATCGCGAGGATGCCGATCTTGATGACGACCATGACGGCGTTCGCACGAGCGGACTCACTCGTTCCGCGGATCAGCAACACGGCGCACAGCGCGACGAGAACGATGGCGGGCAGGTTGACGCCGAAGCCGGCGCCGTCCCCGGGTGCATGCGACAGCACGTCCGGAATGCGTAGTCCGACAGTTCGATCCAACAGGTCGTTGAGATACTGGGACCACAGCACCGACACCGCGGCCGTCGACACGCCGTACTCGAGGATGAGGCAGGCGCCGACGAGGATCGCGACGAACTCGCCGATGGTGGTGTACGTGTAGGTGTAGGTCGACCCGGAGGCCGGGATCGACGACGCCAGCTCGGCGTAGCAGAGCGCCGTCAGGCCGGCCGTGACGGCGGCGATGACGAACGAGAAGATGACGGCGGGCCCCGCCACCGGGACGGCGGACGAGAAGATGAAGAAGATGCCGGTGCCCACGGTCGAGCCGACGCCGATGCACGTCAGCTGGAACGTGGTGATCGACCGCTTCAGCCGACCTTCGCCCGTCGTTTCCAGTGCCGCGATGTCGCTGATCGACTTGCGTCGCAGCAATCCCGAACCGTTGCCCGGATCGCTCATGTTTCCTCCACTATCGGCGTGGTTCACCGAGCGAATCGGCTTCCACGGGGAACGACCAGAATCGGAACAGGGCTGTGCCGCAGGATCTTCGACGCGGTGGAGCCGAGGAACACCCGTGCGAGAGGTCCGAGGCGGGACGAACCGAGCACCAGCAGGTCCTCGGGCCCCAGCTCGACCGAGTCCACCACGTGCTGCCAGTCCCCGCCGGATCCCACCGCGCACGTAGGGGACAGGGCCGGGTAGGCGGACGTGACGTCCGACGCCGCGGAGTGCAGCATCTCGGTGGCCTGCTCGCGCCACTGCGACGTCACCAGATCCTCCGCGTCGTAGCCACCGAAGGGGGGATACGTCGTCGAGCGTCGTGGTGCGAACGCCACCAGGCGCAGCGCGATGTTCCAGCGCACCGCGAGAGCCGCCGCGGAGTACAGCGCATCCTTGGCTTCCGGGGTCCCGGTGTAGGCGCAGGAGATGCGGGCGACGGCGTCGGTGCGGCGGCGCGCGCCGCGCGGCGCCAGTGCCAGCGGAACAGCCGACGAGTGCAGCAGCGTCTCGCTCGTGCTCCCCGGCGTGAAGCGATCGTCGGGACCGTCGGAGCTCCCCAGCACCACCAGGTCGGCATGGTGAGTGGCCGACGCCGCGGTGAGTGCGGCCGACTCGGCGGCGTTCTCGGCGAAGAAGGCGGAGGGCGATCCCAGATCGGCCGGAGTGAGCAGGTCCGCCATCGCCGCATCGGCCCGAGCGGCCGCATCCGTGCCGCGCTCCTCGAGCCAGCGTCGGTACTCCGCGTCCACGTGCGCCATCGACGGGAACGGCCACGTCCGCGGCAGGACGGTGCACGTGCGGACCGTCATCGCGCCGCCCGCGGCCCGAGCGGTGGTCGCCATGCGCGCGGCCAGACCCAGCGCATCGTGACCGGAGTCGTCCGGCAGCCACCCGACCAGCGCGGACATCGACGCGGTCGACACACCCACCACCCCCGACCAGTTGCCCCGGCGCGTTCGACGCCGATGGCTCAGTATGCGACCGACGCGCCGGGCCCGCACCCCGACTCACCGGCGCGTCCTGCAGGATCGCGCCGTCCGACGGATGATGTCTCCCATGGCCGCCCCCGGATTCACCCCGACTCAGCTCGCAGCACGGGCCGCCTACCTCCTGCGCGGCAACGATCTGGGCACCATGACCAGCGCGGCTCCGCGTCTGTACCCGCACATGTGGAGCTGGGACGCCGCCTTCGTGTCGGTCGGGCTCGCCCCGTTGAGTGTCGAGCGGGCCGTCGTCGAGCTCGACACCCTGTTGTCCGCTCAGTGGTCCAACGGCATGATCCCGCACATCGTCTTCGCCAGCGGTGTCGACGGATACTTCCCCGGGCCCGCCCGCTGGCAGGTGAACGAACTCGCCGCGCACGCACCCGTCGGCGTCCACACCTCGGGCATCACGCAGCCCCCCGTGCACGCGATCGCCGTGCAGCGCATTCTCGATCACGCCCGTCGACGTGGGCGGACCACGCGGCAGGTCGCCGGTGAGTTCCTCGATCGGCGATGGCCGGATCTGGTGCGGTGGCACCGCTGGCTGGCACACGCACGCGATCAGAACCACACGGGGCGCATCACGCTGTACCACGGGTGGGAATCGGGCATGGACAACTCGCCGCGCTGGGACGCGGCGTACGCGAAGGTGATTCCGGGGGCGGTGCCGCCGTACATCCGGGAGGACACGTCCATCGTCACCGACTCGTCGCAGCGCCCGAGCAACATCGAGTACGACCGCTATCTCTGGCTGCTCGAGGAGATGAAGCTCGCCCGGTACGACGATCTCGCGCTGAACAGTGCCATGAGCTTCGCGGTGGAGGACGTGTTCGTCAGCGCGATCTTCGCCGTCGCCTGTGACGTGCTGGCCACCATCGGCGAGGACCATTCCCGGCCTCATGCGGACGTGCGGGACCTGCGCGCCTGGGCCGACCGGTTCCGGAGCGGCGTCGTCGCCACCACCGACGCGCGTTCCGGCGCGGCTCGGGATCGCGACGTGCGGTCCGGGGAGTGGATCAAGACCGACACGATGGCGATGTTCGCGCCGCTGCTGTGCGGTGGGTTGCCTCGTGACACCGAGCGGGCGCTGCTGCGACTCTTCGAGGGTCCGCGCTTCTGCGGGCACCCGGACTTCAAGTACGCCGTTCCCCCGTCGACGTCGCCGATCTCGCGGGACTTCCGACCTCGCGAATACTGGCGCGGTCCCGTGTGGCCGGTGGTGACGTGGCTGTTCTCGTGGGCCTTCGCTCGACGCGGGTGGTCGGAGCGGTCGGCGATGTTGCGCGAGGAGGGGCTGCGGCAGGCCAGCGACGGCAGCTTCGCCGAATACTACGAGCCGTTCACCGGAGAGCCGTTGGGAAGCATGCAGCAATCGTGGACCGCGGCCAGCGTGCTCGACTGGCTGGGCTGACCGCGGTCCACGACGGCAGGGAGAAGGTCAGACCTTCCACACCGCGACGACCGACGGGCGGGGCTGCGAGTCGCCACCGTCGGGCCAGTGCGAGGCGGGGGCGTCGGCACTGGCGTCGTCCTCCTCGCCCGGGTGCTGCACGCTCACGACGACACGCTGCTCCTGCACGATCGGACCGCAGGTCTCGGCGCCCTTCGGCACGGTGAGGAACTGCTTCGTCTGGCCGCGGCGGTCACCGTCGAGAACCACCGAGAACAGGCCGTCGTTGGAGTCGAGGGCGTTGCCGTCCGTCGACACCCACAGGTTGCCGTCGGCGTCGAACGCCAGGTTGTCCGGGCACGAGATCGGGCTGACCTGCGACTTGTCGAAGCCACCGAAGTAGGTGTCGGCGGCTGCGGGATCGCCACAGACGAGCAGAAGGTTCCACGTGAAACTGGTCCCGGCGTGGTCGTCGTCGAGCTCGAGGACCTGGCCGTTCTTGTTCTTGTCCCGCGGATTCGCCTCGTCGGCGGCGGCCTTGCCCTCGGTGCCTCGGTTCGAGTTGTTGGTCAGCGCCACGTACACCTTGCCGGTGACGGGGTTCGGCTCGAAGTCCTCCGGCCGGTCC
This sequence comes from Rhodococcus sp. BP-241, assembly GCF_019836145.1. Taxonomy (NCBI): domain Bacteria; kingdom Bacillati; phylum Actinomycetota; class Actinomycetes; order Mycobacteriales; family Nocardiaceae; genus Rhodococcus; species Rhodococcus sp. BP-241. Next base: position 496,835 of record NZ_JABUEI010000004.1, on the reverse strand, counting down.
ATCTTGGTGGCGCCGACCTTGTCACCGGCGAGGCGCGTGAAGACGGCGACCTCCTCGGCGGACATGCCGTCGACCAGGGACTCGCCGCGGCCGTCCTCGCCGGTACGCAACAACGGGATCCACTCGCCCTTGCCGGCGAACTGTCCCGTCGTCGGGAGCTTTCCGGAGCCGTCGATCTGGTCGGGCGCGTCACCGGAGAGCGTCGCGACGTAGAGGGTTCCGGCGTCGAGAAGCGTCACGTTGGACCGCAGTGCCGCAGCGCCGGTGCCCTGCATCATCTTCCGGCTGGAGACGAACTTGTACATGTAGTCGAAACGCTCGTCGTCACCGCTGTAGGCGACCACGGTGCCGTCGTCGGTCACGTGGATGGTCGCGGCCTCGTGCTTGAACCGGCCGAGTGCCGTGTGCTTGATCGGCGCTGCGGTGGGATCCCACGGGTTCACCTCGACGACCCAGCCGAAGCGATTCACCTCGTTCGGCTCCTGCGCCAGATCGAAGCGCTTGTCGAATCGCTCCCATTTGCGCTCGGACGCAGCACCTTCCACGCCGTAGCGCGCCAGACGCTCGGCGACCACGGGGTCGGTCACACTCTCGGCGTTGGCGAAGTACTGGTTGATGTTCTCCTCGCCGGACAACACGGTGCCCCACGGGGTGACGCCACCGGAACAGTTGTTGAACGTGCCGAACACCCTGGTGCCGGTGGGATCGGCGGAGGTCTTGAGGAAGTCACTGCCGGCCGCGGGTCCGGTGAGGACGAACTCGGTCGATCCGGTGATGCGACGGTTGTAGCGGCCCATCTGCGGGGTGAGCTTGCCCGAGCCGTTCTCACCGGCCACCTGGACCACCGAGAGACCATGGGCGGCAAGGCCGATGGCGACCTGCTCCGCGGTGGGGTTCTCCGCGTCGTACCCCTTGAAGAGGAACGGTTCCGTCGTGTACTCGTGGTTGACCACCAGCAGGTACTCGGTGGACGACCCGTCGATCGGCAGCAGACCCGCGAAGTCGTTGTTGAATCCGAACTGCTTCTCCTGGGCCGCCGAGGTCTGGTTGTCGAAGTCGAAGGCAGGCGCACCCTCGACCACCGGGTCGCCCCACCGGATGACGACGGCCTGCTCGTACCCCTCCGGGACGACGACCGCGTCCTCGGTGTTGGGCGCGACGGCGGCGAAGTCGAGTCCACGCGGCTCCGGGGTCGGGGTGGCCGACGCGGTGGTGGCGGTGCCGGAGTCCTCTGTGCCGCACGCGGCGAGGGCGCTGGTGGCGCCGACGGCCAGCACGGCCATCGCACTACCGCGCAGGATGCCGCGGCGCGTCATCGCCGTCTTGACGATGTCGCCGAAGTACTCGCTCGACGACGTGTTGGGCACCTCGTGGAAGCAGGCGTCGCCGCACTTGTACTTGCACGTCAGCGACGACCGCGAGGAGCTGCCGTCGTGCTGATGGGAGACGATCAGGGGAAGCGGAATCGTGGTCACCGGTCGACCGTAGAAGTGCCGGGCAAAAGGCAAAGGGAAGGTAAGCAACTCCCCGGGTGCAGGAAGGTGAACGGTGGGCGAACGTGTGTCGTCGGAGCATGCTCCGGGTAGACCGAGAGCGACGCGGAGACACCGCGACGAAGGAGGCACGACATGCCGATGCTCTCGGTGGGAGTCGAGAACGACGCCCCGATCGACCTGCACTACCAGGACCGAGGCGAGGGCGCGCCGGTGGTGTTGATCCACGGCTGGCCGCTCAACGAGCGGTCGTGGGAGCCCCAGATCGTCGCACTGCTCGACGCGGGCCACCGCGTCGTCACGTACGACCGGCGTGGATTCGGCAGCTCGTCGCAGCCCGAGTCCGGTTACGACTACGACACGTTCGCCGCGGACCTGTCGGTCCTGCTGGAGACGCTCGACCTGCGGGACGTGACGCTGGTGGGTTTCTCCATGGGCGGCGGCGAGGTGGTGCGCTACCTCGCGAAGTACGGCAACGACCGCATCGCGAAGGCGGTCCTCGCCGGTGCTGTTCCCCCGTACCTCTACAAGTCCGAGGACAACCCCGACGGCGGCCTCGACGACGAGACGATCGCGGGTTTCGAGAACGGCGTCGAGGAGGACCGTAACGCCTTCCTCGACGGCTTCGCCACCAACTTCTTCAGCGCGAACGGCGAGCTGAAGGTCTCGGAGGAGGATCGTCAGTACGCGGTGGACATGTCGGCCGAAGCGTCGACACCGGCGATCCTCGGCTGCATCGAGGCGTTCGCGCGCACCGACTTCCGTGAGGACATGCCGAAGATCGACGTCCCCACCCTCGTCATCCACGGCGACGCGGACGCCATCGTTCCGTTCGAGGTGAGCGGCAAGCGCTCACACGAGGCGATCGCGAACAGCACCCTGGTACTCGTCGAGGGCGGCCCGCACGGGTTCAACACCTCGCACCCGGATCGGTTCAACCAGGAACTGCTCGCGTTCCTGGGCTGACGCGCACTCGCGAGGTGGGCGCCACAGCCCACCTCGCGAGAGTCGGTCAGGCCGCGCCGAGGAGCCCGTGGGGGTCGAGCACGAACTTCGTGGCCTCACCGGAGTCGAAGTCGGCGTAGCCCTGCGGAGCCTGCTCGAGCGAGATGGCGCGTGCGTTGACGGCCTTCGCGATCTGCACGCGATCGTGCAGGATCGCCATCATCAGGCCGCGGTGGTACTGCATCGTCGGGCACTGTCCGGTGGCGAAGGACAACGACTTGGCCCACCCGGTGCCGAGGCTCAGCGACAACGCGCCGACCTTGGCGGCTTCGTCGGATGCGCCGGGATCGCCGGTGACGTACAACCCCGGAATGCCGAGCGAACCACCCGCCGTCGTGATGTCCATCAGCGAATTCAGCACGGTGGCAGGCGCTTCCGTCGCCGACCCGTCACCGTGACCGCGTGCCTCGAAACCGACGGCGTCGACGCCGCAGTCGACTTCCGGCACCCCGAGCAGCTGCTCGATCTGATCCTTCGGATCGCCCTTGCTGACGTCGACGGTCTCGCAACCGAAGCTCCGGGCCTGCGCGAGCCGGCTCTCGTTGAGGTCGCCGACGATGACGACGGCGGCGCCGAGCAGTTGCGCACTGGCTGCGGCGGCGAGCCCGACCGGACCGGCGCCGGCGATGTAGACCGTCGATCCGACGCCCACTCCGGCGGTGACGCAGCCGTGGAAGCCGGTGGGGAAGATGTCCGACAGCATCGTCAGGTCGAGGATCTTCTCCATGGCCTGGTCTCGGTTCGGGAACTTCAACAGGTTCCAGTCCGCGTACGGCACCATGACGTATTCGGCCTGGCCGCCGACCCAACCGCCCATGTCGACGTAGCCGTAGGCGGCGCCGGGACGATCAGGATTGACGTTCAGGCAGATGCCGGTCTTGCGTTCCTTGCAGTTCTTGCAGCGACCGCACGCGATGTTGAACGGCACCGAGCACAGATCACCCTGCTTGATGAACTCCACGTCGCGGCCCACCTCGATGACCTCGCCCGTGATCTCGTGCCCGAGCACCAGGCCCTCGGGTGCCGTCGTGCGGCCGCGAACCATGTGCTGATCGCTGCCGCAGATGTTGGTGGACACCACCTTCAGGATCACTCCGTGCGGGCACTCGCGGCCCACACTCGCCGGGTTCACGCCGGGCCCGTCTTGCAAGGTGAAGCTGGGGAAGTCGATGTCGACGACCTCGACCTTCCCGGCTCCGGCGTAGGCGACGGCTCTGTTGTCGGCCATGTTTTCAGCTCCCGTTCGAGGTAGAGCGCCGACATTCTCGAGTGCGAATGTCGGCATCTCTCTCGACCGTACGCGAGATGCTGTGCGCCGCGTCACATTCGCGGCTCGGGGATCAGAGCACTTCGGACAGGAACCTCTGCAGTCGCTCGGTCTGCGGGTCGTCGAACAGCGCTGCGGGCGGGCCCACCTCGACGGCGCTGCCGTGGTCCATGAACAGCACGCGGTCGGACACCGAGCGGGCGAAGCCCATCTCGTGCGTGACGACGACCATCGTCATGCCGCCGGTCGCGAGGTCCGCCATGAGGGCGAGCACGCCCTTGACGAGCTCCGGGTCGAGGGCGGACGTGGCCTCGTCGAAGAACATCACCTGCGGTTCCATGGCGAGTGCTCGCGCGATGGCCACGCGCTGCTGCTGACCGCCGGAGAGGTTGCCGGGGCGCGAGCCCGCTTTCTCCTTCAGGCCCACCTTGTCGAGATGGGCGAGCGCGGCGGCGTGTGCGTCGTCCTTGCTCAGTCCCTTCAACTTCCACGGACCGAGCGCGACGTTGTCGAGGACGGTGCGGTGCGGGAACAGGTTGAACTGCTGGAACACCATGCCGATGCGCTGGCGCAGCGCGTCTGGATCGTCCTTCAGCACCGAGCGTCCGTCGAGCAGGATGTCGCCCTGCTCGGGCTCGTGCAGTCGGTTGAGCACGCGCAGGAGCGTGGACTTGCCCGACCCGGACGGTCCGATGACAGTGGTGGTGGCTCCTGCGGCGACGTCGATGTCGACGCCGCGCAGGACCTTGTTGGTGCCGAAGGACAGGTGCAGGTCACGGCCGGCGAGTGAGACGCCGGTCAACGGCTCGGTCGAGGGTGCGGTGGTCATGTGTCAGCCTCTTTCCACGACGATGGCCTGCTCGACCGGGTCGAGTGTCTGCTCGGCCTTGCCGACGCGCAGACGCTTGTCGATGTAGTTGACCAGGTGGGTCAGCGGGACGGTCATCGCGAGATAGACGAGTCCGGCCGCCACCAGGGGTGACAGGTTTCCGGTCTGCGCGTTGAGGTCTCGGCCGACGGCGAACAGTTCGCGCTGCGTCGCCAGCAGACCCAGGAAGTAGATCAGCGACGAGTCCTTGATCAGCGAGATGAACTGGTTGACGAGTGCGGGAAGCACGCGCCGGACACCCTGCGGCACCACGACCAGGCGCATCGAGCGTCGGTAGCTGAACCCGAGAGCACGCGCTGCCTCGATCTGCCCCTTCTCGACGCTCTGGATGCCGGATCGGAAGATCTCGCCGATGTACGCGGCCGCGAGCAGCGACAACGCCACCGCACCGAGCCAGTACGGGTTGTTGCCGGTGATGCCGCTGACCACCGGTCCGATGCCGAGACCGATGACGAGAATGATCACGACGGCGGGCAGTCCGCGGAAGATGTCGGTGTAGACGCGTGCCGGCCAGCGCAGCCAGCGGGTGCGGGACAGGCCCGCCAGTGCGAGAAGCATGCCGAGAACCGTGCCGATGATGCCCGATGCCAGCGCCAGGATCAGCGTGTTCGGCAGGCCGGTCTTCAGCAGGTCCGGCAGCGCCTGCTTGTAGAGGTTCCAGTCGAAGAACGTGTCGCCGAGCTGCTCGAACGTCGACTTCGGTGCGACGGCCTGCGCGGCCGGGGCATTCGCGTCGTTCTCGGCGGCGATGGCCGCGAAGTCGGGAAGCTCGGGCTGCGGCGCTGCCTTGCTACCGGGCTTGAATCCTTCCGGGAGTTCGCGCGGCACCCAGTCGGAGTACAGCTGGGCCCAGGTCCCGTCCTCGATGATCGCGTCGAGGCCGGAGTTCAACGCGTCGATCAGCGGCTGGTTGTCCCGCGCGACGGCCCACCCGACGAAGTTGTTGAGGCTGAACGTGTTCTGCGTGATCGCGGTGCCGTCCTCCGGCTTCACCAGGCCCTCGGCCTGCTGCGACGGTGCGACCCAGGCGTCGATCTGTCCGGTGCGGAGATTTGCGTACGCGGTGTTGTAGTCGGGGAACTTCACCGGGTCCAGGCCCAGGGTGTTGACGACGTAGTCGTCCTGCACCGTTCCCTGCACGACGCCGATACGGGTGTCCGGCCCCAGGTTCTCGAAGGCGGTGATCGGTCCGCCGGCCTTCGCGACCAGGGAGAAGTAGCCGAAATCGTAGCCGTTGGTGAAGCCGACCGTGTTGCGCCGCTCGTCGGTGGTGGTGATGGACGACGACCCGACGTCGAAGCGTCGGCCGGCGACCTGCGCGAGCAGACCCGAGAACTCGGTGCCCGAGAAGTTGATCTGCAGGCCGAGCTTCGCGGCGACGGCCTTCAGCAGCTCGTTGTCGTAGCCGGTGTAGGTGCCGGAGCCGTCGACGCAGATGCTCGGCGGCGCGTCGGAGAGCGTGCCGACGGTGAGCTGGCCGGGCGTGATCAGTCCGAGCTGCGAGGTGTCGATGCGATCGAGCGGCGTGACCGACGGCGTCGTGTACCGATCCTCGGTCGCGGCGGCGGCCGCGGCGTCGAAGTTGGTCGGCGTGGACGACGCGCTGTCCACACCGGGAGGTGAGCACAGTTCGGTCGGTGCCGCGGCAGCGGACGAGGAGCCGTCCGACGAGCCGCCGTCCGAGGTGCCGCAGGACGCGAGGAGGACGGCGAGGAGAAGTGTGGAGACGAGGACGATGAGTTTCCGTCCCACGCGGTGCGCAAGCATGAGATGAACACTAGGGCTCACGTGCCGGGATCACCGAAACGTCGAACGCGCAATGGTTGTGCTCAGTGATCTGTTGCCGGTGATCGCCGTGGGGACCGCTCCGACCAGGGGTCTAGTCTCCGTCGGGGCGCACGTCACCGACTATCCAGGACGCCTGGAGGGTGTGCGCCGGGGGACGGAAGGTGTTCGTATGTACTCCAGTCTCGAGTACCCGCTGACGGGCGCTCCGGATGCCGGCAACACGGCGTGGGTTCTGGCCAGTGCCGCGATGGTGCTGTTGATGACTCCGGGGCTCGCGTTCTTCTACGGCGGCATGGTGCGCGTGAAGAGCGTGCTGAACATGATGATGATGAGCCTGTCGGCCATCGGGGTCGTGTGGGTCCTGTGGGTCCTGTTCGGATACTCGATGGTGTTCGGCGACGACAGCGTCGGTGGGTGGATCGGGGACCCGACGCAGTTCGCCGGCCTCACCTCGTTGATCGGCGGCAGCTTCGGAGCAGGGGGCGGCGCGGTCGAGATCCCGCTGGTGGGAACCGTTCCGGCGCTCGCCTTCGTGGCCTTCCAGGCAGGCTTCGCGATGGTCACCGTGGCGCTCGTGTCCGGCGCCGTCGCCGACCGGATGCGTTTCATGCCGTGGGTGATCTTCGCCGGCCTCTGGGCGACACTCGTCTACTTCCCCGTCGCACACTGGGTGTTCGCGTTCGACGGTGTCACGGCGGAGACCGGGGGCTGGATCGCCAACCAGCTGAAGGCCATCGACTTCGCCGGGGGCACCGCGGTGGAGATCAATGCCGGCGCGGCCGGACTGGCGCTCGCCCTGGTCGTCGGCAAGCGTCGTGGGTGGCCCCGGGAGGCGATGCGGCCGCACAACCTGCCCGCCGTCATGGTGGGTGCCGGGCTGCTGTGGTTCGGCTGGTTCGGCTTCAACGCCGGATCGTCGCTCGCGGCGGACGGCGTCGCCGCGGTCGCGTTGGTCAACACGATGGGCGCGGGCGCGATGTCGATGGTGGCGTGGCTGGTGGTCGAGAAGATCCGCGACGGGAAGGCCACATCCTTCGGCGCGGCGTCGGGTGTCGTCGCCGGTCTGGTGGCCATCACGCCGTCGTGCACGGCCGTCACCCCGATCGGCGCTCTGGGCGTCGGCGCTGCCGCCGGTGTCGCCTGCGCCCTGGCGATCGGCCTCAAGTACCGCTTCCGGTACGACGACTCGCTCGACGTGGTCGGAGTGCACCTGGTCGGTGGCATCGTCGGCACGCTCATGATCGGCCTCCTCGCGAGCAGCGACATGCCGCCCGGTGTCGACGGCCTGTTCTACGGCGGTGGCGTCACGCAGCTCGGTCGACAGGTGGTCGCCGTCGTCGTCGTTCTCGCCTATGCGTTCCTGGTCACCGCGGCCATCGCCACGGTGCTGAAGCTGACCATCGGGATCAGAGCGGATCCGCAGCACGAGACGGACGGCATCGACGAACACGAGCATGCCGAGTCCGCGTACGAGTTCGCCTCCTCGCACGGCGGACACGGCAGCTCGGGGCTGTTCGGAAAGCAGTCCGGCTGACTGTCAACCCTGGTGCGACCGCGCCCAGGAGATCGCGCCGGTCAGCTCGGTGAGGTCGTAGTCGGGGCCGTTGACGCCGACGGTGAAGAGGGTGGCTCCGGCGTCGACGAAGGCCTGCGCGTCGTCCGCGCCCGGCCACGCCACCGATCGCTCGATCTGCGACACGTCGCGGCCGACGGTCTCACCGTGTCCGGCCAGGACCTCGGACTTGTGCTTCAGCGCGTCCAGGTCGGCGAAGCTGTGCCAGACGTCGGCGTAGCGGGCGACCATCTTGAGCGTCTTCTTCTCACCGCCACCGCCGATGAGAATCGGGATGTGGCGAGTGGGCGCCGGATTGCCGACGGCGAGACGCGAGGTGATGCGGGCGAGACTCTCGTCGAGCAGTGCCAGGCGTGAGCCGGCGGTGCCGAAGTCGTAGCCGAAGTTGTCGTAGTCCTTCTGGTTCCACCCGGCGCCGATGCCCAGGATCAGCCGTCCTCCACTGATGTGGTCCACGGTGCGCGCCATGTCGGCCAGCAGGTCGGGATTGCGGTAGCCGCCGCCGGTGACGAGCGCGCCGATCTCGACGTTCGAGGTCTGCTCGGCCCAGGCGCCCAGCATCGTCCAGCACTCGAAGTGGGCGCCGTCGAGGTCGCCGTACAACGGGTAGAAGTGATCCCAGTTGAAGACGATGTCCACGCCGGCGTCCTCGGACCGCAACACCGCGTCGCGGATGAGGCCGTAATCGGGGGCGTGTTGGGGCTGAAGCTGAACTCCGATGCGAACGGACATGTGTGATCCTTCGGTGAGTGCGCTGGCTGTCGCTTCCATGGTGCCCGGCCTGTCAACCGATGCGCACTCCACACGAGTGCATCGTCGCGCGGAGGACGAAACCTGCCTCGGCGCCGATGATCTCCGAGACCAGGGTGAGATAGCGATCGACGAACGCGCCGCCGTGGGCCGGTTCGGGGTGGTCGTCCGGATCGCCGGGTTCCAGATGGTGCGCGATCTCGTGCAGCACCACCATCTCGCGCAGGGCCCAGGCGCGTCCCCGTACGTGGAGTGGGACAGCGATGGTGGCGGTGTCGACCTCGTAGTGCGCGGCGCCCGCGCCCGAGCGGGCCCGGACCCGTACCGGGACCGCCGCGCGTGGCCACTCGCTGCGCACCCAGTCCAGAGCGGTGACGCCGTCGACGTAGGTCTGGACCGAGTCGAGCGAGGCGAAGCGCCGCTCGATCGGCAGGGTGACCGTGGACCCGAGGATCTCGACGGTGCGCAGGCCCCGTTCGTCCGCGCGGTCGAACATGGTGCGGACCTGATGCTCGGCGTCGTAGACGCGGGAGCGCTGGCTGTCGCGGGTCACCGTTCGAGTTGTCCTCGGGGGCCGCCGATCTCGCTCTGATTGCCCAGGCGTGCACGTCGACCGGCGTGGTCTCCGGCTCGCCGAGCCTCCGACGAGTACGAGCGACCCGAGCTGCCGCGCCAGGTACCCCGGGCGGTGGAAGCGGACCGGTAGAAGTCGCGCAGCTCGATCTCCTTGTCACGCAACACCAGTGCGGTGCCGGCCTCGGGAGCTTCCGTGGCGACCGCCTCGGCCTCGGCCTCCTTCTTGACGGCGGCCAGGCGCTCGCCGACCCGGTGCGCGAACGCGGTCTGGAACTCGATCCTGGCAGTGACGCCGGCGAGCGGCGCCCGCTCGACCGTGCGATAGCGCCGGCGTCCTCGGACGACGGTGACCTCACGGTCCACGGTGGCGTCCCGGTACGCACCCGACGAGATGTACGTGTCGCTCGCGCGCACCATCTGCACGAGCAGGCTCGCGTACAGGGCCTCGCACGTGTCGATGTCGCTCTCGAACCCGTACGCGAAGACCTGCGTCGACGACTGCGCCACGTCGCACTGCACGTCGTTCGCGCGGGCGATGGCCACGAACAGCAGGACGTAGGTGCGCAGGCCCTTCTTGCCGTGCTCCCCGATGTGGACGACGCGCTGCACCGGCGTCGCCCGCTTCTCGCGCGAGGCGGTGTGCGAGCGTGCCACGGCCAGATCGACCGAGGCGGCGGTCGCGAGACGCTGCGCGGCCTCCATGAACGCCTCGGCCTCGTGGGGATTGTCCGTGGACTCGGCCTGACGCAGAAGCCCACCGATGCGGGCCACCATCCTGTCTGAACTCACGGGCCGAGAGTACGCCCGGACCAGCCGTGAGCCGGGCCCACCGAGCGTCCCCGGGGACGGCCGTCCACAGGCGCTCGCAGGGTCTTGCGGACGGCCGCGTCGGCGAGTAGCAGTCAGCGCTCGGAGTTCTCCACCAAGGCCGCGACGGCGTCGATGCGCCGCCGGACCGCCGAGGCTCCGATGACGTCCGCACGGGTGCGGGCCGACGCCAGAGCGCGGGCCGCGAGCCGTCCGGTGCGGGCGTGCTCGATGCGGAGACCGAGATACGCGTCCTCCGCGCTCCATCCCTCGAAGCCGCGGGCGACGTGCAGGCGCCGCGCGGCGTGCAGATGGCGACCCGCTCGCTCGACGTGACCGGTGGCCAGGGACGCGTCGGCCAGGTGGTGGTGCACCACGCCGAAGACGCTCGGGGCGACCGACACGGTCTGCTCCGCGTAGGGCAGCAACCGTTCGTACACGTCGGTGCACACCAGTGTGTTGCCCACCGTGGCACCGGCACGGGCGATGAAGGTCATCGACATCAGCCAGAGCATGTCCGGGGCGATCGCCGCGAGCCGTTGCTCGTCGTACCAGTCCATCAGCTCGCGCGCCTCGTCCATGCGTCCGACGTCGGCGAGCGAGGACGCCACGACCGGGCGGAACGCCGGGATCAGGTCGAACATCGTGGCCATCTCGTCGCGCCGATCCGCGAAGTGCCGGAGATCTCCGCGCATCGTCCGGAGGGTGAGGATCGACGTGTGTTCGCGGCCGTAGGTGTGGCTGCCGAGCGCGGCGTCGGGCGTCTCGCAGATCCGTGCCAGCACGGTCTCCGCGCGCACCAGTCGTCCTGCCGACACGTCCACGCCGAACTTGGAACACACCATGGCCCAGGTCATCTCGGGGTCGTCCGCGAGATCGGCCCGGGTGACCGCTGCGAGTGTCGAGTCGGCGCCGCCGAGGTCGCCGAACGCCTGCTGGGTCCTGGCCAGGATGGTGGCGGCGGACGGATCGCGATGCCGCCGAGACGATGTCGACTCCAGCTCGACGAGACGTGTCATCGCCTCTTGGCGCAGATCCCAACACTGGGGCACCAGGAGGCACCACAGCATCGCGCGCAGCGCCGCCTCGAGGGCACTGCGGTCTCCCACCGAATGCGCCAGCGTCACAGCCTGTTCGAGAAGGTCGCGGCGTTCCTTCCAGTCATCGGTCCAGCTCAGCTCCATGGCCAGCAGAACCAAAACCTTGGCCGTGGCGGCACTGTTCGCGCGGCCGGAGTCCTCGAGGACGTGCAGTGCGTCGTGCAGGCTGTCGAGTCGTTCCGGCAACGGGTCGAACATCTGGAACAGGCCCGCACCACTGATCGTGTCCGCCAGCGTCGCGTCGACCTGCAGGTCGACGTCGCCCAGTCTCCGCGCCATGGCGATCGCGTCGAAGAGAGTGGCCCGGTAGGACCGGTCGATGCACTTGCGCTGCGCCCGGCCGAGGTCGATCAGCAGTCGGCACCGCTCGCGGGAGTCGCCGTGCGGCACCATCTTCCGAAGGGCGGTCCGGTACCCCACCACCGCGTCCTCGTACGCTGACACCGCGTAGGCGGCGTCGCCGGCACGCCGCGCGTAGAGCGCGGCCTCGGAGCGGTCGGAGTCCAACGCCCTGCCGAAGTGGTACGCGATGCGCGCGAGTTCGTCGGCGGTGGTGTCGGCACCGAGATCGACCAGGGCCCGAGCCACGTCGGAGTGCATCTGCGCTCGCCGCGCCCCGGGTATCGCGTCGTACAGAGTCGACTGCACGAGAGCGTGTCTCATCATCAGCTCGTCGTCGGTGTCGCCGGCGACCAGGAAGTTCACGGCCAGCAGTTCGTCGAGGGTCTCGGCGAAACGGAGATCGGACGGGATCGTCGAGGCGGCCCGCAGCAGCGGGCGCGAGACCGTCACCCCGGTCACCGCGCACAGTTCGAGCAGAGTGACTGCGTCACAGCTGAGTTCGCGACTCGCGAGACGCACCGCATCCGTGACCGTGAAGGGGAGCGAGCCGCCGGGTTCGCGCTCGTGTGCCGCGATGACGGCCGCGACCAGCAGGGCGGAGCCACCGGTCCGTGCCACGATGGCCTCGGGGTCGAGGGTCGAGTTCTGCTCGCGGAGGAGGTCGTGCACCGCGGCCAGAGACAGTCCGCCCAGGGTGATCTCGCGGAACCCCGCCGACAACCGGGTGACGTCGAGGGTCGCCTGGAGTTCCGGGGACACGAGGTTCTCGTCCCGCACGGTGGCGAGGATGCAGAGTCGGTCGTTCTGCGTCGACCGCGCGAGATGGCGGACCAGGGCGGCCGTCGTGCCGGAGGCCCACTGCAGGTCGTCGATCACGAGCAGGGTCGGGGCCTGTCGAGCCGGCCCGACGAGCCACCGGTGCACCGCGTCGGACGCCCCTGTGCGGTCGTCGTCCACGTGCGGGGGGATGAGGTCCCCGAATCGACGTGCGGCCCCGGGGATGATGCCGAGGATGTCGGCGCCGTTGGTCCGCAGCCACTGACGCGCTCCGATGACGCCGCGCGAGTCGAGGTCGCGGGTGACCGCTTCCACGAACGGTTCGTACGGGATGGTGGAGTGTTCGCTGCAGCGACCCGACACGACGTCCGTCCCGGCGGCGCGGGCACGCTGCATCACGGCGCGGGCGAGTGACGTCTTCCCTGCCCCCGGCGGACCCGAGACCAGGAGAAACCGTCCATGACCGGCAGCGGCCGCCTCGAGGTCCTCGACGATGCGGCTCATCTCGACATCGCGTCCGACGAAGGCGGATCCCACCGGCGGCTCCTCGCGCTGCGGTGGGGTGGTCTCGGTGTCGTCCTCCAACAACTCCAGGTACAGCGACTGGGTCTCGCGTGAGGGGCTCACCCCGAGCCGGTCCGCCAGCACCGCTCGGCATCGCGCCGCCGCCCCGAGAGCCTGTCCGCGGTCGCCCAGTGCCACGTAGCCACGCATGGCGATGCGGTACGCGCTCTCGCGCAGGGGGTCGGCTGCCAGCAGGGACTCCGCGGAGGACACGGCGTTCTCGAACGCACCCAGATCCATCGACGCGGTGGCGTCCGCTTCGAGGGCCGTGAGCCGCAGGTCGTCGAACTCTCGCCGGACGTCGTCCGCCCACGCGCCGTTGGCTCCGACGAGCACGGGTTCGGCGAGCAGACGCAACGCCGTCCGGGCATCGCGGGCGCGGTCCGCGGGTGATCCCTCCGTGCGCCGGCACGCGTCCCGGATCTCCTCGAGATCGACCGTGGTGTCCGGCGGAAGAGTCAGACGCACCATGCCGGTACGGGACACGATCGACGTACCCGCGATGTCCGCGGCGTCGAGAACGTCCCGCACCTTCGAGATCACCCCACGCAGCACAGAATTCCAGGTGCGCGGCCGCTTCTCGGGCCAGAGCAGGTCCGCCAACTCGTCGTGCGAGACCTCTCGATGGCGATTGAGCGTCAGATACGACAGCAGTTCGACGCAGCGCGGCCCACCGATGATGCGGGGATCGACCACCCGAGAGCCACGCTCGACGGTGACGGCACCGACGAGTCGGACGGAAGCGGGTGAGTCACTCGTCACCGGACAAGTCTAGTCAGCTGTGCGTATTCGCGCCGCACGCAGGCACTTTTGCACTTCTTGTGCACGCGTCGGGCACGGTGAGTCAAGGAGAATCCGGCCGACCCGGCCGGCGCACGACCCTCAGGAGCGACCCCATGCCTCGAACCTCCGTCACGGCCTGCCTGCTGGCGGGGTCCGTCGCCTCGCCCCTGTGCCCACAGCGGAGCCACCGACTGGGTTCCGGCCCGTCCTGCGGTACTGCGGACGTCGCGTCCGACGGGATGTTCACCTACTCGCGTACGGCGTCCGTGGACCGGTGGGAGGACGACCCGTCGTCCTTCGGCTCCGATCGCTTCACCATCGTCGTCACCGACGGGGACCACGAGGTGGGGGAGATCGTGATCACGCCGGTGTTGTCCACGAGTGCGACGGAACCGATCACGGCCGTCGGCGTGGTCACCACCGAGGGCACCGTCGTGACGTACGAGCACGACGCGGCGGCGTCCGCACGTCGCCGACCGCTCACGGAATCGTCTCCTCCGCGGGGGCCGCGCGTGACGGGTGCGCATCATCGACTCGCCGTCGTCCGCTTCGGTACCGAGACCTGCGATCAGACGTTCCAGGTGTTCGTGTCCGACGGTGTCCGCGGCACCACGTCGTACCTGCTCGGCGTCCCCGACGGCCCGCTCGACCGGTGAGACGCCGACGGGGTCGCCGCGGCCGAGTGATCGACCGTGACGACCCCGTCGGGACGTTCGCGAGTGGCTACTGCTCGTCGGAGCCGATGATGAACGCCTCGAGCTGTTGACGAGCGATGTCGTCGGCGAGCTGCTTCGGCGGGCTCTTCATCAGGTACGCGGACGCGGGCACGACAGGTCCACCGATTCCGCGGTCCTGAGCGATCTTCGCGGCGCGCACGGCATCGATGATGACGCCGGCGGAGTTCGGGGAGTCCCAGACCTCGAGCTTGTACTCGAGGTTCAGCGGGACGTCACCGAACGCGCGACCCTCGAGGCGGACGTAGGCCCACTTGCGGTCGTCGAGCCAGCCGACGTGATCGGACGGGCCGATGTGCACGTCCTTCGCATTGAACTCACGCTGCAGGTTGGACGTGACGGCCTGCGTCTTCGAGATCTTCTTCGACTCGAGGCGCGTGCGCTCGAGCATGTTGAGGAAGTCCATGTTGCCGCCGACGTTCAGCTGCATCGTGCGATCGAGCTGGACGCCGCGATCCTCGAACAGCTTGGCCATGACGCGGTGGGTGATGGTGGCACCGACCTGGCTCTTGATGTCGTCGCCGACGATGGGCACACCGGCGTCGGTGAACTTCTTGGCCCAGACCGGATCGGACGCGATGAAGACGGGCAGCGCGTTGACGAACGCGACCTTCGCGTCGATGCAGGCCTGCGCGTAGAACTTGTCGGCTTCTTCGGATCCGACGGGCAGGTAGGAGACGAGCACGTCGACCTTCGCGTCACGCAGTGCCTGCGCCACGTCGACCGGCTCCGCGTCGGAGATCTCGATGGTCTCCGAGTAGTACTTGCCGATGCCGTCGAGTGTCGGGCCGCGCTGGACGCTGACGTCGCTCGGGGGCACGTCGGCGATCTTGATGGTGTTGTTCTCGCTGTTGAAGATGGCTTCGGACAGATCGAAGCCGACCTTCTTGGCGTCCACGTCGAACGCGGCGACGAACTCGACGTCGCGGACGTGGTACTTGCCGAACTTCACGTGCATGAGGCCGGGAACGGTGGTGTTCTCGTCGGCGTCCTTGTAGTACTGCACGCCCTGAACCAGGGACGACGCGCAGTTACCCACGCCCACAATGGCCACGCGCACCGCAGTGCTGTTGTCACTCATGGTCGGGTTCTCCTTCTTTTCCGTATCGGGTGGCCGGAGCCGACGTGCTCTCCGGGTGTGCCACGGCCGAGGTGTCGGTCGTGGGTGCGGGCGGTGGACTCTCCGAAGTGATCGCCATTGCCTCGGCAGCGATCAATTCGTTGAGCCACCGCACTTCGCGCTCGCTCGACTCGAGGCCGAGCTGATGCAATCCGCGCGTGTACCTGTCCAACGACCCACTTGCTCGGCCGATGGCGTCGCGGAGCCCCTCACGGCGCTCCTCGACCTGGCGACGCCGACCTTCGAGTATCCGCATCCGCGCCTCAGCGGGGGTGCGCCCGAAAAAGGCCAGGTGTACGCCGAATCCATCATCTGTGTAGTTCTGCGGACCCGTGTCCGCGACCAGCTCGGTGAACCGAGCTCGGCCGGCCGGCGTGAGTTCGTAGACACGACGTGCCCGACGCTTGACGGCGCCCTGGACTCCGGGGTTCTCGACGATGAGCCCGTCCGCCTGCATACGACGCAAGGTGGGGTAGAGCGAACCGTACGAGAAGGCCCGGAAGGCACCGAGAAGTCCGGTGAGTCGCTTACGAAGCTCGTAACCGTGCATGGGTGTCTCCAGGAGCAGGCCGAGGATCGCCAGTTCGAGCATGTGCGGTCCCCTTCCTGTTCCGACCCGAGTCCGCGTCGAGATGACGCTCGCTCACTATAGCCGCCACATGTATCGGGCCGATATATGGGGGTACATGTAACTGTCGAGAACATGAACACGGGCCCCGTCAGGGACGGTGGGGGCTGACCCGCGTGACCTCACCGGCCAGGGTGGCCTGCAGGTATCCACCGCGGCCGTCCGCATCCGCGGCGTAGACCAGTACCTCCGGCACTCCCTCGTTGCGCACGATCACGTGGGTGACCGACGCGTCCGGTACCTCGACGAACGACGCGGAACCCGCCATCAGGCCCGCCAGTGCCGCGACGTCGAGCGCGGTGAGGTCGAAGGGCAGCTCGTCCGTCTCCCTCGGGCTCGTGGCGGTGGACTCCTCGAAGCCGCCGCGGACCGACACGTCGCGCACGCGGTCGCTCTCGGCGAGGCGCGTCAGAGAGGCGCGATCGTCCGACGGGTACAGCACCAACTCGGTGACCTCGGGGTCGCCGAATCGTGTGATCCACCGGTCGCGGAAGTCGGCCAGGCCCTCCGGGGTGTCGAACACGAAGGGTCGCGCGACGATCGGCGTCGCGGTGCCCGCGGCCGTCGCTCCCGGGCCGACGGACGACGACGGAGCCGCGACGCTCGGCGACGACGGTGCATCGGATCCGCGGACCGCCAAGACGACGGCGACTCCGAGGACGAGGACCACCACGAGCAGACCCACGATCACCGGGCGCCGGGACGGTCCGGGTGCGGGCCGTACCGCCTCGGGCAGCGGTACGTCCGCCTGCAGATCGGCGGCCAACGCGTGGAGATCGCCCAGTGTCGTCGCCGTTCTCGCCGCCGCCACCCGTGACCGGTGCTCGTCGAACGTCAGCTGCCCGTCCGCGTACGCGGTGTCGAGAGCGGTCGCGACCACCGCGCGATCGATGTCACGGGCGCGCAGCCGTCGATCCTGTCCGGTCGCCATCGTCGTCTCCTACGCGGTCGGATCGAACGGGGTGACGCTGAGGAAGTCGCCCGACAGGGACGCCTCGAGGTATCCGTCCTCGTTAGCGGCCTCGTTGCTCGCGTGCAGGCTGATCGCGGGGCCGGCGCCGGTGTCACGGACGAACAGGTACAGCGAGTCGATCTCGGCGATGTTCAGGCTCGCGCCGGCGCCCAGAACCAACCCGCCGAGCACGCCGGGGCCCAGGTCGGCGAGGTCGACGGTCGCCGTCTCACGGTCCCTGTCCGCGTCGTCCGACTGTCTCCACTCGCCGTCGCGGTACTGATAACGCCTCTCCCGGCCCGGATCGTCGGGACTCGGCGCCCTCAGCAGCGCGTACTCGGAGTAGAACATCAGCTCGTCGACGACGGTGGTTCCCAGCAGGATGCCCGTCGACGCCACGATGTCGTCCATCGCGCGCGGTTCGAGGTAGCCGGCCGAGCCGTAGGTGCCGGTCGCGCTGTCGTCGGACGCACAGGCGCGGACACCGAGGAACAGGAGTGCGGCGACGACCAGGAGAACGGCCCACCGGATCACCGCGCTCAGCACGCTCGGCCGACCCCGACGGGAGAGCCCCGCGGCTGCCGCCCCGGGCGACGCCATCGGAGCCAGGTCCGACGTGCCCTGCAGATCGCCGATCAGATCGTGGAGGTCCTCGAGCGCACGTGCATCGGTGGCGAGGGCGATGCGGGTGGCGTGCTCCTCGGCGTCGATCTGGCCGTCCGCGAGTGCACGGTCCAGCGCGGCGCACGCGTGCACTCTGTCCTGGTCACGCGCTCTGACACCCACAGATCGGACCGTCGGCATCGCCAGATGGTAGGCCCGTGGACCGGGTCCCTCAAGTGCTCCGGCTCCACGGCTCCGCTCCAGCGCACGGGACGGGGTCGAGCACCACCCCACCTCGACGGCGCACGTACTCTGGTCACCGTGAGATCACAGCGGCAGGTGGTGGACTACGCGTTGCAGCGCAAGTCGCTGCTCGCCGAGGTCTACTCCGGACGAACGGCGATGGCCCAGGTCTGCGACGCCGATCCCTACCTCCTCCGAGCGGCCAAGTTCCACGGTCGGCCGTCCACCGTGGCGTGCCCCATCTGCCGGAAGGAGCAGCTCACGCTGGTCTCCTGGGTGTTCGGAGAGAAGCTCGGGACGATGAACGGCTCGGCCCGGACCGCGGACGAGCTCACCCGCCTCGCCGGCACGCAGGAGGAGTTCTCCGTGCACGTCGTCGAGGTCTGCCGAACCTGCAGTTGGAACCACCTCGTGCAGTCGTACGTCCTGGGTGCCGTTCCGGCGCCCAAGAGCCCCCGCACACGCTCCGCCTCCCGCCGACGCACGGCCAGTGAGTGACGGACGCAGGTCGTCGGCGGTACCGTCCGTCGGTGGTCCCCCGCGCAACCGAGTCGAACGAGCCCGACGCACACGTGACCGTCGCCACCTGGTCACACGTGCGTCCTGACAGTGGAGTACGTGAGTGAGTTCCCCCTACGACAGTTCCGGTGACGATCGCGGGCGTCCGTCCGGCCGCCACGGTCGACCCGACGGGCCCGGGGAACCACCGCGTCACGGGCGCCCGAGCCACGAGCCGGTCCGCGATCCCCAGCAGCGGCCGTCGGGCCCACCCCCACCGCGTGCGCCTCGCCGGGACGGCCCCGGTGGTCCCCCGCCGAGCTGGCCGCCGGCCGATCACCCGCGGCGCCCGGCCTACGGTCCGCCGTCCTACGACGATCGTGGACCGGACACCACCCAGATTCCCCCGACCGCGCCCCCGCCGCGGTCGCAGGCGTTCTCGCAGCCGCGCCCGTACTCGGACGATCCACGGGCGACCGACGTTCCACCCTCCCGGCCCGTGACGTCCCACTCGCGTGGCGACGCCGACGGTGACCGGGACCGGTTCGGTGGAGGACCCACCGAACCGCCATCAGGAGGTACTGCCACGAAGACGAAGAAGAAGTCGAAGTGGAAGGTCCTGCGGCGCACGCTGTACGGCTTGATCGCGCTGGGCATGGTCGTTCCGGTCCTGGTGTTCATGGTCGCGTACGTCGTCGAGGACGTTCCGCGCCCCGGTGACATCAAGACCAACCAGGTCGCCACCGTCCTCGCGTCGGACGGAACGTCCGTCCTCGGCACGGTGGTCCCTCCCGAGGGCAACCGCACCGATGTCGAGATCGGACAGATCCCCGAGCACGTCCGCAATGCGGTGTTGTCGGCCGAGGATCGTGACTTCTACTCCAACCCCGGATTCTCGGTCACCGGCTTCGCACGCGCCGCTCGCGACAACGTGCTCGGGCGCGACAGCGCCGGTGGTGGATCCACCATCACGCAGCAGTACGTGAAGAACGCGCTCGTGGGGTCCGAGCGGACGCTCACCCGCAAGATGCGCGAGCTGGTCATCTCCTCGAAGATGGCGCGTCAGTGGACCAAGGACGACATCCTCGCCGCGTACCTCAACACCATCTACTTCGGCCGCGGCGCGTACGGCATCGCGGCGGCGTCGAAGGCGTACTTCGACAAGCCCGTCGAGCAGTTGAGCGTCGAGGAGGGTGCCGTGCTCGCGGCCACCATCCAGCAGCCCTCCGGACTCGATCCGGAGAACAACCCGACGGGTGCGCAGAGCCGCTGGAACTACGTCCTCGACGGCATGGTCACGATGGGTGCGCTCGATCAGACCCAGCGTCAGGCGATGCAGTACCCGCAGTGGCGACCGCTCGCCTCGGTGGACAGCGGCGACGCCGCCGACGCCGGCCCGAACGGACTGATCAAGAACCAGGTGCTCAAGGAGCTCACCGCGTCGGGCATCAGTGAGCAGGACCTGAACACCGCCGGACTGCAGATCACCACGACGATCGATCCGCAGGATCAGCAGGCCGCCATCGACGCCGTGAACTCCAACATGGAGGGTGAACCGTCCGAGCTGCGCACGGCGTCGGTGTCGATCGACCCCCGCACCGGTGCGGTGCGCTCGTACTACGGCGGTGTCGACGGTCGCGGCTTCGACTTCGCGCAGTCCGGCCTGCAGACCGGTTCGTCGTTCAAGGTCTTCGGCCTGGCGGCGGCTCTGGATCAGGGCATCCCGCTGTCGCAGATGTACGACAGCTCGCCGCTGACGGTCAACGGCATCTCCATCGGCAACGTCGAGGGCGAGTCCTGCGGCACCTGCACCATTGCCGAGGCTCTCAAGCGGTCGCTCAACACGAGCTTCTACAGGTTGCAGCTCAGCCTCGACGGCGGCCCGCAGGCGGTGGCCGACATGGCGCACCGCCTCGGTATCCCGACCGAGGTCGAGGGCATCGGCGAGACCCTGACCGAGCCGAACGGCGCCGGCCCCAACAACGGCATCGTGCTCGGGCAGTACCAGTCCCGTGTCATCGACATGGCCAGCGCGTACGCGACGCTCGCCGCATCGGGTACCTACCACGCACCGCACTTCGTGCAGAAGGTCGTGACGGCCGACGGCACCGTGTTGCTCGATCGCGGAGCGGACCCCGGCGAGCAGCGGGTCGACCCCGCCGTAGCGGACAACGTCACGGCGGCCATGCGTCCCATCGCGGGTTACTCGAACGGCCACAACCTGGCCGAGGGACGCGCGTCCGCTGCGAAGACCGGTACCGCGCAGCTCGGTGACACCGGCGAGAACAAGGACGCCTGGATGGTCGGGTACACGCCGTCTCTGGCGACGGCCGTGTGGGTCGGTACCGAGCAGGGCCTCCCGCTGGAGAACAGCTACGGGGGACCCATCTACGGCTCCGGACTTCCGTCGGACATCTGGAAGGACACGCTCGACGCGTCCCTCGAGGGCTCGCCCGTCGAGTCGTTCCCTGCACCGGGTGCGATCGCCGGCCAGGCCGGTGTGCCGCAGTACTCGGCACCCGCGCCGACACGGACCGCGGCGCCGCCCACATCCTCTTCCGCAGCGCCGGAGCCCACGACGCCGGAGCCCGTCGCTCCGCCGGTCGTCGTCCCGTCGCAGGTCGAGATCCTGCCGGGCATCACCATTCCGGTTCCCGGTCTGGCCCCGGCGCCGGCGGAACCTTCCGCCGTCACCCCGCCCGACGACGGGGCGGCTCCGGAGCCGGCCACGCCGCCCGGCGGCTAGGGGTGACGGGCAGGCCGGAGGCCGGTCGAGTTTCGACGGGCAGGCCGGAGGCCGGTCGAGTTTCGACGGGCGGGCCGGAGGCCGGTCGGGACCATTCGTCCGACGAGTTGTTGGCGAGTCCGGGTGAGTTGGCGACGGATCGACGCTCCGCTCGTCGGCGCGATCGGCCGAGTCTGACCGACCCCATGGTCGCGGAGTTGTCGACGGTGGTCGGCGGCCCCGTGGGCAAGCACGCGTTGGTGGGGCGGCAGCGCCACATCACGCCACTGCGCGTGATCTTCGCGTTCACTGTCGTGTTTCTCGCGCTGGGTTGGTTCGGGAAGGCCGCGTGCATCCAGCAGGCCCCGAACGGCCCCGGCGGCGAGCTGGGACTCGACTGGAGCGGGAGCCGTCAGTACGTCGCGATGTGTTACTCCGACGTGGTCCCCCTCTACGGCGCGGAGCGCCTCGATCAGGGCGCGTTCCCGTACAAGAAGTCGTGGGAGGAAACGGGTTCCGACGGTTCCACGATCACCCGGTACATGGAGTATCCGGTGGTGGCGGGGCTGTACCAGTACGTGTCGATGCAGGTGGCCCACGCGTGGTCTGCGGTCCCGTGGTTGCCGCAGGCGCTCACGGTCGCGCTGTATTTCAACGTGGTGGCGTTCGGCTCCGCCCTCGCCTGGATCGTGACGATCTGGGCGACCACGATGTTGGCGGGACGTCGGGTGTGGGACGCCGCGCTGGCCGCGTGTTCTCCTCTGGTGATCGTGCACGTCTTCACCAACTTCGACGCTCTCGCAACGGCATTCGCCTCCGGTGGGTTGCTGGCGTGGGCGCGACGCAGGCCGGTGCTGGCCGGTGTCCTGCTCGGCATCGGGGGCGCGACGAAGCTCTACCCGCTGTTCCTGCTCGGTCCGCTCCTCGTGCTGTGCATCCGCACGGGGAACATCAGGGACTGGTCGCGGACCACGGCGGCGGCGCTCTCGGCGTGGGTTCTGGTCAATCTGCCCATCGCACTGCTGTTTCCGCGTGGCTGGTCGGAGTTCTTCCGACTGAACTCCGACCGCGGCGCCGATCCGGACTCGCTCTACAACGTGGCCCGGTCGTTCACCGGCTGGGCCGGATTCGACGGCCCGCTCGGTCCCGGCGAGAAGCCGGTGATCCTCAATCTCGTGACGGCGCTGCTCTTCGTGGTCGTGTGCCTCGCCATCGGCTGGGTGGCGCTGACGGCTCCGCGGCGTCCTCGCCTGATGCAGCTGTGTTTCCTCGTGGTCGCCGGTTTCCTGCTGACGAACAAGGTGTGGAGTCCGCAGTACTCCTTGTGGCTGGTGCCGCTCGCGGTCCTGGCTCTGCCGCACCGGCGAATCCTGTTGGCGTGGATGACCATCGACGCACTCGTCTGGGTTCCGCGGATGATGTACTACCTGGGCGTGGCCGACAAGGGTCTGCCCGAGCAGTACTTCACGGCGACCGTCCTGGTGCGCGATCTCGCCGTCGTCGGATTGTGTGTCCTGGTGGTGCGGCAGATCTACCGGCCGGTGGACGATCTGGTGCGTCGCAGCGGCGACGACGATCCGGCCGGTGGTGTGCTCGACGGAGCACCCGACGCGTACCCGTCGTGGGTGCCGGCGATGGTGCGTCCGCGGCCCGTCGAGGTTCCGATCGCGGATGCGGCGCCACCGCCTAGGGCACCACGGTCACCGGCCACCGACCCAGCTTGACCAGTCGGACGGCGACGGAGCCGAAGATGCGGTGCCCGGCAGACTCGGACGTGCCCACGACGATCGCGTCGGCACGCAGTTCGTCGCCGACGGCGGCGAGTCCCATCGCCGGGTCGCCGCGGAACGTCCGGAACTCCCAGTTCACGTGCTGGTGCTCGCCGAAACGCACCACGTGGTCGCGGATCTCGGTGAGCAGCTGGTCCGCCACCTGGCTCCCCGAGTCGTAGACCACGCCGCTCGCCTGCGCGAAGGCGCCGGCCGCCAGCGTCTGCACGTAGACCAGCACGAGCTTGGAGTGCTGCCGGCGCGCCAGTCCGGCGGCGTACGCGGCCGCCCGCCAGGAGGAGTCGGAGCCGTCGAGGCCCACGACGATCAGCTTGGGGCCGTCCACTCCGTACTCGAAGACGGAGGGATCGTTCGACGAGGTCACGACCCGAGCCTACGACTCCTCGTCAGGAGAGGTACGGACGGAGCTGCGGCAACGCTTCGCCCGCGTGCTTGGCGTTGATGCCGTCGCCGATCGCCTGCAGCTTCCACTCGCTCCCGGCTCGGTACACCTTGGCCATGACCAGCCCGGTGAACGGCATGCCGCCCTGCAGCGTGAAGCGTGCCAGCTCGGTGTTGATCGTGTTGTCGACCAGGCGGGTGAAGGCGTTCGCCACCTGCTCGAACGTCTGCCCGCGGTACGAGGTCACGATGAAGACGATCGAGCTCACATGGGCGGGCACCCGCGTCAGGTCCACCGTGATCACCTCGTCGTCGCCCTCGCCCTCGCCGGTGAGGTTGTCGCCCTGGTGGACGATCGACCCGTCCTTCGACCGCAGCTGGCCGAAGTAGACGACGTCGGCGTGCTTGTCGCCGGAGAACATCAGCGCCGAGGCGTCGAGATCGACGTCCGCGCTGCGCCCGCCTCCGAAGAAGCCGGCCTTCTTGATGGGGTCCCAACCGAGGCCCATGCGGATGGTGGTCAGTGCGACGCCACCGTCCTTCTTCAGCGTCACCTTCTGACCCTTGGTGAGGCTGACGGGCCGAGCCTTCGTCAGGCTCACCTCGGCGGGGGCCGCGGGCGCAGAAGGTGCCGCGGGCGGCGGCGTGGGGGCCGGCGGAGGTGTGGGAGCGGCAGGCGGAGGTGTGGGTGCAGCAAGCGCAGGCGCCGCTGCGGGCGCGTCGTCCACCGAGACCCCGTGGTCACCGACGAGAGCGGCGAACCCGCCCGCGTAACCCTGGCCCACGGCACGGACCTTCCAGCCGTCGCCGCGCCGGTACAGCTCGAGCGCGATGACGATGGACTCCGTCGTGAGGCCGTCCACGGTGTACGAGTAGAGCGTCGCACCGGTGCCGCCGTCGATCACGTGGGCGGTGGGCGCGGAGACGCGTCCGAAGCTGCTCGACGAGTCGTCGAGCGTGACGACGACTCGGATCTGCGTGATGTCGGCCGGGACCGCGGCGAGGGTCACGGCGACTTCCTGCGGCCCACCCTGGCCCGGAACCAGCTGCACACCGGGGCCGGAGGGCTGGTTGAAGAAGACGAAGTCGGCGTCGGAGCGAACCTTGCCGCTGTCGGTGACGAGCAGGGCGGAGATGTCCGCCGGTGCGGTCAGCTCGAGACCGATGCGAACGGTGGCGGTGGACAGAGGAGCATTCTGTCCCTTGGTCAACGGCTGTGCAGCCACGTCTCGTCCTCTTCCGGGGTGGTCGGGTACGTCCGAATTCAGCGTACGTGTGTCGGCGGGGCAGCGGCGGAGCCCGACGTGCCGGCCGTTGCCCGGAACCAGTCCAGGATCTCCTCGCTCGCAGCACCGCCGGACCGTTCGGTGACCACCAGCCCGGGGGCGTCCCACTGCAGCAGTTCCAGTTCACCGTGCCGCGGACGGATGGCGGCGGTCGCGGCACGAAGCATCTCCGCGTCGAGGGCGCCGTCCCCGGCGGCGAGCACCGGGGCGTCGGCCTCCAGCGTTCCCGCGTTCACGCACCGTCGGCGCACCTCGACGACGGCATGCGACTTGCACACCGCGTCGGGCATCGCATAGACCTTGCGGCCCTGCCGGGACACGCCCCAGCCGCGCTCGGTGCACCAGTGTGCGAACTCGTCGACGAAACCCTCGGGCATCGTCTCCACGTTCACGACGAGGTAGCAGAACAGATCGTCCGCCGTCCGCTGCGTGAGCACCCACGAGTCGTCGCCCCGCCGTGTCATCTCCGCGGTCACCTCCGCGAGCGGCACCGCGGACCCGGCGACGGCGTCCTCGACGGCGCGGCGCCAGTCGAGATCCGGCTCACCGTCGACGAGGATGGTGGCCCCGTTGGTCGTGATCGCATGCCGCCAGGGTGCTCCCGGCAGGGCGATGCGTCGGAACTGCTCGACGGTGCGCGTCGTGGTCGGCACCACCACCACCTCGGACGCGAGGCTGGTGAGCAGGTCCGCGGCGCGTGCGGTCATGTACGACAGCGGCGCACCCTCGTAGTACTCGACGCAGCGCACGTCGTCGTCGTGTCCGTCCGTGCGACCCTCCGCCAAGGCGGCGGCGCTGTAGATCATCGTGCGGTCGAGATCGGTCGCGACCAGTGCGGTCCTCGCCTCGGTCACGAGACGTCCCGGACGAGACCCATGCAGGAGTAGGCGAGATCGGGAACGACGTCCACGGGCACGCCCCTCGCCTCGGCGAGCATCCGGATGTGGCGGTGCTCCGGCGCCCGCGCGTCGCGCACGAGAACGCGCCACGGGACCCGGCGGAGCAGCACGCGGGTGGTCTCTCCCACTCCGGGTTTGACGAAGTTGACCGTGCTGATGCCGTACTCCTCCCGTACGCGCTCGACCGAGGCCCAGCCACTCCACGTCGGAGTCCGGTCGGCGGACCGCACCGTCGACAGTCCCTCTACCACGGCGTCCGCGACATCGTCGAATCTGGCGGACACGCTGTCCAGCAACAGGTTCGACACGTCCACCGCGGCGAGGTCGGCGTAGAACTTGGCGCCGTGGAACTCACCGGGCCCGATGAGCGTGTCGTTGAGCACGGTGCGGGAGATCAGGCCCGACACCGTCGAGTTGAGGCATGCCGACGCGATGAGGAAGTCGTCGCGGGTGCCGAAGGTGGTCACACAGTGCCCGGGGTCCGCCAGTACCGCGAGCCGGTCGTCGAAGCGGGGGCCTCCCGCCCGGTGCACCGCGTCGAGGGCGGCGGTCAATTCCCGAGTGATGGCGCCCTTGCCGGTCCACCCGTCCACGAAGACGACGTCGGCCGGGTCGTGGTGACGGGCGAGATGATCCAGTGCGGCCGAGTCGATTCCGCGATCGCGCACGATGGACACGGCGTAGTGCGGCCACGTCAGACCGCGCACGTCCCGCGCCCAGCGGCGCATCAGGATGCCGATGGGGGTGCCGGCGCGGGCGAGAGAGGCGAGCACCAGGTTCTCACCGCGCTCGGCGATCACCAGATCGGTGACGATGCCGACCGCGGTGGCGAGGCGCGTCGCGCTCTCCTCCAGGACGGTGGCGAACAGGTCGCGGTAGGCGGCATCGGGTTGATACTCGACGGGCAGGCTCTCGGCGTAGTGCGCTGCGCCCGACTGGATCTGCTGCTCCCGCGACGCGGTGTCCGCCTCCAGCGAGACGTGCGAGAGATCCTTCAGGAGCCAGGACACCTCGTCCGCCGCGTAGGACCCGAACGCCGGACCGTGCAGCGGTGCCGTCATCGAGACTCCGTCCGCAGCGAGTGCGGATCCGCCGCCACCACGGCGACGGTGACGTCGATACCGGTGCGGGTGAGGGCGTCCACGAGACCGTCCGGACCCGTCAACGCCTCGGTGTCCGCGGGCGGATCCACGACGAGAAGAACGGGGCTCGGCGCCTCCTCGTCCGGTACCCGAGCGTTGTAGAGATGACGTCGGCCACCGGCCGCGGGTTCCGGTGCGACGAACGAGAAGCCGCGCCGCAGCGGGTAACCCGGCTCGTCGAGCACATGAGCGGGTGAGCGGGTGGTGGTCTGGAACAGTGTCGGCGTTCCGCGGTCCGACAGTGCGCGGGCGATGCGGAGCGGGAGGTACATCAGTTCCTCGTGCCCGATCACGACGGTGGTGCCCGAGCCGAGGTGCGGTCGCAGCAGATCGGCCGACTCCTCGACCGCGGCGTCGAAGGCGGCGACGTCCTCGGCCCGAAAACCGTGGCGACCGCCGTCGGGCACTCCGGCCGGCCAGGGCACGTCGACCCTGGTGACGGTCCCTCGGTGGGGAGCATCCACCGGTGCAGACGCAGCGGGTAGCGCTTCCACGACGGCGATGATGTCGTCGGGCAGATGCACGGTGCCCGTCGCGAGCGACACCGAGTCGATGACCACCCCGAGTTCCGCAGCGACGCGGTCGGTCTCGCGGCGCTGATCCGCCGAGCGCATGTCGACGAGCGAGGCGATCACGTAGCGCGCCCGCGGCGCGAGTGCGTGCACCGCGCGAATGGCACCGAGGGCCGTCGTTCCCGTGGAGATCTCGTCGTCGACCAGGACCATCGGGAGGTAAGAGGGCAGGTCGCGCTCCGGATCGGTGGGTAGGAGGCGATGATCCGTCGCGTGCGAGTGGCCCTCCTCGAACTCACCGTGCACGGCGAATCCCTCGACGGGTCGACGGGTCGAGTGGATGTAGGACCGTGCGCCGAGGCGCGTCGCCACGCAGTGACCGAGTCCCGTCGCGGTCTCGGCGAATCCGAGTACCACCACGCCGTCGTCGTGCCCGGCGAGCACGTCGGCGCACAGGGAGCCCAGGAGCTCACCTGCTCGGATCACCTCGGCCGGGTCCTGCGGGATGTGTTTGCCCAGAACGGTCGACACCAGCAGGTGTGCCCGGCGCGGGTTGCGCCGCAGCCCCGGCTGCACCAGGTCGCCCACCCGCCGGCCCACCGACGAGGTGCCGTGCTCGAGGACGAGCCCCAGTTCCGCTGTCGCCCAGGGCAGTCGACGGCCCATCGCGCGGCTCATCGTGCAGTGCCGGTCGTGGACGCGGGACGCCTGGCCAGTGCCTGCATCACGTCGACGAACGACACACCCTCGGCGGTGACGCCGAAGACGGCGGCCCGGCGCAGCGTCTGCTCGGCCCACGGCCGGTGCGGACCGAGTTCGTTCATCTTGTTGCCGTAGCCGGAGGCGAGGACGCCGCCTCCGCCGGAGGACGACGCGATGGCCTGTGCATCCTGATACTCCTCGTGGGTGACCACCGACAGCGAGTGCACGGCGGCGACGTGGGACGGGTGGATGACGGTCTTGCCGTGCAGCCCGTTGGCACGGTCGAGCGCGACCTCACGGAGCAGACCGTCGATGTCGCGGCTGACCAGCTGCTGGCGGAAGCGGACGGCGTCGTGCTCGGCGAAGGGCGTGGCTCGCAGCATCGGGCGGAACAGCCGCTCGTGGTCGGCGAAGTACTCCCAGACCGGGCCGGTGACGACGAAACCCGTTCCGTCACTGCGCCCGAGGTGGTTGACGATGGCGCCGATGGTGTCCGCGACCACCCGCACGTCGTAGATCGTCAGGTCGCGGTCGCGTCGGATCCCGAAGGCGCCGCTCATGTCGGTGGCACCGACTCGCACCGCCAGGACGCTGTCGCGGTATCGGTCGAGCACGTCACGTGCACCGGCCAACTCGTCGTCACGGGTCTCCCGGTAGACCATCTCGCGGGACTCCATCACGGGCATGACCACCAGGTGTCTGCCCGCTGCGGCCGACCGAGCGGCCACCTCCTCGAGAAACTTCTCGCCGCTCTCCGGCCGGAACTTGGGAAGAACGAAGCCGTGCAGGACGTCGATGCCGGTGGTGAGACGGTCGCAGACGTGGTGCATGTCCTCCGCCGTGCGGACGCGGACGAAGACGGCGGCCTCGGGCGGATCGACGGCGAGTGCGTCCAGCGCGGCGACGACGTGTCCGCGCGCCGCTTCGAGGTCGGCGTCGGCAACGGCGTCCTCGAGATCGAGCACGACGGACCGGGAGCCCTCGGCCGCGCGCTTGCGTACCGTCTCCACCAGGTTCGCCCTGGTGGCCGGGACGTAGAGCGTGGCGCCCAGGGCGAGCGCCCGCGTCGTGAGGTCGCTCTCCGCGGTCACGGCGACGGGCGGGCGGTGGAACAGGTACTCGAGTGTGGCGGGTTCCAGGTGAGAGAAGTGCTGCACTGCAACCCCTTTCGTATCAGGTCCGACTCTGTCGGCCGCGGATGCGGTCGACCACACCGGAGATGAAGTCCTCGACGGAATCGAGTTCGCGCAGGTACGCCCAGTAGTCGGGTCGGCCCGTTCCGAGTGCCGCGGCGGCCCTCTCGATCCGTGCGAGCTGAGCATCCAACACCGAGCCCCATTCGGCAACCAGTCCCCGGTCGACGGCCAGCAGCTGCGCGTCGCGCAGCCGGAACCGGACGCGGCGATCCACGGCCCCGGGGTCGTCCCGCACCTCGCGCAGGCGTGCCAGGCGTCCGGTGACGGCCTCGATGTCCGCCTCCGCGTCGGCCAGATGCTGCCGTGCGGCGGTGATCCGGTCGAGTGCCTCCTCCGGATCGCCTCGGTCGCGTGCGGTCGCCGCGTCGTCGATGTCGCGGGCCGCCTCGACCATGTGGGTCTCGCAGTTCTCCCGAGCTCGGGAGAGATCGTCCGAGCTGGCGGCCACGAACTCGCGCAGCAGGGCGGAGTAGGCGGGCGCGATGTACTCGGCCTTGGTGCCGACCGCCTGGAGCCGAGTGCGGACCGATGCCAGGGCGGTGGACGCCGATCCGGCGCGGCCGGGTGCCTCGGCGAGTGCCTGGCGGAGATCGTCCGCGGCGGAGCGCACCTGCGCTGCGCGGCCGGTGACCGCGGTGCCGCTGCCCCCGGATTCCGCCGCCGCGAGACCGTCCAGTGCACGGTGTACCGCGGCGACGGCGTCACGCACGGAGCGATAGGAGTGGTGCGGTTCCGATCCGGTGACGGTCGCCAGCACCGAGGTCGCCGCGGTGCGTGCGTCGTTCGCCAGGCGCGGGACCGCGGCGTACTCGAGCGTCGCGTGCTCGAGCCGTGCCCGGTGCGCCTCGTAGAACTGGTCGACCGCGGCGCTGGCGGCGGAGAGGTGGGCGATGGCGGTGGCGAAGGCGTCGTACGCCTCCTCGCTCGCGTCGGACTCGGGGCGCTCCGTGGCCGCCAGATACGAGGCACCCGCTGCGAAGCACTGCTCCTCCACCGGCCGCCAGCGCGCTCGCAGACTGTCGTCCGACCTGCCCAGTCGTTCCAGCGCGTCGACCCCCGCGGATGCGATCGACTGACGCTTGTCCATGTCGAGGAAGGTCCGGACCGTGTCGGCCCGGATGGCGGCGACCGCCTCGGTGCGCGCCCGGCCGCGGCTCAGGCGCCCGGGCCAGCGGTGTGTCACCCGCCCGATGGTACTGGCGGCGCAGTTCTCGGACGCGCCGGCGATCTCGAGTCGCACCGGCTCGCGGGAACGCTGGTGCGATGCCACACGTTGAGGGTATGAACGCGAGTGGACAGCACTTTCCAGCACGCGACCGGTAGCACGCAACCGAAAGGACTCGAGCCATGGGCGTCAGCCTGACCAAGGGTGGCAATGTCTCCCTCACGAAAGCCGCACCGAACCTCACGGCCGTCTCGGTGGGTCTCGGATGGGACATCCGCACGACCACCGGCACCGACTTCGACCTCGATGCCAGCGCCATCGCGCTCGGTACGGACAAGAAGGTGGTCAGCGACCAGCACTTCGTGTTCTTCAACAACCTGAAGAGCCCCGACGGGTCGATCGAACACACCGGTGACAACACCACCGGTGAGGGCGACGGCGACGACGAGGTCATCAACGTCGAGCTCTCCGCCGTGCCGCCGAACATCGACACCATCAACTTCCCGGTGTCCATCTACGAGGCCGACGCACGCTCGCAGTCGTTCGGCCAGGTCCGCAACGCCTACATCCGCGTCGTCGACAAGTCCAACGGCACCGAACTCGCCCGCTACGACCTCAGCGAGGACGCCTCGACGGAGACCGCCATGGTGTTCGGCGAGCTCTACCGCAACGGTGCGGAGTGGAAGTTCCGCGCCGTGGGCCAGGGCTACGCCTCCGGTCTGGCCGGCATCGCCCGCGACTTCGGAGTGAACGTCTGACCCCTGTGAAGGAGTAATGTCCCGCTCGACGGGGCATTCGGTCCGAGTACCGGAGAGTGTTGCGCGTCGTCCTCGTCGGACGGCGCTGCGACACTCTCCGTTGCATGTCGGGGCAACGACGCCCCGTTGCCGGAGCCCGCAGGGATCGACACCAGAGAAAGGCCACCACCCGTGGTTCTACGCATCTTCGGATGGTCGTTCGCGATCACCGCGCTCGCCATCGTGGTGGCCTTCATCTACGGGAGCTGGCAGGCCGTCGCTCTCGTCGTGATCCTCGGCATCCTCGAGGTGTCGCTGTCCTTCGACAACGCGGTCATCAACGCGACGGTCCTGCGCCGGATGAGCGAGTTCTGGCAGAAGATCTTCCTCACCATCGGCATCATCATCGCCGTCTTCGGTATGCGGCTGGTTTTCCCGCTGGTCATCGTCTGGGCCGCGTCCGGCCTGGGCCCCGTGGCGGCGCTCCGTCTCGCGCTCAACCCGCCCGCGGACGACGCCGCCTACTTCCCCGACGGCAGCCCGTCGTACGAGACGCTGATCACCGACGCGCATCCGCAGATCGCCGCGTTCGGTGGCATGTTCCTGCTCATGCTGTTCCTCGGCTTCATCTTCGAGGAGCGCGAGCACACCTGGCTCTCGTGGATCGAGAAGCCGCTGGCCAAGGCCGGCAAGCTCGACATGATGTCCGTGATCGTCGCCGGCATCCTGCTGGTTCTCGCGGCCGAGTTCATGGCGGAGGACGACAAGATCTCCACGGTCATGGTGTCCGGCGTGCTGGGCATGGTCACCTACATCGCGGTGAACGGCCTCGGCAATCTGTTCCACGTCCCCGGTGAAGACGAGGAGGAGGCCTCCGGCGGGCCGTCGGACCTCGCGAAGGCCACCGGCAAGGCCGGCTTCTTCCTGTTCCTCTACCTCGAGGTCCTCGACGCGTCCTTCAGCTTCGACGGCGTCATCGGCGCGTTCGCCATCACCGCCGACCCCATCATCATCGCCCTGGGCCTCGGCTTCATCGGTGCGATGTTCGTGCGGTCGCTCACGGTCTATCTGGTGCGCAGGGGCACGCTCGACGACTACGTGTACCTCGAGCACGGCGCCCACTGGGCCATCGGCGCACTGTCGATCATCCTGCTGGTCTCGATCGGCGTGCACATCAACGAGATCATCACCGGACTCGTCGGTGTGGTCCTCATCGGACTGTCGTTCCTGTCCAGCGTGCGCCGTAACCGGCGCCTCGCGGCCGAGGGGCATGCCGACGACGCCAAGGTGCACATCCAGGAGTGACGGGCGGACCTCAGAGTTCGTCGATGTCGATCAGGCCGTCCTGCAGGGCCCGCGCGACCAGTGATGCCTTGGTCGGTGCGGGCCGGCCGACGGCCGCGTACTTCTGACGGATCCGCGTCAGGTGGGTGTTCACCGTTCCGAGCGAGAGGAACATGCTGGCCGCGACGGCCGGCTTGGAATCGCAGCGGAACCAGCTGATGAGCACCTCGATCTCACGAACCGTGAGGTTGGGGCGCTGGTAGGTGGTGCTGTCGGTGTGGCCATGCGTGCGAACGGTGGCCGAGCCGTCCTGATCCGGACGGCGCCATGTCGTGGTCGTCACTGGTGTGCCCTTGTTTCTCGTGTCCCTGGTTTCGGTCGAACTGCCGGTTTCTTCAACAGTCTCTCACCGAACAGTCGGTTTTGTCATCGTTCCCCGGAGAATGACTCGTCACGAACTCTGCCGGACGAGTGCACACATTCTGTAAAAGGCGCAGGTCGACGGACGGCTCAGCTGTCGATGCGGCTGCGCAGAACGTCCCGGGCCGCCGGCCATTCGTCGTCGGTCATCGAGAACAGCGCCGTGGTGCGCCACGTTCCGTCGACGCGGCGACGATGCTTGCGCAGCAATCCCTCGAAGTGTGCGCCGAGCTTGCCGATCGCCGCACGGGACTGCTCGTTCAGTGCGTCGGTGTGCCACTCCACCCGCACCACGCCGGCGGAGCCGAAGGCGTGCTCGAGCAGAAGGAACTTCGACTCGGGGTTGATCCTGGTTCCCTGGGCCGAGCGCGAGAGCCAGGTGTATCCGATGGCGACGCTCCGATTCGAGGCGTCGATCTGATAGTAGGACGTCGTGCCGACCGCGACGCCGGTACGCGCGTCCCGCTGCAGGAACGCCCGCCGCGCCGTGTCCGCGAGGGCGGTGTCGATGTACGCGCGGGCGGTCGTGTCGTCGGACACGACGGATCCGGTCCAGCGGAAGATCGCGGGGTCGTCCGCGGCCGCCGCGAGCTCGCCCGCGTGATCGGGCGTCAGCGGCTCGAGGTGCACGTGCTCGCCGAGCAGGGGGACGGGATCGAACGGCGTGCTCACACGGGTACCTCCGCTTCGGCGTCGGTCCGGCGGCGCGGGGACCGGGTGGGACGGGCGTCGAGAGTGCGGCGACGGGACCGTGCGAACAGGACGACGAGAACGACCAGCAGCACGGCGCG
Source organism: Rhodococcus sp. BP-241 (assembly GCF_019836145.1). NCBI lineage: Bacteria > Bacillati > Actinomycetota > Actinomycetes > Mycobacteriales > Nocardiaceae > Rhodococcus > Rhodococcus sp. BP-241. The sequence goes on along the minus strand of NZ_JABUEI010000004.1, from coordinate 463,313 downwards.
CACCCACACCCCGAACACCACGACGTTCTCCTCGGTGGTCGCGTCGCTGCCACTCGACAACGCGGCGAAGTACCGGAAGACGCCGACACCGAGTACGACGTCGGTGATCAGGTAAGCCGTCACCACGTGCCAGGGAACGTGCAACAGGACGAAGAACGGGACGAGCCACAGCGTGTACTGCGGTGAGTGCACCTTGTGGAACAGAAGGAACGCCACGAGCATCACCGCGCTGGTCTGCACCCAGGGGTAGGTGCCTTCCGCGAGACGTCGACGCCAGCCGAACCACAGCGCGGCGGCGAACGACACCAGCACCAGCAACGGCGAGAGCACCGAGACCAGGCTCTGGTACGCCTGGTCGTTGGCGGCGCTCATGTCCGGCGTCGCCGACGGCACGTCGTAGAGGATCCGCAGTCCCCAGTACCAGATCGAGTTGGTCGTGATGTCGGCCTGCCGCATGCCCTGGAAGGCGAACGACGCTCGCCATCCGTCGTAGCCGAGGATCGCGAAGGGCAGGTTGACGGCGGCCACCACGGCAGCGGCGACGGCGATCACTCCGGCCGCCCCGCGCACGTCGAGTCGGCGCGGCGACCGGCGTGCGGACACGGGGGACTCCACCCCGCCCACGCCCCCGGCCAGGACGTACGACGCGAGCGGGAGAACGAAGGCGCCCGGATAGAGCTTGAGGCAGAAGCCCACCGCCAGGAGTGCCGACGCAAGATACGCCCGACGTCGGAGCGGCATGCGGGTGGACATCACGTACACGGCGCCGACGGTCGTCGCCACCACGGGGAGTTCCCAGTTGTGGAACGCGTAGAGAACCAGCGCGGGGCCGGCCGACCAGAGCAGCGCGACGCGGCCGCCGAGGCGTCCGAGCATCCAGGCGGTCACCGCGCCGAACGGTGCGAGCAGGAGCGCCGAGTAGAGGAGGAACTGGGCGTCGGTGTGGCTCGCCAGACCGCCGACCCACATGAGAAGTCCGCTGAGCACCGGGTACTCGACGGTTCCGCCGGTGAGTGTGCCGTCGGCGGAGATACCGCCGGTCAGGTAGGGGAACAGGTGCTGATCGATGCCGCGGTCGAGCCACAGGAACTGGATGTCGGAGTAGCAGACGGACGAGTCCTTGATGCGGTCGAACGCCAGACTGCGTCCGGTCTCGTCGAAGGGTGCTCCCGCGCACCGCGCCTTGTTGACGTAGCCGAGCACCATCGTGATCACCGAGATCGCGGTGACGGCGGCCGCCGTGGCGACCCCGGCGCGGCCGGAGATCGTCGCGCGGCCGGTGGTCATGAGGACAAGAGTAGGTGCCCCGGACCTCGCGCCGTGCTGTCCGCACCGTCGATCCGCCGATTTCGTGGTGAGCCGCGGTCCAGGTACCCTGGACCGGTTGCTGACGCAACGACCCTCCTGTCACGGATCGTCCGTGACCGTTTCACAGTCCATAGGAGGTGATGAGGTCTTATGCGTCATTACGAACTGATGGTCATCCTCGACCCCAATCTCGACGAGCGCACGGTCGCCCCGTCGCTGGATACGTTCCTGAACGTCATCCGCAAGGACGGCGGCAAGGTCGACAAGGTCGACGTGTGGGGAAAGCGCCGTCTCGCCTACGAGATCGAGAAGCACGCCGAAGGCATCTACGCGGTGATCGACATCAACGCGGAGCCCGCCACGGTGTCGGAGCTCGATCGCCAGCTCGGCCTGAACGAATCGGTGCTGCGCACCAAGGTTCTGCGCCGCGGCAAGTGATCCCTCGTGTCACCGTCTCGCCCTAGGCTGACGGCAACCGAGAAGATCATGCGCTGACAAGGCACGAGAAAGAGGAATCATGGCAGGCGAAACCGTCATCACCGTCGTCGGGAACCTGACGGCCGATCCCGAACTCCGATTCACCCCCGCAGGTGCAGCGGTCGCGAACTTCACCGTCGCGTCCACGCCCCGCACGTTCGATCGTCAGTCCAACGAATGGAAGGACGGCGACGCACTCTTCATGCGCTGCAACATCTGGCGCGAGGCTGCGGAGAACGTCGCGGAGTCGCTCACCCGCGGTGCGCGAGTCGTCGTGACGGGCCGGTTGCGGCAGCGTTCCTACGAGACGCGTGAAGGCGAGAAGCGCACTGTCGTCGAACTCGAGGTCGACGAGGTCGGCCCCTCCCTGCGGTACGCGACGGCCAAGGTCAACAAGGTCAGTCGTGGCAGCGGCGGAGGCGGCGGCAACAGCGGCGGCGGGTTCGGTGGTTCCTCCGGTGGATCGGGTGGCTCGTCGAGCCGTTCGTCCGGTGGCAGCTCGGGCGGTGACGATCCGTGGGGCAGTGCCCCGCAGGCATCGGGATCGTTCGGTGGCTCCCGTGGCGGCGGCGACGACGAACCGCCGTTCTGATCCGGTACGCACCACACATGCAGTGAATCAAGATTCGGAGATTGTCCATGCCTAAACCGCCGTTGCGCGACAAGGTGATCAAGAAGAAGGTCTGTGCCTTCTGTAAGGAAAAGAACACGTCCATCGACTACAAGGACACGACGTTGCTGCGTAAGTACGTCAGCGACCGCGGCAAGATCCGCGCTCGTCGTGTCACCGGCAACTGCGTCCAGCACCAGCGGGACATCGCCATCGCAGTCAAGAACTCGCGTGAGGTAGCACTGCTGCCCTACGCCGCGACTGCGCGATAAGGGGAAAGGTAACCATGAAGCTCATCCTCACCGCTGATGTCGACAACCTCGGCGCACCCGGAGACACCGTCGAGGTCAAGGACGGCTACGGACGTAACTTCCTGCTGCCCCGTGGACTGGCCATTGCGGCCACCCGCGGAGCACAGAAGCAGGTCGAGGGCATCCGTCGTGCCCAGGAAGCTCGCGCCGTGCGCGGGCTGGACCATGCCAACGAGCTCAAGCAGGCCATCGAGGGCCTGACGTCCGTGACGCTGTCGGTGCGAACCGGCGGCTCGGGCAAGCTCTTCGGTGCGGTCACCGCAGCCGACGTCGCCGCTGCCGTCAAGAGCGCCGGTGGCCCGGTGCTCGACAAGCGCAGCATCGAACTGCCGAAGTCGCACGTGAAGTCCACCGGAACGCACCGCATCACCGTGGCGCTGCACCCCGATGTGACGGCGTCGTTCGACCTCGAGGTCACCGCCTCGTAAGCATCACCGACACGCAGTACCGAATGCCCCGGCCGATTCTCGGCCGGGGCATTCTGCGTTTGCGTTCGTTCTTTTCCTGCCTGTCTCGGCCGTCCTCCGGCGCGGGCGAGGTGGTGATTCTGTACGCGGTGAGTGTTTCCGGGTGGGTCCACTGGCACCGTCCCCAAACCTCGGAGCAGACGCGGCCCGAGCACCGTCCGGCGCCGAGGGTGCGCCGAAACCTTTACGTACTCTTCGAGATGTCTTGACCAACGATGCGCCCCGAGGAGAGACCGGGCGTTCTGCACCGACGAAACCGCACAGACCCACACCATCCGTGTCCGCCTGGAGGCTTCACCGTGACTGCACAACTCGATCGCTCGTCCCCCGCCGAACCACCCGTACCCGCCCCGAGCCCCACACCGCGCGACCGGCTGGCGAGCGTCGCCCGGTACGACGTGCCCGCGTCTCTCGTGGTGTTCCTGGTGGCGGTACCGCTCTCCATCGGAATCGCGGTGGCCTCCGGCGCTCCCGTCATGGCGGGCCTCATCGCGGCCGTCATCGGCGGCATCCTCGCCGGTGCGCTGGGTGGGTCCCCGCTGCAGGTGAGCGGGCCGGCCGCCGGCCTGACCGTGGTGGTGGCCGAGTTGGTGAACCAGTTCGGTTGGCGCATCACGTGTCTCATCACGGTGTTCGCCGGTGTGCTGCAGGTGGTGCTGGGTCTGAGCCGTATCGCCCGCCAGGCGCTCGCCATCTCGCCGGTGGTGGTGCACGCGATGCTGGCCGGTATCGGTATCACCATCGCGCTGCAGCAGATCCACGTGCTGCTCGGTGGGGAGAGCCGGAGTTCCGCCGTCGCCAACATCACGTCTCTGCCTTCGTCGATCCTGAACGCCGAGGCGGCGCCGGTCGCCATCGGCGGCGTGGTCGTTGCGCTGATGCTGCTGTGGCCGCGCATCACCGGCCCACTCGGTAAGGTCCCCGGCCCGCTGGTGGCCGTGGTCGCGGGAACCGGTCTCTCACTGGCCTTCTCGATGAACGTCGAACGAATCGATCTGCCCGGCAACCTGATCGAGGCCGTGGAGTTGCCGGCATTCCCGGACGGGCAGTGGGCAGCGTTCGCGACCGGTGTGCTGACCATCGCGTTGATCGCGAGTGTCGAGAGCCTGCTCTCCGCCGTCGCCATCGACAAGATGCACTCGGGCAGACGCACCAACTTCGATCGCGAACTCATGGGTCAGGGCGCCGCCAACATGGTGTCCGGTGTCGCCGGCGGACTGCCCGTCACCGGCGTCATCGTGCGCAGCGCCACCAACGTCCGATCCGGCGCCCGATCCCCCGCTTCGGCCGTGCTGCACGGTGTCTGGGTTCTCATCTTCTCGGTCCTGTTCATCGGTGTGGTCGAGCTGGTCCCCTACGCCGCACTGGCAGGTCTGCTCGTCATGATCGGTGTGCAGCTGGTCAAGCTCGCGGACATCCGCTCGGCGACGAGGACCGGCGACGTGGTGGTGTACGCGGCGACGGTCGTCGGTGTCGTCACCCTCAATCTGCTCGAGGGCGTGCTGATCGGGCTCGCCATCTCCGTCCTGCTGGTGTTGCGCCGCGTGCTGTGGGCACGGGTGCGTGCCGAGCAGCTCACCGAGGACTCCTGGCGCGTCGTGGTGGAGGGATCGCTCAGCTTCCTGTCGCTTCCTCGCCTCACGCGGGTGCTGCAGTCCGTTCCTGCCGGCCGATCCGTGACGATCGAGCTGACCGTCGACTTCCTCGACCACGCGGTGTACGACGCGCTGCACGAGTGGACGAAGCAGTACGAGGCGACGGGCGGCACCGTCGTCGTCGACGAGGTCGGCGCCGTGGACATGGCGTCGGCCACGGCCGGGCCACCGAGACGCATGCCCCACATGCTGTCCGCGCGCACGTTCATGCCGTGGTCGCAATGGCAGACCGTCGACAGCCACTCCGGGCCGTTCACCGCCGACGCCGTCACCCCGGCGGCGCTCCGGCCGGTCCTGGCCGGTGTCGAGGAATACCACCGTCGCAGCGCGTCGTCCATGCGCCCGCACCTCGAGAAGCTGAGCGAGTTCCAGGACCCGGACACGTTCTTCCTGAGTTGTGTCGACTCGCGCGTGCTGCCGAACACGATCACCAGCGCCGGACCCGGCGACCTCTTCACCGTCCGCAACATGGGCAATCTGATCCCGGTCGGTGATCCGGACACGTCGCTCGAGGCCGCTCTGGAGTACGGCGTGAACACGCTCGCCATCAGTTCCGTCGTGGTCTGCGGCCACTCCGGCTGTGGAGCCATGCGGGGGCTGCTCGCGGACGCCCACGACGCCGACGGGGTGGTGGGTGAGTGGCTCTCGCACGGCCGGGCGAGCCTCAGTGCGTTCCGGAGTGGCCACCCCGTCGCGCGGGATGCCGCAGAGCTGGGGTTCTCCGAGATCGACCAGCTCGCCATGGTGAACGTGGCAGTACAACTGCAGACCCTGTCGCGTCACGCCGTGGTGGGCAAGGCGGTCGCCGAGGGGAGGCTCGAGGTGGTCGGACTCTTCTTCGACATTCCCACGGCGCGGGTCGTGCTCGTCGACGCGGCCTCGGTCACCGAGCTCGATCAGGAGCAAGCGCAGAACTGACCAGGGTCTCCACGGGGCGCCGCGATGCACTGCATCGCGGCGCCCCGTCGCGTGTCCGGCGGCCGTTATCCGGACCGGATCAGAATCACTCGGCGGTTTCACCGGCGGATACCGACATGTGACCCAGGTCATGTTGATAACTCCAGCCATGGAGACCTGACACGCCCGACATGTCAAGTCGGCAGGACACGCCGAGTGCGGATTCATCCACAGAGAGAAAAATTGCGAAATCGCCCTGACGTGCACTGATGGGCTGTGTGATCTTGTTGCTGCACAGGTTCTGCACAGGTGGTCAACACGACTCGCCTGCGTTGTCCACACCCCGTCCACAGATTGCTCAACAGGCCCGTTTGGTGCTGGCGGACCGAGCACCTAACGTCCCTCCGGCACACCATCGACGGGCCTCGTCGACCGCCGGACAGCCGCTCGCGCACGCGCGTGCAGTCACCTGTTCGGACCGTGTCGGAGGCCGGGGGTACAACGTGGTGAGCACGGACTCGGCCGACACGGCCGAGGACGGACGAGATCTCCGGGGGCGAGCTTCGGTCGAGCGAGAGGGCGGCGAACTTCTGTGGCAGTCGTGGACGATCGGGGAACGAACGACTACCAGGGGCCGTCCGAGGCGCCCGGTGAGGACTTCGGTCGTCAGCCCCCTCAGGACATGGCTGCCGAGCAGTCCGTTCTGGGCGGCATGCTGCTCAGCAAGGACGCCATCGCGGACGTCCTGGAGGTTCTGCGTCCCGGCGACTTCTACCGCCCGGCCCACCAGATGGTCTACGACGCCATCCTCGATCTGTACGGCCGCGGCGACCCCGCCGACCCGGTCACCGTCTCCGCGGAGCTCGAACGGCGCGGCGAGCTCAAGCGCATCGGCGGCCCGCCCTACCTCGTCACGCTGACGCAGACGGTCCCCACGGCGGCCAACGCGTCGTTCTACGCCGAGATCGTCGTCGAGAAGGCGATCCTGCGTCGCCTCGTCGAGGCCGGTACGCGCATCGTCCAGTTCGGCTACGCGGGCGCGGACGGTCAGGACGTGTCCGAAGTCGTCGACCGGGCTCAGGCCGAGGTGTACGAGGTCACCGAGCGTCGTACCGCGGAGGACTTCGTCCAGCTCGAGGAACTGCTGCAGCCCACGATGGACGAGATCGACTCCATCGCCAGCCGCGGCGGCATGTCGAACGGTGTCCCCACCGGCTTCACCGAGCTCGACGAGGTGACCAACGGTCTGCATCCGGGCCAGATGATCATCGTCGCGGCGAGGCCTGGTGTGGGCAAGGCGCTCGCCCTCGACACGCCGTTGGCGACGCCCACTGGGTGGACGACGATGGGTGAAGTCGAGGTCGGGGACCATCTCATCGATGCGTCCGGATCTGCGACTCGGGTCGTCGCTGCGACCGACGTGATGGTCGGTAGGCCGTGTTACGAGGTCGAGTTCTCCGACGGCACGGTCATCGTGGCCGACGCGGAGCATCAGTGGCTCACGGATACCCGCGCATCGCGAAAGTCGGCGCAGGCTGCGGCTGCTCGATACAACAGGACCAAGAACCAAGGAACGTTCGCCGAGGTGCGAACCACCGAGCAGATCGCCGGTTCGGTCAGGTGCGCGACCAAGGACGCTCGACTGAATCACTCGGTGACCAACGCGAAGCCGATCCAGCGTCCGGACGCGGTCCTTTCCGTCCCTCCCTACACGCTGGGCGCGTGGTTGGGGGACGGCACCAGCGCTTGCGCGCAGATCACCTCCGACGATCCCGAGATCATTGCTCGGATCGAAGGTGAGGGGTTGGTGGCCGTTCGATCCGCAGCAGCTGAGTTGCGATACTCGATTCAGCTTCCCGCACCCGAACCTGTACCGGCCAAGTTCTGTACGGTGTGCGGAAAACGCTTCGTGCCGTTCTCTTCTCAGGTGCGTACCTGCGGCCGTTCATGCGGTGGCCGGGCTCGTTTCCAGGATGACGTGGTGGATCAGCCGCTGTGCCCGCTCTGCGGTGAGCTGTGCACCGGACTTCGGATGTGCCAGAAGTGCCGAAACGCCACGGGGACGGTGCAAGCTCGCCTCCGAACACTCGGTGTGTTGAACAACAAGCACATTCCCATGGAGTACCTCAGGTCGTCGGAGTCGCAGCGGCGAGCTGTACTCGCCGGCCTGCTGGACACCGACGGGACCGTCACGGCAGGCGGATCCGCGCAGTTCAGTGTCACCAATGAGCGACTGGCACTCGACGTCGAGGAACTCATCGTCAGTCTGGGGTACCGAGTACATCGATCGACGAAGAGGGTGGCAGGACGCACCGAGGCGTCGTCGACGGCGTTCACACTCACCTTCTCGACCGATGATGTGGTCTTCGGTCTGCATCGAAAGCAGTTGCTGCACAAAGAGCGTCGTGCCTCATCGAATGTGTCCAGGTCTTCGAGTCGCTTCATCGTCGACGTTCGTCGCGTCGACTCGGTGCCGGTCAGATGTGTCGAGGTCGATAACACGGACCACCTCTATCTCGCCGGTCGTTCGATGGTGCCGACACACAACTCCACTCTCGGAATGGATTTCATGCGCTCGTGCTCCATCAAGCACGGCATGGCCAGCGTCATGTTCTCGCTCGAGATGAGCCGCACCGAGATCGTCATGCGTCTCCTCTCCGCCGAGGCCAAGATCAAGCTCGGCGACATGCGCTCGGGAAAGATGACGGACGACGACTGGACCCGCCTCGCCCGCAGGATGAGCGAGATCAGCGAGGCACCACTCTTCGTCGACGACTCCCCCAACCTCACCATGATGGAGATCCGCGCCAAGGCGCGGCGACTCAAGCAGCGACACGATCTCAAGCTCATCGTCATCGACTACCTGCAGCTGATGTCGTCCGGCAAGAAGGTGGAGTCGCGTCAGCAGGAGGTCTCGGACTTCTCGCGATCGCTGAAGCTGTTGGCCAAGGAGCTCATGGTTCCGGTTGTCGCCATCTGTCAGCTCAACCGTGGTCCCGAGCAGCGCACGGACAAGAAGCCGATGGTCTCGGACCTTCGTGAGTCCGGCTCGCTCGAGCAGGACGCCGACATGGTCATCCTGCTCTACCGTCCGGATGCGACCGAGCGCGACGATCCCCGCGGCGGCGAGGCCGACCTGATCCTCGGCAAGCACCGCAACGGACCCACGGCCACCATCACGGTGGCGCACCAGTTGCACCTGTCGCGCTTCGTCGACATGGCGCGCGGCTAGTCCGCCGAGGCCGGCTGGGAGATCGAGGCGGAGAAGGACACGTCGACGTCGTCGACGACCTTCATCGATCCGAGCAGCTGGGAGTAGGGCTTCACGCCGAAGTCCGTCTGCGTCACCACCGCGTCGAAGGCGACGTGCGTCGTCCCGTCGGAGGTGGAGACCGAAAGGTCGACGGTGTGCTCGCGTGTCACGCCGTGGATCGTCAGCGTGCCGTCGAGACGGTAGCCGTCCTTCGTCGACTCGACGGCGGTCGCGTCGTAGCGGATCTCGGGATGGTCCGACGCGTCCAGCGTGCCGAGGGCGTTGGACCGCGCGAGCATCTTCTCGGGGCCGAACATCGGTGTGACGCCGCCCTCGCCACTGACGACCTCCATGGAGTCGACGCGCACCCGAACCGTGACGGCCGTCGGAGCGCCGTCCGACTCGTCGACGGTGACGCTCCAGTCGCGGAACGCGATGGTCAGCCGGTGCCCCATCTTCGACGCTCGACCGGTCACCCCGGTGTGGACGTTCAGCGTGCCGTCCGCCGCGGTCAGGGTCCTGCTCGAGGTGGTCATCACCCGACTGTATCCGCGCTGCTGGGGCAGAATGCGTGGCCGTGACCTCACATGGCTTCTCGGACTACGTCGCGCATCCCCGCCACGGGCCGCTGCCGATGATCCTGCTGGCCGTCACGGTCGTCACCGGTGCGATCGACGCGCTCAGCCTGCTGGCTCTCGGTCGAGTGTTCGTGGCCAACATGACGGGCAACGTCGTGTTCATCGGTTTCGCACTGGGCGGGGCGCCCGGTTTCTCGTTGTGGGGCTCGGTGCTCGCCCTGGTCGGATTCCTGGTGGGCGCGATGGTCGGTGGAACACTGATCACGCGGGCCGGTGGTCGACGAGATCACCTGCTGCGCAACGCACTCGGGGTCGAGCTCGTTCTCGCGCTCGCGTCGCTGATCGCCGCGATCCTCACGGTGGACGGTCCCGGCCGCGGATACGTCATCGTCGTGCTGCTCGCGCTGGGCCTGGGGCTGCAGAACGCGGCGGTGCGGCATCTCGCCGTCCCGGACATGACCACCACCGTGCTGACGATGGCCCTCACCGGCATCGGGTCCGATCTCCGGAAACGGGACGGGGCGGCTGTACTGCGTCGGCTCTCCTCCGTCGTCGCCATGTTCCTCGGTGCGATCCTGGGCACCGTGGTGGTGTTGCATTCGGGTGTGGTGGCGACGCTGGTGCTCGTGGCCGCGCTGTTCGCGGCGATCCTCGTGGTCGTGTGGGCGGTGGGGCGCCGCGAGCGACCATGGCAGGTCGTGGCCTGAGCCCGACCTTGCCTCAGGTCGCGGACCGGCCCATCTCAGGGGTCGGTCGAGCGGATGAATTTCCGGACAGAACAGGCATGTCCCCCGAATTCTGTGTGCATACTGTGTCGCACAGTCTGCTTCCGGAGGTTTGTCGTGATTGCCCCTTTCCCTGCTGCGGTTTCCACGTCGACGACGGGCCGATGGTTCGGACCGACGGGCGACACATCCTTCGGATGGCTGACCCGCTCCTCGTCGCCCAGCCGCTGTGGCGTCGTCATCGTGCCGCCCTTCGGTTACGAGTACTGGACCTCGCATCGGGCACTCCGCGTACTCGCCGAATCATTGGCCGCGCAGGGTTTTCTGGTGCTTCGGCTGGATCTCCGCGGGACCGGTGACGCCCGCGGTGATCTGTGGAGTGGCGCCGTCATGTCGACGTGGCACGACGACATCGCCGAGGCGGTGGCCGAGGTCCGTCGGGCCGGCGCCGATTCGGTGTCGCTCGTCGGGCTACGACTCGGCGGACTGCTGGCGTTGTCCTCCGCGTCCGCGCTCTCCGTGGACCGCGTGATCGCGTGGGCCGCGGTCACGGACGGGAAGCGGTACGCGAGGGAGCTGTCGATGTTGTCGACGCAGGTGCCCGACGACGAGAACGTCTACGGACACGCTTCGGCGCGGACGCTCGCGGGAACGGTTCTCACAGACACCTTTCTCGCAGACGTGGCATCCGCGTCGTCGAGGACTCTGGGGAAGCCGGCGCGCGAGGTGCTCGTGTTGGACCGAGACGACCGTCCTGCCTCGTCGGCATTGGTGCAGCGTCTCCGCGACAACGCGGTGGAGGTCGAGCACCAAGTGTGCGGCGGGGCCGGATCGATGCTCGACGTGCCCACGGAGGAGGCCACGGTGCCCGTTGGGCACGTCGCTCGGATCGTCGAGTATCTGGCCCCGATCGCTGCCACCGCTGACGAGGTCGAGACCGACGACTCTCACCGCAGTGGTGTGGTTCTCGGCGAGCACGGAATCAGCGAGGCGGTGACGACGCTCGGCCCTCATCGACTCGCCGCGGTGATCTCCTCCCCAGTCCCCTCCCGGTCGACAGGGGTAACCGTGGTGTTTCTCAACACCGGCTCAGAATCCCATGTCGGGTCCGGCCGGGTGTGGGTCGAATTCTCACGTGCCCTGGCGGCCGAGGGTACGACAGCCGTACGGCTGGATTTCCTCGGCTGGGGCGAGAGTCCGGACGAGGGCCATGCACCCGGTCGGCCGTACGACGGTCACACGGTGCACGACGTGGTGGACGCGGTGACGGCGCTGCGCCAGTCCGGCCACGAGCGCATCGTGCTCGTGGGTATCTGTGCAGGTGCCTGGATCGGTCTGCGTGCCGCCCGATCGTCGGCAGTGGACGGGGTCGTCGCATTCAACCCCCAGTTGTACTGGCAGGAGGGCGATCCGGTGGAAGCCCTGATGTCGGACACTCGCAAGCGCCGAGCCGACGAGATCGCCGCGATCGCTGCGGGAGCAGTCTCCGGAGAGTGGGATCGTCTCGAGGCGGGAGCGCCGCTGTGCGCACCCGGTCGGTGGCTCGAGGAGCTCGCGACGTCGGCGTTCCCGGTCGTGCTCGCGTTCTCTCCGAACGACGACGGGCTCGAGTATCTCGAGAACCGCTTCGGTGCCAGGCTGCATCGAGCGCAGTCGAGATCGGGCTCGCCGCTGTCCGTCGTGAGGATGGCATCGCTCGATCACCCGATGCATGCGCACCATCGGCGACACGAGGGACTGAACATCATTCGGTCCCTGGTGCAGGATCTGGCCTAGTCGAGGCTGACCGCGACCACCGTGTTCCGGCCGCGTCGCTTCGCGTCGTACAGCGCATGATCCGCGGACACGAGCAGCGGCGAGACGGACTGCGGGGCGTAGCTCGTCCAGGCCAACCCGATGCTCACCGTCGCCGTGCGCGACGAGAGGACGTGCAGCCGTTCGTGATCGCGGCGGATCGAGTCGGCGATGGAGGCGGCGTCCTCCTGATCCGCGTGCGGGAGGAGGATCGCGAACTCCTCACCGCCCATGCGCCCGGCGATCGCGTCGTCCGGTAAGGCACCGAGGATGCAGGCGGCGCTGCGGACCAACGCGATGTCGCCCACAGCGTGGCCGAGCGTGTCGTTGATGGACTTGAAGTGGTCGAGGTCGAGCATGAGCAGCGCGACCGGCCGCGAGTCGGTGATGAGGGTGTCGAGGCGCTGCTGGCTCCGTCGCAGGAAGGCGGCGCGGGAGAGGACGCCGGTGAGACTGTCGTACTCGAGGGCCTCGCGGAGCTTGTTCTGCACGGCCATCCGGTCCAGCGACACGGCGGCGACCAGCAGCGGTCCGAGTGCGACCAACGCGACGGACAGCACCGCGGAGGCGCCGTCCTGGCCGTCCGCGCCCAGCAACCCACCGGTCTGGAGTTCCCCGCGTCCGAGGAAGAGCAGCGTCCACGCGGACCACAGTGCTGTGAGCAGCGCGGTGCCGAAGATGGGGATGCGGGTGGCACACCAGAGCAGCGCGGGCAGCGGCAGCGCGAGCAGCAACGGGCCCTGGACGATGAGACCGGCCAGCATCAGCAGGACGGTCAGCGCGATCGGTGCCGTCTCACCCGTGATCAGGCGCCGGAGCGAGGCGGGGCCGGTGCGGCGGCGCGGCGTCGACGCACGGAAGGACAGGAGGACGGGGACGATCAGCAGGTAGCTCGTGAGCTCGGATCCGAACCAGCTCAGAGCCTCGACGGCGGGTGCGTGCGGTCCCAGCCGGCTGCTCGAGAGGGTGGCGACGGTCGTCGACAGGAGGGCGGCGACGACGATGCCGAGGCACATTCTGGCGAAGTCCGCGGATCCCGCGAGGGTCATCGGCTCGGGGTGCCGCCGCCGAATCACCAGCGTGCCTCCGAGGACCCCGACGATGTTCGCGACATTGAACGCGACGGCAGCGTAGACGTCGGTACCCGAGACGAGGTCCGCGGTGACGAGGGCGAGCAGTGCTGCGACGGCCGCCGGCGCGGTGAAGGTGCGGGGCCAGCGTACGAAGACGCTCAGCGCCACCGCGTTGGCCACCCACACCGAGGCGAGAAGTCCCGGTGGCCGCGAATGGATTCCGATGATCGCCGCGATGAAGACGGCGGCGGTCAGGAGGGCGATGTCGGTCGCGGCGCGCGCGGCCGGACTGCGCATGTCCGGCTCGGGTGTCGCAGGCAAGGTCGTCCTTCGCATGGACGGGAACCCCCTGTGACATCTCAGTCGTCCCCAACGGCTTCGTTGTTATCGAGTGCAGTATCTACTACCGCAACCGCACGTGGCGACCGATGCGGAAGACTGCTCACTCGCGCTGAGGCGCCGCGCTCGCCCACGTCTCCGGTTCCGGTACGAGGACCGATATTCAGTCCACTGCCGGTCGGTGGACTGGACTCGAGCAGTGGACGGGCGGACAGACTCGAGACATGAACGCCCGCGACCTCGCACTCCGGACCACCCTGCTCGTGGGTGGCCTCACGCTCTACGGCACGTCGATGGCCATGATGATCACCGGTGGTCTCGGGCTCAACCCGTGGGACGTGTTCCACCAGGGGCTGGCCGCACGGCTCCCGATCAGTTTCGGGGCGATCACGGCGGTGACGGGCGTGATGGTGCTGCTGCTGTGGATCCCGTTGCGTCAGCGGCCCGGCATCGGAACCGTCGCGAACATCGTCATCATCGCGGTGAGCGTCGACCTCGCGCTGGACTGGCTGCCCGAAGTCGCCTCGATCCCGTCACGCGCAGCGCTGCTCACCGGAGGAGTCGTGCTCAACGGTCTCGCCACGGCGGCCTACATCTCGGCCGGCCTGGGCGCGGGTCCGCGCGACGGCCTGATGACAGGACTCGTCGCGCGGAGCGGACTGTCCGTGCGCCTGGTGCGCACGGCCATCGAACTCGCGGTGCTGGGAACCGGATGGCTCCTCGGCGGCACGGCCGGTGTGGGGACGGTGCTGTACGCGCTCGCGATCGGCCCGCTGGTGCACTTCTTCCTCGGCGTGATGCCCCAGAAGTTCACGGCCCAGAAGTTCACGGCCCGGAAGTGCACGGTGCGAGCAGGAGGAGATCACTCCTCGGTGGAGAGCTCCGAACCGGCCGACAGGATCCCGACCGAGACACCGTAGGGAAGGAAGCGGACCTTGCGATTCGGATCCACGTTGTCCCGGTGGGCACGCAGAGCATCGAGTTCGGTCGCGAAGACCTGATCGACGCTCGCCGACCCGTCGGAGTCGACGGAGTAGACGGCCCACACCCCGTCGCCCTTCTGACCCGTGGTCTCCGGCTCCGGGGTGGACTTGGTCGCGGCGGGCGTGAACATGCCGACCCACGGAGCGCCTCCGCCCGACTGATCGGCCATCTTCATGGCCTGGCCCAGCATGTCCCGCAGGCCCTCGCCCGCTTCGCGAGCGACGCGCTCGAAGTCCTCGGGATCGAAACCGAACTGTCCTTTACCGCTCATGGTGTACCTCGCAGAGTGTGGTGTGACGGGCTTTACTCCCCCAACGACCGGTGAGCTTCATCCGTTCCCGGGTCAGTACGGCGCGGACGGGTACACCATGACGGCAAGTACCCCTCGACGAACGGACATCACCGCATGACGAAGCTTCTGTACGTGGTCACCGGATCGGATCACTGGACGCTGAAGGACGGAACCGCGCACCCCACCGGGTACTGGGCGGAGGAGCTCGTCGAGTCGCACCGGACCTTCACCGAGGCCGGCTGGGACATCGTCGTCGCGACGCCCGGTGGTGTGACCCCGACCGTCGACGAGGGATCGCTGGCCGTCGAGGCGAACGGCGGCGACGAGGCGAAGGTCGCCGATCTGAAGTCGTACCTGGAGTCGGTGAAGGACGTGCTCGCGTCACCCGCGCGCCTCGAGGACCAGACAGCGTCGTCCTTCGACGCGGTCTTCGTCCCCGGTGGCCACGGTCCGATGGAGGACCTCGCGGTGTCGGACGACTTCGGCGCCCTGGTCACCGAGTTCCTCGACTCGGGCAAGATCGTGTCGGCCGTGTGCCACGCACCCGCCGCGCTGCTGTCGGCGAAGCGCGACGACGGCAGCTGGCCCTTCTCCGGCTACCAGCTCACGGGCTTCACCAACCAGGAGGAGGAGCAGGCCGGACTGGCCGACAAGGCGCCCTGGCTGCTCGAGACCCGTCTGCGCGACGGTGGAGCGAGCTTCTCGGCGGCGGATGCCTGGTCGCCCCACGTCATCGTCGACCGCACCGTCTAAACCGGCCAGAATCCGGCATCGACCAAGGCATTGGCGGATCGTCTCGTCTCTGCTCTGAGCTGACGGCACCCCGGCTGACTCCCGGCGCCCGCTGACCCCCCCTGCCGCCCCCGCGAGTACGTCCACACTGTCGCGATTCCCCGCCGATTCACGACGCTTCGGACGTACTCGCCGGGAGCGGGCGGGGGGGGAGGGGGTCAGACCATCGCGGCTGCAGCCCGCTCGGCGAGGTCGAGCAACGGTTGCGGGAAGACCCCGAGCACCACGGTGGCGACGGCCGAGACGGCGACGGCCACGGTCGCGCCCGTTCCGTGGGTGATCGTCGCCGAGGGTCCCTCCGGTTCGGTGAAGAACAGGACCACGATGACGCGGATGTAGAACGACGCGGCGATGGCACTGCTGACGACGCCGACGATCACCAGCACGGCACCGCCGTCCTCGAGTGCGGCCTGGAAGACGGCGAACTTGCTCGTGAAGCCGCTCGTCGACGGGATGCCGGCGAAGGCGAGCAGGAACAGCGCGAAGGCCGCTGCGGTCAGGGGCGACGATCGTCCGAGGCCCGCCCACCGGGACAGTTCGGTGATCTCGCCGCCCTGATCTCGCACGAGGGACACCACGGCGAAGGCGCCGAGTGTGCTGAAGGCGTAGGCCGCGAGGTAGAACAGCGTGGCGGACACGCCCGCCGCTCCCGCGGAGACACCCGTGAGGATGAAGCCCGCGTGGGCGATCGACGAGTACGCCAGCATCCGCGTGACGTCGGTCTGCGCCACCGCGATCACGGCTCCGACGAGCATGGTGACGATGGCGACGGCCCACAGCATCGGCCGCCACGCGTCCTGGAGATCGGGCACGCCCACGACGAGAATGCGCAGCAGTGCGCCGAAGGCCGCCACCTTCGTGGCCGAGGCCATGAACGCGGTCACGGGCGTGGGTGCGCCCTGGTACACGTCGGGGATCCACGAATGGAACGGCACCGCACCGACTTTGAACAGCAGGCCGACGGCCACGAGACCGACCCCCAGCACGCCGAGAACCTGGTCCCCGTCGGCCACGTCGGCGATGTCGTCGAGTCGGACGCTGCCCGCGTAGCCGTAGAGCAGCGCCGTGCCGAACAGGAAGAAGGCCGACGAGAACGCTCCGAGGAGGAAGTACTTGAGCGACGCCTCCTGGGACAGCAGACGCCGACGACGCGCGAGCCCGCACAGCAGGTACAGCGGGAGCGAGAGCACCTCCAGCGCGACGAACATGCTCAGCAGATCGTTCGAGGCCGGCAACACCATCATGCCGCCGACGGCGAACAGGGTGAGCGGGTAGATCTCGGTACGGGTGACCCGGGCAGTGACGGCACGGGCCTCGGCGACCGTGCCCGGCACCGTGGACGCCGCGGGCGTGAAGGCATCGACCGCAGCCACTTCGGGATGGTCGGACGAGCGATGCGCCATCAGTACGACCGACGCCGCGGACACCGCGACGATGACCCCCTGCAGGAACAGTGTGGGCCCGTCCACGGCCACCGACCCCACCGCGGCGACGGTGCTGGTTCCGGCCAGCGCGACGACGGCGGCGAACGCTGCCGCGAGTGCGCCGAGGGCGAGCACGAGATGGGTGACGCGGCGCCGATCGGCGGGAACGAACGCCTCGACCAGGACGCCGATCACCGCGGCCGCCAGCACGATGATCATGGGCGACAGCAGGCTGTACTCGAGGGACGGGGTGTCGATGGTCATGGCGCGGCCACTCCTGTCTCGAGTTGCTCGACCGATGTGCGTTCGACGGCCGGCGTGAGGATGTCCAGCGCGGGTCTCGGGTACACGCCCAGCGCGATGACGAGCACGAGAAGTGGAGCGACGACGGCGATCTCGCGCGGCACGAGATCGCGGATCCGTTCCGAGCCGGCGGCGACGGGCCCGGTCATCACCCGTTGATACAGCCACAGCACGTAGATCGCCGAGAGCACCAGCGCCGACGCCGCGATCACCGCCGCGACGCCGTAGCGCGGGAACGTTCCCACGAGGACCAGAAATTCGCTGACGAACGGGGCGAGTCCGGGAAGCGACAGAGTGGCCAGTCCGGCGACGAGGAACGTGCCGGCGAGCACGGGCGCCACCTTCTGCACACCCCCGTGGTCGGCGATGACCGCGCTCCCGCGCCGGGTGACGAGGAACCCTGCGACGAGGAACAGTGCGGCCGTGGCGATCCCGTGGTTCACCATGTACAGCGCGGACCCCGCCTGCGACTGGCTCGTCATGGCGAAGATGCCGAGGATGATGAACCCGAAGTGCGAGATGGAGGTGTACGCGATGAGGCGCATGATGTCGGTCGCGCCGATCGCCAGCACCGCGCCGTAGACGATCCCGACGACGGCGAGCGTGATCACCGCCGGCGCGAAGGTCGCCGACGACTCCGGGAACAGCTGCAGGCAGTACCGCAGCATCCCGAAGGTGCCCACCTTGTCGACGACGGCCATCATCAGCACCGCGGTCGCCGGGGTGCTCTCGGTCGCCGCGCCGGGCAACCAGGTGTGCAGCGGCCACAGCGGCGCCTTCACGGCGAAGGCCACGAGGAATCCCAGGAACAGCGCGTTCAGCACGCCGGGCGAGGCACCGAGTTCGCCGGCCGCCGCGGCGTCCGCGATGGCGCGCAGGTCGAACGTGCCCGCCGAGAAGGGACTCGCATCCGAGGCGGTGACGACGTACAGGCCGATGACGGCCGCCAGCATGACGAGCCCGCCCGCGAGGTTGTAGAGCAGGAAGGTCACCGCGGCGGAACGCGCTCGTCCGGCATCACGGCCGAAGCCGCCGATGAGGAAGTACATCGGCACGAGCATGGCCTCGAAGAAGAGGTAGAAGAGCAGGATGTCGAGGGAGACGAACGAGACCATGACCATCGACTCGACGACGAGGATCAACGCGACGTAGGTGTGGGTGCGGCGTGAGCGCGACGCGGGCGGGGTGTCGTTCCACCCGGCCAGCAGGAGGATCGGTACCAGGACCGCGGTCAGCAGTACGAGAGTCAGTGCGATGCCGTCGATCCCGAGTGTGTAGCCCGCACCGAAGCTCGGGATCCACTCGTGCTCCTCCACGAACTGGTATCCCGGCGCGCCCGCCTCGAATCCGATCGCACACAGCACGGCGAGGATCAGCACGACGCACGATGTCGTGAGCCCCACCGCGCGGGCGGCCGGAGACCGGGTGGGCGGCACCGCGATCACTGCCAGCGCTCCGATCAGCGGGAGGAGCCAGAGCGCGCTCAGCACGGGAAGGTCGGTCATCGCGTCACTCCCAGTGCCACGGTCAGGGCGACGACCACCAGGACGGCTCCGGCGAACATCGAGAGGGCGTACGACCGGACGAACCCGTTCTGCCACCGGCGTAGTCGGGTGGAGGACTCCCGGACCGCGGTGGCGACGGCACTCACCACTCCCTCGACGCCGACGCGGTCGGCGGTGACCACCGCGGCGGTCGCCCGCTGACCCGGCCGCATGAAGACGGCCTCGTTCACCGCGTCCCCGTACAGATCTCGGCGGGCGGCCGCGGTGAGGACCGACCCCGTGGGTGCGGTCACCGGGATCGCCGATCGGCCGTACATGTGCACGGCCACGCCGACACCCGAGGCGACGGTCACCAGCACCGCGAGGGTGACGACCCACGCGGGTACGAGGTGTGCGGGGTCGTGTTCACCGACGACCGGGGCGAGCCATACCTCCAATCGGGTGCCGATCGCGAGAAGCGCACCGGCACCGACGGATCCGACGGCCAGCACGATCATCGGGCCGGTCATGCTCGCGGGTGCCTCGTGCGGGTGGACTCCGCTCCGCCACCGCCGCTCGCCGAAGAACGTGAGGATCATGACCCGCGTCATGTAGAAGGCGGTCAGTCCCGCGCCGACCAGGGTGGCCGCGCCGAGCGCCGCACCCTTCGCACCGCCGGCGTCGATCGCGGCCTCGATGATGCCGTCCTTCGAGAAGAACCCCGAGAACGGTGGGACACCGATGATGGCGAGATAGGCCAGCCCGAACGTCACGTAGGTGATGGGCAGAACGGTGCGCAGTCCGCCGTACCGCCGCATGTCCGTCTCGTCGTTCGTCGCGTGCATCACGGACCCGGCGCCGAGGAACAGGCCGGCCTTGAAGAATCCGTGCGTGAGCAGGTGCAGGATCGCGACCGCGTACCCGGCGGGGCCGAGACCGGCCGCGAGAACCATGTACCCGATCTGGCTCATCGTCGACGCGGCCAGAGCCTTCTTGATGTCGTCCTTCGCGCAGCCGATGACGGCCCCGAAGAGCAGCGTCACGGCGCCGACCAGCACGACGACGTTCTGGGCGGCCGGGGACGCTTCGAAGACGGGCCCGGACCGGACGATGAGGTACACACCGGCTGTGACCATCGTCGCGGCGTGGATGAGCGCCGAGACGGGCGTCGGGCCCTCCATCGCGTCACCCAGCCACGATTGCAGCGGCACCTGCGCCGACTTGCCGCACGCGGCGAGCAGGAGGACGAGGCCGAGGGCGGTCGCGGTGCCATCGCCCATGCCGTCGACCCCGGCGAACACGTCGTCGTACGAGACGGATCCGACGGACGAGATCATGATCATCAGCGCGACGGCCAGTCCGATGTCGCCGACACGATTGACGACGAACGCCTTGCGTGCGGCCGAGGCCGCCGACGGCCGGGTGGACCAGAATCCGATCAACAGGTACGACGCGAGGCCCACGCCCTCCCATCCGACGTACAGGCCGAGGAAGTTGTCCGCCATGACCAGCAGCAGCATCGCGGCCACGAAAAGATTGAGGTACGCGAAGAATCGGCGGCGCGCGGGATCGTCCCGCATGTACCCGATCGAGTACACGTGGATGAGGGTTCCGACGCCGGTGATGAGCAGGACGAAGCACACCGACAGCTGGTCGAGGCGGAGACCGAACTCGATCTGCAGCGACTCGACCGGAACGTAGGTGAAGACCGTCTGCGAGAGCGCGCGGTCCTCCGCTGCCCGCCCGGCCATGTCGACGAAGGCGACGACGGCCAGCGCGAACGACGCGAGCATCGCCGCGCACGCGAGGAGGTGGCCCCACGCATCGCTCCGGCGTCCACCCAGCAGCAGCACGACGGCTCCGGCGAGGGGAATGAGCGGCAGCAGAACCAGAGTCGTCACCATGTCAGTACTTCAACAGACTGTCGTCGTCGACCGAGACGGATCGACGAGAGCGGAAGATCGCCATGATGACGGCCAGACCCACCACCACCTCGGCGGCGGCGACAACCATCGTGAAGAACGCGAAGACCTGTCCGTCCAGTCCGCCGTGCATCCGCGAGAACGTCACGAAGGCCAGGTTCGCGGCGTTGAGCATCAGCTCGATGCACATGAAGACGACGATGGCGTTGCGGCGCAGGAGGACACCGGCGGCGCCGATGGTGAACAGGGCCGCGGACAGGTACAGGTAGTACTCCGGGTTCATCGGCTCGGCCCGTCGCGGAACTGCCGACTGACCGACGACTCGGCGTCGCTGCCGTCGGGGAGACGAGCGGGCCGGTCCACACCGTTGTGGCGTGCGTAGACACCCGGACTCGGCAGCGGTGTCACGCGGTCTCCGAAGCGGAACCTGTCCTGCGACAGCTCCTTCTGGGTTCTGGTCCGGCCGACGGCGTCCCGGTGGGTCAGCACCATGGCACCGATCGTGGCAGTGATGAGCAGCGCTCCGGTGAGCTCGAAGGCCCACACGTAGCGCACGAACACCAGCTCGGCGAGCCCCTCGACGTTCGCCGGCGACTGCGCGGTGAAGCCGCGGAAGTCGCTCAGCGCGGCATTGCCGAGCCCCCCGATCAGCAGGACACCGAATCCGAGACCCACGACGATGGCCGCGATGCGGTGCCGCCGTAGCGATTCGACGAGCGAGTCCGACGAGTCCACCCCCACGAGCATGAGTACGAAGAGGAAGAGCATCATCACGGCGCCGGTGTAGACCACGATCTGGACGACACCGAGGAAGACGGCACCCTGGACGATGTAGAAGATCGCGAGCACCACCATCGTCGATGCCAGGAACAGAGCCGAGTACACGGCTTTCGCCGACGCCACGACGCCCAGCGCGCCGATGAGAGCGAGCGGGGCGAGGATCCAGAAGGCGATGGCCTCGGAGGTCGAGACGATCATCGGTCCGCCTCCCGCCGGGCGATGACGGCCCCGCGGTAGTAGTCCTCGTCGGTGGCGCCGTCGGCCATGGCGTGCGGGGGCGCGTCCATCCCCTCGGCGAGCGAGGCCAACAGATCGGTTTTCTCGTAGATCAGATCGGCGCGGTTGTCGTCGGCCATCTCGTACTCGTTGGTCATGGTCAGGGCGCGGGTGGGGCACGCCTCGATGCACAGACCGCACCCGATGCACCGCAGGTAGTTGATCTGGTAGACGCGCCCGTACCGTTCGCCGGGCGAGTACCGCTCGGTCTCCGTGTTGTCGGCGCCCTCGACGTAGATGGCGTCGGCGGGGCACGCCCACGCGCACAGTTCGCAGCCGATGCACTTCTCCAGGCCGTCCGCGTAGCGATTCAGCTGGTGACAGCCGTGGTACCGCGTCGCCGTCGGTACCTTCTCCTCCGGATACGACTCGGTCTCCGGCTTCTTGAACATGGTGGCGAAGGTGACGCCGAAACCCGCGACAGGTCCCAGGAATTCAGGCATCGGTCGTCTCCTTGGTGATGGGTCGAGGGCGTGCCGGACCGGGTGAGCGGTCCGGCATCGGAGGCACGGGGAACCCGCCCGCCGCGGCATCGACCCCCTGCTGGTCCGCCGTCGCACCGGAGTGGGTCCGTTCCAGGCGCCCACGCCGTAGCGTCCGGGCGAGCACGGCGATCAGGGCGGCGGTGTAGACCAGTGACACCACCACGGTGACCGGCCGGACGTGCGGGGAGTCGAGGAGGAGGACGCGCACGGCCGCGATGACCATGATCCACAGCAGCGCAGCGGGAATGAGCACCTTCCACCCGAAGTTCATGAACTGGTCGTAGCGCAGGCGTGGCAGGGTGCTGCGGAGCCAGACGAAGACGAACAGGAAGCCCCACACCTTGATCGTGAACCAGAGAACGGGCCACCAGCCCTGATTGGCGCCGTCCCACAGGCTGATCGGGAAGGGGGCGCGCCAGCCGCCGAGAAAAAGCGTGGTCGCGAGCGCCGAGACGGTGACCATGTTGACGTACTCCGCGAGCATGAACATGGCGAACCGGAGCGAGGAGTACTCGGTGTGGAATCCGCCGACCAGTTCGCCCTCCGCCTCGGGGAGGTCGAACGGCGCACGGTTGGTCTCGCCCACCATCGAGGTGATGTAGACGAGGAACGACGGCAGCAGCATCACGACGAACCACAGGCGCTCCTGCGAGGCGACGATGCCGGACGTCGACATGGTGCCCGCGTAGAGGAACACGGCCGCGAAGCTCAGGCCCATGGCCACCTCGTACGAGATCACCTGCGCGGTAGAGCGCAGTGCTCCCAGAAGCGGATACGTGGAACCGGACGACCACCCGGCCAGGACGATGCCGTACACACCGATCGAGGTCACGGCCAGGATGTAGAGCACCGCGACGGGCATGTCGGTCAGCTGGAGCGGGGTGATGTGCCCGAACACCGACACGGTGGGGCCGAACGGGATCACGGCGAAGGCCATGAAGGCGGGGACGACCGAGATGATCGGTGCCAGCAGGTAGATCGGACGGTCCACGCCCCTCGGGACGATCCCCTCCTTCAGGGCGAGCTTCACACCGTCGGCGAGGCTCTGCAGGATGCCCCACGGCCCGACCCTGTTGGGGCCGATGCGCATCTGCATCCAGGCCATGACCTTGCGCTCGGCGTAGATCGCGATGAGCGGTGTCAGCACGAGGAAGCCGAAGACGGCGAGCGCCTTGGCGACGACCAGCCACAGTGGGTCGATCCCGAAGACGGAGAGGTCGGTCATGACGGTGCTCCTGCCGAGAGACGCACGGCGGCACCGGGTGCGACGTGGAGGGTCGCACTCACTCGGGACGGTGCCGAGTTCCACGGCAGCCAGACCACGTGGTCCGGCATGGCGGTGACGCGGAGCGGCAGCGTGATCGACCCCGAGTCGGTGGAGACGGTCAGTGGCTCACCGTCGGACACCCCGGTGTCGGCCGCGGTCGCGGGCGACAGCCGGGCGACGGGGGTCCGCGCCGTGCCGGCGAGATCGGTCTCCCCGTCCTGCATCCGCCCGGCGTCGAGCAGCATCCGCCAGCCGGCCAGTACGGCGGTTCCTGCGCCGAGGGCGGTCGGTGCCGCGCTGCCGCGGTCCGGAACGTCGGGGGATCCGGGTGCCGACCCGGCCGCGTCGAGTTCGCGGCGTGCCGCGTCGGCGTCCGGCAGTCCGAGGCGGTGACCCATCTCGGTGGCGATCGCGTCGAGGACCCGCAGGTCGGCCATCATGGACGGCGTCGGGAGTGCTGCTCCGAACGTGCGCCGGCGGCCTTCCCAGGTGGTGAACGATCCGGCTTTCTGCGCGACGGCGGCGACCGGGAACACGACGTCGGCCCGGTCGGTCACCTCGCTGCTGCGCAGATCCAGTGCGACGACGAAGGGGGCTCGGTCGAGCGCGGCGCGGGCCGCGTCGGGATCGGGTAGGTCGTCGAGCTCGACACCGGCCACGACGAGCGCGCGGAGGTCGGCGCCGAGGATGCCGACCGTGTCCCGGCCCGGTGTCGCCGGCAGATCGTCGACACCCCACGCCGCGGCCACCGCGTGCCGAGCCGCGGGGTCGTCCACCCGGCGACCTCCGTGCAGAAGGGTGGGGAACGCACCCGAGTCGAGGGCGCCGCGGTCACCGGCACGGCGGGGGATCCACGCGACGCGGGCGCCGGTGGTGTCGGCGGTGCGCGCGACCGCGGCGAGGGTGCCGGGGCTCGACGCCGCGCGCTCGCCGACGAGGATCACCGCGCCCGGCACGCGCAGCTGGTCGAGCACGTCCGGGTCCGCCAGCCCCGCGGCCTCCGTCCCCGGCACCGTGGGACGCACGTCGGCTCTCAGCTTCGTGCTGCCGGGCGACGTGAAGGGCGCCAGTGTCAGTACGCGAGTGTGTCCCCCGCGCACTGCCTTCCGCAGGCGGAGGAAGACGATGGGGCTCTCCTCCTCCGGTTCGAAGGACACGAGGACGACGATCGGTGCGTCCTCGAGTGCCGCGTACGTGACGTCGATCCCGCGGCCGGCCACCCGAGCGGACAGGAAGTCGGTCTCCTCCTCGGAGGTCTGGCGGGCCCGGAAGTCGATGTCGTTGGTACCCAGCGCGATCCGCGCGAACTTGCTGTAGGCATACGCTTCCTCGACGGTGAGACGGCCACCGGTGAGCACCCCGGCGTGTCCGCGAGCCTCCGCCAGGCCCCGAGCGGCCACCGCCAGGGCCTCCGACCACGACGCGGGCTCGAGGGTGGTTCCGCGTCGGACCAGCGGGGTGTCGAGGCGATCGGGCAGCGTGCCGTACGCGAACGCCCAGCGGCCCTTGTCGCAGCTCCATTCCTCGTTGACCTCGGGATCGTCGCCGGCCAACCGACGCAACACCTTTCCGCGGCGATGGTCCGTGCGCTGGGCGCACCCACTGGAGCAGTGCTCGCAGACGCTGGGAGTCGACACCAGGTCGAAGGGCCGCGCGCGGAATCGGTAGGCGGTGTTGGTGAGTGCACCCACCGGGCAGATCTGCACGGTGTTGCCGGAGAAGTACGACTCGAACGGCTCGGCGCCGTAGATGCCGACCTGTTGCAGCGCACCGCGTTCGAGCAGATCGATGAACGGGTCACCGGCGATCTGCTCGGAGAAGCGCGTGCACCGGGCGCAGAGGACGCACCGCTCCCGGTCGAGCAGGACCTCGGTCGACAGGGGGATCGGCTTGGGATACGTGCGTTTGGTCTCCGTGAAGCGCGACTCGGTGCGGCCGGTGGACATGGCCTGGTTCTGCAGCGGGCACTCGCCACCCTTGTCGCACACCGGGCAGTCGAGCGGATGGTTGATCAGGAGCAGTTCCATCACTCCGCGCTGCGCCTTCTCGGCGATCTCCGAGCTGTGCTGCGTCCGGATCACCATGCCGTCGGACACCGTGGTGGTGCACGACGCCAAGGGCTTGCGTTGGCCCTCGACGTCGACCAGGCACTGCCGGCACGCGCCGACCGGGTCGAGCAGCGGGTGGTCACAGAACCGCGGGATCTGCACACCGAGCATCTCGGCCGCCCGGATCACCAGGGTGCCTTTCGGGACCGACATCGGGACGCCGTCGAGGGTGATGTCCACCGTCGTCTCGGCGCGCGCGCCGTCGTTCTGCACCGCGGTCATGTCAGTTGTCCTGCCATCAGGGTGGAGAGGTGCGGATCGAAGGGGCATCCACCCTGCTCCACGTGCGCCACGTACTCGTCCCGGAAGTGGGCGATCGACGAGACGATGGGGCTGGCAGCCCCGTCTCCCAACGCGCAGAACGACTTTCCCAGGATGCTGTCGGCGACGTCGAGCAGCTTCTGCAGGTCACCCTCCGATCCGGTGCCGTTCTCGAGGCGCGCGAGTATCTGCACCAGCCAGTAGGTGCCCTCGCGGCACGGGGTGCACTTCCCGCACGATTCGTGCGCGTAGAACTCGCTCCAACGACGGACCGCGCGGACCACGCACGTCGTCTCGTCGAAGATCTGGAGGGCTTTCGTGCCGAGCATCGATCCCGCGGCACTCACGCCCTCGTAGTCGAGCGGGACGTCGAGGTGCTCGGCCGTGAAGATCGGGGTGGAGGATCCGCCGGGTGTCCAGAACTTCAGCGTGTGCCCGGCGCGGACACCGCCCGCGTGCTCGAGCAACTCGCGCAACGTGATGCCGAGCGGCGCCTCGTACTGTCCGGGGCGGGTGACGTGGCCGGAGAGCGAGTACAGCGTGAAGCCGGGTGACTTCTCACTGCCCATCGAGCGGAACCATTGCGTCCCGCGCGCCAGGACCGTCGGCACACTCGCGATGGACTCGACGTTGTTGACGACGGTGGGGCTCGCGTAGAGGCCCGCCACGGCGGGGAACGGTGGCCGCAGCCGGGGCTGGCCGCGGCGCCCCTCGAGGGAGTCGAGCAGTGCGGTCTCCTCGCCGCAGATGTAGGCGCCCGCCCCCGCATGGACGACGAGGTGCAGATCGAACCCGGAGCCCTGGATGTCCGTGCCCAGGTACCCCGCGGCGTAGGCCTCGGCGACCGCGGCCTGCAGCCGCCGCAGCACCGGCACCACCTCACCGCGGAGGTAGACGAACGCGTGCGACGAGCGGATGGCGTACGCCGCGATCACGATGCCCTCGACCAGCGCGTGGGGTGTGGCCATCAGCAGCGGCATGTCCTTGCACGTGCCCGGCTCCGATTCGTCGGCGTTCACCACGAGGTAGTGCGGCACGGTCTGGTCCGCGGGTGTCGGGCCGTCCTGGGGGATGAAGCTCCACTTCGTGCCGGTGGGGAAGCCGGCGCCGCCGCGACCACGCAGGCCGGAGTCCTTGACCGTGCCGATCACCTCGTCGGGTGTCATCGCCAGGGCTGCGGCGAGACCGTCGTACCCGCCGTGGCGGCGGTAGGTGTCCAGAGTCCAGGACTCGGGCTCGTCCCAGTAGCGGCTCAGAACCGGGGTGAGTGTCACGGCCGGGCCTCCTTCGCTGCAGTGCCGTCCGGGCGGGGCACATCGGCCGACGGGGCGGGCGCGGGCTTGTCCGGGGTGGAGTCCGTCGGCGGCTCGGCTGCCGCCGCCGCGTCGGGTTCCGCGTGATCGGGGGCGCGCATGTCCTTCTCCCGCGCGACACGCAGGCCTGCCAGCGTCGCCTCGCCTGCGGTCGGTGCGTCGAGCGCGCCGGGCCGGGTGTCAGGGAAGCCCGCCAGGATGCGCGAGGTCTCGCGGAAGGTGCACAGGGTCGCACCGCGCGTCGGGGTGACCGGGCGCCCGGCGCGGAGTTCGTCGACCAGCGTGCGCGCCGACTCGGGAGTCTGGTTGTCGAAGAACTCCCAGTTCACCATCACCACCGGTGCGTAGTCGCAGGCGGCGTTGCACTCGATGTGTTCGAGCGTCACGGTGCCGTCCGTGACGCCCTCGAGATGGTCGACGAGGGCCTCGTGGACGGCGTCCCCGCCCATCACGGCGCAGAGAGTGTTGGTGCACACGCCGACGAGGTAGTCGCCTGTCGGCTCGCGGCGGTACATCGAGTAGAACGTCGCCACCGCCGCGACCTCGGCACCCGTGAGGTCGAGTGTGTGCGAACAGAAGTCGATCGCGGCCGGGGTGAGGTACCCGTCCTCGGCCTGGAGCAGATGCAGGATCGGGGTGATCGCGGACCGGGCGCGCGGGTAGCGGGCGACGATGGTGGCCGCGTCCGCCTCGAGGCGGGCCAGCACGTCTTCGGGGTAGGTACGCCGGGCACCGGGTCGCACGAGTTGGACGCGTTCCTCCGGACGGGGTCCGAAGGGTATCGCCACCGGTTCCCGTGTGCTCATCGGTCCACCCCACCCATCACGGGATCGATGCTGGCCACGGACGCGATCACGTCGGACACCATGCCGCCCTCGCACATCGCCGCGACGGCCTGCAGATTGGTGAACGACGGGTCCCGGAAGTGCACCCGGTAGGGGCGGGATCCACCGTCGGAGACCATGTGCACACCCAGCTCGCCGCGGGGTGACTCCACCGCGACGTACACCTGTCCCTCGGGCACGCGGATGCCCTCGGTGACGAGCTTGAAGTGGTGGATCAGCGACTCCATCGATCCGTCCATGATCTTCTGCACGTGCTCGCGGGAGTTGCCCAGTCCGTCGGGGCCCGAGACCAGGTCCGCAGGCCACGCGATCTTCTTGTCCGACACCATCACGGGCCCCGGCGCCAGTCGGTCGA
This sequence comes from Rhodococcus sp. BP-241, assembly GCF_019836145.1. Classification (NCBI taxonomy): domain Bacteria; kingdom Bacillati; phylum Actinomycetota; class Actinomycetes; order Mycobacteriales; family Nocardiaceae; genus Rhodococcus; species Rhodococcus sp. BP-241. The sequence goes on along the minus strand of NZ_JABUEI010000004.1, from coordinate 434,935 downwards.
GGCACTGTTCGACGATCTTCAGCGACTCGCTCATCTCGTCGACACGGATGAGATACCGCGCGTAGCAGTCACTCTCCTGTTCGGTGATCACGTCGAACTCGTAGGTCTCGTAGCCGCAGTAGGGCTCCGCGCGACGGAGATCGTGGGGCAAGCCCGTGGCACGCAGCACCGGACCGGTGATCCCGAGTGCCATGCACCCGGTGAGATCGAGGTACCCGATGCCGCGGGTCCGACCCTTCCAGATGGGGTTGTCGTCCAGCATCGCGCTCATGTCGCGCAGGCGGATCGGCAACAGGTGCAGCAGGTCCCGGATCTTCGGCACGGCGTCGTCGGGCAGGTCCATCGCCAGCCCGCCCGGCCGGACGAACGCGTGATTCATCCGCAGGCCCGTGATCGTCTCGAAGATGTCGAGGATCAGTTCACGTTCCCGGAATCCGAAGAGCATGGCGGTGACCGCGCCGAGCTCCATGCCGCCGGTGGCCAGAGCGACCAGGTGCGAGGAGATGCGGTTGAGTTCCATCAGCAACACCCGGATCACGGTCGCGCGTTCCGGCACGTCGTCGGTGATGCCGAGCAGCTTCTCCACGCCGAGGCAGTACGCCGTCTCGTTGAAGAAGGGCGACAGGTAGTCCATCCGCGTCACGTAGGTGACGCCCTGCGTCCAGTTCCGGTACTCGAGGTTCTTCTCGATACCGGTGTGCAGGTAGCCGATTCCGCACCGCGCCTCGGTGACAGTCTCCCCCTCGATCTCGAGGATGAGGCGGAGGACCCCGTGCGTGGAGGGGTGCTGCGGTCCCATGTTGACGACGATGCGCTCCTCGCCGGCGGTGCCGGCCAGGTCGACGATCTCGTCCCAGTCCTGGCCCGACGCGGTGTAGACGGTCGGCGTGGTGTGATCCTTCTCGAGTGTCATCAGTTGTACGACCTGCGCTGATCGGGGGGCGCGATCCGCGCGCCCTTGAACTCCACCGGGATGCCGCCCAGCGGGTAGTCCTTGCGTTGCGGGTGCCCCACCCAGTCGTCGGGCATCTCGATGCGTGTCAGGGACGGGTGCCCGTCGAACTCGATGCCGAAGAAGTCGTACGTCTCGCGCTCGTGCCAGTCGGTGGTGGGGTAGATGCCGCACAGCGACGGAATGTGCGGGTCGGACTCCGGCACAGACACTTCGAGGCGCAACCGACGACCGTGCGTGATGGACTGCAGATGGTAGACGGCGTGCAGCTCGCGTCCGGTCTCACCGGGCTGGTGGACGCCACTGACACCGAGGCACAGTTCGAAGCGGAGTGCCTCGTCGTCGCGTAGCGCGGACGCGACAGCGGGCAGGTGCGTACGCGCGATGTGCAGAGTCAGCTCACCGCGGTGGAGCACGGCACGCTCGACGGCGTCGTCCCAACGTTCGTCCCGAGCCGCGAGCGCCGACTCCAGTGCGTCCGCCACGACGTCGTGGTCCCCACCGAACGGTCGACTCGCGTTGTCGTGTCGGGGTTTCGGCGGCGCCAGTCGGCCGTAACCCGACGTGTCGCCCGAACCGCGCACTCCGAACATGCCCCGCGCTCTCATCGCAGCAGCGTCTTCGCGTCGATGACGGACGGAGAACTCAGCGCGGCCTTCTCGGTCTCGGCGATGGCCCTCTCGCGGTCGACGCCCAGCGGCATCGCCTGGATCGACGCGTGCAACTGCAGGATGGCGTTGATCAGCATCTCGGGCCGCGGCGGACAACCGGGCAGATAGATGTCGACCGGTACCACGTGGTCGACGCCCTGCACGATGGCGTAGTTGTTGAACATTCCTCCCGAGGACGCGCAGACACCCATCGCCAGAACCCATTTCGGCTCGGCCATCTGGTCGTACACCTGCCGGAGCACCGGTGCCATCTTCTGGCTCACCCGTCCCGCGACGATCATGAGATCGGCCTGGCGGGGGGAGGCGCGGAAGGCCTCCATACCGAATCGGGCGAGATCGAACCGGCCGGACGTCGTCGACATCATCTCGATCGCACAGCACGCCAGTCCGAAGGTCGCGGGCCACAGAGACCCCTTTCGGGCGAAGCCGGCGAGGCCTTCGACAGTGGTCAGCAGGAAGCCGCTCGGCAGCTTCTCTTCCAATCCCATGCGATCACTTCTTCCACGGCGAGTGGATCAGTCCCAGCTGAGACCTCCACGACGCCACTCGTATGCGTAGGCGACGGAAACGTTGACGATGAACAGGGCCATCGCGGCGAGACCGAACACACCCAGTGCCTCGAAGTGCACAGCCCACGGGTACAGGAACACGATCTCGATGTCGAAGATGATGAAAAGCATTGCGGTGAGGTAGAACTTGACCGGAAAGCGACCGCCGCCGATGTGCTGCGGGGTGGGCTCGACGCCACATTCGTACGCGTCGAGCTTGGCGCGGTTGTATCGCTTCGGTCCCACTTCCGATGCCACGAGGACCGAGAACAGCGCGAAGGCGACCGCGATCGCGCCGAGAACGAGGACCGGCACATATGCGTTCATGCCACTCGAACTCCTGCCCGTGTCGTGGGTTCCGACCGGAACCGCCCTACGCCTCGAGGTGATCTGTGCCACACAGTAGGACTTTTTCGTCGCGATGGGTCCGGTTTGGTGACTCGGGCTCACAATCGTCGCGAATCGGTGATCCCCCGCGGCGTCACAGATCGGAGATCCGGCGGGGCCTCAGGCAGGGTCGCGGAGCAGTCCCACCACGGCGCGGCCGAGTTCGAGTGGGTCGATGGGGTGCGACACCGACGCGTCGGCACGCGACCAGGTGGCCAACCACGCATCGTCGGGGCGGCCGGTGAGCACGAGAAGTGGTGGACACGGGTCGATCTCGTCGCGCAGTTGCTTCGCGAGGCCCAGCCCGCCGACGGGAGCGCTCTCGCCGTCGAGGATCACCAGATCGACACCGCCGCGATCCAGGTGCTCGATCACGACGGGCGCCGTCGCCACGTCGAGATACTCGATCTCGGGCAGGTCGGGGTGCGGGCGACGGCCCAGCGCCTGGTGGACGAGCGCCCGCGTGGACGCGTGGCTGCTGTAGATCAGCACCGACAACGTTGCGTCCGCCACGGGTGGGACGTTACCCAGTGCGCTTCGCGCCCGTGCGCCTTTTGCGTATGCCTGGATGCGCAAAAGGCGCACAGGCGCGGAGCGCATCTACGACCGGTACAGCGACTCCTCGTATGCCGGCCCGTAGTACGCCCGCAGTTCCTCGAGCGATTCCGGCGAGTCGGGGATCAGCGTCTTGGAGATCTCTGCGACCGTCGGCAGCACCGACGGATTCCAGGTGCCCGGCTCCCACAGCCGTGACCGCAGGAACGCCTTGGCGCAGTGATGGAAGACCTGCTCGATGTCGACGACGAGCGCGAGGATCGGGCGGTGTCCCTTGACCACGAGGTCGTCGAAGAACGGCGCGTCGGAGATCAACCGCGCGCGGCCGTTGATGCGCAGCGTGTCCCCGCGTCCGGGAACCAGGAAGTCGAGACCCACGAACGGGTTGCTCAGCACGTTGCGGTACCCGTCCATCCGCTTGTTGCCGGGCCGTTCCGCCAGCGCGATGGCGGCGTCGTCGAGGACGTGCACCAGCGAGCCGGGCGGGTCTCCCTTCGGCGAGACGTCGCACCGTCCGGTCTCGTCGGCGGTGGCCACCAGGCAGAACGGCGAGGCCGCGAGGAAGTCGCGGTCGAGCGGATGCAGCCGGGGGCGATCCTTGTGGGCGGCGCGGAAGCTCGGCGTGCCGAACATCGCCGTCAGCGTCTCGCCGTCGGTCACCTGTGTCCACGTCACGACGCGTCACCCACCGGGAGTGCCGGGAGATTCTGCTCGATCTGCTCCCGCGTCGGCTCGAGCCACGGCGGCAGCTTCAACGAGCGCCCGAGTTCGAGCAGTGGCTCGTCGACGTCGAATCCCGGCGCCTCGGTCGCGATCTCGAACAGCACGCCGCCCGGCTCCCGGAAGTAGATCGACTGGAAGTACTGCCGGTCCAGGATCTCGGTGACGTGCGCGCCGCTGTCGACCAGCTCGGTGCGCCAGGCGGTGAGCGTCTCGTGGTCGGGCGCACGGAAGGCGACGTGGTGAACGGTGCCGCCTGCCTGCAGACCACGGTCGCTGCGGTCGGTGACGACGTCGACCAGCGCGCCCGCGCCGCCCGCGGCCATGGCGAACCGCGCGCTCGCGGCACCGTCCGCGGCGACGGTCATGCTCATCCGGTCGGTGAGCAGCTCGGCTGTCGCGTCGAGTGTCGTCTCGGTGAGGGTGACCGAGTGCAGTCCGCGCACCGCATGTTCGGTGGGCACCGATGCCACGCCGTCCCAGCCGGAGCGGGTGTCCCCGTCGGAGGCGATCAGGTCGAGGACCATGCCGTCGTGGTCGTACAGGCGCAGGACCTCGTCGTCGCCGCGGGTCACCGGCGCCTCGACGCGCACGTTCAGCTCCCGGAGCCGGTCGTGCCAGAAGGACAGCGACGAGCCCGGAACGCTGAACGCTGTCGAGGTCGCGAGTCCGGTTCCCTGTCGTCCGCGCTCGACGTCCTTCCACGGGAAGAAGGTGATGAGCGACGACGGGCTACCGTGCTCGTCCCCGTAATACAGGTGGTAGGTGCCGGGGTCGTCGAAGTTGACGGTCTGCTTCACCAACCGCAGGCCGAGCACGCGCGTGTAGAACTCCACGTTCCGGCCGGGGTCCGACGCGATGGCGGTGACGTGGTGAAGACCGAGAGGGGCGAGTGTCGTCATGGGACCATCGTCCTACGTGTGCGCCGATATCTCCGTGAAAGGGATGCAGTGACCGATACGAACGATGCCTGGCCGGAACTCGTCGTGGACTCGTGGCAGGACACCCGCGACACCGTGCACATGTGGACGCAGATCGTCGGCAAGGTGCGCATGGCTCTGGCGCCACCGCTCAACCACTGGTGGGGCGTGACGTCCTACGTCGATGCGTCCGGACTCACCACCTCGCTCATGCCGTACCGCGGCGGCGGAGTCGAGATCCGCTTCGACTTCCTCCGACACCGGCTGACCATCGAGACCACGTGGGGCGACGCACGCGAGATGGAGTTGCGGCCGCGCACGGTCGCGGACTTCCACGACGAGTTCTTCGCCCACCTCGAGGCGCTCGGGGTCCACGTCTCGATCATGGGCTCCCCCGTCGAGGTCGACCCGTCGATTCCGTTCGCCGAGGACACCGTGCATGCCAGCTACGACGCCGAAGCGATGACGCGATACTGGCGCTCGCTGGTGTCGGCTCATCGGGTGTTCTCCGCGTTCCGCGGCGGGTTCCGCGGGAAGTCCAGTCCGTCCCACTTCTTCTGGGGGGCCTTCGACCTGGCGGTGACCCGGTTCTCGGGTCGCCCGGCGGCGCAGCATCCGGGCGGGGTGCCCAACTGCCCCGACTGGGTGATGCACGAGGCCTACAACGAGGAGGTGTCGAGCGCCGGGTACTGGCCCGGCGGGGCGTCGGAGGGCATCTTCTACTCGTACGCCTACCCGCAACCCGACGGCTTCGACACCGCGGCCGTCGAGCCGGCGCAGGCGTACTTCGATCGCGATCTCGGCGAGTTCGTGCTCCCCTACTCGGCGGTGCGGGAGGCCGAGGACGGCGACGCCCTGCTGCGGGAGTTCCTCGAGAGCACCGCACGCATCGCCGCGGACCTCGCGGAGTGGCCCGACGGTCAGGGCAGGATCGAGTCCACGTAGCCGCCGTCGACGCGCAGTGCGCCGCCCGTGGTGGCCGACGCGAGAGGTGAACTGAGGTAGACCACCATGTTGGCGATCTCCTCGGGCTCGATGAGTCGCTGGATCAGGCTCTGCGGGCGGTACTTCACCATGAACTCGTGCTGCGCCTCGTCCCACGGCAACTCGTCGCCCACCAGATCGCGGACGAAGGTCTCGACACCTCCCGTGTGTGTCGGTCCGGCGATGACGGAGTTGACGGTCACGCCCGAGCCGGCCGCCTCCTTCGCGAAGCCGCGCGACACCGCGAGCAGCGCGGTCTTGGACATGCCGTAGTGGATCATCTCGGCCGGAATCACGACGGCCGAGTCGCTGGCGATCGACAGGACCCGTCCCCAGCCCCGGTCCTTCATACCCGGAAGGTAGGCGCGGATCAGACGCACGGCGGCGAGGACGTTGACCTCGAAATAGCGGCGCCACTCGTCGTCGTCGATCTCCAGAGCCGGTGTGGCTCCGAAGATTCCGAGATTGTTCACCAGGACGTCGACATCGGGGTGTGCCTGCACCAGGGCGCGTGTGCCGTCCTCCGTGCTGACGTCCGCCGGGGCCGCGACGACCGTCGCGTCGGGTACCTCCGCGGTGAGACGGTCGAGTGCCGCACCGGCGGACGCGTCGGACCGGCCGTTGATCAGCACGGTCGCTCCCGCTCGGGCGAGGCCGACGGCGATGGCGTAGCCGATGCCCTGCGTGGAACCCGTGACGAGGGCTGTCCGGCCGCTCAGATCGATCTGCATGTGTCCTCCTGGTGTCAGGTACGGGTCAGCAGCATCGGCAGGTGGTCTATTCCTGCCTCCAGATAGTTCGGCCCGGTGCGCACGAAGCCGAGGCGCACGTACCACTCCTCCAGGTAGGCCTGGGCGGAGATCGCGACGTCGGTGCCCGCGAACTCGATCGCCGCCCGCACCAGGTCGGCGGCCAGCCCGCGTCCGCGTGCCGCCGACGCCGTGGCGACGCGGCCGATGTGGGCCGGCACCTCGTCCTGCAGCACCCGCAGTGTCGCGAGCACGTCGCCGTTCGGCTCCTCCGACCAGAACAAGGTGGTCGTGGGTTCGAGATCGCGCCCGTCGATCTCCTGCTCGCCGACGATGCCCTGCTCGTGAATGAACACCTCGGTGCGCAACTGCAGGACGCGGTACAGCGCAACGGGATCGACGTCTCGAACGGTGGCGTGATGGATGCTGGTCACCGCACCACTATCCCAGGGCCGCGAACCCCACCGGATCCGAGAGCAGGGTCGCGACGGTGGACAGGAACTTGGAGCCCTGTTCGCCGTCGACGAGCCGGTGGTCGAACGACAGACTGAGGGTCGTGACGTGTCGCAGCGCGATCTCCCCGCGGTACTCCCACGGCTGACGCCGGACGGCCCCGAAGCACAGGATGGCGGCCTCGCCGGGCGTGAGGATCGGGGTGCCCGAATCGATGCCGAACACGCCGATGTTGGTGATCGTGATGGTCCCGTCGGCGAGCTCCGCCGGACCGGTCTTCCCCTCCTTGGCGACGGCGGTGAGCGCGGACAGTGACGAGCACAGGTCGCGGAATCCGAGGGTCTGCGCGTTCTTGATGTTGGGAACCATCAGCCCGCGCGGTGTCGCCGCGGCGATACCGAGGTTCACGTACTTCTTGGTGACGATCTCGTTCGCCGCCTCGTCCCACGACGAGTTGAGGCTCGGGTGCTCCCGGACGGCGATGAGCAGGGCCTTCGCGACGAGAGCGAGCGGCGTCACGCGGACGCCGGCCAGCAGTGGGCTCGCCTTCAGCTCGTCGAGCAACTCCATCATCGGTGTGACGTCGACGGTGACGAACTCGGTGACGTGCGGCGCGGTGAACGCGCTGCGCACCATGGCCTCGGCGGTGTGCTTGCGGACGCCCTTGATCGGCGTGCGCTCCTCGTCCGCGTGCGGCGCGGAGGAGACGGCCAGGTCGTCGCGGGTCACGTTGCCGTGCGGTCCCGTCGGGGCCACGGTCGCGAGGTCGATACCGCGCTCACGCGCTTCCTTGCGTACCGGCGGCGCGGCCAGGGGCCGACGACTCGATGTCTCCTCCGCGACGCCGTAGCCGACGAGGACTGGCGTCCGCGTCGGCGCGGCCCCGACCGTCTCGGACTCCGCCTTCTCGACCGACGGCTCGGGACGCGCGTCGGCTGCCGCCTCGTCGGCGGTGTCGGGCGAGGCCGGACCGGTCGTCGCCGGACCCGCCACCTCGATGTCGAGGAACGGTGCGCCCACGTCGATGGTGGTGCCCTCCTCGGCGTGCCGCGCCACGACCACGCCGGCATAGGGAGACGGCAGTTCGACGGACGCCTTCGCGGTCTCGACCTCGGCGATGGTCTGGTTGAGCGTGATGGTGTCGCCGACGTCGACCGACCAGGTGAGCAGCTCGGCGTCGGCGAGCCCCTCGCCGAGGTCCGGCAGCAGGAATGTCTTGACCGTGGACATGGCGGATGCTCCTCGTGAGTGCACTCGTGAACGCTGTGTGTCAGGTCACACAATCACCACGCCGCACAGTGCGCAAGAGACGGTCGACCGAGTGAGCACGATGACCAACGGCGGCGGTCGAGCGAGGCAGTCGGTCGTGCACCGTGCGTCAGCGCAGTGCAGCCACGATCTCGCGCGCGGTGTTCTGGTGACTCGCCGCCGTGGGGTGCAGCGGCACCACCGCGTCCGGAGACGTCGGCACCGCGCCGACCATCCAGCTGTCGGCGGCGCACACGTCGTGGTCACGGGTGGTCGGCGCGAGGTCGACGAACGTGGCGTCGTGCGCGGCGGCGGCGCGACTCATCACCGAGTTGAGCTGATCGATGCGGGCCTGTAGGTAGGTCGCGTCCGCGGGCCGCACGGGCTGCGAGTCGAGGCAGCCGCCGGGCCGGATGCCGGTGGGATACCCGACCATCACCACCTGCGCGGCCGGCGCCCGGCGGGCGATCTCGTCGAGGATCGTGTCGTACGTCGCGGCGAACGCGTCGATACGGTCGCTGTAGGTGTCCGGACGATCGGAGCACGATGGCGTCAGAGGAGCCGGGAGCACGCTGATACAGCCCGCCGCGAGCTGAACCAACTGGATGTCGTTGCCGCCGATTCCCAGGGTGACGAGCGTGGTGTCCGGACCGAGCGCGTCGAACTGCGGTGCGGCGACTCCGCCGCCGAGCCCGGTCTGCGGTCCCGCGAGGTTCTCGCTCTCCGCGGCGCCGCACGTCACGTCGCGCACCGTGTCGATGCCGAGTTCGCGAGCGACGAGCGTGGGGTAGTTCACCGCGGACCGGCCGCAGATCCCGGACGGTGTCTGCGGTGCGATTCCGCTGCCGGCGGAGAACGAATCTCCTAGCGCGACATACGCACCGGGTGCCGGCGCGGCGGCAGCGGGAGCGGCGGACAGAGTGCTCGCGGCGGCGGCAGCCGCCACTGCGACGACGAGTCGGCGTGTCGACATGCGCGCAGTCCTAGTCGGCGTCGTTCGATGCTTCCGACTCCGCGACGTCGGGTGCGTTCTCCCGCGTCGCCATACCGCCGGCGCCGCCCTGATCGGCGGGTCCGGGACGACCGCCCTTGGGCTCGTCGGTGGAGTCGTTCGTCGTCGTCTTCTCGGCCATGGACTCAGCGTAAACGGCCGTGGCGCCGTCGGACGACGAAAGGTCGGGACCGGGTGCGCGCATCCCTACCGCCGCCAGTTCGAGCGCCGCGAGCGAGCGGACCACGGCTGGGTCGCCCGCGCGCCAGGCGCCGGCGGGATCGGGATGGATGTGCGTCAGTTCCGTCAGCGGTCGCCGTGCGAGAGCACGCAGCGCGAAGAGGTCGAGGTCGGCGCCGGACCGGAGAAGCGCCGCCGCGGCGGTGGCCTGCCGGGCGAAGCGGATCCGCCGCGGGAGCCACAGGAGCAGCAGCGCGACGATGGGGAGCAGGGCGACGGTGACACCGAGGAACGACGCCAGCGCCTCGACCGCCGCGACCTGCGCCTCACCTGCGCCGCGCAGTGCGGCGCCGGCGTCCCCGGCCCGGTCGAACGGTGTGCGGACGTCGTCACCGATGAGTGGGACGGAGGACACCCGTTCGCCCGCGGACCGGAGGTTGTTCTCCAGTCCGCTTCCGGCGTCGGCGATCTCGCGTCCGGGCGCCGCCAACGCCATCACCGCGTCGTGCAGCGCCAGGCCCACCCGGATCCAGACCACGGTCCACACCGCGACCACCACGTCGGCGACCACCTGGCGGGTCCGGCGGGCGGGCAGCTCCGAGTAGAGGGTCATCACACGGACTCCGACCAGACGCCTGTCGCGAGGAAGTGGTCGATGCAGGCGCGGTGTGCGTCGAGGTTCATGCCGTGGCTCGTCACCCAGGCGTCGTCGTAGTAGGTGCCCTCGTAGCGCTCTCCCCCGTCGCACAGCAGCGTGACGATGCTCCCCTGCTCTCCGCGAGCCTTCATGTCCGCTGCCAACCGGAACGCGCCGACGAGGTTGGTCCCGGTCGATCCACCGGCGTGCAGGCCCGTCACCTGTTCGAGCATGCGGACGGCCGCCACCGAGGCGGCGTCGGGGATCTGCACCATGTGCTCGATGACGGCGGGGACGAACGACGGCTCGACGCGGGGCCGACCGATTCCCTCGATGCGCGATCCGGTGCCGACGGCGTCACGGGTGTCGTCGCGCCACGCCTCGAAGAACGCGGATCCCTCGGGGTCGACGACACACACCCGGGTGGGCACGCGCCGGTAGCGGCAGTACCGGCCGATGGTCGCGCTGGTGCCACCGGTGCCGGCGCCGACCACCACCCAGGTGGGGACGGGGAACCGTTCGAGGGCCATCTGATCGAAGATGGAGGCGGCGATGCTGTTGTTGCCACGCCAGTCGGTGACCACCGACGCATTGGTGAACTGGTCGAGATACAGCCAGTCCTTCTGCGCACCCAGTTCCTCCGCGACGTCGTACACGGCACCCGAGTGCTCGACGAGGCGACAGATGCCGCCGTAGCGCTCGATCAGCGCGATCTTCGTCGGGCTGGTGGTGGCCGGCATGACCGCGACGAACTCGAGGCCGATGAGCCGGGCGAAGTACGCCTCCGACACGGCGGTCGACCCGGACGACGCCTCGACGAGCGTGGTGCGGGGCCCGATGTCCCCGTTGGCCAGGCCGAAGAGGAAGAGCGACCGTGCGAGCCGATGCTTGAGCGATCCGGTGGGGTGGACCGACTCGTCCTTGAGGTAGAGATCGATGCCCCACTCGGCCGGCAGTGGGAAGGGATGCAGATGAGTGTCCGCGCTGCGGTTCGCGTCGGCCTCGACGATGCGCAGCGCGTTCTCCACCCAGGAACGGTCCTCGATTCTCATGACGGTCATTCTGTCCGACGCGCGGCCCCGCTCGGTGGTTGACTGCGGTGGTCAGGGGGAACTCGACCTGTCGAGCCCCCACCTTCACGAGAGGCACCTGTGACGATCGCATACATCAATGCCATCTCGACCGCCGTTCCCGAGCACGACGTCCACGACGACTTCGTCGCCTACGCCGACAGCACGTTCACGCTGCGACGTAAGCAATTGCTGTTCCGCCGCATGGCGGATCGCGCGCAGATCTCGCACCGGTGGTCCGCGTTCCCGTCCATCGCCAGTTTCTACGGCGACGATCCCAACGCCGTCGACACGCAGGCGCGGATGCAGGAGTTCGAGCGCACCGCTCCCGGACTCGCCGTTCGTGCCGTCGACGGGCTCGGCCTCGGCGACGCGGCAGGGGACATCACCCATCTCATCGTCCTGACATGTACCGGGTTCTACACTCCGGGAATCGATTTCGAGATCATGAAGCAGTGCGGCGTGCCCACCACGGCAGAGCGCACCCAGGTCGGTTTCATGGGCTGCTTCGCCGGCATCAACGGTCTCAAGCTCGCCCACCACATCGTGCGCTCCGAGCCCGCCGCGAAGGTGCTCGTGGTCAGCGTCGAACTGTGCTCGCTGCACATGCAGCAGACCGACGATCTCGAGACGATGCTGTCGTTCCTGGTGTTCGGCGACGGCGCCGCGGCCGTGCTGGTCACTGCCGAGTCCACCGGTCTGGCCATGGACTCCTTCCAGGCCCTCATGATCGAGGACTCCCGCGACCTCATCACCTGGCGCATCGGCGGCATGGGGTTCGACATGGTGCTCTCCGGCAAGGTGCCGGGCTCGTTGTCACGCGCGTTGGACGAGACCACGATGAAGACGGTGCTCTCGGGGGCGGAGACGTCGTCGATCGACCTGTGGGCCGTGCATCCCGGTGGTCGCTCGATCCTCGACGCGGTGGAGGGCGCGCTGCACCTCGACGCAGACGCTCTGACGTCGTCGCGCCGCGTGCTCGAGAACTACGGCAACATGTCGTCGGCCACCGTGCTGTTCGTGCTCGCGGACATGCTCGAGCGGGGTGACACCGGGTCGGGATGCGCGATGGCGTTCGGCCCCGGACTCACCGCCGAGACCATGCTGTTCCACGCAGCCTGATCACCCCAGCCGTTCGATCGACCCAGCCGTTCCGTCAATCCAGCAGGCGCGTGGCTTCCTCGCGTAGTTCGATCTTGCGGATCTTGCCGGTCACGGTCATGGGGAAGGCATCCATGACGCGCAGGTAGCGCGGGATCTTGTATCGCGCGATGCGGCCGTCGCAGTAGGTCCGGAGATCGTCGACGGTCATGGCCGCCGCGCCCTCACGCAGACGGACGCAGGCCATCAGTTCCTCGCCGTACTTGTCGTCGGGCACACCGATGACCTGGGCGTCCAGGATGTCGGGGTGGGAGTACAGGAACTCCTCGATCTCACGGGGGTAGATGTTCTCGCCGCCGCGGATCACCATGTCCTTGATGCGCCCGGTGATGGCGACGTAGCCGTCGTCGTCCATGGTGCCGATGTCGCCCGTGTGCATCCAGTGCTCGGAATCGAGTGCCTCGGCGGTCTTCTCGGGGTCGTCCCAGTAACCGAGCATCACGGAGTACCCCCGTGTGCACAGTTCACCGGGCTCTCCGCGGGGAACCGTCTCCCCGGTGACGGGGTCGACGATCTTCACCTCGAGATGCGGTCCGACTCGTCCGACCGTGGACACGCGCTGCTCGATCGTGTCGTCGGAGCGGGTCTGCAGTGACACCGGGGACGTCTCGGTCATCCCGTAACAGATGGAGACCTCCGCCATTCCCATGACGTCGATGACCTGCTTCATCACCTCGGTGGGACAGGGTGATCCGGCCATGATGCCCGTGCGCAGCGACCGAAGATCGTGCTCCGCCAGGTCGGGAACGGCCAGTTCCGCGATGAACATGGTGGGAACTCCGTAGAGCGAGGTGCACCGCTCGGCGGAGACCGCGGCCAGTGTCGCTGCCGGATCGAACGACGGCCCCGGGATCACCATGGTCGAACCGTGCGAGGTGCAGGCGAGGTTTCCCATCACCATCCCGAAGCAGTGATAGAACGGCACGGGAATGCAGACACTGTCCGCCTCGGTGTAATGGCAGAGCTCGCCGACGAAGTAGCCGTTGTTCAGGATGTTGCGGTGGCTCAGCGTCGCGCCCTTGGGGAATCCCGTGGTGCCGGAGGTGTACTGGATGTTGATGGCGTCGTCGGGACCGAGTTCGGCACTGCGCCGGTCGAGTTCGTCCACATCGACGGACTCACCGTCGGTGACGAGGTCGCTCCAGTCGTCGGTGCCGAGGTACACGACGTGGGCCAGACCGGTGCACTCGCCGCGCACGGCGTCGATCATCGAGGCGTAGTCCGAGGTGCCGTGCGCCCGGACCGCCACCAGCATGGTGGCGCCGGACTGGTCGAGCACGTACTGCAGCTCGTGCGCACGGTAGGCAGGGTTGATGGTCACCAGCACCGCGCCGATCTTCGCGGTGGCGTACTGGACGATGGTCCACTCCGGGCAGTTCGGTGCCCAGATCCCCACGCGATCCCCGCGACGGATTCCGCGCGCGAGCAGGCCGCGGGCGAGATCGTCGACGTCGGATCGCAACTCGTCGTACGTCCACCGGCGACCGGACGCGATGTCCACGAGAGCGTCCGACGAGCCCACCCGCGCGGCGGTGCGATCGAAGTTCCGCCCGATCGTCTCGTCGAGCAGCGGCGTGTCGGTCGGGCCGGACGAGTAGGAAGTCTGCGGTGACAAAGTCGCTCCTCGAGGCTCGGGTACCTCCGCGACGCTAATCCATGGGACGGCTGCCCGTCTGCGGTTTCCCCGATTTCGGTTAATCATGATTCATCGAAGTGGCGGTGGTTCGTTCGGCGTTCACCGGGGGTCCCTATGCTTCGTCGATGCCGCTGCAACGACGACTGACCACGCGCGACGCCGTCGTCATCGGCGTGGGGTCGATGGTCGGCGCCGGGGTGTTCTCCGCCTTCGGCCCGGCCGCGGCGGCCGCGGGTGGCGGGCTGCTGGTCGGGCTCGCCGTCGCCGCCGTCGTGGCGTTCTGCAACGCGACGTCGACTGCCCAGCTCGCCGCGGTGCACCCCACGTCCGGCGGCGCCTACGCCTACGGGCGAGCGCGACTCGGTGACCGGTGGGGCTTCCTGGCGGGCTGGAGCTTCGTGGTCGGCAAGACCGCGAGTTGTGCCGCCATGGCCCTGACGTTCGGCGCGTACGCGTGGCCCGAGCACGCACGGGCGCTCGCCGTGATCGCGGTGGTGGCGCTGGCGGCGGTAAACTGCCTGGGCATCACCCGCACCGCGTCGGTCACGCGCGTGCTCGTGGCGGTGGTGCTCGTCGTGCTCGTCGCGGCACTGATCGTCGGTGCGACCGGCTCGTCCACCGTGACGGGCGCCGGGTTCTCGGCGACCTCGGGTCCGGTGGGCGTTCTGCAGTCCGCGGGGATCCTGTTCTTCGCCTTCGCTGGGTACGCGCGCATCGCGACGCTCGGAGAGGAGGTGCGGGACCCGGCGCGCACCATCCCGCGCGCCGTGGTCGGCGCCCTCGCGTGCGCGGTCGTGATCTACGCGGCCGTCGCAGTGATGCTGCTGCACGTTCTCGGGGCGGACGCACTCGCGCGCTCGACGGCTCCGGTGGCCGCGGCGATGGACGCGGTCGGGGCACATTGGGCGGGCCCGGTGGTGCGCGTCGGGGCATCGGCCGCGGCTCTCGGAGCCCTGCTGGGACTGATCGCGGGGATCGGCCGCACCACGATGGCGATGGCGCGGGAAGGGGACATGCCGCGATACCTCGCGCACGTCGACGAGCGCCGCTCGGTTCCGCGCGCCGCGGAGATCACCGTGGCCGCCGTGGTGGTCGTCGTGGTTCTCACGCTCGACGTGCGGAACGCGATCGGATTCTCGTCGTTCGGAGTTCTCGTCTATTACGCCGTGGCCAATGCCGCGGCATTCACGCAGACCGGTTCCGATCGCCGGTGGCCGCGGGCACTGCAGATGCTCGGGCTCTGCGGCTGCGTCCTGCTGGCGGTCACACTGCCCGCGGCGGCGGTGGTGGTCGGAATCGGGGTTCTGTCGGCAGGGTCGGCCGGACGGTGGATGCTGCAGCGCCGGCGCGCACTGCGGTCATGACATCACTACTGCCCTGACGTCACTGGGCGGAGTTGTACGCCTCTTCGACCTCGGCCGGAATACGTCCGCGGCTCGAGACCGTGTACCCGTTCTGATTCGCCCACTCGCGAATGGCTCTAGTCTGCAGAGGATCTCGCGGAGACGAGCCGACCTGCGTCGCCGTTCCGGTCGCCTTCTTCGCCGTGGCCTTCTTGCCACGTGACGACACCTTCGTGGCGTGCTCGGCCCAGTAATCGAGTTGCTTGCGGAACTCCTTGGCATTCTTCACACCGAGATCGATCTCGTACTCCACACCGTCGACCGAGAAACCGATGGTCTCCCCTTTACCCGATTTGATGGGTGCGCCGTCGATATCGTCGACCAATTCCACGAAGACCTGTTTCGCCATGACGCTGTGGTTCCTTTCGATGATGAGTTCCCCGACCGAACCGGACATGGATTCATCGAGCCGTCGTCGACTCGTCGTTCCGACCACCATCGCGGTTCTTCCGCCAGAGTTTATCCATCTCGAAGCCCGATTAGCGAGTCACCGCCAATTCCGGTTCGATGTCGTGTACTCGTGCCGGTCCGTCGATACCGCACGGTTCGGTCGTTCGAGGTCACGCGGCTCGGGAAATATTCTCCGCCGGGCGGGCGTTCGCAGCTGAGTAGTCTTCTTTTTCTCGAAAGGGTGAACGCACGTGGCCGTACCACTGTCCGTACTCGATCTCGCACAGGTCGGCGAGGGTGAAACTCCTCGAAGCAGTTTCGATGCCAGTGTCGCATTGGCCCGCCTCGCGGAGGAGAGCGGATATCGGCGAGTCTGGTACGCGGAGCACCACAACATGCCCTCCATCGCGTCCTCGGCGACGTCGGTCCTCATCGCACACGTGGCCGCGCACACCTCGTCCATTCGTCTCGGATCGGGTGGAGTGATGTTGCCTAACCATTCTCCGCTGACCATTGCCGAGCAATTCGGAACGCTGGCCACACTCCATCCGGACCGTATCGATCTCGGTCTCGGCAGAGCGCCGGGATCCGATCAGACCACCATGCGTGCTCTGCGCCGTGACCCGTCGTCGGCCGATTCCTTCCCGCAGGACGTTCTCGAACTCCAGGGCTACCTGTCTGGTTCGAGTCGGGTTCCGGGAGTGCAGGCAGTGCCGGGCGCGGGAACCGATGTGCCGCTCTACATTCTGGGGTCCTCCCTCTTCGGTGCTCAGCTCGCCGCACATCTCGGCCTTCCGTATGCCAACGCGTCGCACTTCTCCCCCGACTCGCTCGAGGAGGCCGTGGCCGTCTATCGGGACACGTTCCAGCCGTCCGCGCAGCTCGCGGAGCCCTACGTCATCGCCGCCGTCAACGCGACGGTCGCACCGACGTCTACTCGCGCGCACGAGCTGTTCACGGCCGGTCTGCGTCGCCGGGTGGTGCAGATGGTGGGACGTGGCCGTTCCTTCTCCGAGGAGGAGGTCGACATGATCATGGACTCGCCCGCGGGCCGACAGATCCAGGGAATGGTGAAGTACTCGGCCGTCGGAACGCCGGCGGAGGCGTCGGACTACATCGATCGTTTCGCCGCGCACGCGCAGGCGGACGAGGTCATCGTGGCCAGCGGTATCGACGACACCGACGAGCGACTGCTCTCCTACCGCCTGCTCGCCGAGCAGCACCTGCACGCCACCGCGGCCTGACGCCGCACGACCGACACCGCCCGCGCGATGACTTTTCCGCTCGGGCGGTGTCGGTAGTGGTGAGTGGCCCTGACGCCGGGGCCGACGACACCACACCAGGAGACACCATGTCCGGCATGATCTTCGTCAACACCTTCGTCCAGGACGTCGCCGCGAGCCGCGCGTTCTTCACGTCGCTGGGATTCTCTTTCAACGACACCTTCAGCGACGAGAACACCGCGTGCCTGATCGTCAACGAGCAGGCCGTCGTGATGCTGCTGAACGTCCCGCGCTTCAAAGATTTCATCCGCGACGACGTCGCGGACCTCTCCACCTCGCGCGAGATGCTGCTGGCCGTGTCGGCCGACAGCAAGGAGGCCGTCGACGCCATGGCCGACGCGGCGCTCGCCGCGGGCGGCAGTGACTGGATGGATCCGCAGGACCACGGCTTCATGTACGGGCGGTCGTTCCGCGACCTCGACGGTCACGTGTGGGAAGTGACCTGGATGGACCCGGCCGTCGCCTCGGGCGAGGCCACGCCTCCCGACATGTGAGCCGCGGAAGGTGACCCGGGCTCAGCCCGGGTACACCGGTGGCAGTCCGAACCGATCGAACAGCGTGAGATCGAAGAAGCACGCCACATGCGCGACGCGGGCGTCGATGATCTCGAGGACGTGCAGCTGGAACGGACGGTGTACCCCGTCCTCTCCGAGCATGTAGAGGCCGAAGGCCGGCTGCCCGTTGGCGGTGGTCGCCATCATCCGCATCGACTCGGGGCCGGTCGCGGGGCACTTCGTCGAGATGAGGGCGCCGATGTCGGCCGGGCCGCGGTACCACCCGGTGAACGGCGGCATCTCCCAGACCGCCTCTGCGGCGAAGAGTTTCACGATGCCGTCGATGTCGTACGTCTCGAATCCCTCGACGTAGCGTCGCAACAACTCTCGCGTCTCCGGTGACTCCGGCTCGGACACGGAGTTCTCGTCGGGCATGATCGCCTCGATCTGGCCGCGCGCACGTTGCAGCAGGCTGTTGACTGCAGCAGTGGAGGTGCCGAGCAGTTCGGCCACCTCGGACGCCTTCCACTGCAACACCTCTCGGAGTACGAGGACGGCTCGCTGCCGGGCGGACAGATGCTGCAACGCGGCCACGAACGCGAGCCGCACCGATTCACGCGAGCCGATCAGCGATGCCGGGTCGTCGTCCACCGGATCGCCGAACGGCGGCGCCGGCTCGAGCCAAGCGATCTCGTGGCGCTCGACCAGCTCGTCCGACGGATCGGACGACGGCGTACCCAGCCCCGACGGCATCGGTCGGCGCTTGCGGCCCTCGAGCGAGGTGAGGCAGGTGTTCGTGGCGATGCGGTAGAGCCACGTGCGCAGCGACGAGTCGCCCTTGAAGTTCGCGTACCCCTTCCACCCTCGGACCAGGGTGTCCTGCACCAGATCCTCCGCGTCGTGGATGGATCCGGTCATGCGGTAACAGTGCGCGAGGAGCTCGCGGCGGTACGGTTCCGCGAGAGTCATGAAGTCGTTGCCGAGCTCCTGCGTCGCAGTCATGCGAGGAGGATAGTCCTCGCAGGGACGACTCGCCGAGGAAAATTTCGGGGCTTCGTGATGAGTTTCCGTGGCGTACGCGGTCGACAGTCACATGACCACACACCTCACCCGCGCCACCACCACCGCACCGTCCCGCGGAGCCGTTCGAGCAGGATGGATCGTCAGCGCGCTGGTGGTCGTCTTCATGCTGTTCGACGCCGTGATCCATCTGCTGAACCTGGACGTCGTGAAGGACGCGTCCGCCGAACTCGGACTCCCCGTCGACATGGCCCCGAAGATCGGCGTCGTCTGCCTCGTGATCGTGACCCTGTACGTGATTCCGCGGACCGCGCCGCTGGGTGCCGTCCTGTTGACCGGCTACCTCGGTGGAGCGGTGATCACGAACTGGCGCACCGACCAGCCACTCGTCAGCACGGTGTTCTTCGCGATCTACGTCGGCATCGCCGCGTGGCTCGGACTCTGGCTGCGTGACGGCCGAGTCCGAGCCCTGCTCGCAGGCTGAGTCACACCACCGAGGACCGGAAGGATCGGAGCCGCAGGCTGTTGGTGACGACGAAGACCGACGACAGCGCCATCGCGGCACCGGCCAGCATGGGGTTGAGCAGTCCGGCGGCCGCGAGCGGGATCGCCGCGACGTTGTAGGCGAAGGCCCAGAAGAGATTGACCTTGATGGTGCGGAGGGTTGCGCGCGAGAGGCGCACCGCGTCGACCGCGACGCGCAGATCTCCCCGCACCAGCGTGAGGTCGCCGGCCTCGATCGCGACGTCGGTGCCCGTGCCCATCGAGAGTCCGAGGTCCGACGTAGCCAGTGCCGCAGCATCGTTGACGCCGTCACCGACCATGGCGACGACCTTGCCCGACGCCTGCAGCTCGCGGATCGCGTCCACCTTCTGCTCAGGCAGCACACCGGCGATGACGGTGTCGATACCGACCGAGGCGGCCACCGTGCGGGCTGCGGACTCGTTGTCACCGGTGAGCATGATCGGGTCGAGACCCAGTGCGCGGAGCTCCGAGACCGCCTGCGCGGACGTCTCCTTCACGGTGTCGGAGACCGCGATGACGGCGCGGGCCTCGTCGTCCCACCCGACGACCACCGCGGTGGCCCCGGTGGCCTCGGCGTCCTCGAAGGCCGTCTGCAGAGCGCTGGGCAGTGCGCCGCCCACCAGGCCGGGGCGTCCGACGACCACGCGGTGGCCGTCGACCGTCGCGGTGACACCGCGTCCCGCCGTGGTGGTGAAGTCGGTGGCGGCGACGGGCTCTCCGTGCGCGGTCCGGTACGCGTCGACGATCGCGCGGGCGACCGGGTGCTCGGAACCGGACTCCGCCGCCGCGGCGAACCGCAGCGCGTCGTCGCGAGCGTCTCCCACGACGGACTGCACGCTCATGACACCGCTGGTGATGGTGCCCGTCTTGTCCAGCACGATGGTGTTCACGCGGCGGGTGCGCTCGAGCACCTCGGGTCCCTTGATGAGGACGCCGAGTTGGGCGCCGCGTCCGGTGCCCACCATCAGGGCTGTCGGAGTGGCCAGGCCCAGCGCGCACGGGCACGCGATGATGAGGACCGCGACGGATGCGGTGAACGCGGCGGACCAGCTGCCGCTGACGAGGACCCAGCCCAGCAGGGTGGCCAGGGCGAGACCGATCACGACGGGGACGAAGACGCCCGAGATGCGGTCGGCCAGGCGCTGCGCCTCGGCCTTGCCGTTCTGCGCGTCCTCCACGATGCGGGCCACGCGCGCGAGCTGCGTGTCCGCGCCCACGCGGTCGGCGACGACGGTGAGCGCGCCACCCACGTTGACGGTCCCGCCCGTGACCGTGGCGCCCGGACCGACCTCCACGGGGATGGACTCACCGGAGATCATCGAGGCGTCGACGGCGGACGTGCCGCTCTCGACGGTGCCGTCGGCGGCGATCTTCTCGCCCGGTCGGACGACGATGCGGTCTCCGACCACGAGCTCGTCGGCGGGCACGCTGACCTCACTGCCGTTGCGCAGCACGGTCGCGTTCCTGGAGCCGACCTCGAGCAACGCACGCAGAGCGGCGCCTGCGCTGCGCTTGGACCGCGCTTCCAGATAGCGACCGGCGAGCAGGAACGTCGTGACGCCGGCCGCCGCCTCGAGATAGATGTTCGCGCTGCCGTCGCCACGCGAGACGGTGAACTCGAAGGCGTGGCGCATGCCGGGCATGCCCGCGTGGCCGAAGAAGAGCGCGTACAGCGACCAGCCGAAGGCGGCCAGAGTGCCCACCGACACGAGCGTGTCCATGGTGGTCGCGCCGTGCCGCGCGGTGGTGACGGCGGCGCGGTGGAACGGCAGCCCGCCCCACACGACGACGGGCGCGGCGAGGGTGAGCGAGAGCCACTGCCAGTTGTCGAACTGCAGCGGCGGAATCATCGCCATCGCGATGACGGGAACGGACAGCAGCGTCGACACGAGCAGACGCGTGCGCAGGGGATCGGACTCGGCTGCGGCGGCATCGGACTCGGCTGCGGGAGGGCCGGCCGGTCGGTGCGGTTCGTGCACGGTCGCTGTGTAGCCGGCCTTCTCAACGGTGCCGATGAGGTCCCCGGTCTCGACGGTCGCGTCCGTGGCGATGCTCGCCTTCTCGGTGGCGTAGTTGACCGTCGCGGTCACACCGTCGAGGCGGTTGAGCTTCTTCTCGATGCGGTTGGCGCACGACGCACAGGTCATGCCGCCGATGTCGAGCTGGATGTTCGCGGCCTTCTCCCCGGTGGTCACGGCTGAGCCAGCTCGTACCCGGCCTCGTCCACCGCGGTTGCGAGGGCAGCGTCGTCGACAGGTGTGTCGGACTCGACATCGACGCGTCCGGACTCGAGGTCGACGTGGACCGAGGTGACTCCCTGCAGGGCGCTCACCTCCTCCGTCACCGCTGCGACGCAGTGCTGGCAGGTCATTCCGACGACGGTGACAGTCTTCGTGGTCATGAGAACTACCATACCCCCCTACGGTATGCCGTCAACCCCGTGTCGCCCGGCGTTCGGCGGCTCGACACCTCCTGTGGTTAGGGTGGACGAGCCCGGTACACACAGGGTGACCGAGCTCCGATCCGGGAGCACTGGGAAGCGAGAACTCATGGAGCCAGTCGAGCAGACCTGGCGCACCGCCGAGCATCCACGGCCGGACCATTTCCTCCTGCACATCAGTGACACGCACCTGGTCGGCGCCGGCGAGTTGTACGACGCGGTCGACAGCGAGGCGCGTCTTCGCCAGATCTTCGCGGAGCTCGAGGCGACGGGTGCCCGGCCGGAGGCTCTGGTGTTCACGGGTGATCTCGCGGACAAGGGCGAGCCCGACGCGTACGACTCGTTGCGCGCACTGGTCGATCCGGTCGCCGCAGCCCTGGGGTCCGAGGTGATCTGGGCGATGGGCAACCACGACGACCGAGCGGCGTTCCGTCGCAGCCTGCTCGACGAGCGCGGATCGACCGAGCCCGTGGACGGGGTCTACGACATCGGTGGGCTGCGAGTCATCACGTTGGACTCGACCGTCCCCGGCCACCACTACGGCCAGATCTCCGCGGAACAGTTGCGGTGGCTCGCAGCAGAACTGGCGATGCCGGCGCCGGACGGCACAGTGCTCGCGCTGCACCATCCGCCGGTTCCCTGCGTGCAAGATCTCGCGGTGTTGGTGGAACTCCGCGACCAGGACTCGCTCGCGGATGTGCTCGCGGGCAGCGACGTGCGGGCGATCCTCGCGGGCCACCTGCACTACTCCACGTCCGCGACCTTCGCCGGAATCCCGGTGTCGGTGGCGTCGGCCACCTGCTATACCCAGGACCTCAACGTCCCGGTGGGTGCGCAACGCGGGCGCGACGGGGCGCAGGCCTACAACCTGGTGCATCTGTACCAGGACACGGTGGTCCACTCGGTGGTGCCCATCGGGACGGGCGACACCGTCGGCACCTACGTGTCGGCCGATGAGGCCGCCCAGCGCCTGCACGATGCCGGCGTCGTCATCGCCGACGCGCCCCAGAAGGCGATCAGCCGGCAGTCGTAGCTGTGGCGATCAGCCGGCAGTCGTAGCTGTGGCGATCAGCCGACCGGTGTGACGGCGTGTTCCCAGGGCGCCGGCACCGGGAAGTAGGTGCTCAGGAACGTCGTCACCGCCGCTGCGCGCTCGTCGGCGTCGATCTCGGGGAAGCTGCCGTCGTTGAGGCAGAAGAAGTCCATCGACCGCTTCGCGAGCAGGCGGTCCATGTCCCGCAGTCCACTGCGCATCGTCGTGTCGACGTACTTGACCGAGGCCTGCGTCTGCACCACGGCGCGGCCGGTGAGCAGGGCGTAGTAGTGGTACAGCGAGTTGGTCACCGAGATGTTGGAGCTCGCGCGGAATCGACTGGCGGCCGTGGCCGCGAACTCGTCGGGGAACTCCTTCTCGAGCTCGAACATCACACTGCGCCGGAGCGGCACGGGAGCGTGCTCGAGGTGGCGCGTGGTGATGCGACCGAATCGGTCGTGGAGCAGGCGACGGTTGACCCGCGCGGCGTTCTCGAATCCGCTGCGCTGCTCGTCGTTGGCGCCCAGTCCGATCCGGGTTCCCGCCTCGACGAACATGCTGATGCCGCCGGGTGAGAAGAACATCTGGGGACCGACCGGGCGGCCGAAGAACATGTCGTCGTTCGAGTACAGGAAGTGCTCGGCGAGACCGTCGATGTGGTGGAGCTGGCATTCCACGGCCTGCGAGTTGTAGGTGGGCAGCACGGAGGTGTCGGTGAAGAACTCCTCGCTGCGCACGAACGTGACGTCGGGATGGTCGTCGAGCCACCCCGGCTTCGGTGAGTCGGTGACGACGAAGATGCGCCGGATCCACGGCGCGTACAGGTGTACCGAGCGCAGTGCGTACTTGAGTTCGTCGATCTGGCGGAAGCGGGCCTCGTGATCGTCGCCCTCGCCCACGACGACCTCACGCAGCATCGCCGCGCGTTCCGCCTGCCACTCCACGTCGGTGCCGTCGACCCAGGAGAAGATCAGGTCGATGTCGAAGTCGATGTCCGACGCGTGGTCGGCGAACATGTTCTCGATGGTCGGCCAGTGTCGGCCGAAGCGCTCGACCGTGCCACGAACCGCCTCGTCCTGACGGATGGTGCGTCGGGTCAGCGAGTTCTCGACGGGGAGAACGATCGTGTCGTCCGAGAACTCCCACAGTTCGATCTGGATGCCCTTGCCGGATCCGTAGAAGAGCCCGCTCGGGCGGTGCGCACGAGGGCGGAACAACCGGAAGATCCGCGCCTGCGTGGCCGACGCCAGGAGCCCGTCCGCGATGAGCAGGGCCGGGGATCCCTTGACGTCCATCGGCTTGGAGTAGAACGGCTCGTCCGCGCAGGCCGCGACCAGGGCGTCGCGCAACGTCGGCCTGTCGTGCCTGTCGATGGCGATGACGGGCCGCTCGTCGTTGCCGCGGACGAGCAGGTACTCGATCGCGGTCGCGTCCAGCACATCGCGGACGAACAGGAGGTCCTCCACCATCGCCTCGTGGGGCGTCGTGGTGGTGATGGACAGTGCGAACTTGTCCTTGACCCACACGATGTCGGAGCGCTCGGTCAACCGATGTCGGGACGCCGCGGACGCGACGCGCGCCCGTTCGATCTCGCCGCTGTCGGGCGGGACGAGGTAGACATCGGGCGTCTCGACGTTCTGCAGGGCTGGCGGCTGTGTGATGGTGGACCTTCCCGATGTGCTGGTGGGCGAGCCTGTGCGGCGCTGTGACCTGCTCATTCTAAGTGATGCCGAGGGTGGGTCCGGACCACGGGAGTCATCGGCCGCGAAGCTGGCCGAGTGCGTCCTGCACGTGCGTCAGGTGTCGGCTCATCGCCTCGGACGCGGCCTCGCCGGACCCCGAGTCGATGGCGTCGACGATGCTCTCGTGCTCGACGTTGGACCGGTGCCGACGGTCGGGCAGCAGGTTCACCATCTCGGACTGCTGCGACAGGGCCTCGCGGATCTCGGTGATGACGGCGGCGAAGACGTCGTTGCCGCTCGCGGTCGCGATGAGCAGATGGAACTCCGCGTCGAGACGGACCCACTCCTTGGGATCGTTCTCGGCGATCATCCGATTCAACAGGCTGCGGATCGCGTCCATCTGCTCCGGCGTCCGCCGTTCGGCAGCGAGTGCGGCGGCAGGAATCTCGATGTGCGGGCGGGCCTCGCGCAGGGAATCGACGGAATGGTTGCCGAAGACTCTGTCGGTCTCGACGGTCTTCGCCAGGACGAACGTTCCCTTGCCGGTGTGCGTCTCCGTCAGTCCGAGAGCCGTGGTCGAGCGCAGTGCCTCGCGGACCACCGACCGGCTCACGCCGAAGCGCGTCGCGAGAGCGGCCTCGGACGGGAGCTTGGTGCCGACCTCGAGTTCGCCGCTCTCGATCGCCGAACGCAGCTCGCGCAGGACGGCCTCGGCCGCCCCCACGCGCGTCACTGTGGCCTGTTTGCTGGCCCAACTGTCCGACAGGGTCATGGCGTCACTGTGAACGAGGAATGGTGGTCAGGCAAATCGGACGTGCACAGGACGATATTCATGTTTCTAGTCGCAGTGCTAGAGATCGAGAGAGATTCCGATGGAACGGTGATCGGGTGCAGTCCGACACACATCCGTGCACTCGGTCGACTGCCGGATCTACGGTCGAGGGGAACGAAGGAGTTCACATGGCGCACAGCATCGTCACCGTCACAGGCGCGGCCGGCAGCATCGGCTACGCGGCACTGTTCCGCATCGCATCGGGTGCGATGCTCGGTCCGGACACGTCCGTCACGTTGCGGCTTCTCGAGATCCCGCCGGCACTGCACGCAGCCGAGGGCACGGCCATGGAACTGCACGACAGTGCGTTCCCCCTGCTGCGGTCGGTGGAGATCCACGACGATCCGGTCGACGCCTTCGACGGCGCGAACGTCGCGCTGCTGATCGGGGCTCGCCCTCGTACCGCGGGGATGGAGCGCGCCGACCTGCTCGAGGCCAACGGGTCGATCTTCGGGCCGCAGGGCGCCGCTCTCGAGGCGGGCGCCGCGTCCGACATCCGGGTGGTCGTCGTGGGCAATCCCGCCAACACCAACGCGGCCATCGCCGCAGCGCACGCACCCAGCATCCCCGCCGATCGGTTCACCGCGCTGACCCGGCTCGATCACAACCGCGCCGTCGCGCAACTGTCCGCTCGTGCGGACGTCCCGGTGGGTGAGATCTCGCGGGTCAGCATCTGGGGCAACCATTCCGCCACGCAGTACCCGGACATCTTCCACGCGCGAGTCGGTGACCGGTCGGGCGCCGAGTTCGCCGCGGACACCACCTGGCTCGAGGACGTCTTCGTGCCGACGGTGGCGCGCCGCGGTACCGCGATCATCGAGGCGCGCGGTGCGTCGTCCGCTGCCTCCGCGGCGAACGCCACCATAGATCATGTGCGCGACTGGGTCCTGGGCACTCCCGCCGCCGACTGGACGTCCGTCGCACTCCCGTCGACGGGCGCGTACGGCGTGCCCGAGGGACTGGTGTCCTCGTTCCCCGTGCGGTCCTCCGGCGGCGCCTGGCAGATCGTGGAGGGCCTCGAGATCGGCGAGTTCTCCCGGCGCCGTATCGACGCCTCCGTCGCGGAACTGCAGGCCGAGCGCGAGGCCGTCACGAGACTCGGGATGCTGCCGAACTGACTCGACCGTCCATGTCCCGCCGTCGAGGCTGTCGTGGCCACACCGTGTAGGTGATCGCGGCGACGACGTCGACGGCGAGCACGACGAGGGGCACGGGCATGAAGGCCGTCAGCGCCTCGGTTCGCTCGGGAGACCCGACCAGCGCGACGAGGCCGGCGAGCAGCCCGACGGTGACGGCCACGGCGATCAGGGTTCTGACCACGTCCGCCCAGCACGCTCTCGCATAGGCAGCGCCGTGGAGACGAACCGGCGCGGGCCCGCCGCGGAAGTGGTGGGCCACTCGCACGTCTGCCCAGCGAATCATGCGGTGTCCGTACGCGATCGAGAAGCCGATGTAGGCAGCGGCCAGCGCGTGATGCCACGTGGCGGTACTGCCCGACCGCAGGTCGATGACGGTGGCGCAGAGCAGGACGAGATCGACGACCGGGGCGCAGGCCAGAACCACGGCACCGGCACGAGGTCGCCGTGCGCCGTACCGGAGCGTGAGGCCGGCGGCGATGGCCACCCAGAATCCGATCTCGCACGCGACGATGACTGCCAGAACCATGAGCGCTCCTTGTTGGTACGATCGTGTTCACAACAAAGTAGCACAACTGTGTACATTCAGGGAGTGCCGAAACTGATCGATCACGACCAGCGGCGACGCGACGTCGCCGACGCCGCCTGGCGCATCATCGGTCGAGACGGCCTGCTCGATCTGTCGGTGCGCAACGTGGCCGAGGAGGCCGGGCTGGCGACGGCCTCCCTCCGTCGCTCCTTTCCCACTCAGGACGACCTGCGAGCGTTCTGCCTCGAACACGCAGCCGAACGCGTCGTCGAACGCCTGGAGCGCATCGACCCGCAGCTGTCACCCCGCGAGTACTGCGAGGCGAGCCTGCGAGAGTTGTTGCCGCTCACCGACGAGAGTCGCCTCGAGATGGAGGTGCAGATGTCGCTGGGCGCTCTCGCCTTCACGAACGCCGCGATGCGCGTCGCCTACGACCGGGCGCACCAGTACCTGGCCGCGGGGTGCAGGCGACTGGTGAACCTACTCGCCGAGAACGACACCGACTACGCGTCACTGTCCGACCGGGTACCCGACGAGGCGCGTCGACTTCATGCATTCCTGGACGGACTCGCGCTGCACATGGTCCACGCGCCACACGACGAGAACCGCGCGTGGGCCGAGGCGGAGCTGGCGGCACATCTCGACTCGCTGCGAGGGCCGTAGGGTCTACAGCCATGCCCGACACCTGCCCGTGCGGCACTCCCCTACCGATGTCCGAGTGCTGTGGACCCTTGCTCGAGGGACGGATCGGTGCGCCGACCGCCGAGCGGCTCATGCGCTCGCGGTACACCGCCTTCACGGTGCTCGACGCCGAGTATCTGCTGCGCACATGGCATCCCGATACTCGACCGTCGGCGCTCGACCTCGACGACCGCCGCCGGTGGACCGGGCTCGAGATCCTGGGCACCACCGGAGGCGGCATGCTGCACACCACGGGCACGGTCGAGTTCGTGGCTCACTTCCGTGACGCGGGTGCCCGGCGACCGGGTTCGCAGCGGGAGAACAGCACGTTCTCCCGCGTCGATGGAGCCTGGGTCTACGTCGACGCGGTCTGACGCCGCGACTCGATGCCGTCGACGAACTCGGACGTGATGCGCGCGATGTCCCAAGGATGCGACAGCGGCGACCAGTGTCCTGCATCGAGATCGGTTCGCGACAGGTCGGCCACCCAGCGCGGCGTGTCCTCGTAGTGGAACGGACGCACCGCCGCGTCACGGGTGTTGACGATCAGATGCACGGGCACGGTGACGTAGCGACGCCGCGGAGAGGTGAAGCGCGGCAGAAGATTTGCTCGATAGATGCGCAGGCCGTTCCACGCGTCGTCGAGAAGTGTCGGTGACTCCTCCACCATCGCGGCGGGGACGTCGGAGAACTCGCCGATGAACTGGGTCCAGCCCTTGCGCTTCATGCGGTACATCCGCACCCGAGCCAACGGCGGGACGTGGAAGGTGACCGTGTACCAGGACGCTCGCGTCTGGGCGAACACCTGTGCCAGGTTGCGCGGTGTGGGCCTACGGAGCCGCGAGCGGGCCCACAGTGCGAGGTGGTCGAGGTTGGGTCCCGACACGGACGTGTAGGACGAGATGCGGAGCGGCGCATCGGCTTCGGCGACGAGCTCCCAGGCCTCCACCGCGCCCCAGTCGTGACCGAGCACGTGGACCGGGGCGTCGGGACTGACCGCGTCGATCACCGCTCGCAGATCGGAGGCCATCGCGTCGAGTCGGTACCCGCGGGTCTGTGCGGGGACCGTGGAGTCACCGGCGCCGCGTGAGTCGTAGGTGACGACGCGGTAGCGGTCGGCGAGCAGTCCGACGACGTGGTTCCAGAGGGTGTGGTTGTCGGGCCACCCGTGCACCAGCACGAGAGTGGGGCCGTCGGACACGCCGGCGGTGTACACGGCGAGCTCGACGTCACCGTTCCGCACGGTGGAGCGCTCGGACTCGAACGGGCGGGTGACGGTCATGGACGCTCCGGAATCGGTGGACGTGGGGTGTGCGGGGGACATCAGACGTCGAGCGTGAGGTGGTCGGAGTCTGCCCGAGACACGCACGGCAGCATGTGTTCCTGCTGCTCGGTGGGACTCAGTCGAGTCTCGCGGTGCTCGGGCGTCCCCGCGAGAACACGCACCTTGCAGGTGCCGCAGAAGCCTTGGCGACAGGAGTACGCGACTGTCGGGTCCTCGTCCACGATGACGGACAGTGCAGACCTGTCGGCGGGAACTGTCAGCGTGCGACCGCTTCTCGCGAGAGTGACCGTGAACGGCCGACCGCCCACCACGGGTGGGGCCCCGAAACGTTCGAAGTGCAGAGCAGACGCGCCGCAGCCCGCGAACGACGTGCGCACGGTGTTCAGCATCGGCGTCGGTCCACAGCAGTACACCGCGCCGCCACGGGCGGCCGGACCCAGAAGGTCCGTGACAGTGGGCAGTCCGTCCTCGACGTCGGTGCGGACGGCGACACGCGGCGAATCCCAGCTCTCGATCTCGTCGAGAAAGGGCATGCTCTCGCGGGAGCGTCCGCAGTAGACGAAGGTCCAGTCCAGGCCGAGATCGCGAGCGGCGCGGACCATCGGCAGGATCGGGGTGATGCCGATGCCGCCGGCGACGAAGTGCACCGAGCGTTCCTGCGCGAACAGGAAGGCGTTGCGGGGACCGCGCACCGTCACCGTGTCGCCGGGGCGCAGGGCGTGCATCCGCTCCGAGACGGTGCCGATGCGTCGGACGGCGATGCGGTACCGCGTCGTGTCGTCGGGGTCGCCGCACAGCGAGTACTGCCGCCGGAGCGGTCCCGACGTCGCGTCGCCCTCCAGGTGCACATCGATGTGGCAGCCCGGCTGCCAGGCCGGCAGTGACGATCCGCCCGCATCGACGAGATCGATCTGCGCGACATCGCCGTCGCTGGTCACCGGCGTGACACTCGCGACCGTCAGTGTGGCCGCGGTGTCCGGGGGACGCAGGGCCACCCGAGGGTCGTAGGGGACACGCGACATCGCACCGAGGTAGTTGCCGACGACCAGGCCGATCAGGCCGAGGGCCCGGTCGCCACGAGGCCGTCCGCGGAGGTCGCGTGGTGCGTCGATCATCGCGACGCTGCCCGCGCCGCGGGCGAGGAGGCCAGATAGGCGACGGCCTGCGCCGTCGAGCCCTCCTGACTGGGGTGGTAGCTGCGACGGAAGTAGCGCGAGAGCCGCAGGCCGAGATCGACAGGCCCCGGCACGGTGCCCTTCTTCGCCGCGCGGCGCCAGGCGAGTGGCGTGGGACGGCGCCGGGACGCCGGTCCGTCGGCGAGAAGCGGATCGTTCTGCATGAGGAAGCGGGTTCCGCGGATCCACAGGTAGACCAGCAGCGGTGCCGCGAGTGCCTGGGTGCGAAGGCGTCGGACCTCGCGGCGATCGAAGTAGCGCATCGTCTCGTAGGCGACAGAGCGGTGCTCGACCTCCTCGGACCCGTGCCATCGCAGCAGGTCGAGCATGGTCGGGTGGATGTTGGCGCGGTCGAGCCCCTCGGCGTTCAGAACCCAGTCGCCGAGAAACGCGGTGATGTGCTCGATGGCCGCGATGATCGCCAGGCGCTCGACGAGGTAGTTCTTCTCGCGGCTGCTGGTGATGGGTCGAGGGCCGATGACCTTGCCGAAGACCCAGTTCATCTGGTCGGTGAACGGCGTCGGATCGAGTCCGCTGCGCTGCAGGTGCTCGAGGACACCGGAGTGCGCCGACGAGTGCATGGCCTCCTGGCCGATGAACCCGATGACGTCCTCGCGGAGCTTCTCGTCCTCGATGAACGGGAGCGCCTGGCGGAACGTCTCGACGAACCATTCCTCCCCGGCGGGGAGGAGCAGGTGCAGCACGTTGAGCGCGTGTGTGGAGAACGGCTCACCCGGGATCCAGTGCATCGGCAGGTCGTCCCAGTCGAAGTGCACGTCGCGCGCCTGCAGCACGAGATTGTCGGCATCGGCGGTCATGTCGGGTCCTTCCGGTGTGGCTTCGTTCACACAAATCTTAGTATGACAACTGGTAACAGTAAAGCACCTCGGGTAAGCGAGAACACATGTGACGTGACGCGAACGACCTTGCCGAGGTCACACGCTGCGCGGACCCTGGACAGAAGGTCGGACACGCAGGACACCCGCCGCCGTCACGGCGCACGGGGTCCGTGACGCAGGCAGGACACGAGACGATGGCGGACAATTCCAAGAGGGCGGAGCGCGGGACCGACGACACTCGGCGGCCCGTGGCGCGCACACCGCGCAATCCGCTCGTTCGAGGCGTCGACCGCGCGGAGGCTCGACTGCACCGTCTTCTCGTGACGCTGTTCCTGCTCGTCGTCCCGTTCGTCGCCGTGATGGGCGTCAGCCTCTACCACGATCAGCAGACCATGGCGGCCGACGCCGTGACGTCGTCCTCGTCGGTGCTCGCCACGACCACCGCGGACGCCGTGGCGCCGGTGGCGTCGGACGAATTCGCGGCGGTCACTCCCACCGTGTTGGCTCCCGCGACCTGGTCCTCCGACGGCGTGAAGCACGTCGGGTCGGTTCCTGTTGCGGCGCAGAGTCCGTCGGGCACCGAGGTGACCATCACCGTCGACGCGGACGGTCGTCGCATCGCACCCCCGCCCACCGGGGTCGACGTCGTGGTGGTCAGCATCTTCGGCGCTGCAGCACTTCTCGCGCTCGTGGCGATCGTGCTCGTGATCGTGCGCAGCGTCTTCGCCCGCGTCTACGACCGTCGTCGGGACCGGGAGTGGGACGACGCGATCGCGCGATTCCTGTCCTGACGGACGTGTGCAGACGGCTGTCGCTACCTCGTCAGAGCGTCGTGAATCGCGACGCCGAGTTCTGCTCTCGGTGAGTCCGGGAACGTGTGATGGGTGGCGCCGTCGAGGATTTGGGTACTGATCGACGGCCAGTTCTTCTGGATACGATCTCGCACCGCAGCACTGTCGTGAATCCGGCTGGACCCGGCGAGAACGACCGTCGTGGTCGCCTGGAGCGAGTGCAGCGCCGAAGAACTCGGCCGCCTCGGAACGATGGGCCGACGACGAGGGTGATGAGCTGTTCCGAGTTCGGCCAGTCGGGACAGGTCGGCGACGAGAACTGCGTCGCCCGTCTCCCACGCCGTGAATCGTCTCTGTCGCTCTTCCGACGGTCGCAGCAGGAGCGGTAACGCATGAGCCAGGTAGGCGGCGCGCATGCCGGCGAAGCACGAATTCGGATCGAGCAGGACGAGGCGGTCGACGTCGGCCGGCCGACGGAGAGCGAACGCCAGAGCGATCATCGCGCCGTACGAGTGAGCGAGAATCGACGGTCGCCGCAGTGCCGACCCGGCGAACACATCGTCCAACCACAGCATGAGGTCGTCGACGTTCCTCGCGGGTTCACCCGCCGGAACCGATCGCCCCACGTCACCGAGAATGTCCACCGCGACCACTCGGTGGCGACGACTCAGTTCGGTCGCCTGGCCGGTCCAGGCCATCGAGGTAGCCCCGGATCCGGGGAGCAGTACGACAGGGCGACCGTCGGTGGGACCGGCCGAGGTGACATGTGTGTCGCCGAATCGTGTCGGCACCATCGTCGTGGTCGTTCCCGCCGGCCACGTCCCGAGTACGCGGTCGTAGGCAGCAGCGAACTCCCGCCCCTCGGGCGATCGACGGAACGTCTGCGTCGCGTCTGTCATGCGGCACCCGGTTGCCTCGATGGTCGAGTAATACGATAAGTGACATACTGATGCCGTGGACGAAGTCGATGCAACCCCTCCGGTGGACACGGACGTCATGGACCTGGTGCACGGCCTGCGGGCGCTCGTCGTCGAGCTCGATCTGCTGGGTGCGGGATTCGCCGAGAAGCACCGCATGCACAGCACCGACGTGCGGGCATTGATCGTTCTTCTCGATGCTGCGCGTGCCGGTCGAACGGCTACTCCGTCCTGGCTGCGGACGCAGCTGGGAATCACCTCGGCGACCACGACGGCACTCGTCGACAGGCTCGAACTCGCCGGCCACGTCGAACGGCAGTCGGTCGTCGGTGACCGCCGCAAGGTGGCCCTGAGGGTCACCGACAAGGCGCAGCGACTGGGCACAGAGTTCTTCGGCCCGCTGATCCTCAGGGCGGCCACGCAACTCTCCGAGTTGTCGGACGACGACCGAGCAACCATCCGTCGGTATCAGTCCGCGATGCTGGCAGCCATCAGATCGACTGCGCCGGGCTCGTGAGAGCGGTGTGATCGCCGACTACTGGTTCTGCATCCGATTAGCCGCAGCGACAAGGGCTTTGGCGGTCGACTCTGTCGGATCCGAGCCCGTCCCCATGGCCCACACAGTGCGGTGATCCTGCTGTCCGCGGATGTAGGTGACGTATCCCGTCTCGGTGATCTGCTGGTGGAACGACAAGATCTCGAGGTTGACGCCGGCGTCGTAGAGCATCGACGTCATGGCCTCGGCGGGCCCGTGGCAGACGATCGACGAACTGCGGATGGTGTCGCCTATGGCGAGGGTGGCCGTGAACTCGAACCTGCCCGCACCCTTCGGCGCGCACTCTGCGGAACCGAGCCGGATGGGGCCCGAGGTGGGCGAGTAGGTGTGGACGAACTCCGCGAAGGACATGCCGTCAGCCTCCGCGCGCAACCCGTGCGGCAGAGCCGACGAGGCGTGAATGGCAGCGGAACTGTGCGAGAAGTGTTCGGTGAGGGAATGTGCGCTGGTGCTCATGTCGCTGGGGTCTTTCCGGTGAGAGGAAGGACCGACGGGCGCTCGTTCGACCCGCAGCGGGGGGTCGGTCCGAGATCAGACCCCGCTGCGGTGAACTACGAGAATGCGCGACATGGCCCCAGAGTAGCTGCGTCGCGGCGTCACAGGCAAGGGTCCGGTTCTCGATTGCTCTCTGTTCGGTTCTAGGACACGCGCTAGAGAAGGGCAGAGAACGCTACCGACGTTGCTACCGTCACGCCATGGACCCCGTTCGCAACCCGTACGCACCCGGCGCCGGCCAGCGGCCACCCGAGCTCGCCGGCAGGTCCAAGCAACTCGACGCGTTCGACGTGGTGCTCGAGCGCATCGCGCGCGGTCGGCCCGAACGCAGTGTCGTGCTCACCGGGTTGCGCGGCGTCGGCAAGACGGTGCTGCTGAACCACCTGCGATCGGCGGCGATCTCGCGGAAGTGGGGAACCGGGAAGATCGAGGCCCGCCCCGACCAGGACCTGCGGCGACCGCTGTCGTCGGCGCTGCACATGGCAGTGCGGGAGATCGCGGTGGCGCATCGCGATCCCGAACGCGTGGACCAGTTCCTCGGTGTGCTGAAGTCCTTCGCTCTTCGTGCGTCCGCAGACAAGGGCATGCGGGACAAGTGGCAGCCCGGCATCGACGCGCCCGCTCTCAAGGGGCGCGCGGACACCGGTGACATCGAGATCGACCTGGTCGAACTGCTGCTCGACGCCGCGTCGCTGGCTCGGGACGTCGGCGTCGGTATCGCCATCTTCATCGACGAGATGCAGGACCTCGCGGCGGAGGACATCTCCGCGATCTGCGGGGCGTGCCACGAACTGAGCCAGGATGCGGCTCCGCTGATCGTCGTCGGCGCCGGTCTTCCCCACCTGCCTGCGGTGCTGTCCGCGTCGAAGAGCTACTCCGAGCGCCTGTTCAGCTACCACCGCATCGACCGCCTGGACCGCGTTTCGGCGGACCGCGCCCTCATCGCACCGGCCGAGCGGGAGGACGTCGAGTACACGAGCGAGGCACTCGACGCGCTGTACGAGGCCGCGGACGGGTACCCCTACTTCGTTCAGGCGTACGGCAAGGCGACGTGGGATCTGGCCGCGGACAGCCCGATCACGGTCCACGACGTGCGGGTCGCAGCACCGACGGCCGAGGACGAGCTGGCCGTCGGGTTCTTCGGATCCCGTTACGAGAGAGCAACTCCCGCCGAACGCGAGTACATGCGAGCGATGGCCGACCTGTCCGGCGACGACGGTCCCGTCTCCACGTCGAAGATCGCCGTGGAACTCGGACGGAAACCTGCGTCGCTGTCCCCCGCACGCGACGGGTTGATCAAGAAGGGACTGATCTACTCCGCCGAGCGCGGGTCGATCGGCTTCACCGTCCCCCACTTCGGGCGGTACCTGAGGGCGCAGGCCGACTAGCGCCGACCTGCACGCTTTCGGTGTGTCGACACCCCTTGCAGCAGGCCGCTCGGGGTGTGGGTGGCTGGAAGGTGTGCGCCGGCTACTCGGCTGCGGGAACCCGCAGGATGAGGGCGTCGCCCTGTCCACCGCCACCGCACAGTGCTGCGGCGCCGACTCCGCCGCCGCGTCGCTGCAGCTCCAGTGCGAGGTGCAGGGCGATGCGGGCGCCGGACGCGCCGAGGGGGTGACCGATGGCGATGGCGCCGCCGTTGACGTTGACCTTCTCGGGGTCGATGCCCAGTTCGCGGGTGGAGACGATGCCGACGGCGGCGAACGCCTCGTTGATCTCGACGAGGTCGAGGTCGGTCGGGGCGATGCCCTCCTTGGCGCAGGCGGTGGTGATGGCGTTGGCGGGCTGGGACTGGAGCGAGGAGTCGGGTCCGGCGACGACGCCGTGGGCGCCGATCTCGGCGAGCCACGTCAGTCCGAGTTCCTCGGCCTTGGCGCGACTCATGACGACGACGGCGGCGGCGCCGTCGGAGATCTGGGACGCGGAGCCGGCGGTGATGGTGCCGTTCTTGTCGAACGACGGGCGGAGCTTGGCGAGGCTCTCGCTGGTGGTGTCGGCGCGGATGCCCTCGTCGCTGGTGACGACGACGGGATCACCCTTGCGCTGCGGGATGCTGACGGGAACGACCTCGTCGTCGAAGACGCCGTTCTTCCAGGCTGCGGCGGCGCGCTGGTGCGACGCGGCGGCGAAGGCGTCCTGCTCCTCGCGGGTGACGAAACGGGTGTCGGCGTTGCGGTCCTCGGTGAGGGCGCCCATGGCCTGGTCGGTGAAGATGTCGTACAGGCCGTCGTAGGCCATGTGGTCCTTCATCGTGACGTCGCCGTACTTGAATCCGCTGCGGCTCTTCTCGAGCATGTGCGGAGCGAGGGACATCGATTCCTGGCCGCCGGCGACGACGATGTCGAACTCTCCGGCGCGGATCATCTGGTCGGCGAGGGCGATGGCGTCGACACCGGACAGGCACACCTTGTTGATGGTCAGGGCAGGAACGCTGAGGGGGATGCCGCCGGCGTGGGCGGCCTGGCGTGCGGGAATCTGGCCTGCGCCGGCCGTGAGGACCTGGCCCATGATGACGTACTGGACCTGGTCACCGCTGATACCGGCCTTCTCGAGGGCGCCGGCGATGGCGACGCCGCCGAGGTCCGAGCCGGAGAGGGTCGACAGCGATCCGAGCAGACGGCCGATGGGAGTGCGGGCACCGGCCACGATGACGGACGTGGTGCCGGAAGGTGCGGTCATGCTGTTTCCTCACTGGTGGGGGCAGATGTGATGGTGGATGCGGCGGGGTCGATCCCCAGAGCGGTCAGAGCCATGGTGGACAAACGGTGTCGGAGCAGCGACGCGGGCACGCGGCCCATCGACTGCGGAGTGGAGTTGAGCAGACCGAACGCCGCGTGAGCCTGGACGCGAGCGTCGTCCTCGGAGCAGTCCGAGTCCAGTTCCCGCAGGGTGCGGACCCAGATCTCGACGTAGCGGCGCTGCAGCGAGCGCACCGAACGCTGGGCGTCGGTCGGCAGGTTCGCGAGATCGCGGAACTGGATCTCGATGAGGCGTGGCGAGGTCATGGCGAAGTCGAGGTGGAACGCGACCAGTTCGTGCAGCGTCGGCAGCGGTGCCGACCGTCGCGCCAGGACCTCTTCCCCACCGGCGTGGAGGTACTCGGAGATTCCCACCAGCAGTTCGACGAGGACGGCTTCCTTGTTCGGAAAGTGGCGATACACGGCGGGACCGCTGATCCCCACCGCGGCGCCGAGGTCCTCGAGTCGTAGACCGTGGTACCCGCGCTCCGCGACGAGGACGGCGGCGGCGTCGACCAGTGCGCTGCGGCGCTCGGCCTTCATCCGTGAACGTTCGGTGGACGCGGAGCCCGCCGCGATACGGTTCACCACCCGGGCCTCCCACCTGTCGTCGGTCGCGAGCAGCCAGTTTACCGTATTCGGTTAGTGACCATTCACTTGGTGACCGCGCTCTCTTCGCGGGATTTCCGCGATGCGCGCCCGTCGGCGGCGGTACATTCATTCCGTCCATGTCGGTCGGGGTCACGAGAGAGGCAGCATGGTCTCGATGTCCTCGCCGACCCGTTTTCTCGTGGTCGGTGCGCTCGCGATCGCCGTGTACGCGACGCTTCCGCCCGGCGTGGTGTCCAGCGTGCTGTACTGCGTCATCGCCGTGGGTGCGGTGGCGTCCATTCCTGTCGGCATCCGCGCACACCGCAAGGTGAGCACCCATTCGTGGTGGATCGTCGCGACGGCGCTGTCGTTCTGGGTCGTCGGCGACATCGCGATCGCGGTGATGGAGAACTCGGGCGGCGTCGTACCTCTCCCGTCGGTGGCGGACGCCGCCTACGTCCTGGGATACCTCCTCATCGTCGTGGCCCTGCTGTCGGTCCGCAGTTCGGGGACCCCGATGCTGAGTCCGGCGGACGGACTCGAAGCCGCGATCATGACCGCGGGGGTGGGTCTCGCGTCCTGGGTCGTGGTGTCCGGTCCCCGAGGCGAGCGCGTGCCCGACGCCGGAACGTGGCTCGGCATCTTCTACACCGAGATCGACGTCTTCCTGCTGGTACTGCTCGTCTTCGTCGTGTTGAAGCGACGCGCGGGCTCCACCACCCACTGGCTGCTGGGTGCGGCCACGGCACTGATGGTGGTCGCCGACTACACCTCGTACGTGGTGGTCGCGGACGGTCCCGCCGAGAGCACGATCCTCAACGTCTGCTGGCTAGCGTCCTACGTGCTCTTCGGTGCGGCGGCGTTGCGACACGACGAGCGTCCGCGTGTCAGCACCATCAGTCGTGCGCAGACGGGGATGGCTCGACTGATCCTGCTGACCTCGGCCGTGGCGATGACGCCGGTCGTCATGAGCATCGAACTGATGCGCGGCACTCCGGTCACTCGCTGGGGGCCCGCGGTGGTGATCGCCGCCTCGATCATCGTCGTCCTCGGCGCCGTGCGGTTGACCTCGTTCCTGACACTGCTGCAACGACAGTCGCGGGCACTGCGCCTTGCGGCCGACACCGATTCCGTCACGGGACTGGCGAACCGCGGCCGGCTCGGGCGCCGGCTGCACGAGATCCTCGGTCCGGAGGGCCGCGACGGAGTGGCCCTGGTGCTGGTGGATCTCAACCGGTTCTCCGACATCAACCAGACCTTCGGCTACGCGGTGGGAGATCAGGTGCTCACCGAGATCGGTCGCCGACTCGTCGACACGGTGGACTCGTCGGCGACGGTGGGACGTCTCGGGGGTGACGAGTTCGCCCTCGTCCTGCCGGGCCCCGTCGACAGGCACGACGCCGTGGCGGTCGCGATCGCTGCGCAACGCGCGGTCGGGGCCCCGCTCGAGGTGCGGGACATGAAGCTGACGCTGGAAAGCAGTGTGGCCGTGACACTGTCGACCGGCACGCCGCACCCACGATCCGAGGAGCTGGTGCAGCGGGCGTACGCCGCCGTGGTGGCCGCGAAGTCCCGGCAACCGCGACTGGCCGTCTACGACCACACGATGGACATCGACAGGATCGATCAGCTCCGGAGGATGGGCGAGTTGGAGGACGCCATCACGGGAGGTGAGCTCGAGGTGTTCTTCCAGCCCCGCCTCGACCTGCGCACCGGAGCCGTGTCGGGAATGGAAGCCCTTCTGCGGTGGCGACATCCGCGCGAGGGGCTGCTGCTGCCGGCCGCGTTCCTGCCGAGTGCGGAGCAGACCGGCATGCTCCCGGCCGTCACCTCGTTCGTCATCGACACGGCGATGGCCGCGTGCCGACGCTGGCGGCTGGCGGGACTGGACATCGACGTGGCCGTCAATCTCTCCGTCCGGGATCTCGTGGACTCCTCCCTGGCGTCCCGAGTGCGAACGGCTCTGGACGACCACGGCCTTCCCGGGCACGCCGTCGTCTTCGAGGTCACCGAGTCGTCCGCGATGACCGATCCCGAACGATCGATCGACACGCTCGAAGCGCTTCGCGCGCAGGGAGTCTCACTCTCCATCGACGACTTCGGCACGGGGTACAGCTCCTTGACGTACCTGGCGTCGCTTCCGGTGCAGCAGCTGAAGATGGACCGGTCCTTCGTCACCTCGCTCGCGTCGGACTCCGCCAACCTCGCGATCGTCCGATCCACCATCGCTCTCGCGCACAGCATGGGTCTGCACATCGTGGCCGAGGGCGTCGAGGACGAACACACCCTCGACGTGCTGCGCGGACTCGGATGCGACGCGGTGCAGGGCTTCCACATCGCGCGGCCGGTCCCCGCGGGCGACGTCGTGCGCACGGTGAAGGCCGTGAACTCTGCAGTGGGCGCCGCTCGTACTGCCGTGTGACCCAGCGCACCGGCGACGGCGGGTTCTTTGTAACCTGAGGCCCGAGTCGACTCGCACCACCCCTCGACCGTCGACCGGCGAAAGGACAGTCCGTGCGCGCAGTGCAGGTGACCACCCTCGAAGGCCCCGAAGCCCTCACCCTCACCGATCTCGACGAGCCCACCGGCGACGGCGTGGTGATCGACGTGCGTGCGGCCGGCGTGGCCTTCCCCGACGCACTGCTCAGTCGTGGGCTCTACCAGTACAAGCCGGACCTGCCGTTCGTGCCCGGAAGCGAGGTCGCCGGTGTCGTGCGGTCCGCGCCCGAGGGCTCGGGATTCGCGCCCGGTGACCGAGTGGCGGCGCTGACCGGATTCGGCGGCGGTATGGCCGAGGTGGCGGTGGCGACCCCCGACCTCGTCTTCGCGCTGCCCGACGCCGTCTCGTTCGAGGCCGGTGCGGGACTGCTCTTCAACGATCTGACGGTGCACTTCGCCCTCCGCGAGCGCGGACGTCTGGCCGAGGGCGAGACCGTCCTGGTCCACGGCGCCGGTGGCGGCATCGGGACATCGACGCTGCGACTCGCCCCGGTACTGGGAGCGTCACGCACCATCGCGGTGGTGAGCAGCGAGGCCAAGGCCGAGGTCGCTCGCGCCGCGGGCGCCACCGATGTGGTGATGCTGCAGGGCCCGAACGGCGAGGGCTGGAAGGACACGGTCAAGGAACTCACCGGTGGCCGCGGAGTCGACATCGTCATCGACCCCGTCGGCGGGGATCGCTTCACCGACAGCATCCGATCGCTGGCGCCTGCGGGTCGACTCGTGGTCATCGGCTTCACCGGTGGCGACATCCCGACGGTCAAGGTCAACCGACTGCTGCTGAGCAACGTCGAGGTCGTCGGCGCCGGATGGGGTGCGTGGTGGATGAGCCGGCCCGGTTACACGACGACGCAGTGGGCCGAGCTCGAGCCGCTGTTCGCCTCGGGCGCGCTGGTGGCGCCGGAGCCGGTGGTGTACCCGCTCGACAAGGCCGGCGAGGCCATCGCATCTCTCGAGAACCGGACCGCCACAGGCAAAGTCGTGGTGACGCTGCAGTGAGTGATGCCTATCGGGACGGTCTCGCGGTCCGCCGCGAGGTGATGGGCGATACCTTCGTCGCGGCCGCCCTCGAGAACAGCACGGGCACCGACTCGGAAGCGTTGCAACGCCACGTCACCGAGCACGTGTGGGACGCCGTGTGGAACAGGCCGGGCCTCGACCGACGGAGTCGGAGCCTGCTGAACATCGGCATGCTGATCGCCCTCCGGGCCGAGCAGGAGCTCGGCGGGCACATCCGGGGCGCACTCACCAACGGTCTGACCCGCGAGGAGATCGTGGAGTCCGTGGTCCACGCCAGTGGCTACTGCGGCGCGCCGGCGGCGCTCGCAGCGATGCGGGTGGTGCAGCGAGTACTCGACGAGGAGCTGGGTCCGCTCGAGTAAGGTCGGGA
Organism: Rhodococcus sp. BP-241; assembly: GCF_019836145.1. Taxonomy (NCBI): domain Bacteria; kingdom Bacillati; phylum Actinomycetota; class Actinomycetes; order Mycobacteriales; family Nocardiaceae; genus Rhodococcus; species Rhodococcus sp. BP-241. The sequence continues at coordinate 394,349 of NZ_JABUEI010000004.1, read as the reverse complement.
CATGCGTATCGGTGCACACGTCCGCAACTCGGAGAACCCGCTCGGCGAGGCCGAGGATCTCGACGTCGACCTGGTGCAACTGTTCCTCACGGACCCGCAGAAGTGGAACAAGCCCGTTGTCGGTTCGGGGTTGGAGGCGGTCCGGGACAGTGCGGTCGACATCGTCGTCCACTCGTCCTACGTCATCAACGTCGCGAGCCTGAACAACCGCATCCGCATCCCGTCCCGCAAGGCCGTCGCGCAGCAGGCCGACGTGGCCGCAGAGATCGGTGCTCTCGGGTTGGTGGTCCACGGTGGACACGTTCGCGACGGGGAGGATCCCGCCGAGGGAGTGGCCAACTGGCGCAAGCTGTTCGAACGGCAGTCGGAATCCGGTGGATTCGCGGTTCCGATCTGGATCGAGAACACCGCCGGCGGCGACTTCGCGATGGCGCGGCGCTTCGACGCCATCGCTCGCCTCTGGGACGCCGTCGGAGAGTTCGGAGCAGGGTTCTGCCTCGACACGTGCCACGCCTGGGCCGGCGGCGAGGACCTCGTGGACGCCGTGGAGCGCGTCAAGGCGATCACCGGACGCATCGACCTGGTGCACCTGAACAACTCTCGCGACGAGTTCGATTCGGCTCGCGACCGTCACGCCAATCTCGAGAGCGGCGAGATCGAGGCCGAGGTGCTGGCCGCCGTCGCCGCCGCGGCGGACGCTCCGGTGATGCTGGAGACGCCCGCCGACGGCATGAAGGACGACGTCGCGTACCTCCGCTCGCTCTGAGTCAGACCGCGTCGGCGGGTACCGGCTTCTCGGACCGGACGCTCGCGAGAGCGAGCAGCGCGATGGTCGCGCCACCGGTCATCGCGATGGCCATGGCCGGGCCGTCGTTGCCGAGGACGCCCACCAGGGGCGCGATGAGCGCACCGATGCCGAACTGCGCGGCACCCAGCAGAGCGGCGGCGGTGCCGGCGGCCTCACCGTGGCGTGACAGGGCGAGCGCCGGGGAGTTGGGCATGACGAATCCTGCCGACGCCAGCACGAACAGCACGGGCACCATGAATCCGACGATGCCGCCGAATCCGGTGGTCGTGGTGATGATGAGGGCGGCGCCGGACGCGGCCATCGCGACCAGTGCCACGGTGACGATCCGCTGCGGGGTGAAGCGCTGCAGCGCCAGGACGTTGAGTTGCGACGCGCTGATCAGTGCGACGGCGCCGATGCCGAACACCAGGGCGAACTGCTGCTCGCCGAGTCCGTACCCGTCCTGCAGCACGAACGAGCTGCCGGAGATGTAGGCGAACAGCGCGGACATACCGAGGCCGGCCACGAGAACGAGAACCACGAACCGTCGGTCGCCGAGCAACGATCCGTAGGTGCGCAGGACGGGCAGGAACTCGTTGGGTCGACGACGCTCCTCGGGGAGCGTCTCCTTCAGCAGGAACATCGCCACGAGCATGAGGGCGGCACCCACGACCGCGAGCCCGGCGAACACGCCGCGCCACGACCCGTGGATGAGGACGAGGCTGCCGAGGCTGGGTGCCACGATCGGTGCGACGCCCATGACCAGGACCAGACGCGACATCACGGTGGCGGCGGCCCTGCCGTCGAACAGGTCGCGGACGATGGCGATCGCGATGACCATGGCGGCGGCGGCACCGAAGCCCTGCAGGGCTCGGGTCACACCCAGGACGCCGACGGTCGGAGCGATCATGCACAGGAGCGACGCGACGATGTGGATCATCGTTCCGGCGATGAGGGGCCGTCGACGTCCCAGGGAGTCCGAGAGCGGCCCGATCACCAGCTGTCCCACGGCCAGTCCGATGAGGGTGCCGGTGAGGGTGAACTGCACCGCGGCATCCGTGGACCCGAGGTCCTCGGTGATCGCGGGCAGCGCCGGGAGGTAGACGTCGATCGTGAGCGGCCCCAGCGCGACGAGGGCGCCGAGAACCAGGATGGTGCGAAGCCTGGAGGGTGCGGCCGGCTGGTCGGAGGTACCGACTGCCGTGCCGGGAGTCGCCGAGGTGGTGCGGGAGTCTGTCGTCACCCGGGGTGCAGCACCGTGCGGCCGCGATGTGTTCCCGATCCGTGTGACGGTCAGGTGAACTGTCGGCGATGCGTGAGGTGCGGGACTGTCGGAACGGGGGACTCCCCGCGGTCCAGCGCAGCCACCAGAAGGTCGGCCCACCGCATCAGGCCCGCGATGTCGATGTCGTGGGGTGCGTCGGCGTACGTCCCGATGCGATCACGTCCCTGCGTCAACAGCGAGGTGGCTCCCACGCTATTCCCCCGCAGCAGGTGGGTGAGACCGACGGCGAGCTGGGCCAGGCCCTGCCACAGTGCACGTTCCCCTGGCGTACTGATCTTCCACGTGCCTTCGAGGATCTCGTGCGCGTGGAAGGGCATGCCGTCGTCGAGGAGTTGCTGGGCACGGATCAGGGACTCGACCGGCGGGAGCTGGACGTCGTCCGGAATGCGCTCGACGCCCTCGGCTCCGCGGGGCAGGGGACGTCCGAGCCCGTCGCGGGGCCGGCCGTTCTGCGGCCGGCCTTCGGGGTTGCGCTCTCGTCTCGGCGTGACCACCGAGACGACGCTACTCGCCGACCTTGTCCGACAATGCGGTCAGACGGTCGAGCTCGTCGGCGGTCAGCGACAACGTCGGGGCGTCCGTCAGGGACGCGAGCTGTTCGAGACGGCTCGCGCTGGCGATGGGTGCCACGATGCCGTTGCGGGAGAGCAGCCACGCCAATGCCACGGTGGGGATCGCGGAGCCGTGAGCGTCCGCGATGTCGGCGAGCGCCCCGACGACCTCGAGGCCGGCGTCACTGAAGTAGCCGGACGTCATCGCTGCACGGGGTGTGCCCTCGATGTCCTCGCGCGTGCGGTACTTGCCCGTCAGGAAGCCCGAGGCGAGCGCGAAGTACGGGAAGACGCCCAACTGATTCTTCTCGGCGACCTCCATCAGCTCCGGCTCGTAGCTGCGGCGATGCACCAGGTTGTAGTGCGGCTGCAGCGCGACGGGTGCGTCGAACCCCTCGCGCTGTGCGATGTCGATCCACTGCCGCGCGCGCTCCGCCGTGTAGTTGGAGATACCGACGTACCGCACCTTGCCGGCCTTCACGAGTGCGTCGAAGGCGGCCACCGTCTCCTCGAGCGGGGTGTCCGCGTCATCGAAGTGTGCGTAGTAGAGGTCGATGCGATCGGTCTGCAGGCGCTGCAACGACGCGTCGGCCGCGGCAGCGACCGTGCCCGCGGCCAGACCCTTGAACTGCGGGTGCTGGCTCACCTTGGTGGCCAGGACGACGTCGTCGCGCCGGCCCGTCGAGGTGAACCAGTTCCCGATCACCGTCTCCGACTCGCCGCCCGAATTGCCGGGGGCGAAGGCGGAGTACGAGTCCGCGGTGTCGATCAGCGAACCACCGGCTCCGAGGAAGGCCTCGATGATGCGGTGCGAGTCCGGCTCGTCGCTCGTCCATCCGAAGGTGTTGGCACCGAGTGCGAGCGGGAAGACGTCCAGGTCCGAGGTTCCGATACGAGTCATGTTCGGTGCAACACCTGTGAGCCGTCGCTATTTCCGCCCGGCACCGGGTGAGAGGCGTCCGTCAGGACAGCGCCGCCGTGCTGACGCCGATGCCGCCCGTGGTGTCGGCGCCGTATCGAGCGATCTCCGCGTCGAGGTCCAGCGGAGCGATGCTGGAACGACCGTGGAGGACGGCGTCGTCGATGCGGTCCGCGGGAACGAGCCAGGCGATCTCGAACTCGATGCCGTCGGGATCCTGGCCGTAGAGACTCTTGGACGTCGAGTGATCGGATGCGCCGACCAGTGCGCCCGCGGTGGCCAGCTTCTCCCGCAGGTCGACGAGATCGGACAGCGTCTGCACCTCCCAGGCCAGGTGGTAGAGCCCGACGGTGCTGCGGCCGGCCGGGGACGCGCCCGCTCCGTCGCCGACGGAGAACAGGCCGAGGTCGTGGTCGTTCGTGCTGTCCGGCGCCTGCACGAACACGGCGCGATCGCCCATGGACATGACGACGCGGAAACCGAGCACGTCCGAGTAGAAGCGTGCGCTGCGCTGGGCGTCGCGCACGTAGAGCACGGCATGGTTCAGACGGGAGATGGCCATGAGAGGTCCCTTCGGATCGAGGCGTTGTCGCTAGCTTGAAGCTTCAACTTAAACTGTACCCCGGTTCCCGCAACCGCGTGGACACAGCCTGCGTGAACCGAACACCCGCTCCTGCGTGCGGGAGATCGTGTGGGCTCACCAGTAACTGTGTGCACACACCTCGCAGCGTCCGTCAGTGATGGCGGTGGTCGGTGACCACGGTGCGCGGACCGAACTTCGGGCGCAGGGCCGTTCCGCTGACCTCGAGCAGACGTACCGCGCGATAGCGGTGCGGCCGGATCGGCGCCAGGTACTCGAGCATCTCGTCGTCCGTCATCGGTGCCCCCGTCAACGTCCATCCGATCACCGACGCCAGGTGGTAGTCGCCCACGGACAGAGCGTCCGCATCTCCCAGCGCCCGTTGCATCACCTCGGCCGCGGTCCACACGCCGATTCCGGGAACGTGGCGCAACCGGCGCTCGGCATCCTCCCTCGTCATGGACACGATCGGTTCGAGCTTGTCGGCCAGGGCGGCGCTCCGCACGATCGTCTTGGAGCGCTTCGGATCCACGTTCGCCCGGTGGAACTCCCAGGACGGCACCCGCCGCCAGACCTCGGCGGGCGGCGGTACCCGCATTCCCGCGGGCGCCGGTCCCGGTGCCGGCTCGCCGAACTTCGAGAGCAGGTAGCGCCATGCCGCGAAGGCGGCGACCCCGTGCACCTTCTGCTCCAGAACGGCCGGGACCAGCGCCTCCATGACCCGCCCGGTGCGGCCGATGCGCAGATGGGGAAATCGACGATGCGCCTCCGCGAGGATGCGGTGCTCGGGCGCGAATCCGTCGGCGTCGTCCTCCATGCCCACGAGCCCCGGAAGAGAGTCGAGGAACTCCGCGGAGCCGGCGCCCCAGGCCTCGCAGGTCACCTCGAACCGGTCCACCTGGCGCAGGCGATACGTCACCGGCCCCGTGCGAAACCGTGAGGTGCGCCAGATGGATCCGTCGGACTCCACCCGATGGGCGGGATCGCCCGCTCCGCGGCGGTGTGGCGACAACGAATACCGCAGGGCGAGCGGGCGATCCGAGGTGAGCGTGATCTCCACCGCACCGCCGCGGGAAGTGTGTCCGGGATCGAGCACGGGAAACGAGCTAGCCGACACGGACGAGGGTGCGACCGATGGTGGCCCCGTCGCGCAGGGAGTCGAGCACTCCCGCCACCTCGTCGAGAGTCACCTCGGTGGTGACCTCGGCGAGCCGACTCGGGCGCAGGGAACCGGCCAGGTCGTTCCACAGGGTGCGTCGGGCCTCGATCGGCAACTGCACCGAGTCGATGCCCAGCAGGGCCACTCCCCGGAGAATGAAGGGCAACACCGTGGTCGAGAGCCCGGCTCCCCCGGTGAGCCCGCTGGCGGCGACCGCGCCGCCGTACCTCGTGGTGCTGAGTACGTGCGCGAGGGTCTTGCCGCCGACACAGTCGACCGCGGCGGCCCACTGCGCCTTCCCGAGGGGACGCGGCGCCGCGTCGGGGTCCTCGGGGAGGCGGCCGATGATCGAGGACGCGCCGAGTGTGGTCAGCAGGTCGTGTGCCGACTCCTTGCCGGTGGAGGCGACCACCTCGAACCCGGCCTGCGACAACAGGTCCACGCTGACACTGCCGACCCCACCGCTCGCTCCGGTGACCAGTACCGGACCGTCGGACGGGGTGAGGCCACGCGCCAGCAGGGCCTGCACGCTGAGTGCGGCGGTGAAGCCCGCGGTGCCGATGGTGGCGGCGTCGGCCGTCGACAGTCCGTCCGCGAGCGGCACGACCCACTCGGCCGGAGTACGCGCGTACTCGGCGTAGCCGCCGTGACGTCCGGTGCCGATCTCGTAGCCGTGTGCCACGACGCGGTCACCGACCGACACCCCGTCGGACGTCGAGGAGACCACCACACCGGCGAGGTCGATGCCGGGGACGATGGGGTACTCCCGCACCACTCCGCCCTTCGGGGTGACGGCCAGGGCGTCCTTGTAGTTGGCGCCCGAGTACTCGACGCGGACGACCACCTCGCCCTCCGGCAGGAACGACAGGTCGACCGTCTCGGACGTCAGATCCACACCGTCGTCGGTCTGCCGGGCGACCAGGGCGCGGAAGTTCTCCGGGATCTCGGTGGCGGATCGATCGTCGGTCGGCGAGGTCACGTGGCGTCTCCCTGTGTCGGTCCAGATCGCGGTCTGGGCTGATGGTTCACGTTCGAGAGTAGGCCGAGCCGTGGACAGGGTGTGCGCTCGGCGCGGGACCGCGGAATTGTCGGTCCTCGGCCGTACTGTCTCGAGGGTGATCATCGTGAGTACCGACGGTTCGTGCCTGAAGAACCCCGGCGGGGCCATCGGCTGGGCCTGGGTCGACCACACCGGCCCGTCCGCCTCCGGCGGAGAAGCGTCCGGCACGAATCAGATCGCCGAGCTCAGGGCGTTGTACGAGGCCGTGGCCGCGCATCCGGGTCCGGAGCCGATGCTCATCGAGTCGGACAGTCAGTACGCCATCAAGTGTGCGTCGGAGTGGCTCGCCGGATGGAAGCGCAAGGGCTGGCGTACGTCCACGGGTGGGCCGGTGCGCAATCTGGAACTGGTCCGCGCGATCGACCGTGCCATCACCGAGCGCGAGGGTCCGGTGCGGTTCCGCTGGGTCCGCGGACACGTGGGCAACCAGTTCAACGAGATGGCGGACGAGCTGGCAGGAATCGCTGCGCGGGCGATCCGAGACGGTTCGCTGACGCCGTGCGAGCCGGTGGGCGCACAGGAACCCGTCACGCTCTTCTAGAGCAGAGGCTCATTCCTGGCGAGCGGTCTGCTTGTCGTCCTTGTCGCCGGCGGTCACGTCGCGCGGACTCGGGGCGGGCAGATCCTTGCCCTCGTCCACGGCGGCTTCACTCCGATCGAGGGTCGGCGCCGGCTCGGCCTCGGCATGGTTGTCGAACTCGCGCACGGCCTCGTCGCGCTCGTCCGGACTCTGTGCAGTGTCCGCACCCGTGCCCTTGGACTCCTCGCGCGGGTCGATGGATGCGGTGTCGACGGGCTCGTTCACGGAATCATTCATGAGCACCGGTGTGCCCGATCGACCGCGCGGTCAACCCTTCCGCACCTGTCACGGCGTCGGAGCGGGCGTCAGGGTCACCGAGAACTGGTTCTCCAGATTGTCGGTGAACTGCTGCTGGCACTGCTCGACCCGTGTCGCGTCGCCACCGGCGTCGCTGAGGCAGGTCGCGAGGTCGCCGACTCCCACCTCGTTGAACACCCATACGGTCAGGGCGATGAACACCGCGCCACCGATGATGCCGAGGACACCCAGCACCAGCCCCGTCGTGGCGACGCCGCCGTTCGTGGCTTCGCGGCGCTTGACTCGGCCGCGGCCGAGCACGCCGAGCACCACGGCAATGATGCCCAGGAAGATGCCGAATCCGAAGGTCCAGAAGGCCAGGATCGACAGGATGCCGAGAATCAGCGCCGCGATTCCCACGCCGTTCTTCGGGCTGACCGGGGGCTGGCCGTAGCCGCCGTCGTAGCCGCCGGGTGGTGGGTACTGCCCGCCGGAACCGGGCTGCTGACCGTACTGAGGCTGCTGACCGTACTGAGGCTGCTGGCCGTACGGGGCTGCTGACCATATTCGGGCTGCTGGCCGTACTCGGGCGTGGGACCGCTCACTGGTCTCTCCTGACGGGCGACTCGGCTGGTGTCTCGCACTGTAGCGCCGGACGGCACCTTCGGCGGGAGTGCGTGATCGCACCGTTACCGCAGGTGTCCGGTGGGGTATCTCAGCAGGATGAGTACGTGGACCGTCAGCGACGGCACAGTCCTGCACTACACCGACCAGGGAACGGGACGGCCGCTCGTGATGCTGCACGGGTGGGGATTCAGCGGCCGCTTCTTCGACGGCAGTGTCGATCGGCTCGCCGAGTACGCCCGCGTGATCACCGTCGATCTGCGCGCTCACGGTGACTCGGAGGATCCGGGCCACGGCTACCGGGTGTCGAGGTTGGCCAAGGACCTCCGCGATCTGCTCGTGGGGCTGGAGCTGACGGACGTCACAGTCCTGGGGTGGTCACTGGGTTGTCCCGTGATCTGGAGCTACCAGGAGCTGTTCGGCACCGACATGCTGGCGCAGGCGATCTACGTCGCGCAGACTCCTCGCCAGTACCGGACGCCCGAGTGGACCCTGGCGCACACCAGCATCTTCGACGACGCGTCGCTGGCCGCGGTGCAGGGCCGTGTGACGTACGACCGCGAGAACTTCGACCGCGAACAGCTCGACGAGATCACCGCCACCGACCTCCCCGCCGAGCGTGTCGAGGTCCTCCTCGCGGAGATGACGAAGATCTCCTCGGAGGCGCGCAACGCGGTGATGGCGGACCACACCCACCACGACTGGCGCGATCTGCTGCCGGCACTCGAGCTGCCGTCACTGGTCATGGTGGGCAAGCACGACAAGGCGTTTCCGTGGGAAGCGGCACAGTACGTGGGTGACACGATTCCCGGCGCGCGCACCGTCGTGTTCGAGAACAGCAGTCACGCACTGTTTCTGGACGAGCCGCGGAAGTTCGAGGACGAGGTGCTCGGCTTCCTCGCCGAGCACTCCTGACCTCGGTGGTTTGCGGACAGCGGTTCGCGGACACCCGGCAGACATGAGCCAAGACCTGTACACCGCCACTGTCACCGCCACCGACGGATCGATCTCCTCGAGCGACGACGTGCTCTCCCTCGATGTCCACGAGCCCTCCGACCTCGGGGGTCCGGGTGGGGCGACCAACCCCGAACAGTTGATGGCCGCTGCGCTGAGCTCGTGCCTGCTCGAGTCGCTGCGCATCGCAGTCGGTACCGCGGGTGGATCCCTCGAGGGTGCATCGGTGGAGGGACAGGTGACGCTGTCCTCCGCGGACGGCGCGGGCTACGACGCGGCCTACCGCCTCGGCGTGACACTGCCGGGCGTCGACAACCCGGGCGACGTGCTCGAGCAGGCACGGTCGATCTGCCCGTTCCTCAAGACCGTCACCGGCGTGGACGTGACGCTCAGCGAGTGAGCGCCGCCGGCTGACCGTTCCCGCGGGTGTTCCGCCTCGCCGTAGTGGTTGCAGCCGCTGCGGGAGCATGGAATGCCTGCGGGAACCACTCTCGGGCCCGCCATGTCCGCCTCCAGCGAACGCCCTCATCTGCGGGAACACCGGGGCCCACCGCCAAGTTGAGCTGATCACGCTGAACTTTGGAGGACCCCATGAGCGAATCGACTCGCTTGCCCGTTCTGTTCCTGACCGACCCCGTCGTCCTGCCCGGCATGGTCGTGCCGGTCGAACTGGACGACGCTGCCCGCGCTGCGGTCGACGCCGCGCGGACCAGCGCCGACGGCACTCTGCTGATCGCCCCACGACTGGACGACCGCTACCCCGCCTACGGTGTCGTGGCGACGATCGTGCAGGTCGGCCGTCTCGCGACCGGTGAGCCGGCTGCGGTGCTGAAGGCGGAGAAGCGTGCGCACATCGGGTCCGGCGTGAGCGGCCCCGGCGCGGCCCTCTGGGTGGAGGCCGAGCCGGTGTCCGAGCCGGAGCCGACGGACGCCGTACGGACTCTCGCCGCGGAGTACAAGAAGCTCGTTCTGGCCATGTTGCAGCGCCGCGAGGCATGGCAGGTCATCGACTCGGTGAACAAGCTCTCGGACCCGTCCGCGCTGGCCGACACCGCCGGCTACGCGTCGTGGCTCACCGATGTCCAGAAGCGGCAGTTGCTCGAGACCCCGGACGTGGCAGCACGATTGACGGTGCTGACCGAGTGGACCACCGACCACCTCGCCGAGGTAGAGGTGACGGACAAGATCGCCGGCGACGTCCGCGACGGCATGGAGAAGACGCAGAAGGAATTCCTGCTGCGCCAGCAACTCGCCGCCATCCGCAAGGAGCTGGGCGAGGGCGAACCCGACGGTGCCGACGACTACCGCGGACGCGTCGAATCCGCAGACCTGCCCGACTCGGTTCGTGAGGCGGCGCTGCGCGAGGTGGGCCGGCTGGAGCGCTCGAGCGATCAGAGTCCCGAGAGTGGTTGGATCCGAACGTGGTTGGACACGGTCCTGGAATTGCCGTGGACGGTGACGACCGACGACAGCACGGACATCGTGGCAGCGCGCGCCGTTCTCGATGCCGACCACCACGGACTCGACGACGTGAAGGACCGCATCACCGAGTACCTGGCCGTCCGGTCGAGGCGCGCTTCACGCGGTCTGACGGTGGTGGGCGGACGCGGATCCGGTGCCGTCATGGTGCTGGCCGGTCCTCCCGGCGTGGGCAAGACCTCGCTGGGCGAGTCGGTGGCGAAGGCGTTGGGCCGCAAGTTCGTTCGCGTCGCCCTCGGTGGCGTGCGCGACGAGGCCGAGATTCGCGGACACCGGCGTACGTACGTCGGAGCCCTGCCGGGCCGGATCGTGCGTGCGATCGCCGAGGCAGGCTCGATGAATCCCGTCGTCCTGCTGGACGAGATCGACAAGATCGGGTCGGACTTCCGCGGTGACCCCGCGGCGGCGCTGCTCGAGGTGCTCGATCCGGCTCAGAACCACACGTTCCGGGACCATTACCTGGACCTCGATCTCGACCTGTCGGACGTGGTGTTCCTGGCGACCGCCAACGTGATCGACCAGATTCCGACAGCGCTGCTGGACCGTATGGAACTGGTGACCATCGACGGCTACACCGAGGACGACAAGGTCGTCATCGCACGGAACCACCTGCTTCCGCGGCAGGTCGACCGCGCTGCACTGACCGATGCCGAGGTGACCGTCACGGACGCTGCACTCCGCACGATCGCCGCCGACTACACCCGTGAGCCCGGTGTCCGTCAGTTCGAGCGACTGCTGGCGAAGGCGTTGCGCAAGGTGGCGACCGTGCTGGCGCAGGACGAGCGGCCCATCACGGTGGACGAGCCCGATCTGGTCACCTACCTCGGACGGCCCCGCTTCACCCCCGAGGCACACGAACGCACCGAGGTCCCCGGTGTCGCGACGGGCCTGGCCGTGACCGGTCTGGGCGGCGACGTCCTGTTCATCGAGGCGAGCTCGACGGGTGACACCGCCGGTCTCACCCTCACCGGTCAGCTCGGCGACGTCATGAAGGAGTCGGCGCAGATCGCGCTCTCCTACGTGCGGTCGCACGCGGCGGAACTCGGGGTGGACCCCACGGCGCTGGACAAGGCGATCCACATCCACGTGCCGGCCGGCGCCGTACCGAAGGACGGCCCGTCCGCGGGCGTCACGATGGTCACCGCGCTGGTGTCGATGGCGACGGGGCGACCCGTGCGGTCCGACGTCGGGATGACGGGCGAGGTCTCGCTGAACGGTCGGGTACTCCCGATCGGTGGGGTGAAGCAGAAATTGCTCGCCGCTCAGCGCGCCGGACTCACCACCGTGTTCGTTCCCGCGCGGAACGAGCCCGATCTCGACGACGTGCCGGCCGAGGTACGGGCTGCCGTCGACGTCCGGCCCATGTCGGACGTCGCCGATATCGTCGCCCAAGCCCTCGAACCTGCGCGGGAGCAGGTCGCCGCGGCCTGACCACGGAATGAGCGGGGGCAGCGCGGGGGTTGCCCTCAATGCAGGTGAACGGGCCGCGCCGTGGGTGTGCAGAGATCGTGACGAGTAACAGGAGGTTCCACATGAGTATGGAAATGACCGCGTGGAACCAGATGTACCGATCGATGCACACCAACGGCGACGATCACCGACCGTTCTCCCGGGTGACCGTGCGGCGGATCATGGTGTTCGCGCGACCCCTGCGCTCCCTGCTTGTCGGGTTCCTGATCCTCAGCGTCGTCGCGGCGGTCCTGGCCGTTGCGACGCCCGTGCTGGCCGGCCGTGTCGTGGACGCGATCGTGCAGGGCAGCGCGTACGGGACGGTCCTCGTACTGGCCGTCATCATCGCGGTCGTGGCGTTGCTCGATGCCGGTACGGGGCTGGTGAACCGGTGGCTCTCGGCGCGGATCGGCGAGAACCTCATCCTCGACCTTCGTACTCGCGTGTTCGACCACGTGCAGAAGATGCCCATCGCCTTCTTCACACGCACGCGCACCGGTGCCCTGGTCTCGCGGCTGAACAACGACGTCATCGGGGCGCAGCGCGCCTTCAGCGGCACGCTGTCGGGTGTCGTCAGCAACCTCGTGACGTTGCTGCTCACCCTCGTCGTCATGCTCGGGATCTCCTGGCAGATCACCCTGCTGGCACTGTTGCTGTTGCCGATCTTCGTGCTCCCGGCCCGCAGGATGGGCACTCGGCTCGCCCGTCTGCAGCGTGAGGCCGCCGCGCACAACGCGGCCATGTCGACGCAGATGACGGAGCGTTTCTCCGCTCCCGGCGCGACGCTGATCAAGCTGTTCGGACGCCCGGACCACGAGTCGGCCGAGTTCGCGCTGCGGGCGGGCCGCGTCCGTGACATCGGCGTGCGGTCGGCCATGGTCCAGACCGTCTTCGTGACGGCGCTGACCCTCGTGTCCGCGCTGGCACTCGCGCTCGTCTACGGCCTCGGTGGCTTCTACGCGCTGCGGGGGCAGCTCGACGCAGGGTCGGTCGTGACTCTCGCGCTGCTTCTGACCAGGCTGTACGCGCCGCTCACCGCACTGGCGAGCGCCCGCGTCGACATCATGAGCGCCGTGGTGAGCTTCGAGCGGGTCTTCGAGATCCTCGACCTCGATCCGCTCATCACCGACAAACCCGATGCCCGGGCGGTTCCGGAGGGCCCGGTCACCGTCGAGTTCGACGACGTCCGCTTCGCCTATCCGTCGGCCGACAAGGTGTCACTGGCGTCTCTGGAGGACGTGTCCGTCCTGGATGCTCGCGGCGGCGAGGAGGTGCTCCACGGGGTGTCATTCCGCGCCGAGCCCGGACACATGGTGGCCCTGGTCGGCTCGTCCGGTGCAGGAAAGTCGACCATCGCGCAGCTCGTCTCGCGGCTGTACGACGTGGATTCCGGTGCCGTGCGCATCGGCGACGTCGACGTGCGGGATCTGACGGCCGAATCGATCCGGCGCACCGTCGGCATGGTGACGCAGGACGGCCACCTGTTCCACGAGACGTTGCGCTCCAATCTCACCCTGGCGCGCCCGGATGCGACGGAGGAGGAGATCTGGTCCGCGCTGCGGCGTGCGCGTCTCGAGGAGTTGGTGCTGTCGCTGCCGGACGGCCTGGACACCGTGGTCGGCGAGCGCGGCTATCGCTTCTCCGGTGGTGAGCGTCAACGCGTCACCATCGCCCGCCTGCTGCTGGCGCGTCCCACCGTCGTCGTGTTGGACGAGGCCACCGCGTCACTGGACTCCACGTCCGAGGCCGCGGTGCAGGAGGCACTCGCCGAGGCACTGGAGGGACGGACGTCCATCGTCATCGCGCACCGGCTCTCCACCATCCGGGCGGCCGATCTCATCCTGGTCATCGAGAACGGCCGCGTCGTCGAGCGCGGTACGCACACCGAACTGCTGGCGAACTCGGGTCGTTACTCCGAGCTCTACCGCACGCAGTTCGACGAACCGGTCCGCGCCTGACCCTCCGATCAGCAGGTGCTGGGTGCAGGCAGGCCGGCGAAGCGATCGTTCAGCCACTGCAGTGCGGACGGCAGCCCGAGCAACGCGCCACTGAGGTGGTCGGGTGTCGGGGTGAGCAGCGTCTGCACTCGAGCGCCGGCGCTGCAGTACCGGGCGGTGGTGCTGTCGATGGCGACGACGGGGATGAGCCCGTCGGTCGGGCTGTGCCACTCGAAGATCGGTGCACGCGGAACGCCGGGGTAGAGCTCGACACTGTTCTCTTCCACGACGGCACGGCCCTGCGGATCCGCGAACACCGACTTGTTCGCGGTGATCTCCGCGGCGCTGTGGTTGGCGCCCACGGCCAGGATGTCGTTGGTGCAGGAGTCGGCGATCTGATTCATCATCGACGTGCCCTGGGGAGTCAGGTTCTGCGACACGGGCATCCGGTCCGGGTACTCGCGTCCGAGACCGATCGCCGCGGCCAGTGCCAGCCCGAACACGGGGTGCGGTGTGTTCTCGCCGAGCATGTAGGCCATCTTCAACAGGTTCATCGGAACGCCACCCTGGGCGCTGCCCACGATGTTCAACTCGGGTGCGTACGAGGGTGCCAACGCGGCTGCCCAGGCGGTGGCCATGCCGCCGCCGGAGTAGCCGCCCATGCCGACGGGGCTGTTGCGCAGCTGCAGCGGATCGAAGTTCTTGGCAGCGCGGATGCCGTCCAGCGTGATCTGACCGCCCAGCTTGGCGGCACCGTAGGCACTGTTGGGGCCGAGGTGGTCCGGCATCGAGACCGACCAGCCGCGGGTGAACACCGCGTTCAAGGCGGCGGCGTCGCGGATGACGACGTTCGGGTCGGTCGACCACAACGCCTGCGAGGGCGCGCACTTCAGGCCGAGAGCATTGACGATCTGCTGGTAGGAGAGCAGCGGGCCGTCGGGCGCCTTCCCCAGTGGGACGAAGACGGTGGTGACACCGACGATGGGGTTGCCCTCGCTGCCGGTGCTGCGGAACGCCAGTTGCCACGTCGACACGCCGATGAAGTTGGGCGGGTTGGGCATCGGACGGCTGGCGAGGATCGTGCCCGGTGCGAGCCCGGAGATGTCGCCCGGCGCGGAGTAGAACGGGTCGGCATTGGGGGTCGGGTACTGGGCGTCTGCGGCTGCGGTCCCCGGAAGGGCGGCAGCGACGACGGCTGCGGTGACCACGGCGAGCACGAGGCGACGAATGGATCTCACTGGAACACTCCTACGAACCGACTGTGCGGTTATCGAACGACAGCCACATTGAACACTGCCCGAGCGCTCGGTTCCACTCGGGAAACGGCGCCCCGGCCCCGTGATCGAACCGTAAGCAAGCGACACGACGGCGACAACCGTATTCGGTGGTTCTTGTGTAAGGTCCAAACTTTGTCCACTCGAGTGGGAGCGCTCAGTCCTCGCGGTGAACGTCCTCGACGGTCTTGTCCTCACGCAGGCCCCGCCAGCTCGGATGGCGCAACGAGCCGCCGTCCGTCCACTCGAAGAACCGCACCTCGCCGACGACGGTGGGGGCCACCCACGTCGCATCGCGGCGGTCGGCGGTGGGGAGAGGTTCGTCGAACGGTGACTCGTCGACGACGCTGGGGCGCAGCAGTGTCAGCAGGTCCGCGCGCTGGCGCTCGGTGAACCCGGTGCCGACGCGCCCGACGTAGTGCAGTCCGTTCTCCGACGGGATGCCGAGCAGGAGCGACCCGATGCTCCCGGTGCGGGAACCCTTGCCGGCGCGCCATCCGCCGATGACCACCTCCTGCGTCCGCCAGTTCTTCACCTTGATCCACGAGGTGCTGCGTCGGCCCACCTCGTAGGTCGAGTCCCGCCGCTTCGCGACGATGCCCTCCCACCCGCGGCGTTCGCTCTCGGACAGTGCTCCCGCCGCTGTGCCGGGCAGGAGCGGCGAGACGGTCGCTGTCTCGAGGCCGGTCAGGAGCAGTTCGAGGATCTTGCGCCGGTCGGTGAACTTCTTGCCCGTCAGATCGGTGCCGTCGAGGTGGAGGATGTCGAAGCAGATGAACTGCACGTCGTCGGGATGCGCGTCCTGCAGTGCCTGGAAGCTGGTGACTCCGTCCGCGCGGTAGACCACGGCCTCGCCGTCCAGTACGACCGCATGGTCGGACAGATCCGCGGCGAGCGCCGTGATCCCCGCGTAGCGGCGCGTGAGGTCCTGTCCGGTTCGACTCTCGAGCACGACGTCCCCGTGGTCGAGGGTCGCGACGATGCGGACGCCGTCCCATTTCCCCTCGAACGACCACTCGTCGGCTTCGAGTCCGGACAGCGTTCCGGCGGACGCCAGCATCGGCCGCAGGTGCTGGGGCAACTGCGTGCGTGTCGGCTGGGGGCGCGATGTCATCCGGTGCACGAGCCACTGGTCCCGGTCGGTCCGGATCAGTGCGTACCGGCCCGCGACGCGCTCACCCGCGAGTTCGACGATGACCTCGTCGTCCCGCCACTTCTCGGTGGTGAAGGTGCCGTGATCCCAGACGCTGACCTCGCCGCCGCCGTACTCGCCCTGCGGGATGGTCCCCTCGAAGGATGCGTAGTCCATCGGATGGTCCTCGGTGTGCACGGCGAGATGGTTCTTCTTCTCGTCCGTCGGCAGATTCTTCGGGACCGCCCACGAGACCAGCACGCCGTCGCGCTCGAGTCGGAAGTCGTAGTGGAGTCGACGTGCGTGGTGTTCCTGGATGACGAAGATCGGGTCCGCGGATTCCCGAGTCGTCGATGTCGTCGGGACGGGTTCCGGTGTGCGCGAGGCAGTCCGCTTGCCGCGGTACGGACCGAGGCTGTCGGTGATCGTCGACGCCTCCGGCTCCGGATCGAGGCCGGCGAGCAGATCGCCGTCCCGGTGGAAGCGAGCGAGCACCTCATCGAAGCTCAGTTGAGCGAGACCGCCGCCGGAGAGCTCGTCCCACGTCCGCGGAGCCGCGACGGTAGGGCGGTCGCGTCCGCGCAGCGAGTACGGCGCGATGGTGGTCTTCTTGCCGTTGTTCTGACTCCAGTCCAGGAAGATCTTCCCGGGCCGCAGAGCCTTCGACATCGATGCGGTGACCAGATCGGGCATCTTCTCCTCGAGAAGCGTCGCAACGCGTTTCGCGACGGTCGAGGCGCCGGACGACGAGACCGGCTTCTCCAGCGGGACGTACAGGTGTATGCCTTTGCTACCACTGGTGAGGGGGTGCGCGGTGAGCCCGATGGCGGTGATCATCGCCCGTACCTCACAGGCCACGGTCGCGCAGGTGTCGAGGTCGACGCCCTCGCCCGGATCGAGATCGAAGACGATGCGGGTGGCTTTGCCCTGCTCGTCGCCGTCGAAAGTCCATTGCGGCACATGGGCTTCCAGCGCAGCCTGCTGTCCCAGCCACGCGAGATCGGCGGCGGTGTGGAAGACGGGGTAGACCACGACGCGGTCCGAGTGGTGCAGACGTCGTCGATCGAGCCAGTCCGGAGCCGACGCGGCGAGGTTCTTCTCGAAGAACGAGCCTGCCTGGACCCCGTTCGGCCATCGCTTCCGCGTGACAGGGCGTCCGAGAAGGTGGGGGAGCATCGCGGGCGCGATGTCGACGTAGTAGTCGATCACCTCGCCCTTGGTGGTGCCCGTCTCCGGCCACAGCACCTTGTCGACGTTGGTCAGGGCGATCTGTCGCCCCGCGACCTCCAGCGATGCCATGGGTTCAGGATAGATTGCGTGCTTCGCGAGCTGGGTATGTTCGAGGGCGGTGCCACGCTCGGTGGCAGGACCCGCGCGCGGGACCGACGAGGCAGGAAGCGAGGGCCGCGTGGCCGGAGTGAACGTGACGGTGGATTCGACGATGACACCGGACGAGGCGTGGGCCAGGGCGTCCGATCTGTCCAGCTTCCAGGAGTGGATGACCATCTTCGGTGGATGGCGCAGCCCCGTGCCGGACACGTTGAAGGAAGGCGTCACCATCGACTCGCTGATCAAGGTCAAGGGTTTCCGCAACGTGATCACCTGGACGATCACCGAGTACGACAAGCCCTACGAGATCGCGCTGCTCGGCAAAGGCAAGGGCGGTATCAAGATCGATCTGAAGATGTCCGTCGCGCCGAAGGGCGCCGGATCGGAGTTCACCCTCGACGCGAACTTCCGCGGCGGGTTGCTGTCCGGCCCGATCGGCGGGGTCGTCGCGAAGGTGCTGGAGTCGGACGTGCGCACGAGTGTGACCAACCTGGCGAAGCTGGGGTAGTCACGCCACGGGTGTGGTCCCCGCCCTACCGGTGTCCGTCCGGCGCAGCCACCACAGCGCCGCGATCGGCAGGATCACCGGGATGAACAGGTAGCCCGATCCGAAGTGCGACCACACCGTGGGCTCCGGGAACTCCTGCGGCACGGCGTAACTGGCGATCGAGACGGCGAGCACACCGACTATCTCGACGACGCACGAGATGGTCGCGATGCGGCGCGACACCACGGAGGCTCGTGCGAGACACACGGTGCCGACGATGTAGACCAGGGCGGCGAACGCGGACAGCAGGTACGCGACCGGTGCGTCGTCGAACCGGGTCCCGATCTGCACCGCCGAGCGCGACGCGGCGGCGACGGAGAACAGGGCGTAGAGGGCGATGAGGACGCGCCCGATGCCGGACCGGGTGGCCGTCTGCAGGTCCGTGCGTGCGGTGTCAGGCATGGCCGGCCCAGATCTGGTTCAGACGCAGCACCATCACCGCGAGGGTGAGGGTGACGACGATCAGGACGGCGGTGCCGCCGCGACTGCGGTCCCCGAGAGACCACCACACTCCGATGGGCAGCAGCAGTGCGAGACCGATGAGGTACGCGCCGAAGGTGACGGTGTGCACATCGCGGTCGGTGGTGGCCAGGGCGACGAAACCGACCACGGCCTGCGCGAGCACGAGCAGCTCGATGCCGACGAGAAACCGGAAGAACACGCGGTCTCCGCGGTTCGCGAGGAGCAGCGCCTGATTGCGGATCAGCTTCACCAGTGCCCAGACCGCGGCGACGAGTGGCAGCACGTAGAGGGCGACCGTGATGGGTGTGAGCATGGTGAGCCCAGTTTATCCCCGTCCGATTCGTCCCTCGGCAGGTGAGGTTGCGGCCCCCGGACGGTCGGACCAGTCGTGTCCGAAGCGCGCGACGCAGTGCCAGAGCTGTTTGACGTGCTGATCGTCGTGCTCACCGGTGTTCGCGGCCTGACCGACGATGTACGCGGTGAGACGCCCGTCTCTCGCCACGGACCGTGCGAGGTCGGCGATGTGTGGTCCGCGGTAGTCGGCGCAGTGATCGAACCGACTCGATGTCAGCTCGAACCCGTGGTGCCACCGCACCGGAACGGGTGCCCGGCGTGCGATCGCGTCCAGCTCGGTCCCGCGGAACGACGGGTCGAGAACGAGTGCCTCGACATCGGTGTCGAGTCGTAGCGGTCCGTGGACATGGGCCTCGATGTAGTCGTCGAGCACGTCGACGTCGTGGTGGGAGAGTGCCGTCTCGACGAGTGGCATGCGCTCACCGGTGCCGAAGGCTGTCGGCTCGTGGACGGAATCGGGGTAGCAGAAGGTCGTCGCGGGGAGCACGTCTCGGCGGAGCACCAGGTGGGAGGAGCCGAAGCGCACCGATCCGCCCGCGGGCTCCAGGCGGTGATTCAGCGAGCCGTAGATCGGGCGCTCCGATGCCGGGCCGTGGTCGTACGCCCCACCGAACATCCGGGACTCCCATGCGTGGCGACGACCGCCGGGCGCAGGATCGAACCCGCCGTTGCTCGTGCCGGTGACGAACTGCGATCGGTACAGGTTCTCCTCGATCAGCACCTCGAGCAACGGTCGGCCGGCCACGAGCCGATCGGGATGGAAGTGCACGGTCACTCTCGTCGCCGGCGGCACGGGTGGGCCCGCCTCGACTCGCGACGCGACGTGCGCGAGTGCGAGGAGGCGTCGGGCACCCGAGGCGTCGACCACACTCCGACGGTAACGCGGCGGTGTGTCGTCGGGGTTACGCGAGTGAGCAGGACGAAACAGGGCGTTGTTCCGCGGGTGACCATCCGGACATCGAGCGGGCCTGTACTGGTGTCAGCGGGACGGACGTCTCCGCACCCGAGTACTCGCTCACTCATCTTCCGGAGGTTCCCGTGGCCGCGTTCGATCAGACCATCCTCGACAACATGTCCGCCTCACTCGCCGAGATCCCGCACCCGTCACTCCCCAAGGGCAGCAACATCTACGGCGGAACCAAGATCTTCCCGGACTACAAGGCGGAGGACGGCGAGTCGTACTTCACCCTCGTGCACGGCATCGCCCACGAGTCGTCGGTGAGCTTCGTCGCCGTGCTGCAGGCGACGCGCGCTCTGCGCAAGGGCTACGAGTCGGCGATGTACTTCTACGGTCCCGGTGCCATCAACTGCCTGGCGACCCGCGGCTTCCCCACCACCGGAGACTCCGGTTTCCCCGGCGAGCAGAACATCAACGACGCTCTCGCGACGTTCATCTCGGAGGGCGGCACCGTGTTCTGTTGCCGATTCGGGCTCGCGCTGCACGGCGGCCGCGAGGAAGACCTCATCGAGGGCGTCGTGCCCGCGCACCCGCTGGACGTGCAGGACGCGTTGATCCACTACGCCCGCAAGGGCGCGATCATCAACTCCACGTACATGGTCTGAGGTGAGACGGCGATGTCCGACGTTCGACTGCAGACCCCGACCGGCCTCCGGCCTTCCCGCTCGACCAGGAACCACCGGGTCGATCTGGCCCTGCTCGGCATCCGTGGGA
The DNA here is from genome assembly GCF_019836145.1 of Rhodococcus sp. BP-241. NCBI lineage: Bacteria > Bacillati > Actinomycetota > Actinomycetes > Mycobacteriales > Nocardiaceae > Rhodococcus > Rhodococcus sp. BP-241. The sequence continues at coordinate 373,978 of NZ_JABUEI010000004.1, read as the reverse complement.
CCCCACCGGTGCGCCGCACCGCGGGTGCGGGACCGAGCGACGACGGCCACGTGAGCATCGACGGACTCGGTGCAGCGCTGCCCCGCAATCCGTCGAGCCCCTACGTCCTGGACGGCGATCGGGTGCTGTTCGACGGGGACGACATCGGACTGGACATCGCCGCCATCGCCCGGCCGGCCTTCTACGACCTCACCACCGACGACGGTGTGCCCTACGAGAAGCTCGCCAAGCTCCACGGCAAGGGGGTGCTGGCCACGACCGTGGTCCAGACCTGCATTCGCTACGACGAGTCGCAACGGTGTCGGTTCTGCTCCATCGAGGAGTCGTTGCGCAGCGGCGCCACCGTGGCGGTGAAGAAGCCCGCCGATCTCGCCGCCGTGGCCGAGGCGGCGGTGCGACTCGACGGCATCACCCAGATGGTCATGACGACCGGGACCTCGGCGGGCCGAGATCGCGGGGCGTTGCACCTGGCACGCTGCGTCCGCGCGGTGCGCGCCGTGCTCCCCGACCTGCCGATCCAGGTGCAGTGCGAACCGCCCGGTGATCTCGCGACCCTCACCGAGTTGTACGACGCCGGCGCACGGTCCATCGGTATCCACGTCGAGTCCCTGGACGAGGACGTGCGGCGCCGCTGGATGCCGGGCAAGGCGTCGGTCTCGCTCGACGAGTACCGCGCGGCATGGGCGGAGGCGGTGCGTGTCTTCGGACGCAACCAGGTGTCGACGTATCTGCTGGTCGGGCTCGGCGAGGACCCGGACGAGGTGGTTCGCGGCGCCACCGAGCTGATCGCGATGGGGGTCTATCCCTTCGTCGTCCCGTTCCGGCCACACCCGGGGACCCTCGCGGTGGACGTCGACGGGGCCGGGGCGCCGTCCGCCGAGCTGTTGACGGACGTGAGCACTCGGGTGGCCGCGGCACTGGTGGACGCGGAGATGCTGGGGACCGACCAGAAGGCCGGGTGCGCAGCGTGTGGTGCGTGCAGCGTCCTGCAGACGATGGGTGGCTGACATGAGCACCGAACTGTCGATCCTCACCGGGGCACCCACCGTCGGCGCTGCCCCGTTCCTCGTCCGGCCGGCCGAGTCGGCGGCCGATCTCGCCGCCTATCACCGTCTTCGACGCGAGTCGTTCGTCGTCGAGCAGGGCTTGTTCTCGGGTACCGACCGGGACGGCGTCGACGACGATCCGCGCGCGGTCGTCCTTCTCGCGACCGCCCCCGACGGCACCGTCCTCGGCGGGGTCCGGGTGGCTCCCTGCACGGACGTCGACCTGGGATGGTGGTCGGGCAGCCGCCTCGTCGTCGCGCGGGAGAAGCGTAGTCGCGCAGTGGGACCCGCTCTGATCCGAGCCGCCTGCGCTCATGTGGAGACGGCCGGGGTGGTGCGATTCGACGCCACCGTGCAGTCTCGCCACGTCCCGATGTTCACGGCGCTCGGGTGGACCGCCACCGGCCCCACCGTGCTGGCCGGCGCCCCGCACGAGACGATGCGCTGGACCATCGACACGGTGGCACGTCTCGTCCGGTCGACCAAGGCCGTGCTCGCAGGTGTGCTGGCGCCCCTGGCCACTGCGCCACTGGGGTTGGGGGCGAGTGGTTTCCGAGGCGACGACGGAGTGCCGGTGCCCGGCTCCGACATCATCGCCGCGTGCGACGCCATCGTGCCGTCGATGGTCGAGCGCGACCCGGAGTGGGCAGGATGGTGTGCCGCCCTGGTGAATCTGAACGATCTGTCCGCCATGGGTGCGACCCCGGTGGGCATGCTGGACGCCGTCGGCGCTCCGACGACGTCGCTCCTCACCCGCGTGATCCGGGGCCTCGCCCGCGCCGGTGACGCGTGGGGGGTTCCCGTGCTCGGCGGCCACACCCAGGTGGGTGTGCCGGCGGCGCTGTCGGTCACGGCACTCGGACGGACGTCGTCGCCGGTGCGTGCGGGCGGCGGTGAGGTCGGTGACGAGCTGAGTCTCACCGCCGACCTCGGGGGCGGCTGGCGACCCGGTTACCACGTCCTGCAGTGGGATTCGACCTCCGCACGCTCCGGGTCGGACCTCCGCGAGATGGGCTCGTTCGTGGCCCGGGCAGCTCCTCGTGCGGCGAAGGACGTCAGCATGGCGGGGCTCGCGGGCACCGTCGGCATGCTGGCCGAGGCATCCGGTACGGGCGCCGAGATCGACGTCGCCCGCATACCCCGACCCGGCGGTGCCGACCTCGGCCGATGGATCACGTGCTTCCCCGGGTTCGCGATGATCACCGCGGACCGCCCCGGACGTCGGCTCCCGCCGGCCGGTCCGGCGACATCGGCCGCCTGCGGCCGCCTCACCTCGGAGCCGGGAGTCACCTTGCGGTGGCCCGACGGCGCCACCACCTCGGCGGTCTCCGCCGCAGTCACAGGATTGGGACCAGCATGAACGACGTAACTCTCTCGGTGGCGTCCGAGCGCTTCGGCCGCGACATGGACGAGTCGTACGCCACCATCGAGCGCACCATCGCGGAAGCACGGCGACGCGGCAGCGCGCTGCTGGTCCTGCCGGAGGCGTGCCTCGGGGGCTACCTCCCGAGTCTGGGAGGCGGAGACGAGTCGGAGGAGAAGCGCCGCACCCGGCTGCAGAACCTGCCGCCGGCCCTCGAGCTGGACGGTCCGGAGATCGCGCGAGTGTCGGCGATGGCCGGAGACATGGTGGTGACCTTCGGTTTCTGTGAGGCGGACGGTCTCACGCGGTACAACGCCGCGGTGACGGTGCACGGTGACGGGGTGCTGGGCTCGTACCGCAAGGTGCACCAGCCGCTGGGCGAGAACCTCTGCTACTCGGCGGGTTCCGAGTACCGCGCCTTCGACACCCCGGTCGGCCGGATGGGCATGCAGATCTGTTACGACAAAGCGTTCCCCGAGGCGGCGCGGGAGATCGCACTCGACGGCGCCGAGATCATCACCTCGCTGTCGGCATGGCCGACCTCGCGAACGGGTCGTGCTCCGAACATGGCCGACGATCGATGGAAGCTGCGCTTCGACATCTACGACCAGGCGCGAGCACTGGAGAACCAGGTCGTGTGGATCGCGTCCAATCAGGCGGGGTCCTTCGGGTCGCTGGACTTCGTGTGCAGCGCCAAGATCGTCGGTCCGGGAGGGGAGATCCTCGCCGGCACGGGCGTCGAACCCGGCCTGGCGACAGCGACTCTCGATGTGCAGAAGGCGATCGCGGCGGCTCGCGGAGGTGGCATGTACAACCTGCGGGACCGCCGTCCGTCCGTGTACGGGACCCTCGTCGACGGCGACAGCATGTCACGGGTGGACCGGGTGATGAGCCGTGCCTGAGATGACCTTCACCGTCCAGTGGCCCAACGGGTGCCGCCAACAGTGCTACTCACCGTCACTCGTCGTCCGTGACCATCTCACGGTCGGGACGCGCTACGAGATCGCCGACTTCGTGCAGCGCAGTCGACTCGCGCTCACCGAGGCCAGTGACCGGGTGCGGGCCAAGTACGGCTTCGCGTGTACCTCGGCAGCGGCGACTCTGCGCGAGATCGAGACCACCGCAGCGGCGTTCGACCGCGGCACCGTGCACGTGCTCGACCTGGGAGGAGCGCGATGACCGAGCATCACACCGTGATCGTGATCGGCGCGGGCCAGGCGGGGCTGTCCATGAGCTGGCACCTGACCCGACGCGGTGTCGACCATGTCGTCCTCGAACGGGACACCATCGCCCACGAGTGGCTGGACGGGCGGTGGGACAACTTCACCCTGGTGACACCGAACTGGCAGTGCGTCCTGCCCGGGTACGCCTACGACGGCGACGATCCCGACGGATTCATGACCCGAGACCTGGTGTACGACTTCGTGCGGCGCTACGCCGACTCGTTCGGCGCTCCGGTCCGCGAACACGTCGCGGTGCTGTCGGTGCAGCAGGCACCCGGTGGCGGCCACGTCGTGTCGACCTCCGCCGGGTCGATGACCGCGGATCAGGTCGTGGTGGCCGTCGGTGGCTACCACGTCCCGTCGATTCCACGCCTCGCCGAGCGAGTGCCGGAGACGATCACGCAGATCCACTCGTCGGGGTACCGCAGCGCGGCGGCGCTTCCTCCGGGTGGGGTCCTGGTGGTCGGTACCGGGCAGTCCGGCGCGCAGATCGCCGAGGATCTGCACCTCGAGGGCAGGCAGGTGCACCTCGTCGCGGGGTCCGCGCCTCGTGTCGCCCGCTTCTACCGCGGACGGGACTGCGTCGCGTGGCTGCAGGACATGGGGGTGTACGACGTGTCGATCTCCGAACACGCCGGCGGACTCTCCAAGCGGGAGAGCACGAACCACTACGTTACCGGGCGGGACGGCGGACGCGACATCGACCTGCGTGCCTTCGCGCTGGACGGGATGCGGCTGTACGGGCGGTTGACCGACGTCGGTTCGGACGGTGTCCTGCGTTTCGCGCCGACTCTCGAGCAGTCACTCGACGCGGCGGACGCGGTGTCGGAGGGCATCAAGAACGACATCGACGCCTACATCACCAGGGCGGGACTCGACGCTCCCGTCGAGGAGCGATACACACCGGTCTGGCGGCCCGAGTCGGAACCCACCGAGCTCGATCTCGAGGCGGCGGGCGTCACGTCCGTCGTGTGGGCCGTCGGCTTCCGCCGGGACTATCGCTGGCTGAAGGTCGGGGTGTTCGACGGTGAGGGCCACCCGGCTCACACCCGCGGTGTGACCGCGGCGGAGGGCCTGTACTTCCTGGGTCTGCCATGGCAGAACACCTGGGGCTCGGGCCGATTCGCGGCGGTGGCACGGGATGCGGAGTACCTCGCGGAGCAGATGTCCCCGGCGGTCGGCGCCCGCGTGCCCGCGGCGGTCTGACCGCGAGATGGCGCCGATCCGGGCGGCGGCGCTCGCGGGACACTTCGGCCGTGACGTCGAGCGGTCCGTCGAGAAGATCGTGGGCATCATCGAGCAGGGCCATCAGCGGGGCATCGACCTGTTGGTCCTGCCCGACGCCTGCCTCGGCGGTTACCTCGGTGATCTCGCGCGGCCCGATCTCGAGGAGCTGCCGCCGGCGCTCGACGAGGACGGACCCGAGCTCGCGGTGATCGCTGCTGCGGCCGGTGCGATGACCGTGTGCGTGGGCTACACCGAGAGGGCGGCCCTGGTCCGTTACAACGCCGCCGTGTGCCTCACGGGCGACGGTGTGTTGGGTCGTCATCGAAAGGTGCACCAACCGGCGGGGGAGTCGTTGGCCTATGCGGCGGGAGATCGGTTCTCGGCGTTCGACACGCCGGTGGGCAGGATGGGCATGCTGATCGATTACGACAAGACATTCCCCGAGGCGGCGCGCACCTTGGCTCTGGACGGTGCGCGCATCATCGCGGCGCTGTCGGCGTGGCCGGCCAGTGTGACGGACAGGGCGTCGAAGTTGGCCAACGACAGACAGTCTCGCCTGTTCGACCTCTACGACGCCGCCCGGGCAGCCGAGAATCAGGTGGTGCTGCTGTCGTCCAATCACACGGGGGTGACGGGATCTCTGCGCTTCCTCGGGCAGGCGAAGATCGTCGGTCCCGGCGGCGAGGTCCTGTGCCGGACGCGAGACAAGGGTGGCCTGGCGTGCTGCGACATCGACGTGGACGCGGAGGTGGACCGGGCCCGTCGGGTGCTGCGTCACCTCGACGAACGACGACCGGACACCTACCACTCACAGGCATCGAAGGAGACCACGTGCGTGTCGCCCTCCTGACCTACTCGACGAAACCGCGAGGGGGAGTGGTCCACACCGTCGAACTGGCGGAAGCACTGGCGCGCGCGGGAGCGGACGTGACGGTGTGGTCCCTGGCGCGCGGCGGCGACGAGGGCTTCTACCGTGCGATCGATCCCGCGGTGACGGTTCGTCTCGTTCCGTTCCCGGCGCGCGAGGACGAGTCGGTGGGCGATCGCATCCTGCGGTCGATAGCACTGATGCGCAGTGCATTCGACCCGGGTGAAGCCGACGTCGTGCATGCCCAGGACTGCATCACCGCGAACGCCGTCGGACGCTGTGTCCGCACGATCCACCACCTCGAGGAGTTCACGACACCGGAACTCGCCGCCTGCCACGAGCGCGCGGTCGTCGAGCCCCTCGCCCGCATCTGTGTCTCGCGCGCCGTGGCCGACGAGGTGCGTGCGGGATGGGGGCTGTCGCCGACGGTCATCCCCAACGGGGTCGACCATGCTCGGTTCGCGGCGGCACGCGGCGACGAGTGGCGCACCCGTCTCGGCCGATACGTCCTCGCGGTCGGTGGCATCGAGCCGCGCAAGGGGAGCATCGACCTGCTCGAGGCCCACGCCGCGCTTCGAGAGCGGTGTCCGGACGTGGGTCTGGTGTTCGCCGGCGGTGAGACGTTGTTCGACTACCGGGGGTACCGGGCGGAGTTCGACACCCGACTCGCGGAACTGGCGGGCAGGCCGGAGGCCGGTCGGTCGACAGGCGACGAGGGGCCCGTACCGCGGGTGCTCGGCACCGTCGACCACGACGTGCTCCCGTCTCTCGCCGCGGGCGCGTCGGCATTCGCGTTCCTCTCCACCAAGGAAGGCTTCGGGCTGGCCGCGATGGAGGCTCTCGCCGCCTCGGTTCCCGTCGTGGTGCGGGACCTCCCCGTGTTCCGCGAGGTGTTCGGGGACGCGGTGCGCTACGGCGGCGACGCGGAGGGGACGGCTGCCGCACTCGAGGACGCTCTGACGTCGGACGACCGTGCCGCTGCCGGGCGCGCACTGGCTGCCCGCACGAGTTGGGACGACGCCGCGGCCGCTCATCTCGCGTTCTACGCAGGGCTCGCGCATCGCTGATCAGCGCAGGGGCGATGTGCCCGCGTCGTCGGGTCCGTCGTCGGGGAGGTGTCCCGGCGACGTGGTGTCGACCGTCGCGTCGAAGAACAACTGGACGAACGACAACGGAGCCGCGCGTTGCTCGCTGTCCCGCTCGGGCTCGTCGGACATGGTGGCACTCCCTTCTCGACGTGGATCGCCGGACCAATCATCTCAGATTCTGAATAGTTGAACAACTGAGAGATATACCGGTGTCGAGGGGAAAATGATGTGATCCACTTCTCAGGGCGCGGAAACTATGTTAAGACATACAGACATGGTTCGAGCGTCGCTGGGCGGCTCGGACCCGCCACGCCGACGATGGGATGTCATGTCTTCGCAAGTCAGCACCACGGGAAGTGCACTACCGCCGGACGCACCCGGTCCCCACTCGCGTCGCCTCGGCGTCATCGCCGTGGTGGCGACCTTCGGTGGCCTGCTGTTCGGATACGACACGGGCGTCATCAACGGCGCGCTGGAGCCGTTGAAGGAGGACCTGTCGCTCACGGCCTTCACCGAGGGCTTCGTCGTCAGCATCCTCATCTTCGGGGCGGCCATCGGCGCACTGGTCGGGGGCCGACTGTCGGACAAGTACGGCCGTCGGCACAACATCCTGATGCTGGCCGGCATCTTCGTCCTCGGCACTCTGGGCTGCGTTCTCGCCCCGTCGTGGGAGGTGCTGGCGGTGTTCCGCTTCATCCTCGGCCTCGCGGTCGGCGGAGCGTCCGCGACCGTGCCGGTGTACCTCTCGGAGGTCTCACCGTTCGAGCGCCGCGGTTCCCTGGTGACGCGCAACGAGGTCATGATCGTCAGCGGCCAGTTCGCGGCCTTCGTGATCAACGCCCTCATCTTCAACATCTGGGGCGAGCACGACTCCGTCTGGCGCTACATGCTGCTGGTCGCCGTGTTGCCCGCGTTCGCACTGTTCTTCGGCATGCTGCGGATGCCCGAGAGTCCGCGCTGGCTCGTCTCGCAGGGCCGGGACGACGACGCCCTGGCGGTGCTGAAGCAGGTGCGGTCCCCCGAACGTGCGGAGGCCGAGATGGCCGAGGTGCACGCGCTGGCCGAGGAGGAGAAGCTCTCGCAGACCGGCGGCGCGGCCGACCTGTCGGTGCGGTGGATCCGACGGTTGATCTACATCGGTGTGGGACTCGGTGTTTTCCAACAGTTCACGGGCATCAACTCGGTGATGTACTACGGCACCCAGCTCCTCGGCGACGCCGGATTCTCGAGCAGCTCCGCCATCATCGCGAACACGCTCAACGGCCTCTTCAGCGTCCTCGGCATCACGGTCGGCCTGCTCATCATGAATCGGATCGATCGCCGAACGATGCTGATCGCGGGCTTCTCACTGACGACGCTCTTCCATCTCCTGGTCGGACTGTCCGCACTGCTGCTGCCGGACGGCACCGCCAAGGCATACTTCATCCTCGTCTTCGTCGTGCTCTTCGTCTTCTGCATGCAGGGCACGATCGGGCCGCTGGTCTGGTTGATGCTCGCAGAGATCTTCCCGCTCAAGATCCGCAGCTTCGCCATCGGTGTCTGCGTGTTCATGCTGTGGATCGCCAATGCTGCCGTTGCACTGGCCTTCCCGCCGGTGGTCGACGCGCTCGGCATCGCGCCGACGTTCTTCATCTTCGTCGGACTGGGCATACTGGCCCTGGTCTTCATCATCACGCAGGTGCCGGAGACCCGCGGTCAGAGCCTGGAGGAACTCGAGGCCCGGTTCCGCCGCGAGTACTCCTGACACGATCACCCCACTTCGAGAAGGACGGCGAGACATCATGGCAGTACTGGTGGCAGTGACCGACAGCGACGAGGGCCGACACGCACTGTCGGAGGCGGTGTCGGAGGCGCGCATGCTCGAGACCGACGTGATCGCGGTGAACCTGACCCTCGGCGCGCTCGACACGAGCGACGTGGGCGGTGACGTGGCGGTGCGAGTGATCGACCGGGCGGGGCGCGAGGACCGCGACCCGGTGATCGCGGTGATCGACGAGATCGAGGCGCACCCGGAGGTGACGCGACTCGTGATCGGGATCAAGAAGCGCAGTCGGGTGGGAAAGGCATTGCTGGGCAGCGTCAGTCAGCGTCTGCTAATGACGTCACCGGTGCCGGTGCTCACCGTTCGACCCAGCTGAGCCGAACGGTGAGCGGTGGCAGAGGTCAGACGGTGCAGAGCGGGCGGATCTCGTTGCTGCCCTGAGTGGTCGGCGACGTCAACAGCAGGCAGGCGTTGTAGCCGCGGCTCTCGACGACGCTCCGGATCTGCTTCCACTGATCGGAACTCACCTGCGGCGACCGCGACAGGACGAAGCCGGACGTGCGGAACGGATCGCCCACCAGCGCCCACGAGTAGTCGTCGGCGATGTAGGTGACGATGTAGTTGGTGGGTCCCTCGGGATTGTCCTGGGTGGGCACACCGGGGAAGCTCACGTGCAGCTGCGCCTGCGTGACCGGATCGTTCACCCGGGCGTTGCCGATGATCTCGTTGGCTCCGCCGTCCCAGCGGGTGCAGTTGTTCTGCACGCGCACGTTGCTGGGGTCGAGCACCTGGTAGTTGGCCCGGGTGTCCTTGGCGCAGTTCAGGTTGAACGGCTGCGGGACGGCCGCGATCTGCCACCAGTCACCCGCGTAGCGCTGGACGTCCAGCTGAGCGATGGGCTGCAGCGGCTCGAACAGGGGCTGCGCGGACGCGGCGCTACCGCCGGCGAGCAGAGCTCCGGTGACCAACGCTCCGGCGACTGCCGTGCGGATGATGCTGCGGATCATGAGGTGACTCCTTCTTTCGTGGCGTTCGAACTGTCTTCGGAGTGCGGGTCGAGTTCGGTCGGCCACCAGATGCGGGGACCGATCAGGGTGAACAGGGCCGGAATCACGATCGTGCGGACCACGAAGGTGTCGAGCAGGATGCCGAGGCCCACGACGATCCCGAGCTGCGTGAGCAGAATGAGGGGCAGGACGCCCAGCACGGTGAACACCGCGGCGAGCACGATGCCCGCACTGGTGATGACCGCGCCCGTCGACGCGACGGCGCGCACGATGCCCGTCCGCGTCCCGTAGGACGGTGTCTCCTCGCGTGCCCGGGTGACGAGGAAGATCGTGTAGTCCACACCCAGGGCCACGAGGAACAGGAACCCGAACAGCGGCACGTTGTCGCCGAGGGCGGGGAAGCCGAAGATGTTCTCGCTGGCCCAGCTGCCGATGCCCAGAGCCGCCAGCGTGCTGAGCACCGTCGTGGCCACGAGCACCAGGGGTGCGAGGGCCGACCGGAGCAGAACGAACAGCACCAGCAGAACCACCAGCAGGATCACCGGGATGATCACCAGGCGGTCGCGAGCTGCGGCATCGGACGTGTCCAGCGCCTGCGCATCGCTGCCGCCCACCAGAGCGTCGGCACCCGTGATCGGAGCGACAGATGCACGCAGGTTCTCGACCGCGGCGAACGCGCCGTCGGAGGACGGTTCCGCGTCGAGCACGACGGACCACTCGGTGAGACCGGTGTTTGAGGTGCCGGGCCGGGAGTCCGCAGTTCGGGACACCGACACCACGCCGTCGGTGTCCTGCAGCGCTGCCTCGACCTCCGAGGCCGCCGCGGTCCGGGCGACGACCACGGTCGGATCTGACTGCCCCGCCGGGAAGTGCTCGGCGAGCGTGTCGATGCCGGTGACGGATTCGGCGGTGACGCGGAACTGCTCGGTCTGCGACAGGCCCACGTTCGTTCCGACGAGGCCGAGAATGCAGACGGCCAGCGCGACCAGCGACACCGCCGCGGCGCGGCCGGGTCGACGACCGACGGCGTTGGCGACGCGGAAGAACACGCCCTTGTCCGTCGGCTCGGGATCGCCCACGCGAGGAACGAACGGCCAGAACAGCTTCCGGCCGAACAGCGAGAGCAGTGGCGGAAGAACGAAGAGCACGAAGACGGCGGCGACCACGAGACCGGCCGCGGCCAGACCGCCCAGGCTGCGCGTACTCGGCAGAGTGCCCAGCAGCAGCGTCAGGAGCGCGAGCACCACCGTCGCGTTGCTCGCCACGATGGCCGGGCCGGCGCGTCGCACGGCATGGTGGAGGGCGACCCGGTGGTCGCTCTCGCGGCGCAGTTCCTCGCGGTACCGGGAGATGAGCAGCAGCGCGTAGTTGGTCCCGGCGCCGAACACCAGGACGCTGGTGATGCCCGAGGTGCTGCCGTCGAACGAGAGCCCGGTGAGCCCGGACACGGCGGTGCCGACCGTCGAGGCGACCCGGTCACCGAAGCCCACGACGGCGAGCGGCACGAGCCAGAGAATCGGTGACCGGTACGTGGCGATCAGCAGCAGGGCCACCACCAGCGCGGTGACGCCGAGCAGCGTGACATTGGCCCCGGAGAAGGAGTCGGCGATGTCGGCGGCGAACGCGGGACCGCCCGTGACCTGCGCCGTCAACCCGTCGGGGAGGCCGTCGGTGGCAGAGGTGCGCAGCTCGGTGACCAGATCGGCCAGTCCCGTTCCGGACTCCGACGTCGACACCTGGACGGGGGCGATGGCCGCCTCGCCGTCGGGTGCGGGAACGACCGGGGCGTCGGGCGCACCCGCGTCCACCCCGCGCTCGACACCGTTCATCCGCATCCTCGCGGCAGCGACGTCGGCGAGGTCCTGTTCGGACAGGGCGCCGCCGTCGGCGCGCGTCACCACGAGGATCACTGGCGAGAGGTCGGAGTCGGGGAATTCCTCGAGCAGGGCGTCGACCCGTGCCGATTCCGCGTCCGAGGGGAGCGATGTCGGCGAACTCTCGGCGGCGGAGTTGCTCCCGACGCCGCCGATGAGCGCGCCGGCGGCAAGGACGACGAGCAGGGCGACGATCCAGGACCGAGGCCCCGAGACGAGGCCGGCCACGCGGTTCCACACAGAGTTGTCGCTCACCGGAAAAGTGTCTCAGTTAGTTGATCGTTAAGCAACTGAGACATTGCTCGGAGGTCCGGCGAGTACGCTGACACCCGAGTTTTCGAAGGAGAATCTGTGTCAGCACACGAACGGTCGGAGCGGTCCGACGCGACCGACGCCGACGGTGCCCGGCGCGATCTCGAATCCACGATCGCCGCCGACATGCGCGCCATGACAGCCGAGTCGGATCAGCTCGGCCGTGTGTTCGGCTCTCGACACCACCTCAGCGCGAACGACTTCCGAGCCCTACTGCACATCATGGTCGCCGATGTCGGTGGACGTCCGGTGTCGCCGGGCGAGCTCGGCTCTCTCCTCGGACTCTCCTCCGCCGCCATGACGTATCTGGTGGAGCGGATGATCGCGTCGGGTCACATCCGCCGCGAACCCGACACGCGGGACCGACGGCGGGTCATCCTCCGCTACGACGAGCCGGGAATGGACGTCGCACGGCAGTTCTTCGGCCCGCTCGGACAGCACGTCCACGAGTCGCTGTCCGCGCTGCCGGACACGGATCTCGCTGCGGCGCACCGTGTGTTCGGAGCTCTCACCGACGCCATGCAGACCTACCACCAGGAGATCAAGAGCACCGGGTGATCAGGCCCCGAGCTTCTGAGCGAACATGACGATGATGCCGCTGGGTCCGCGCACGTAGGTCAGTGCATAGACACCCTCGTAGTTCGCGACACCGCGCAACGGGTGGCAGCCGTGCCGAGCGGCCACTGCCAGAGCCTGCTCGAGGTCGTCGACCTCGAAGGCGATGCGGTGCATGCCGATCTGATGCGGGAGCGTCGGTTCCGTTTCGATCATGGTGGGATGGCGGTTCTGGAACAGCTCGATGCGGCCCGCCCCGTCCGGCGTCTGCAGCATCGCGATGTCGGCGTGATTGCCGTCCAGACCCACCGCCGTGTCGGCCCACTCGCCCTGGACCGTGTCACGGCCGAGGAGTGTCAGACCCAGATCGGTGAAGAACGCGATGGCCTCGTCGAGGTCGCGTACCGCGATCCCGACGTTCTCGAGTCGTATCGACATCGCTCGACTCTAACGACCGGTGTGCTCCACGATGACGTCCTTCACGCGATCGACGTCCGCGGGGACGACGTCGAAGCGCTGCGGCAGGTCCTCGATGCCCTCGAACGCCGGCGGACGCTCGGGTTCGGTTCCCAGTGCCTCCCGCACGATGTCCGCGAACTTCGCGGGCAACGCGGTCTCGAGCACGATCATGGGCACGCCCTCGCGCAGGTTCCGGCGGGCGACACTCACGCCGTCGGCGGTGTGCGGGTCGATGGTCACGCCGTAGCGCTCGGCCACGTCGCGGATGGTCTCGACGCGGTTCGCGTGCGTGCTGCGGCCGGACACGAAGCCGAACTCCTGGATGCGATCGAACTCGGGAGTACCGGAGAAGTCGAAGCCGCCGTCGGTGTCGAGCGCGCGGAACAGCTCACCGAGCCGGACCGCGTCCTGATCGACGAGGTCGTAGAGGAAGCGCTCGAAGTTGGACGCCTTCGAGATGTCCATGCTGGGGCTCGAGGTGTGGTGGGTCTCGGCGGCCGCGCGGGGACGGTAGACACCCGTGCGGAAGAACTCGTCGAGGACGTCGTTCTCGTTGGTCGCGACGACGAGCTGGTCGATCGGCAGGCCCATGCACCGGGCGATGTGTCCGGCGCACACGTTGCCGAAGTTGCCGGACGGCACCGAGAACGACACGCGCCGGCCCGGCCCGTCCGTCGCGAGGAGCCACCCGTGCACGTAGTAGACGACCTGCGCGACGACTCGACCCCAGTTGATCGAGTTGACGGTGCCGATGGCGTGGTGCGCCTTGAACTCGGCGTCCTTGGAGACGGCCTTGACGATGTCCTGGCAGTCGTCGAAATTCCCCTCGACCGCGAGGTTCACGATGTTCTCGTCCTGCAGGCTGAACATCTGGGCCCGCTGGAAACTGCTCATCCGGCCGTGCGGGCTCAGCATGACGACGCGGATGTTCTTCTTGCCGCGCATCGCGTGCTCGGCGGCGCTGCCGGTGTCACCCGATGTGGCGCCCAGGATGTTGAGCTCCTCGCCGCTGCCCGCGAGGGAGTACTCGAACAGGTTGCCCAACAACTGCATCGCCATGTCCTTGAATGCCAGCGTCGGGCCGTTGGACAGCCCCAGGAGATGGAGCGAGGTGCCCTGCTCCTCGCCGAGTGGACGCAGCGGGGTGATGAGTGACGTGTCGTCGCCGGGTCGGCCGTTCGAGTAGACCTCGGCGGTGTACGTCCGGCGCGTGATGTCGCGGAGGTCCTCCGCGGGAATGTCGTCGGCGAACTTCGAGAGCACCTCGAAGGCGAGGTCGGCGTAGGACAGTGAGCGGAACGACTCGAGCTCGTCGGCGGTCAGCTGCGGGTACTCGGCCGGCAGGTAGAGACCACCGTCGGGGGCCAGGCCGCCGAGGAGGATGTCCGAGAAGTGCTGGGGCAGGTTGTGACCCCGCGTCGACTGATACTGCATCTTCGTCTCTCTCGTCCGGTGGCGCGCCCGGCTGACAACTGTGCCACATCCGCCGGTCCGGACCGGATCTGGTGCAGTGAACCGCGGAGAGCACGGTTAGCTGCACCGGATCAGCCGGTGACGAAGCGTCGCACCTCGGCCGCCACCTCGTCGGGCCGTTCGACGAGGTCCCGCCACGTGTACCGCAACACCGTCCACTCCCTGCTGAGGACGTTCTGCCGGATCCGGTCGCGGTGGAACGCGGCGCTGTCCGAGTGGAAGGCCCACCCGTCGATCTCCACGCAGACCCTGGCGTGCGGGAACGCGAAGTCGAGGATTGTAGCCCGCGTACGGCAGGTTCACCCGCAGCCCGGTGATGTGTGCGGATCTCATGATCCTGCGGAACAGCCGTTCGGCCTCGGACCGGGCACCGCCCTCGGCGGCGCGCAGGAGCTGCTCCGCTCGCACGTACCCGCGACGTCCGGGGTTGCGAGCGTGCGCTCGTCGGAGATGGTCGAGGGTCATCGTCTTCTGCAGGGCGCGATCCATGACCTCGGGGCCCACCAGCACCGTCGACGCCTCCAGAACGGTCAGCGGCGTCCTCGTCACGAGGACACGGCGCACGATCACGACGTCGATGCCCGGTAGGTCGCGCCGCCGCAACCGGACACCCGTGATTCCGCGACCGGAGCCTGTCCGGGGCACGGTCACCTCGATCGTCTCCGGGGCCCGCGGAAGCATGCGATACCAGTACGCGGCTGCAGGACCGGACAGCGCGCCCGTACTCGTGGACCACACCGCGCACCGGATCCGCGCGTCGTCGGTGAACGGTCGGTCGACGGCGAAGAACACTCCGCGACTCGTGCGCCGCCAGCGGCCGGTGTGGACGCGCCACTCGATGGCCTCGGGGGTGAGTCCGGCGGTGCGGGCCTGCGCGGTGGTCACCACCCCGTCCTGCTCGGCCAGCAGTCTCTCGATCATCTCGCACTGGACGCGCGCGCCTCCGCGGCAGTTCCGTGGATCGGATCCGGTGCAGTGAACCGGGTACAGCACGGTCGGCTGCACCGGATCACGGCCGCTCCGGCCCCGGCTGGCAGTGCGGGCACCACCAGGTCCGCCGTCGTTCCGGATCTCCCGGCACCTCGGCGACCACGCGGACGGTGGTGCCGCATCGCAGGCACGGCTTGCCCGCGCGACCCGCCACCCAGTGCTGCCGACCTGGCCGGGTGTCTCCGGTGGTCACCTGCATGGCCCGCGGGGTGGACACCGAGTGGCGCATCGCCTTGCGAGTGAGGGCGACCAGTCGAGTGGCATCCACGTCGCACGCCGGCACCCACGGCCCGAGACCACGAAGGAAACACAGTTCGTTGGCCCACAGGTTGCCCGGACCGGCCATGACGCGCTGATCGAGCAGTACCGCGACGATCGGGCGCGGGTCCCGCGCGATGTTCGCCGCCGCCTGCGCGGCGTCGAAGTCGTCGTGCAGCGGATCGGGGCCGAGATACGACAGCGCCGCGTCGACGTCGCGAGTGGTGGAGAACTCGACCACCGGGAGCAGCAGCCCGTACGCGGTGGGCCCGTCGCGCACGGCCAGCCGCACGCGCACGTCGGGATCGAGGCGACGGGGCAGTCGTCGGCCGGAGGCGGTGACGGTCCACGACCCCGTCATCCTCAGATGCGTGTGGAGCGTCAGGTCGCCGTCGAGATCGGTGAGCAGGTGTTTGCCGTGCGTCCGGTGCCGTTGGATCGTGCGTCCCGCGAGGTTCTCCGTCGCATGTGCGGGGACGTTCAGCCGGCCCTCGGCCAGTTCCCGGCCGTCCAGCGCCGCCCGCAGACGTGCCGCGAGCGCGTGGACCGTGTCCCCCTCCGGCACGTCAGGTCCAGTACAGGAGCTGCGCCGCGGGCAGGACGTCCCGTAGTTCCTCGGTGAACCAGCTCTTCATCTCCGCCATGGTGTCCTTCGGGTAGACGTACTTGACGCCCCCGAACTTCGACCGCTTGGCCGAGCGCGAGTCCTCGTCCATCTCGAGCTTCGTGGCCGGGTACCAGCTCAGCAGCACGTCCTTGCTCGACGGAGTGAACCGGTGCGTGATGATCTCTGCGGTGAGGTCGACGTCCGGGACGTCGGCCAGCGCCGCCGCGATGTCGGCGAGGAGCTCGCCGTACTGCTCGCGCCAGCCGGGCACGGGCATGATCGGAGCGATGGTCACGCCCACCGGGTACCCCGCCTGTGCGAGCGCACGCAGCGCCGCGATGCGCGCGGGCATCCGAGCCGTGCCGCCCTCGAAACGGTTCCCGATGTCGCGGGCGTTGACCGACAGTCGCACCCGGGTACGCCCGCCGTGGTCGAGGCCGACCAACTCGGTGACATCGTCGAACTTGGTGGTGAAGCGGAGGGAGGCGCCGGGTCCGAACTCGCCGGCACCGACCCGCGAGATGGCGGCGGCCAGTGATCCGGTGACGTGCTCGATGCCGAGAGGGTCGGTGTAGCAGGACATCTCGAAGGTGGTGCCCTCGTGTCCACGCTCGGCGGTGCCGCTGGTGATGGTGCCGCGGCCGACATGCGTCGCGATCGGGGCCAGGACGTCGTCGAGATTGGCGTACACCCGAGTGACAGGTGGGCCCGACAGCGAGCCGGCGAGGTAGCAGTACTGGCAGTGCGCCGGGCAGCCCTTCGCCAGGTCGATGCGCCAGTCGGCGCTGGGTGGGATGGGTTGCGGCTTCAGCGCACTGGGCGGAGCGACCACGACCGCGAGCGTCGACTTCGCCCGCGCGTAGGTCTCCCGCTCGGACTCGCCGCGCAGCCCCGTGAGGCGATCCGCCGGGAGGACGTCGATGTCCGACACACCCGCCGCCTCGCACCGCCGCACGATCTCGGCGGTGTGTGGCAGTTCGGCGGCCGACTTGGTGATCATCACCCGCCGGGGTGTCCACAGGCGGGTCGGAGTGAGCGGTGCATCCGTCATCACCTCAGGTCAACGCTCGGTGTCGCGCGATCCTTCCCGCTGGTGATCGCGATTGCGACGCAGCGCGTAGGTCCGTAGCTTGCTGAAACCGCGCACCCGCAGGGGGCGTAGCGACTTGAGGTAGAACTCGTCCTCGCCCGACAGCGCGTCGGCCGTCTCGCTGTCCACCAGCACCGTGCCGGGGTGCGCGTTGCTGGTCAGGCGGGCGGCCATGTTGACCACGGACCCGTACAGGTCGCCGAAGCGGGCGAGCACCGGACCCACGGCGATGCCAACGCGCAGCGCGGGAACGTCGTCCCGGTCGGCGAAGGCGTCGTGCAGCTCCAGGGCGATCCGTGCCGCGTCCCGGGGGTCGGTGGTCTGGAACATCACCTCGTCGCCGACGTTCTTCACCACCGATCCGTGGCCGCGGGCGATGATCGTCGTGGCCACCGACTCGAACTCCTCGAGCAGCGAGGTCAGCTCGGAGACATCGAGTCGACGGGTGAGCGAGGTGTAGCCGACCATGTCCGCGAAGCCGACCGCGAGCACCGTGTCGGTCTCCCCGCTCGACTCGACGGACAGTGCGCGCCCGGCCACCGCGGCGAGATGGCGCCGCCACACGTAGTTCTGCAGTTTCTCCATGGTGGGCACCGTGTCCGCGGCGGTGACTCGGGACTCCGATCGAATGGCGTCCGGATCGGCGGCGTCGGCAGCGATGCGCGAGCGGATGTAGGAGTTGACGACGCCCACCTGCCACTCGGCCAGTCGTGACATCGACTGCCCCAGCGTCCGCGCGACCGCCACCTCCATCGACTTCTCGACGACGTTCTCGTCGACGAGTGTCGTGAGCAGGCGCAGCGCCTCGATGTCGGCATCGGTGAACATGACGGCATCCGGATCCGGGCTGACCGGGAAGCCCATGGCGATCCACAGTTGTTGCGCGCGTTCGAGATCCACGTTCGCCAGCTCCGCGACCTGATCGCGGGTGTACGTGGGTTCCTCTCCCAGCAGAGTCTGTTCGACCTCGTTCTGCCGGAAGGTGGGCCGGCCGGCGTCCGGTGGGCCCTGGTCAGACATGGTCGAGAGTCCGCTCGTAGACCGCCCGGACCTCCGCGATGTGCTCGTCCAGTGTCTCCGCCGTCCAGTCCGTCGTCGGGATCGGTTCTCCCACAGTGACGGTGACGGTGCCGGAGTGCGCAGTGAACGAGGACTTCCACATCACGTCGCCCGCTCCCTGGAGGATCAGGGGAACCACCGGGACCCCGGCCGCCATGGCCAGATGGAACCCGCCCTTCTTGAAGCGCCCCAACCGCTCCGTCGGCATGCGGGTGCCCTCCGGGGCCACGGCCACCGACACGCCGCTGTGGAGCTTGTCGATGGCCGGCTTCATCGCTTCGCGCGCCGCGGCGTTGTTCGATCGGTCGACGTAGGCCACGTCGAAGAGAGCCCCGAGGGGGGCGAACCGGGGGTCGCGGCTCAGTTCCTTCTTCGCGACGGCCGTGATGTCCCGACGCAGGACGCGGGCGACGACGATCATGTCCATCGTGGACTGATGGTTGAACAGGAACACCGCCGGTCGGTGGCTCCAGGCGTTCTCCTCGTTCACCACGTTCACCGTGATGCCGGTGAGGGCCAGAGCGACCTCCGGTGCGACGGCGTTGGTGACGTTGGCGCCCACTCGGCGGCTGCCGCTGAGCACGCCCAGGGTCGCACCCAGTCCGGCACTCGCCAGGACCGAGCCGAGGGCGGCGACGCTGCGCACGGTGGACGTCAGATCGGCTCCGCGAGTGGGCCTGCGCAGCTGGACACGGGACCAGCCGCGGTCACGCGCCGTGCGGTCGAGTTCGGGGTCCGGGTTGAGCGCGACGGGACGACCGACGGTCTCGAGCATCGGGACGTCCTCGATGCCGTTGGAGTAGCCGAAACACACGGAGGTGTCGACGCCCTCGGCCGTCGCCCAGTCCTCGATTCCCTCGGCCTTGCGCGGACCCCACAGCGACCGGCCGTCGAGGAGGCCGGTGAGGACGCCGTCCGGCCCGATCTCGGGGTGGGTGCAGATCAGGTCGTCGAAGCGGAGGTCGTCGACCACGGGCTGAGCCTGGTACGGGGTCGCGGACGTCGACATCACGACGCGGTGACCGGCCCGGCGATGCGCGGCGACGAGGGTGCGGACCTGCGGGAAGATCTGCGAAGCGATCTCGGAGCGGAAGAGCCGCTGCGCCTGCTCCATCAACTCGTCGTGCGTCTTGCCGGCCAACGCGTGCACGGCCTTGTCCATCAGGTTGTCGACGGTGGTCCCGCGCACCCGCATCTCCACGACGGCGCTGCTGATCTCCCACAGCTCGAACAGGTCGACGTCGAAGCGGCGAAGACGTTCCTTGAACACGGCGGTCGCGGAGTAACCGTCGATCACGGTGCCGTCGAAATCGAAGAACGCCACCACGTCCGGACCCTTCGGAGCCTGTGCGACCTCGTCGAGCAGATCCTGGAACGTGTGTGCTGGGTGAGTGCTGGTCACCGGTGTCCTCCGGAAGCGTTGTCTGGTCGATCGGGTGCGTCCGCACCGTCGACGGAGTCGAGGGCCACGTGCACCATCGTGCGGATACGTCTGCTCACACGTCCCCACGCCGCGATGTCCGCAGCGAATTCCTGACGGCGGGAAGCGATGTCGTCGTCCTCGGTGGACAGGAGACCACGATTGTCGGCCAACTGCAGGGCGGTGTCGAAGAGCTCGTTCGAGATGGCCTCGCTGTGCTCGAGCTGCTGTCGGAGTCGCCGCGACTGCGCGACGCCCAGGCAGTCGTCGAGGAACGACACCTTGTCGAACTTCGCACCCGGTGTGAGGGTGAGCAGCTGGTCGGCCACCACCTGATACGCCTCGAAGATCGGCTGCAGTACCCGGTGCGCCAGATGAAAAGGCTGCGACTGCAACGACTTCAGCGCGTATCCGGGTCGATCGAGACCGGTGCGCCAGTGCGGATCGATGAGATCGACCTCGGCTTCGAGGCGCTCCCCGAACTCACGCTTCTCGCCGAAGAAGAACTCGAACTTCAGCATGTCCCGCAGTTCCAGCGCGGACTTCCACAGATCGTCGGCGGCCACCTCGCCCGTGGGGCAGTCCTCGGTGCGCAACACCACCAACTCGCCGATCGCCCGCATCACGAAGAAGTGAATGGCGTTGTTGCGGAAGAACGACGCGACGAGATGCTTGTCCTGCGCGAGCAGGAACAACGGCTCCGGGCCGTCGTCGAAGCGCCGCACCACTCCGGCCGCGACCTGCGCGCGCACAGCGGCCGTCATGACGTCGATGTCGGTCAGATCCACCCCACCCGCCGTCGGGAGACCACGCTGCTGGATGTACGACGCCAACGGCTCGATGATCGACCACATCTCACGCTTGTTCAGCGCGCGGTCCTCGATACCGAGCATCGCCATCGCCACCAGCGCCGCCGGCGTCACCGGAGTGGACTCGTTGATGGCGTGCGACACCGCCAGCGCCGCACGCTGCACCGCGACCCGCTTGTCGTCGTACTCGTCGAGGAACTGCCGTGCCGACATCGGAGTCCCGAACCGCAGGTAGACGGTTCCGCGTAACTGGCCCTGGGCGCGGACGTACCCGATGGCCATCCGGATTCCCTCGGCCTGCTTCGTCGCACCGTGCGACTCCTTCGCCATCTCGCCGACCTCGTGCAACCGGTCGTAGGTGATGGACGTCGGGACGAGGTACGCGTCGGCCGCCGTACTGTTCTCGAGCGCGTCGAAGAGGTAGGTGAGCAGGCCGAAGCGCGGAGGCCGGAGCTTGCCGGTGCGAGACCTGCCACCCTCGATGTACCACTCGAGGTTGAACTTCTTGCTCAACAGGAAGCTCATGTACTGGCGCAGGGTCCACTTGTAGACCGCGTCGGAGAACTTGCGCTGGATCAACACCACACCGCTGCGCTTCGCGAGCGGGCCGATGGGCCAGAACCCGACGTTGATGCCGCCCATGACGTGATTGAGCGGGAAGCCCTGCTCGAGCAGGGCGGGGCGCAGAACCAGCGGGTCGAGGTAGGAGCGGTGGTTCGGCAGGAAGACCAGGGGGAACGACTTGTCCAGATCGCGCAGCTCGGCGAGCTTCTCGGTGTCCACCTCGACGCGGTAGGCCCGCGAGAAGAAGGCACCGAGCTGGCCCCAGAGTTCGACGGCACCCTTGTTCTCGGTGGCCACCATCTCGTCGAGGATCTCGTGAACCCGAGCATTGACCGCCGACACCGGGGTGTCCACCGAGGCCGCCAACTCCGCCAGATCGGCGCGGAACTGCGAGCGCTCCGTCATCTCCTCGACGACGAACCGCGGCACCTTGTACTCGCTGCCGATGACCTCACGCTCGGCCTTGTCCAGCGTGAGGCTGGCCTGCCGCGCGATGTAGGACGACAGGGAGCGGCCGGCCGTCGCCTCGAACCGCTCACGCAGCGCCGACAACGAGGCGGGCTCACCCTCGATGATGCGCGGCTCACCGCGGCGTGCCCGGCCCACCCGGAGACCGAATCCCTTACGCGGAGCCTTGGTCCAGCTCACCCGCAACGGAGTGATGAGTGGATCGGCACCACCGGCCCGCTCGGTGAGTTCGTCGAGGGCCTTGCCCGTCATGACGACCGACTCCGGTCGGCCGTCACCGTGGTGACGATCGATCCAGTCGTCGGCCGCGTGGACGTCGACGTCGGAGACCGCGTCGATGAGGAAGACCTGATCGTCGGAGGACGAGGATCTCCCCGTCAGCGGATGCTCGGTCGAATCCAGTTGAGACATGTCCGCTCGCCTTCCCCCTCCGATGCGCCACCGGTGGTGGGCCGTGCACGTGATGGTCCGCAACGCTACGCCCGGGACAGGTACCCCGGTGCCACTTTCACGAGCCGCCCCGGCCGCGGAACCGAAGTGGTGCCTCCGTCACGACATGTCGACCTTCTCGTTGTCACCCACGTCCGGCTTGTCGCCCGTGATGCGCGACTTGGCGTACGCGATGAGCGTCGAGACCTTGGACCCCGGCGCCGACCAGAACTCGGCTCCCTCCGACTCCACCCGGATGAGGACGACCTCGTCGGACTCGGGACCGTTCTCGAACCACGCGGCGACGCCCTGGCTCCAGAGATCCTTCTTCTTCGCGTCGTCCAGCACCACGCTCGCGCGCCCCGACAGCGAGACCCACGACGTGCCCGACTGGAACGACACGTTGACCGACGGATCGGAACGGATGTCGGCCACCTTCCTCGAGTCGTTCGCGGCGAAGAACCACAGATCGCCGTCGAACTCCGTCTCCTGCAGGGCCATCGGCCTCGCCTTCAGGTGGCCGTCGGTGCCGTGGGTGGTGAACATGCAGAGCGTCGCGTCGGACAGCAGTTCGGCGACGCGGGCGGTGCCTTCGGTTCTCTCGTCAGTAGTCATGGGGCACGGCTACCCGCGGTGGTGGTGGCGCAACCGGACGTGCAGGACTCGGTGCGTCGAACGGTGTCGGTGGGTCGTGCAAAACTTCTGTCGCGTCCGTTCTGCCCCACGCCCGGACTCGCCGATCCCCAGCCACGACCCGCTCCACTCACGACGAGAGGCACCCGATCATGAGCGCTCCCGCCCGGCGCCGCGCCCCCCGACCCGGCGAGGCGCTGTCCGCCGAGGACCTCGCGACTCTCGAGGCGGGGCTCGCGGCCGGTCGCCGCGTCACCGTCTACCTGCGGGAGGCGACGCCGTCCCTCGGCCTCGAGGCGGGCGCCTCGGCGCGGGTGATCTCGGTCGACGGCACCACGGTGACGGTGAGCCCCAAGGGCATCGACGACCAGCTGCCGTACGAGGCGGACGAGTTGCGTCTGAGCAAGGACGCGCCGGCGCCGGCGCGCAAAGCCACGAAGGTCGCTCCGCGCACGACGGCGGCGCGCCCGACAACCCGCCCCGCCGTGGTCCCACCCCCCGTCGTCCCACATGCAGCGACGCCCCGATCGGAGACTCCCGTGCCCGAGAAAGCAGCACCCGAGAAGTCGGTGGCCACGCCGGCTCTCGCGCCGGAGACGTCGGTGAAGCCCGCGGCTCGGCCGACTCGGCGCACGAAGGCGCAGCCCGCGCCGGTGTCGGTGACCGTGACGTCGGGGCCCGACGATCAGTGGACCGTCACCGTGTCGCACGGTGCGAAGAAGCTGGCCAAGCCGTCGGACGTGACGGCAGACCGGGTCCTCCGCGCGATCCGCGAACTGGGCGACGATGTGGCTTCCGCTGCCGTCGAGGACAAGATCGAGGCGGCTCGGGCTGCCGCGCTCGAGCGGGTCGAGGCCCTGAGTCGGGAACTCGACGAGGCACGCCGCGCGCTCGATCGACTGAAGAACGAGTAGAAGCGTCGCGTTCCGGGTCCCGCGTATTGCTACGGTGTGCGTGACCTCGGAGGGGATACATGCTCAAGAAACTCGTGCTCGTTGCCACCACAGCGCTGGCGCTCGCCGGCGGGATCGGCGCCGGAACCGCGTCGGCCGCACCCGTCGCCGTGCTCGGTGGCGGATCCGGAGTGCTCGTCGCAGACAGCACCGGCAAGGGCAAGTTCGACTGCACACTGACCACCATCGGCAACGACGCCGCCGGTCGACTCGTCGGCATCACCGCAGGTCACTGCGGTGTTCCCGGTGATCTGATCGGCGCCGAGTACCTGCCCGACGCGGGCGCCGTCGGCCGCATCGTGAGCTCGGTCCCCGGCCTCGACTACGCCGTCATCGAGTTCGATCGGGGCCGCGTCGCACCGACTAACCGCGTCGGCAACGTGACCATCACGGGCGTGGGGGCGCCCGCGACGTTCCCCGGCATCATGTGCAAGGAGGGCCGCACCACCGGCAACACGTGCGGCATCACCTACGGGGAGCTCTTCCAGAACGACCGCACCTACACGCAGATCTGCGTCCAGCAGGGTGACTCGGGCGGCCCCGTCGTCGCCGGCACCACGTTGGTGGGCATGGTCAACGCGTACCTGGGCATCCCGTGCATCGGTCCCGAGGTGGGCACCAACATCCAGACGGTGCTCGACGACATCAACCGCGGCGGCGGCGTCGGTACCGGGTTCACCGTCACGGGCTGATCGCCGGACACCCAGCCACACCACGAAGGCCGTGACTCCCGAGAGGGGGTCACGGCCTTCGTGGTGTCGGCTGGGTGGAGCTGTGGATCAGTTGACGCGCAGGCACGCCTTCAGCGTGGTGAGGTCGCCGGCGAATCCGGGGCCGTCGCAGGTGACGCCGCCGAGGGAGTCGACCGTGACGGTCGAGCCCGGTGCCGCGATGGCGATGGACAGACCCGGGTTCAGGCCGAGTGCCTCGGCGACGGAACCCGGTCCGAACGCGATGGCGGCCGGTGCCGCGTAACCGACGGCCGAGCTGCTGGCGATGCCGCCGTTGAGGCCGAGCGCCAGGGCGAGGGCGTTGCGGCTGGCGTCGGCGGACGCGTCACCGTAGGCGGCAGCGGCGCTGGAGGCGTCACTGGTCGCCGAGCACAGGCCACCGGCGGGCACGGCGTCCGCACCGAACGGTGCCTGGCATGCCGTGACCGGTGCGGCCGAGGCGGTGGCGGGCAGGAATGCGGCGACACCGAGTGCGACGGTGAACGCTCCGGCGATGGTTCTCTTGACGACTGACATGACGTGGGTTGCCCTCTCCCGAAAACGATCGACGGCAACGATCGTTGCCGCGTCTTGTCCTCGAAGGATGCCCCCGCCCGGTATCAGCCAACTCCGCCGATGGTCACGGTCAGGTCACGGTCTTGTCACCGCACGGTCTCAGCTGCAGACGGCGCCCTGCGACGCGGACCCCACGAGCTTGGAGTACTTGGCCAGCACGCCACGGGTGTAGCGAGGCGGAAGCGGTGCCCACTCCGCCTTGCGTGACTCGAGGTCGGCGTCCTCGACCAGCAGGTCGAGCGTGCCGTTCGCGACGTCCAGGCGGATGCGGTCGCCGTCGCGGACGAACGCGATCGGTCCGCCGTCGACGGCCTCGGGAGCGATGTGCCCGACACACAGGCCCGTCGTGCCACCCGAGAACCGACCGTCGGTCATCAGCAGGACGTCCTTGCCGAGGCCCGCGCCCTTGATGGCTCCGGTGATCGCCAGCATCTCGCGCATGCCCGGGCCGCCCTTGGGGCCCTCGTACCGGATGACGACGACGTCGCCGGACGTGATGGTGCCGTCCTCGAGAGCGTCCATCGCGGCGCGCTCACGCTCGAAGACGCGGGCGGTGCCCTCGAAGACGTCGGAGTCGAAGCCTGCCGACTTCACGACGGCGCCGCCGGGAGCCAGCGAGCCCTTCAGGATCGTGATGCCGCCGGTCGGGTGGATCGGCTCGCTCATCGCGCGCAGCACCAGACCGTCGGGATCCGGCGGGGCGATGTCGGCGAGATTCTCCGCCACCGTCTTGCCGGTGACCGTGAGGCAGTCGCCGTGCAGCAGGCCGGCGTCGAGCAAGGCCTTCATGACGACGGGAACGCCGCCGATGCGATCGACGTCGGTCATGACGTGGCGGCCGAACGGCTTCACGTCGGCGAGGTGCGGCACCTTGGCGCCGACGCGGACGAAATCGTCGAGGGTGAGTTCGACACCTGCCTCGTACGCGATCGCGAGCAGATGCAGCACGGCGTTCGTGGAACCGCCGAAGGCCATGACGACGGCGATGGCGTTCTCGAACGCTTCCTTCGTCATGATGTCGCGCGTGGTGATGCCGCGACGCAGCAGTTCGACGACGGCCTCGCCGCTGGCACGAGCGAATCCGTCGCGACGCTTGTCGGGAGCGGGCGGGGCGGCGCTGCCGGGGAGCGACATGCCCATGGCCTCGGCCGCGCTGGCCATCGTGTTGGCGGTGTACATACCGCCACAGGCGCCCTCGCCGGGGCAGATCGCGCGTTCGATGGTGTCGACGTCCTCACGCGACATCAGGCCGCGCGAGCAGGCGCCGACGGCCTCGAACGCGTCGATGATGGTGACCTGGTGCTCGCTGCCGTCCGAGAGCGTCGCGAAACCGGGAAGAGTGGAGCCCGCGTAGAGGAAGACGCTCGCGAGGTCGAGGCGCGCGGCCGCCATGAGCATTCCGGGCAGCGACTTGTCGCAGCCGGCCAGCAGCACGGAGCCGTCGAGGCGCTCGGCGCTGATCACGGTCTCGACCGAGTCGGCGATGACCTCACGGGAGACCAGCGAGAAGTGCATGCCCTCGTGGCCCATGGAGATGCCGTCGGACACGGAGATGGTGCCGAACTCGAGGGGATAGCCGCCGCCCGTGTGCACACCCTCCTTGACCGCCTTCGCCAGGCGATCGAGCGAGAGGTTGCACGGGGTGATCTCGTTCCACGACGACGCGACGCCGATCTGGGACTTGCCCCAGTCCGCGTCGCCCATGCCGACCGCGCGCAGCATGCCGCGCGCTGCGGTCTTCTCGAGACCGTCGGTGACGTCGCGGCTGCGGGGCTTGACGTCGGCCGTGTCGGCGCTGGTGGAGGTGGTGGCGTCTGCGGGGGTGCTGCTCATGGCAAAAACCCTAGACCGCACCGGAATCACCGATCATCGGGCACCGGACTCGACCTCAGCCACCGTGACCGTTCCGTTATCAACCAGTGACCCGATCGCGACACTCGCGATGCGCTACCGCGTGGTAGCGCTGGCATCGTCATGCCTATCGAGAGCACGTCCCGCGTTCGACGGATCGAGGTGAAGACCGTGAATACACTTGTTGCACAGCCGCTTACGGATGATTCGGCGGTGTCTCCCGCGCCTCGGCCCGCGGCTCGCTCGACGGCGGAACTGTCGGCTCTGCTGCAGGCCGTCGGCCGTGGTGACCGTGAGGCGTTCGCCCGGTTCTACGACGCGACGTCCTCCCGCGTCTACGGAGCCGTGCTCCGGGTGCTCCGCGATCGTGGATTCTCCGAGGAGTGCGTCCAGGACGTCTACCTCGAGGTGTGGCAGAAGGCCCCCACGTTCTCGCCCGAACAGGGGTCGCCGGCGGCGTGGTTGGTGACCATGGCGCACCGGCGAGCCATCGACCGCGTGCGGTCCGAGCAGTCGCGGACCGATCGCGAGTCGAAGTACGCGATGCTCGACGCCGCCGTGGGGATTCACGACTCGTCGGACCGCTTCCTCGACCGCCGTCCGGTGCTCGACGCGATGCAGGAACTGAGTGGCCGGCAGCGGGAATGCCTGTTCATGGCGTTCTTCGAAGGTCTCACGTATGCGGAGGCCGCCGATCGTATGGGCGTGCCTGTGTCGACGATGAAGTCGCGGATCCGCAGCGCACTCGCAAAGATGCGCGTCGATCCTCGCGTGGCCTGCCTGGCGGAGTGACCGTCAGCGGCCGTCCGTCACGGGTGGTCCGGACACGTCGCAGTGCATCGGTGTGCGACCCGTCGGGCGAGGTGTGCGGATCGAGACGGCGGCGAGTGCCCCGGCGAGAGTCAGCATGGCCGCACAGATGAGCATCGCGGCGCGGAATCCCGAGGAGAACTGCGCGGGATCCAGCTGCCCGGAGATGCCGACGATGCCGGGAATCGCGGCGACCGAGAGCAGTTGAGCCGTGCGCGCGACCGCGTTGTTCACCGCGGACGCGGTACCCGCGTGCGATGCCGGTGCCGCACCGATGACGGCCGCGGTGAGTGGCGCCACGAGCAGGGAGAGCCCCACGCCGAACACGACGACGGCCGGCAGCACGGCACCGACGTAGGTCGATCCCGGCTCGATGCGGACCATGAGTACCAGCCCGACCGCGGCCATCAGTGGTCCCACCGTCATGGGCAGACGAGGTCCGATGCGGCCGGCCAGCGCGCCGGCGCGCGCCGACAGCAGGAGGAGCGCCGCGGTGATCGGCAGTGTCGCCGTGCCGGCGGCGAGGGCCGAGTAGCCGAGCGCGACCTGCAGTTGCAGCAGCAGCAGGAAGAACACGCCGCCGAGCGCGGCGTAGGCCGCGAAGGTCACGATGTTCGCCGCGACGAAGACCCTGGACGAGAAGAGCGACGGCGGCACCAGAGGGTGGGCCGTCCGGCGCTCGACGACCACGAACACGGCCATGCCGACCAGGCCGATCGCGATGATCGGCCACCGTCCGTCGATCGCCCCGTAGGTCAGTGCCGCGAGAGCGAGGGCGACGACGGCAGCTCCGGGGACGTCGAGTCGGCCGGAGGTCTCGGGGTCTCGCGTCTCGGGCACGTGGCGCACCGCGACGACGACGACCGCGACGGCGAGCGGCACGTTGAGCAGGAAGATGGACCGCCACCCGGCGATCTCCACGAGCCAGCCGCCCAGCAGCGGGCCCACCGCGGACCCGATGCCACCGAAGCCCGACCACAGGCCGATGGCCGCACCCCGATCCTTCGGGTCGATCGAGGCCGACAGGATCGCCAGCGAACCCGGCGTCACCAACGCAGCGCCGATGCCCTGCACGACACGAGCGAGCACGAGGAACTCGACGTTCGGCGCCAGACCGCACGCGACCGACGCGACCGCGAACCAGATCGTGCCCAGGACGAAGATGCGCCGCCGTCCGACACGGTCGCCGAGCGAGCCGCCCAGCAGCACGAACGCGGCGAGCGTCAGGGTGTAGCCGGTGACCGTCCACTGCAGCCCGCTGACGTCGGCGCCCAGTTCGGTCCCGATGTCGGGGAGGGCGATGGTGACCACGGTTCCGTCGAGCAGCGACAGGGTCGATCCCAGCACCGTGGCCAGCACGATCCACCGGCCGCGCGCCGACGACAGGGGGACGGTCGGCGAGGGCGAGGTCACTGGTCGTCGAGACAGACGACGAAGGCGCGCTCGTCGTAGACGTAACTGCGTGACGACGGGCATTCCGACGCGTCGGTCGTGCCCTGCAGGACGTCGACGACCCGGACACCGCCGATCATCGGGGCGTCGCAGTCCGAGCGCTCCGGGTCGGGCGTGCCCAGATCCATGCATCCCCCGACCACGAAGTCGATGTCGAGGCACAGCGCGCCCTGCTCGATGCCGGCGAGCGTCTCGTAGTACGTCTGGTCGACGTCACCGGGACAGAAGTCGGTGGAGACCTCGGCAGACACCACGCGGTAGTTCGATTCGGGAGACCCGCACGCGGCCTCCTCGATGGTGGCCTCGTCGACCGTGCCGCCGAGACGCACGCAGTCACCCGCCTGCGCGTCGATGGAGACGTCGCCGCCGGTGCCGGACGCAGTGGTGGGGACCGGCGGGAGGATCGAATCGTTCGGCAACTCGGGCACCTCGGACGCGGGTACGGAGCCCTGCTGAGCGACGGGGGTACCGGTGATCGTCGACGAGCATCCTGCCAGCAGGGCGACCGCCGTCAGCACGAGGAGAACGGCCGGAGCGCGCCGCGTTCCCGGTCGCCGAGAAATCGTCATGGACGACACTGTAAGCCCGTTGCGCCGTTTGTCCGACGTGTAAGTATTGAGCGGTGGACCTCCCCGTTTCACCCCCGTTGCAGCCCATGCTCGCCAAGGCCTCCAAGACGGTCCCCGACCAGCCCGACTCGGGGGATCCGGCGTGGTCCTACGAGCCGAAGTGGGACGGCTTCCGCACGATCGTCTTCCGTGACGGGGACGAGGTGGTGCTCGGGTCACGCGGTGGTAAGGACCTGGCCCGGTACTTCCCGGAGATGGTCGACGCCGTGCGCGAGGAACTGCCCGAACGATGTGTCGTCGACGGCGAGCTGGTGGTCGCTCTCGAGACCGACGGATCGTGGCGGCTCGACTGGGACTCGCTGTCCGAGCGGATCCACCCCGCCGACAGTCGCGTGCGGATGCTGGCCGAGAAGACCCCCGCGCAGTTCATCGGATTCGATCTCCTGGCTCTCGGTGACGAGGACCTGACCGGTCTTCCCTTCGCCGAGAGGCGTGCCCGCCTGGAGACGATCCTCGACACGGGTCGGACCGAGCCGCGGTGCCACGTGACGCGCGTGACCGCGGACGCCGCTCTGGCCACCGACTGGTTCGACCGGTTCGAGGGAGCGGGACTGGACGGGGTCGTGGCCAAGCGGCTCGACGGCGTGTACGTGCCGAACAAGCGCGAGATGATCAAGGTCAAGCACGCCCGCACGGCCGACTGCGTTCTCATCGGGTACCGCATTCACAAGAGCGGCAACGGTATCGGGTCGATGCTGCTGGGTCTCTACAACGGTCACCAGCTCCAGATGATCGGCGGCGCGTCCGCGTTCACGGACGCGAAGCGGTTGTCCTACCTCGAGGAACTGGAACCGTTGCGGCTCGGTGACGACATCGTCTCCGACGGCGAGCAGACCCGCTGGCGCTCCGGCATGGACCGTACGTGGATCCCGGTGCGGCCCGAGCGGGTTCTCGAGGTGGCCTACGACCAGATGGAGAAGTCCAGGCTGCGCCACGCCGCGCGCTTCGTCCGCTGGCGCCCCGACCGGGATCCGCTGAGCTGCACGTACGACCAGCTCGACGTGCCCGCGGACTACGACGTCTCCGACATCCTCGAGAGGTCCTGACCGTGGCCGCGAAGTCGACGCCCGTGATGCTGCAGGTCGGCGAGCGTGAGGTGAAGGTCTCGAGTCCGGACCGCATCATCTACGAGGCCACGGACCGCACACCGGACATCACCAAACTGCAGGTGTGCGAGTACTTCTCGACGGTGGGCGAGCCGTTGATGCGCGCCCTGGGGGACCGTCCCACCGCGATGGAGCGCTGGCCCGACGGGTATCGCGACGGGATGCGCCTGGCCACCGGCCCGCAGGACAAGGGTGGCGACGGCTTCTATCAGAAGCGATTGCCCAGAGGTGCACCCGATTTCGTCGAGACCGTCGAGATCACGTTCCCGAGCCGGAGGCGCGCAGAGGAACTGTGTCCCACCGAGCCGGCGTCGCTGGTGTGGGCCGCCCAGATGGGCACCCTGACCTTCCACCCGTGGCCGGTCCGTCGGCCCGAGGTCGACCGTCCCGACGAGTTGCGCATCGACATCGACCCCCAGCCGGGAACCTCGTTCACCGACGCCCGCCGCGTCGCTCTGGTGACGCGAGAACTGTTGGAGGAAATGGGTCTTCGTGGCTACCCGAAGACCAGTGGCAACCGCGGCATCCACGTGTACGTGCGGATCCGGCCGGAGTGGACGTTCGAGGACGTGCGTCACGCCGCGATCGGCCTGGGCCGTGAACTCGAACGCCGCGACGACGGCGTGACCACGGCCTGGTGGAAGGAGGAGCGCGGTGCGCGCCTCTTCATCGACTACAACCAGAACAACAGGGACCGCACCATCGCGAGTGCGTGGAGTCTGCGGGCGCGTCCCGGCGCCCCGGTGTCGACGCCGCTGACCTGGGAGCGCCTCGCCGAGACCAGCGACCCCCGCGAGTACTCCCTGGTCACCGTCCCCGACTACCTGCAGGACGGCGATCCCTGGGCGTCGATGGACGACGAGGCGTACTCGTTGGCTCCGCTGCTCGATCTGTGGGAGACGCTGCCCGGCGGCGAACTCAACTTCCCCCCGGACTACCCCAAGATGCCCGGCGAGCCGCCCCGCGTCCAGCCGTCGAAGAAGGTGGCCGCCCATTGGGACGAGGACGGCAACCGGGCGCAGGAGTAGGCGACGTCAGTCGGCGACAGGCCGGCGGGCGGCTGCGCGCATCGCCTCGAGCTCGCGGATGATGGTCGCGGCGTCGTGTGGGCCGCTGTGGCGCTGCGGAACCCGGCCCTCGACGCCGAGATAGAACGTCGGTGTCCCCGGTAGCTCGCTGGTGAGCGCGTCGAGTTCGTCGTCCTCGACGCGGGTGACGAAGTCGCCGGTCCGGAGGTCGTCCTCGAAGCGATCCATGTCGAGCCCGAGGTCCGCGGCGTAGCGGTCGATGTCGTCGCGCTCGAGGGCGTCGCTGTGCAGGAACAGCGTGTCGTGCATCTCCCAGAACTTGCCCTGTGCCGCAGCAGCTTCCGACGCCTCGGACGCGTACCGGGCATGCGGGTGGTAGTCGTCGAGCGGGTAGTGGCGGAAGATGTAGCGCACCTGGTCTCCGAAGTGTTCCCGCACCTCGCGCGTGCTTCCGGTCGCCTTGCTGCAGAACGGGCACTCGAAATCGCCGTACTCCACGATGGTGAGCGGCGCGTCCACCGGTCCGCGGATGTGGTCCCGCTTCGGGCTCACGCGGCGGAGGAGGTCCAGTGACGGTTCCGCGGGCGGCGGCGCGAATCGGTTGCCGAGCGAGAACACCAGCCAGCCGAGCAGCGCGGCGATCACGGAGGCACTGAGCACGCCGACGCGGGCGTGATCTGCAAGAGCCGGGTCGTCCAGCGCGAGATCGACGATGAACAGCGAGATGGTGAATCCCACGCCGGAGAGCGCGGCGCCGCCGGCGATCTGGGGGAAGGTGAGCCCCGGCGTCATGGATCCCGGCCGGAGCTTCGCGAACACCGCGCTCGCCGTCGTGATGCCGACGAACTTGCCGAGCACCAGGCCGACGACGATGCCCCAGGTCAGCGACGACGTGGCGGCGGCACGCAGCGTCTCCGAGCTCAGGACCACACCCGCGTTCGCGAGGGCGAAGATCGGCACGATGATGAAGGCCGTGTACGGCTGGTAGAGCCGCATCAGCCGCTCGTTCACCGAGACGGCGCGCTCGAGTCCGAGCCGCGCGGCGCGGGCGTACTCCGGATTGGGGGACTGTCGGAACGCCCGGGTCAGCGCGGCGGCATGTTCCACCTCACGCCGCCGCGGCGGGTAGACGGGCAGGATCAGGGCGATCATGACGCCCGCGAGAGTGGGGTGGACGCCGGACTCGTACATGGCGACCCAGGTGACCACCGAGACGAGTCCGTAGCCCGCGCCGCGCCACACCCGCAGGCCGCGCAGCGACGCGATCAGAGCGAGGCCCACCACGGACACGAGCAGGGGCCCGATCCGCAGTTCGTCGGTGTAGAACACCGCGATGATGGCGAGTGCGCCGACGTCGTCGGCGACGGCGAGGGTCAGCAGGAAGATGCGCAGACGCACGGCTCGGGCGGGTCCGACGACCGCGAGGAGCCCGACCACGAACGCGGTGTCGGTCGAGATCACGACACCCCACGCCGCGGCTTCGGGCCCGGTGGGATTGAGGAGAAGGAACAACGCCGCGGGCAGTGCGAGCCCGGCGATCGCCGCCACGATGGGAACGGCGGCGCGGGACCGGTCGCGGAGCTCGCCCATGGCGAACTCCCGCTTCACCTCGAGCCCGACGACGAAGAAGAACAGAGCCATCAGACCGTCGTTGACCCAGTGCTGCAGGTCGAGCTCGATGCCCTGATCACCCAGCGTGATCGACAGCGGGGTGTGCCAGAACGACTGGTAGGTCTCACCCCACGGCGAGTTCGCCCAGATCAGCGCCACCACGGTGGCGACGAGGAGGAACGCGGCAGCGACGGTCTCGCTGCTGTCTCCCCGACGCGCGTCGGCGATCTTGTCGACCAGGCCTCTGAACCGCGTCCGATGCGCGGTGATCGACTCCGTCACCGCACGAAACTACAGCAGCGCCGCACCCCTCGCGGGGTGCAGCGCTGTGAGCTCGTACGGTGGAGACGGAGTGTCAGCTCGCGTCGCGTGCCGCTTCCTTCTCGGAACCGGCGCCGGCCGTCGAGAGCTGGCCACCCGCGTTCTCGAGGTGTGCACGCACGAACCAGTGAAACAGCTCCAGCTGGCCGCTGTGTCCGATGAGCAGGTCCTCGGTGACGGGGTCGACCTTGCCGACCTCCTCGATCGCTGCGCGGTAGTCCGAGATCACGCCGGTGTAGACGAGGTCGAGCGCGCCGAGGTGCTCGATGGCCGGCGCGCGGCCGATGCTGTAGTCGTCCCACTTGCGCTGCGAGACGATGGTGCCGGGGGTGCCGAGTGCGGACGAGCCCAGCGTCGCGATGCGCTCCGCGACGTCGTCGGCGAAGCCGCGCACGGCCTCGACCTGGGGATCCAGCATCTCGTGGACGGAGATGAAGTTGGGTCCGACGACGTTCCAGTGCACGTGCTTGAGCGTCAGATGCAGGTCGTTCAGGGCGTTGAGGCGGTCCTGGAGGACCTCCGCCACATGGGCACCGTCGGCGACGTCCATGCCGGGAACGGTGTACGAGGCCGTCTTCTGCGTCGTGTCAGTCATGCACCGTGGATTCACCGTCGGCCCCTCGTTCAAACCCCCCGGCGTCGCAGGTCACACCGGCTCGGGGGCATGGTCTCGGTGTGGTCCGGAGCGACCCCGCATCTGCGTAGGCTGAGCGTCGTAGCGTTGTCGAGAAGGGTGTTCCACGAGTCATGCGAGTCTTCTTCTGCCGCAAGTGCGGTCAACAGCTGTCGTTCGAGAACTCCATCTGCCTGAGCTGTGACAGCAGGCTGGGATTCCACCTGCCGAGTCGCAGCATGCAGGTGCTCGACGACGATCTGTCCGTGGTCGTGGACGGCACCACCTGGCGACGCTGCGCCAACATCAGGTTGGCGCAGTGCAACTGGTTGGTCGACGCGACGGACGGGGACACGCTGTGCCTGTCCTGCGCCCTCACCCGCACGCGGCCCGCCGACTCCGACCAGGAGGCCATCGCCGAGTTCGCCTCCGCGGAGACGGCGAAGCGCCGGGTGGTGCTCGAGCTCGACGAGTTGCACCTGCCGATCATCGGGCGGGACGAGAACCCCGAGGGTGGTCTCGCGTTCGACCTGCTCTCGAGCGCCAACCGCAACGTCATCACCGGTCATGCCAACGGTCTGATCACGCTGGACCTCGCCGAGAGCGACGACGTGCACCGCGAGCAGCTGCGGGTGTCGATGGACGAGCCCTATCGCACGCTCGTCGGCCACTTCCGGCACGAGATCGGCCACTTCTATCAGATGGTGCTGATCGGCAGCGGTGAGCATCGCGCGCGGTTCGAGGAACTCTTCGGCAACCCGGACGACGACTACCAGGCGGCACTGGATCGGCACTACAGCGAGGGTGCACCGGACGGCTGGAAGAAGAACTACGTGTCGTCCTACGCGACGATGCATCCGGCCGAGGACTGGGCGGAGACGTTCGCCCACTACCTGCACATCCGGGACACCCTGGACACCGCTGCGGCCTACGCCTTCGCGCCCGCCGGATCCACCTTCGAGGCGCCACTGGCCGGAGACGTCGGTTTCAGCCGGATCATCGACTGGTGGCTACCGCTGACGTGGGCACTCAACCAGCTGAACAGGTCCATGGGACACCAGGACCTCTACCCCTTCGTCCTGCCGGCGAAGGTGCTGGAGAAGATGCGCTTCGTCCACTCCGTCATCGTCCCCGACGAGGTCTGAGCAGGCGCCTTCTACCAGGAACCGCTTCGTTCGGGAGGCAGCCGGGCGATGAGGGACCGCGCGCACTCGATGGTCAGCGTCGTGTCGTGGGACAGCACGTAGTCGTACCGACGTTCCATGTCGGGTCCGGTGTCGCCGAGGTCGCGGGCCGCGAGCACCGCGGAGAAGTGGGGCGTCAGCACGACGACGTCCCATTCCTCGCGCAACGCGTCCGACGCGGCGAGGTTGGCGCCGCGGATCTTCGGGGCAGGCTCGGTGCCGATGTTCTCCGCGAGCGCGCCGACGAGCGTCGCGTTCATGGCCATCAGCTCCCACCGTCGTCCGGTGATGGGCGTGAAGTGCTTGACGTGCTGGAACGCTCCGAGCATCAGCGCGGTCTGCTGGCTGTCGGTCGCCATCGCCTCGAGGTTCTTGCTGATCTCGATGAGCAGACGCTTGCTCGCGCGGCGTACGTCGCGACCGCCGGCAGCCAGGTTGTACGGCGTCGACATCGGGGTGAAGCCGCGATCGCGTGCGATCTCGAACTCGAGAGGTGATCCCACGGGACTGTCGACGGAGAGGTCGGTGGTCGATCCGTAGAGGGAGCCCTCGCCGACGCGCGCTCCCATGGCCTGCGCCGTGAGCGCTGCTCGTGGGGTGTCGATGCCCTCGGCCATGACCACGGCGCCGGTGCGCTCCACCTGGGCCGCGACGGCGTTGACCACGCGGGCCGTGAAGCGATTGGGGCGTGTGGCCAGAAGGGTCCGGTCCAGCTTGATCACGTCCGGCTCGAGCAGCGGGAGCAGAGCGAGGGACTCGGGCCGTACTCCCACGTGGTCGACGGCGATGGCCCAGCCGAGTCGTCGGACCTCGGCGACCACCTGCATCAGGTGCGCCGGTCGTCGGATGAGCGCGGTCTCGTCGAACTGCAGCACCGCGCCGCCCATGTCGTGGTCCCGCAGATCGGGCAGTTCCGTGAGGGAGTCGGGGTCGACCGCGATGAACAGGGGCAGTTCACGAGGAAGCTCGGCGCGCGCGGCCTCGCTCAGCGCTCCGTTCCACCGCGCGGCGTCGAGGTCGGGTGTCATGCCCATCGACTTCGCGGCCGACGCGAGTGACACGGGGTCGGCGAACGACGAGTCGGCGGGACCCAGAACGACCGCCTCGTACCCGACGATGGCATCGGTCTGCAGATCGATGATGCGCTGGAACGACGTGCGGAGGCTCTCGGGACCGAGCAGATCGCTGAGTCCGCCCCCGTCCCGGTCGCCGGAGAACAGCACGGGACGGGCCGGCCTGCTTCCGGCTGTGTTGGTTCGGTCGTCGATCACCACGGCGTGTGCCCTTCCGTCATGTCGGCGCGTTCGCGAGGAACGTGCTCGACCCTCGACCGCCGCCGTGGTTTGACAGGAGTCCTACGTCATCCCGACACGGCGCAGTCAGCGCCCTCCCGGGTGTCTCACCACATTACCCGATTGGCGATGGGGACCACCCGTATGTGTTAATTGCGGTGCGATCAGGTAAAGCGACTTCGCTAGGGATGGTTCACAAGCATGGGTGCTCGACGTTCGGTTCGTTTCCTCGCTCGTTCGGCTGCAGGCGTCCTCGCCGCGGCCGCCGTCACCGTCGGGGTGGCCGTGCCCGCGTCCGCGGCGCCGCTGTGGCCCGGTGGCCCGGACATCTCGCTCCCGCCGATCCCCGGCATCACCGCCCCCGCGCCCGGTGTCCCGACACCGCCGGTCGCCCCGCCCGCACCCGTCGAGGCGCCGCGTGGTCCCGCGAACTTCTCCGCTCCCGCGCTGAACCCGTCCGCAGGTGAGGTCGTCGGTGTCGCGCAGCCGATCATCGTCCGGTTCGCCGCCCCGATCGACGACCGCGCGGTCGCCGAGCGGGCGATCGACGTGACCACGTCCGCCGGCGACGTCGCCGGCCGCTTCTTCTGGTTCTCCGACAGCCAGGTCCGCTGGCGACCCGACGTCTTCTGGCCGGCGAACACGACCGTGACGGTGACCGCGGGAGATGCGTCGTCCACCTTCACCGTCGGCGACGCGATCGTCACGACGGCCGACGACGACACCAAGACCATCACCGTGACGCGCAACGGCGAGGTGGTGCGCACCATGCCCACCTCGATGGGCAAGGTCGGCCACGAGACGCCCAACGGCACCTACATCGTCGGCGAGCGTTTCCGCGACATGTACATGGACTCGTCCACCTACGGCGTGCCGGTCGATGCGCCCGAGGGCTACCGGACCTACGTGGAGTACGCCACCCGCATGTCGAACAGCGGCATCTTCGTCCACGCCGCGCCGTGGTCGGTGGACAGCCAGGGTGTCGAGAACGTCAGCCACGGCTGCCTCAACGTCAGCACCGAGGACGCGAAATGGTTCTTCGAGACGGCCCAGAAGGGTGATCCGGTGGTGGTGCAGAACACCGACGGCGGCATTCTGAACGGCCGCGACGGCCTCGGCGACTGGCAACTCTGAACGATCACATCTCGGACCGATACTGATCGGTCCATGTTCACCATTCGTTCGCTTTACCTACGCTAATGTCCCACCGGTGAGAGCAAGCCCGCCGCGATCGCGGCCGGTGGTCCAGCGCACCTTGCCGGAACTGCCACCCGCACAACGATCTTTCCTCCGTCGACCGTGGCGCGACTACGCACTGTTCCTGGTGTTGGTCGGGCCGAACCTGGTCCTGCTGGGCGTGTTCACCTACCGGCCGCTGCTGGACAACATCAGGCTCTCGTTCTTCGACTGGAACATCTCGTCGCCGACGTCGACCTTCATCG
Organism: Rhodococcus sp. BP-241; assembly: GCF_019836145.1. Lineage (NCBI taxonomy): Bacteria > Bacillati > Actinomycetota > Actinomycetes > Mycobacteriales > Nocardiaceae > Rhodococcus > Rhodococcus sp. BP-241. Next base: position 335,816 of record NZ_JABUEI010000004.1, on the reverse strand, counting down.
GTCTCTCGAACTATCGCGAATGGTGGGGGCGCAGCGACACGTGGCAGATCGTGTCGAACACCGTCATCTTCACCATCGCGGCGGTGGCGGGCAGCATGCTCCTCGGACTCGTCCTGGCGATGCTCCTCGATCGCAAGTTGCGCGGCCGCAACATCGTCCGCTCGGCCGTCTTCGCTCCGTTCGTCATCTCCGGCGCGGCCATCGGTGTGGCGTTCCAGTTCGTGTTCGATCCGAACTTCGGCCTGATCCAGGACGTCATGCGGCGGTTCGGCTTCGAGGGAGTGCCGGACTTCTACCAGAGCCCCGGGTGGGCGCTGTTCATGATCACCGTGACGTACCTGTGGAAGAACCTGGGCTACGCCTTCGTCATCTATCTCGCAGCGCTGCAGGGTCTTCGGCAGGATTTGACCGAAGCCGCGCAGATCGACGGCGCCAGTCGGTGGACGACGTTCCGCAAGGTGACGCTTCCTCAGCTGCGTCCCACCACGTTCTTCCTGTCCATCACGGTCATGCTCAACTCGTTGCAGGTCTTCGACATCATCAACGTGATGACGCGGGGCGGTCCGCTGGGTACCGGCACCACCACGATGGTCTATCAGGTGTACGAGGAGTCATTCAGGAACTTCCGGGCGGGCTACGGCGCGACCGTCGCCACGATCATGTTCCTGGTGCTGCTGATCATCACCGTCCTGCAGGTGCGAGTCATGGATCGAGGTGACGCGCGATGAGCGTGATCGACAGGGCGCCGGCCGCCGCCACTGCCGACGATGCCCGCCCGGCGCGGGACGCCGCCCGCCGTCGTCGACTCTCCGCACTCTTCGGCTACGCAGCGATGGTCGTGGTCATCGTCATCATCGGGTTGCCGCTCTTCTGGATCGTCGTCACCTCGTTCAAGGAGCGCGGTGACATCTACGTGCAGCCGTCGGTCTGGTGGCCCGCGGTGTTCCGCCCGGAGAACTACGACGAGGCGACGACCACCGTTCCGTTCTGGACGTTCCTGAAGAACTCCCTGATCATCACCAGCATCCTGGCCGTCGTGAAGTTCGCGCTGGGCGTGCTGAGCGCCTACGGCCTCGTCTTCCTGCGCTTTCCGGGTAAGACGATCGTCTTCCTCGTGATCATCGCGGCACTGATGGTGCCGAACCAGATCACGGTGATCTCCAACTACGCGCTGGTGGCGCAGTTGGGGTGGCGCAACACCTTCCAGGGCATCATCGTGCCGCTGGCGGGCGTGGCATTCGGAACGTTCCTCATGCGCAACCACTTCCTGTCGATACCGCAGGAGATCATCGAGGCCGCCCGCATGGACGCCGCCGGCCCGGTCCGCCTGCTGTTCCGGGTGGTCCTGCCGTTGTCGGGCCCGACCATGGTCGCGTTCGCCACCATCACCGTGGTGAACGAGTGGAACGAGTACCTCTGGCCGTTCCTGATGTCGGACGACTCGTCCGTCGCGCCGCTGCCGGTGGGCCTGACCCAGTTGCAGAACAACGACGGCGTCACCAACTGGGGGCCCGTCATGGCCGGCACCGTCCTGACGATGCTCCCCATTCTGATCGTCTTCCTGGCTCTCCAGCGTCACATGATCAAGGGCCTCACTTCCGGCGCCGTCAAGGGCTGACCAACCTATGAACAAGGAGCACATGATGCAGCCATTCTCTCGCCGCGGATTCCTCGGACTGTCCGGTGCCGTCGCCGCGGGCGCCGCTCTCACCGCCTGTGCCGGAACGAGTTCGACGAGCAGCTCGTCGGCGTCCGGTGGTGGCGATGCCAGTACGATCACGTTCTGGTCGTCCCACCCGGGTAGCTCGAAGGACATCGAGAACGAGCTCATCTCGCGCTTCCAGACGGCCAATCCCGACCTGACGGTGCAGATGGTCGACGGCGGCAAGAACTACGAGGAGATCGCGCAGAAGTTCAACGCGGCGCTGTCGGGCGGGTCGCTGCCGGACGTCGTGCTGCTCTCGGACGTGTGGTGGTTCAACTTCGCGTTGCTCGGCGCGATCTCGCCGCTGGACGACCTGTTCTCGCAGGCGGGCGTGAACACGAGCGACTACGTCGACTCGCTCGTCGCCGATTACAACTGGAACGACAAGACGTGGGCGCTGCCCTACGCCCGCTCGACCCCGCTGTTCTACTACAACCGCGAGGTGTGGACTGCTGCCGGACTCCCGGATCGCGGGCCGGCCACGTGGCAGGAGTTCGACCAGTGGGGCCCGGAGATCCAGCGCGCCATCGGATCCGGCAAGCTCGCGCACGGCTGGGGCAACGCGGAGGACTACCTGGGGTGGACCTTCGAGGGCCCGATCTGGACGTTCGGCGGCAGCTACTCCGACGAGTTCGATCTGAAGTTCACCGACGAGCGCACCATCGAGGCCGGCAACTTCCTCAAGGACATGATCCACACGAAGAAGTACGCGGCCGTGTCCAACGACATCGCCAACGACTTCTCCGCGGGCCTGCTCGGCTCGACCATCGCGTCGACCGGCGACCTGTCGGGCATCACGAAGAACGCGAAGTTCGACTTCGGCACGGCGTTCCTCCCCGCCGAGGCGGGCACTCCCGGGTGCCCGACGGGTGGCGCCGGACTGGCCATCCCGGCGAACATCCCGGACGAGCGGAAGATCAACGCGCTCAAGTTCATCGAGTTCGTGACCAACACCGAGAACACGGCGTACTTCTCGCAGAACGTCGGCTACATGCCGGTGCGCAAGTCGTCCGCCACCGACGCCTCCGAGGTCGCGTTCCTCGAGCAGAACCCCCGCTCGCGGACCGCGGTGGACCAGCTCGCGCGGACCCGGTCGCAGGACTACGCCCGCGTGTTCGTGCCCGGCGGCGATCAGATCATCGGTGCGGGTCTCGAGCAGATCGCCCTGCAGAACGCCGACGTCGCGTCGACGTTCTCGGGTGTGCAGGATCAGTTGCAGCAGATCATCGATCGCCAGATCACTCCCAAGCTGCCCAAGTAGAAGCGGACCACCTCTGTCATGGCCTCGGTACATTTCGTGGAGACGACCCACCGCTACGCGGGAGCACCGACTCCCTCGGTGGACGCGCTCAGTCTGGACATCGCGGACGGCGAGTTCCTCGTGCTCGTCGGACCGTCGGGATGCGGCAAGTCGACGAGCCTGCGCATGCTCGCCGGGCTCGAGGCGATCGAGAGCGGGCGCATCGAGATCGGCGGCAAGGACGTCAGCGGGTTCGCACCCAAGGAACGTGACGTCGCGATGGTGTTCCAGAACTACGCGCTGTATCCGAACATGACGGTGGCGGAGAACATGGGATTCGCGCTGCGCAACGCGGGAATGTCGAAGGCGGACACGGCCGTCCGCGTCGAGGAGGCGGCTCGGATGCTCGAGCTCGAGCCCCTCCTCGGCCGGCGTCCGGGCAAGCTGTCCGGCGGCCAACGTCAGCGCGTGGCGATGGGGCGCGCGATCGTGCGTCGCCCCGAGGTGTTCTGCATGGACGAGCCGCTCTCCAACCTGGACGCGAAGCTCCGGGTGAGCACGAGGTCGCAGATCGCGTCGTTGCAGCGCCGGCTCGGCACGACGACGGTGTACGTGACGCACGATCAGGTCGAGGCCATGACGATGGGGGACCGGGTCGCGGTCCTGAAGAGCGGACTCCTGCAGCAGGTCGCGAGTCCCCGTGAGCTGTACGCGAATCCGGTCAACGACTTCGTCGCGTCGTTCATCGGCTCGCCCGCGATGAATCTGCTCGAGACGGACGTGGTGGACGGCCACGCCGTCCTGGGTGGCGCGCGCATCCCGGTGCCCGCCGCACACAAGGGGAGGATCGTCGTCGGGGTCCGCCCCGAGTCGTGGGAACTGGTGGGCGAGTCCGACACCGAGGCGGTCGAGCTGGCCACCGAGCTGGTCGAGGAACTGGGGGCGGAGTCGTTCGCCTACTCGGTCGGACCGACGGACGCCGGCTGGACGGCCCGCGGTGGCCGCGTGGTGGTGCGGGTGGATCGTCGCGTCGTGGTCGGTGCGGGCGAGCGCCTGCGCGTCAGGCCGGACGCGGGTGAGGTGTACTTCTTCGATCCCGAGTCCGGCCTGCGCCTGCGCTAGATCACCAGATGCGGACGCGCTGCTGCGGATCGAGGTAGAGCGCGTCCTGCTCTGTCACCTCGAAGGCCTCGTGGAAGCTGTCGAGGTTGCGGACCACGCCGTTGCATCGGAACTCGGGCGGCGAGTGGGGATCGATGGACAGGCGGCGCAGCGCCTCCGCGTCCCGCGCCTTGGTGCGCCACACCTGCGCCCAACCGAAGAAGACACGTTGGAGCCCTGTCAGGCCGTCGATCTCCGGGGCCGCGGAGCCGTTCAGTGAGATCTTGTACGCCTCGACGGCGATCGACAGACCACCGAGGTCGCCGATGTTCTCGCCGATCGTGAACTTCCCGTTGACGTGGTGTCCGGGAAGGGCTTTCGGCTCGAACGAGTCGTACTGCTCGATCAGCGCGGTGGTGCGCTTGCCGAACTCGCTGCGATCACTGTCGGTCCACCAGTCGACGAGGTTGCCGTCACCGTCGTACTTGGCTCCCTGGTCGTCGAATCCGTGGCCGATCTCGTGTCCGATGACCGCACCGATTCCGCCGTAGTTCGCGGCGTCGTCGGCGTCCGGGTCGAAGAACGGGGGCTGCAGGATCGCGGCGGGGAACACGATCTCGTTCATGCCCGGGTTGTAGTAGGCGTTGACGGTCTGCGGGGTCATGAACCACTCGCCGCGGTCCACCGGACCACCGAGCTTGTCCAGATCGCGCTGGTACTCGGCCTCGTAGCCGCGGCGGTAGTTGCCCACCACGTCCGCCGGATCGATCAGCAGCGAGGAGTAGTCCCGCCAGGTGTCCGGGTAGCCGATCTTCGGGGTGAACTTGTCGAGCTTCGCCAGCGCGGCCGTCCGCGTCTCCGGGCTCATCCACTCGAGGTCGGAGATGTTGCGCCGGTACGCCTCGACGAGGTTGGCCACCAGTTCCTGCATGCGCGTCCGCGAATCGGCCGGGAAGTGCTTCTGTACGTACAGATTTCCCACCGCCTCGCCCATCAGATCCTGTACGAGGGAGACGCCGCGCTTCCAGCGCTCGCGGTTGGTCTCGGTTCCCGTCAGCGTGCGGCCGTAGAAGGCGAAGTTCTCGTCGACGATCGCGGACGTCAGGTACGGCGCGCGGGAGTGGAGGATGCGCCAGGTGGTCCAGGCCTTCCAGTCGTCGAGGCTGCGCGTCGACCACAGCTCCGCGAACGTGGTGAGGAACTCGGGCTGGCGGACGACGATCTCGGCGAAGTGACGGTCCGCGTCGGCGCCGAGGCCCTCGATCCAGGCGCCCCACTCGAAGCCGGGCGCGTCCGCTCGCAGCGACGCGAGCGTCGTCAGGTTGTAGGAGAGATCGGCGTCGCGGCGCTTCACCACGTCCCAGTGGCCCGCCGCCAGGGCGGTCTCGAGATCGAGGACGCTCGCTGCGGAACGGGTCACGCCCGCGAGGGCGAACATGGCGCCGATGTGCTCGGCGTACTGCTCGCGAACCTGTGCGTGCTCGTCCTCCCGGTAGTACGACTCGTCGGGGAGGCCGAGGCCGGACTGCGAGAAGTGGACGAGGTAGCGGTCCGATTTCTTCGAGTCGGTGTCGACGTAGTGCGCGACCGCGCCGCCGACACCGGTGCGCTGCAGAGTGCCGAGTACGCGGGCGAGCGCCTCGCTGTCGGTGGCGTCGGCCACCGCCGCGAGCTCGTCGGCGATCGGCGCGGTGCCGGCCGCCTCGATGGCGTCGGCGTCCAGGAAGCTGCTGTAGAGGTCACCGATCTTCGCGGCGTCCGAGCCGGGCGCCGGACTGGAGTCCGCCGCGACCTGGATGATGTCGCGGACGTGCTCCTCGGCCCGGTCGTACAGTGTCCGGAACGCGCCGTCGACGGCGCGGTCGGCCGGGATGTCGTACTCGGCCAGCCAGCGGCCGTTGACGTGCTCGAAGAGATCGTCCTGCGCTCTGGTGGCGGCGTCGACGAACTTCAGGTCCAGGCCCGAGGGCCGTGCGAGTGATGCGTCCGAGGTCATGCCTCCATCCTGACAGGCCGGACGAGATGCGCGGGGTCGACGGGGCATTACGCTGGTCCGCGCAGGGTCACGTTGTCGACGAGAGAATTCGGGGTAACCGAGGCTCATGTCCACGGAACAGCACAGCATCGACGAGCCCGTCGCGCCGCCACCCCTCGACGAGGGCGCCCTCCTCGGCGCACTCGCCGCCTGGCTGCCGGAACAGCGGTGGTTCTCCGCCAAGGGTCACACCGTCACCGGAGTGCATCTGCTCACGCGGGAGACGCTGGCCACCACGTCCGAGCTCGTGGTCGAGCACGTACTCGTGCGGGTGGACCTCGAGGGCACCGAGCCCCAGATCTTCCAGGTGCCCCTCGGTGTCCGAGCCTCGGTGGACGAGGACCTCGACCCGTGGGTCGTCACTCGGGACGGCGGCGCGGTGGTGTTCGACGCCCTGCGTGATCCCGATGCCATCTCGGTCTACTCCGACCTCCTGGCCACCGGCGGGACCGGCGAGGTGCGCTTCCTGGCGATGCCGGGCAGCGACCTGCAGACCGGCCTGCGCGGAAAGGTGCTGGGCGCCGAACAGTCGAACACGTCGGTCATCCTGGGCGACCACCATCTGCTGAAGATCTTCCGGCGCGTCACGATCGGCATCAATCCCGACGTGGAGCTGCACCGGGCGTTGGGCCAGGCGGGGTGCGAGAACGTCGCGCCGCTGCGCGGATGGATGGAAGCGCACATCGACCACACCGAGACGACCCTCGCCATGGCGCAGGACTTCGTGGCGGGATCCACCGAGGGGTGGACCACCGCGCAGGCCAGCGTGCGGGACGTCCTGGCCAGCGGTGACGTGACGACGTCCGACTTCACGAGCGAGGCCCGCGAGCTGGGCCGCGCCGTCGCCTCCGTGCACGCCGATCTCGCGTCGGTGCTGGGCACGTCCCTGGCGCCGGCGGCCGCTACGGCGGCCGACATCTCCGCTCGCGTGGAGACGGCACTGCCCGTGATCGCCGACCTGGAGCAGTACCTCCCGCGCATCCGGGCCCTCATCGACCAGGCAGCGGGCACGGGCGGCATCGACACCCAGCGCATCCACGGTGACCTGCATCTGGGGCAGGTGCTCCGCACGTCGGAGCGGTGGGTCCTCATCGACTTCGAGGGCGAACCGTCGAAGACGTTCGAGGAGCGGCGCACTCCGGACAGCACGCTGCGCGACGTGGCAGGAATGATCCGCTCTTTCGACTACGCCGCCATGAGCCACGTCGTCGAGATCGAGGATCCGCACGAACGGGCGCGACTCGAGCCCGTGGCGCGGGAGTGGGTGGAGCGCAACGTGTCCGCATTCTGCGACGGCTACACCGAGGTGGCGGGACACGACCCGCGCATCTCGTGGGCGCTGCTGCGAGCGTACGAGCTGGACAAGGCCGTGTACGAGGCCGTCTACGAGGCGCGCAACCGCCCGACCTGGCTCTCGATCCCCCTGCACGCCATCGAGCGGCTCGTCGCGGAGTGACCTCGCGGACGGTCGCCGTGCTGAGGGCGGCCGGATGCGTGTTCGCCGAGGACGAGGCAGCTCTGCTGATCGGCGAGGCTCCGGACGAGAGCACGCTGGCCGACTGGATCGCGCGCCGTGTCGCCGGGGAGCCGCTCGAGTACATCGTGGGGTGGGCGCAGTTCCACGGGGGCCGCGTGCTCGTCGAGCCCGGCGTCTTCGTGCCGCGCCGACGGACCGAGGCCATGGTGGACGCGGCGCTCGGCCGACTCGGCGGCGGCGTGCTGCTCGATCTGTGCTGCGGCTCGGGTGCCGTGGCCGCTGCGGTGGTGCGCTCGGCGCCGGGGTCCACGGTGTACGCCTCCGACATCGACCCGGTGGCGGTGGCGTGCGCTCGTCGAAATCTGCCGGGCTGCACGGTCTTCGAGAGCGACACCTTCGCCGCGATACCGACGCACCTGCGCCACGGGATCGCCGTCGTCACCGCCAACACGCCGTACGTTCCCTCGTCGGCCATCGAGACCATGCCGCCCGAGGCGCGGGATCACGAACCCCGCGTCACCCTCGACGGTGGACCGGACGGACTGGACGTCCAGCGCCGCGTGGCCGCACAGGCACGCGACTGGCTGGCACCCGGCGGATCACTGATCGTGGAGGCGTCCGCGGCCCAGGCCGACACGGTGCGACAGATCTTCGCTGCCGCCGGTCTGGAGCCGACGGTGGTACACGACGAGGACCGGGACGCCACCATGGTGATCGGGCGAGGGACGCTCGATCAGGGCTGACCGAACCGCCCGGACTGGAAGTCCTCGAACGCCTGGAGCACCTCGGCCTTGGTGTTCATGACGAACGGCCCGGCCATCGCGACGGGCTCGCGGATCGGCTCGCCTCCGAGAACGAACATCTCCATCGACTCGGTGCCCTCGGCGGCGGCGAAGGTCAAGGTGTCGCCCGAGCCGTAGACCGTGGTCTGACCTGTGCGTACGGGCCGCCGCTCGGTGCCGACGGTGCCGGATCCGCCCAGCACGTAGGCGATGGCGTTGTAGCGCGCGTTCCAGGGCAGGGTCACCGAGGCACCCGGGGCGACGGTGACATGGGACAGCGTGATCGGCGTGTAGGTCGATCCCGGTCCCTCGTGGCCGTCCATCTCGCCGGCGATGACGCGCACCAGCGCGCCGCCGTCCTGGCTCGAGAGGAGAGCGACCTCGCGGCCGGTGATGTCCTGGTACCGCGGCGCCGCCATCTTGTTGTTGCGCGGGAGGTTGACCCACAGCTGCACGCCGTGGAACAGCCCGCCCGAGACGACGAGGTGCTCCGGCGGGGCCTCGATGTGCAGGATGCCGCTGCCCGCGGTCATCCACTGGGTGTCGCCGCCGGTGATGGAACCGCCACCGCCGTGCGAGTCCTGGTGGTCCATGATCCCGTCGATCATGTAGGTGACCGTCTCGAAGCCGCGGTGCGGGTGCCACGGTGTGCCCTTGGGCTCGCCCGGCGCGTAGTTCACCTCGCCCATCTGGTCCATGTGGACGAAGGGGTCGAGGTACTTCATGTCGACGCCCGCGAAGGCACGTCGGACCGGGAACCCCTCGCCCTCGTAGCCGGTGGGGGCAGTGGTGACGGCGCGGACCGGCCGGTTCACCGAGCCGGGCTGCGGCGTGGAGATGCGGGGGAGCGCGAGAACGTTGTCGACGGTCACTGCGGGCATGTCGGCCTCCTGGGATAAAGTTGACGAATCAACTACTTGCCCGGCTCAACCGCGAGGGGCCCGTCCTTGTTCCCCGGCCGGATCCACGTGCAGATCGAACCAGTCGAGGGTGCGCGACCACGCGTCGTACGCCGCCCGTTCGTTGTAGACGGCGGGTCGATCGTTGCAGTGGAACCCGTGCTCGGCGTCGGGATAGCGGGCGATGCGAGTGTCCACCTGCGCATCGGTGACGGCGGCGTTCAGCGCATCGACGTCGTCGACCGGGATCCCGGTGTCGAGGTCGCCGAAGAACCCGTGCCACGGCGTTCGCAGTGCCGTGGCGCCGTCGAGCAGCGGCGGGTAGCCGAAGCGACCCTCGCGGATGCCGCCGCCGTAGAACGTGGCCGCGGCACCGAGTGGACGCCGCACCGCCGTCTCGAAGGCGACGGTGCCGCCCATGCAGAACCCGACGATCGCGCACCCGCTCGGTCCGTAGCCGTACCCGGCCAACTCGTCGAACGCGGCATCGACGTCCTGGTCGATCTCCTCGGCCTTCAGTGCGCCGATGAGGTCCATCGCGGTGCTCATGTCGTCGTACGACACCACCGGATCACCGGCCCGGTGGAAGAGATGCGGGGCCACGGCGATCCATCCCGCCGAGGCGAAGCGGCCGCAGACCTCCGCGATGTGGTCGGTCACGCCGAACGCCTCCTGGACGACGACGACACCGCCTCGTATCGGACCTTCCGGGACGCGTGTGGTGAAAGTGATGGCCATCCCACCATCAGATCACGAGAATCTCGGTGTTCCATGTGTGAACTGTGTGAAAAGGGGAAACCGCGCCGAGGAACCAGCAGGAGGCCGCCATGACATCGACCCTGAACAACCCCGGAGCAGCGACGCCGCAGGAGCCGACCGGGCCGCCGCCGACGTTCGAGGTCGGTGCGCGGGTACGCACCCGGCACTCGATCGACCGCGACTCGGATCCGACGACGTGGCCTCTCGAGACGGGATCGATCGTCGAGGACTTCGCCGACTTCGTGGACTCGTCGTCCGTGGGTCGGGACTGGGCCGTGGCGCACCGGTGGGCGGTGGCCCTGGACAACGGGTGCCTGGTGTTCCGCGACACCGACGACCTCGAGGCCGCCGGCGACCTGACTGCTGCCGCCGAGACGTCAGCGCGGAAGCAGTAGCACCAGCACTGTCACGCCGGCGATGACGATGGCCGCGCGGAACGGTGTCCGCCCGCTGCTCGTCGACGCGATCCATGCGGCGACGACCACGACGGCCAGAGCGGCTCCGCCCGCTGCGGTCGACACCCCGGTGCGCCCGAGAGCCCCGCTCCCCACGACCCCCACGATCGATGCGGTGAGAAGCACCCCCGCGGCGAGTGGAGCGACCACGCGAGCAGGGAGTCGGTGTGCCAGCCCGCGGACTCCCGTCGCCGTGTCGTCGGCGATGTCGGGCAGCACGTTGACCAGGTGGGCGCCGAAGCCGAGCAGCGCCCCTACCGTGATCATCCACCACGGCGGCATCGCGTCGGCCACGGTGAGCGAGACGACCACGGGCGCCGATCCGAACGCGACGGTGTACGGCAGCCACGACACGACGGTGGATTTCAGACCGAGGTTGTAGGCGAGGGCCGACCCGACTCCCAGCACGAGGTGCACCGCACCCGGGACGACGCCGCACAGCATCGAGAACACCACGCAGACCACCGCCGCGACCGCGACGCTCACCCGCACGGTGGCGGGGTCGAGGCGGCCGACGGCGAGCGGTTTGTCCGTGCGGCCGACCGCGGTGTCCCGCGGGGCGTCGATCAGATCGTTGGTCCAACCGACGATCAGTTGCCCGCTCAGCACCGCCACGACCACGACGACGAGGAGCCCCGCCGAGGGTGGGCCGATGCTGACCGACAGCAGTGCGACGAACGTCGTGACCGCGGCGGCGGGGCCGGGGTGGGAGGCGACGAGGAGAGCGGAGAGTCGACTGCCCATGTACCGGAACAGTACTCAGCTGGCGCGAGCGTCCTCGCGTGCCGGGGCTCCCGTGTCCCGCTCCCGGCGGGCGTCCTCGAGCACGACGAGCCTGCCGAGTGCCGTGCGCGCGTGCATCTGCTGCTGCGTGACGGTCAGCTGGGTGCGCGCTCGGCCGAGGAACGTCCACGTCCAGTTGAAGACGGTGGTGAGTCGGCTCTTGAATCCGACGATGTAGACGAGGTGCACCGCGAGCCACATCAGCCATGCCAGGAAGCCGGTGATCTTGACGGGTCCCACCTGCGCCACAGCCGAGAATCGCGTCACGGTCGCCATGCTGCCCTTGTCCCGGTAGCGGAACGGGGTGCGCTCGGGGCGCGGTGTGTCGGTGGCAGCGGCGCGGACGTCGGCAGTGATGCACCGCGCGGCGTAGCGGCCGCCCTGGATCGCCACCTGGGCGACGCCGGGGAGCTTGTCGCGCGCCATCATGTCGCCGACCACGAAGACCTCGGGGTGGCCCGGCAGTGTCAGATCGGCCTCGACGAGCACGCGGCCCGCGCGGTCGACCTCGGCCCCGGACTTCGCCGCGAGCTGTGCCGCGAGCGGGCTCGCGGAGACACCGGCCGACCAGACCTTGCAGGAGGACTCGATGCGGCGCTCGGTGCCGTCGCTGTCGCGGACCGATAATCCGTCGGCGTCGACGTCGGTGACCGCGGCGCCCAGCTCGACCTCGACGCCGACCTTCTCGAGACGTCGTCGAGCATTCTCGCCCAGCGAGTCGGCGAAGGGCGGCAACACCTTCGGGGCCGCGTCGAGCAGAATCACGCGGGCGTCGCGGCTGTCGATCGTGCGGAACGTTCCGGCGAGGGTGCGGCGCGAGAGCTCGGCGATCTGGCCCGCCATCTCGACACCCGTGGGGCCGGCGCCGACGACGACGAACGTGAGGAGCCGTGCGCGCTCGACGGGGTCGGTGGTGAGTTCGGCGGCGTCGAACGCGTTCATGATGCGCCCGCGCAGCTCGAGGGCGTCGTCGAGCGTCTTCATGCCGGGGGCGAACTCGGCGAAGTGATCGTTGCCGAAGTAGGACTGGCCGGCGCCCGCGGCGACGACGAGGCTGTCGTACGGAGTGACGGTGACGCGGCCACGGCTGACCGAGACGACGGTGCGCGCCTCGAGGTCCACCTCCGTGACGTCGCCGAGCACGACGGCGGCATTCGCCTGGTTCTTGAGGATGAGACGGGTGGAGGGCGCGATCTCGCCCTCGGAGAGGATCCCGGTGGCCACCTGGTAGAGCAACGGCTGGAAGAGGTGGTGCGCGGTGCGCGCCACGATCGTCACGTCGACGTCGCTGCGGCGCAGGGCCTTGGTCGCGAACAGGCCGCCGAATCCGGAGCCGACGACGACGACGCGGTGCGGGGCTGTGGTGGTGGTCACGGTGCCCGTTCCTCTCACTTCACGTGGCCGACCTGCGGGTCCGCCTCCGACGGGGTTTCCGTCTGTGACCCAGACCATACACGGCGCGCTCGATTTGTCAGAACAAATAGGTGGAACAGGGCGAACACCTACGATTCGAGCATGGATCGCCCCGTGGTCGCCCTCGAGAACGCCGACGCCGTGTACGAGTACTACCGGGAGCATCAGCAGAATCGACGCGTCACGCGGCTCGCCTACGGGGCTCTCGCCGGACGGTTCCGACCCCGCGTCCGGTACGGCGACGGTGCTCGCGAACGCCTCCGCGCCCTCATCTACGACGACACGCGGTTCATCCTGGCCGTGAACCACGTCAGCGAGACCGACCCGTACACGGTCGCCGCCGCCGCGTGGTCCAGCGCGCTGCGGCCCGTCATCGGCCGCACCCGCGTCCTGGCCAAGGACGAGCTGTTCGTCGAGACCGAACCGAACCGCCCGCGGACCCGCCGCATCGCCGAGCGGACGTCGCAACGACGTCGCATCGAGATGATGGGCGGCATCCCGGTGTTCCGCAGCCGCGACCACGGTCTGCGCGCCGTGTCTCGGGCCGGCAATCTCATGATGGACGTGTGTGCCGAAAGGCTTTCTCGTGGTGACGATCTCGCGATCTTCCCGGAGGGCACGTGCAACGACGGTGATCCGACGGTGCTCCAGCACGTCGGGAGCGGGATCGGGCACATCGTCGCGCGCGCACGGACTCGCGGCGTCGAACCGAGGCTCGTGGTGATGGGGCTGCACTACGGACCGCCGCCCGGCAGGTACCGCTCGGCGAGCGTGCACATCGACGTGCCGGACATCGTGCTCCCCGACAAGCCGGTCTCCATCGCGCGCACCGTCGCCGAGTACCTTCAGGTGGCCGTGGAGTTGTCGGTCCGCCAGTACTGACTGGTGGTTTTGTCCGGTCGGACCGAAATGTCATGTGCTGCATCGTTGTTCACATTCGGTTCGGCTCCTGCTCGCCTGCCGTGCGCCTGACGTCGAGGTGACGGGAGCAGCGTCGTCTCCATGGTGGAGAACGCACTGAATCCGGCCGGGGAGATCGTCGACACAGGAGTCCCCGCCCACATCGCGGCGAACGCTTCCATCGCCGAGCAGCACGACTGGCACCTGAGCAATCTCCGTCGCCATCGGGTGTCCCGTCGCAACTTCCTCGTGGGTGCGGCCGCCGTCGCCGCGGCGGCCGGGGTGGGAAACCCCGGTTGGAATCGCGTCGCCTACGCGCAGGACGCGCCGCTGACCGTCGGAGGACGGCATCTCTCCTTCGGCTCCGACGCCGCGACGCAGCTCCGGTTCTCGGCGCAGCTCTCCCGCAATCCCGGACTCACCGGGGTGTTTCTCGACCACGGTCCGACCCCGGCACTGGGCGCCACGACGTCGGCCGAGGTGCGCAACCTGGTGAGCCAGGTACCGCGGTCCGACGGCGGCATCCTGGCGGCCGAGCAGTTCTACGTGCACGTTCCGGTGGACGGGCTCACTCCGCGTCTTCCGCACTACTACCGGTGGCGCACCGCCGACGGCTACGTCAGCGATGTCCGCAGTGCCGCACCGGCTCTGCCGCCGGGCCGGCTCGCGCCGTTCCGGTTCACGATGATGGGAGATCAAGGCGTCGACGAGACGCCGACCCAGCCTCCCGGCCTGAAGCCCGGTGACTACGACGATCTGTACTACAAGCCCGACAACGAGCCGTCGGCCAAGCACGCGGCCAACATCGTGCGCCAGATCGCCGACTCGCGGCCCGACTTCCACATTCTCGCGGGCGACATCGCGTACGCGGACCCGTCGGGACAGGGCCGCACTCCTCGCTTCGTACCCAGTGGCGGCACCGTCGACAAGGCCTTCGACAAGTTCAACCCGTACGTCTGGGACGGCTACCTCGCGGCGATCGAGCAGAGCGCGGCGTCGACGCCCTGGCTCTTCGCGACCGGAAATCACGACATGGAGGCGCTGTACGGGCCGAACGGATACGGCGGCCACGCAGCACGATTGGACCAGCCGGACAACGGCCCCGCCGGGTGCCCGTCGGTCTACTCGTTCGTCCACGGCAACGTCGCCGTGCTCTCGCTCGACGCCAACGACGTCTCGAACGAGATCCGCGCGAACACGGGCTACAGCGGCGGACGTCAGACGGGATGGGTGGAGTCGACCCTGGCGCGCTACCGGGCCGATCCGGCCGTCGACTTCATCGTCTGCTTCTTCCACCACTGCGCGTACTCGACGACGAAGGACCACGCGAGCGACGGCGGCGTCCGCAGTGCGTGGGCGGGGCTCTTCGACCGGTACCACGTCGATGTGGTGCTGCAGGCGCACAACCACGTGTTCGAGCGGTCCGATCCGATCCGCGGCGGCTCGCCGACCCGCGTCGCCGGTGACCGGTCGGAGGTCACCTCGGTCTCGGACGGCACCGTCTACTACACGGTGGGCGGCGGTGGGCGCCCGCGTTACGGGTTCCAGGACGGCGAACCCGAGAGCTACCGCGGCAACGAGGTGGCCGACACGTCGGTGCCGAACAGCTACGTCGTCGCCGCGGACGGTTCGAAGGTGCCCGAGTCGCTCACCTGGTCACGGGTGCGATTCCGCAACTACTCGTTCGTCCGCGCGGACGTGACGCCCGGGATCCCCGGCATCACACCGAGTCGGATGCGCATCTCCGCGGTCGACGAGTACGGGCGGGAGTTCGACGAGGTCACCTTCCGTCGCGAGCTGCCGCTCGCGTTCGGCAGCTAGCTGCCGGCCATGTGACCGTCGGCAGCTAGCTGCCGGCCATGTGACCTTCGGCAGCTAGCTGCCGGCGATGTTCACCATCCAGCCGATCCCGAACCGGTCGGTGAGCATCCCGAAGGTGTCGCCCCAGGGCGCCGTCTCGAGCGGGACGCCGAGGGTGCCGCCCTCGGCGAGCGCGTCCCAGTAGCCGCGCAGTTCTGCCTCGTCGTCGCCGCTCAGGGACACCGTGCCGTTGGTGCTCACCTCCATCGACGACGGAGTGTCGGCGCCCATCAACGTGAAGCCGCTCAGGGTGTCGAGCTGACCGTGCATGACGTTGCCCGACTCGGACTCCTCGACGGGCATGCCCGAGTCACCGAACGTCGACAGCGTGAGTTCTCCGCCGAACACGGTGCAATAGAACTCCATCGCCTCCCGCGCCGTGTCCCGGAACGACAGGTACGGATTGAGTCGGGTCGTCATGGTGAGCCTCTTTCTCGAGCAGGGGTGGTCCGCCGACTCCTGTGACTTGATAGAAAGAGTGGGAGCCGCGGGGTTTCGGGGCCGAGATGAGAAAGAGGGTAGTCGTGAGCGAGCAGGTCAGGACAGCAATCGTCACGGGAAGTGCGCGAGGAATCGGTGCCGCCGTCGCCCGACGTCTCGCCGCGGACGGCTTCGGTGTCGCCGTCGTCGATCTCGACGAGGCGGCGTGTGCCGGCACGGTCGACGCGATCACCGCAGCCGGTGGTCAGGCCATCGCCGTCGGCGCGAACGTCGCGGACGAGCAGTCGGTCGTCTCTGCGGTCGAGCGCATCGCCACCGACTTCGGGGCGCCCACGGTGCTGGTGAACAACGCCGGCATCCTGCGCGACAATCTTCTCTTCAAGATGTCGGTCGACGACTGGGACGCCGTGCTCGGCGTGCATCTGCGCGGATCGTTCCTCATGTCCCGCGAGGTGCAGAAGCATCAGGTCGAGGCCAAGTGGGGACGCATCGTCAACCTGTCGTCCACCTCGGCGCTGGGCAACCGCGGTCAGGCCAACTACGCGGCCGCCAAGGCCGGCATGCAGGGCTTCACCAAGACCCTCGCCATCGAGCTGGGCCGCTACAACGTCACCGTCAACGCGATCGCACCCGGCTTCATCGAGACGGAGATGACGGCGGCGACGGCCGAGCGCGTCGGCGTGCCGTTCGAGGACTTCAAGAAGGGTGCCGCGTCGCAGATCCCGGTCAACCGCATCGGTCAGCCCGAGGACATCGCCCACACGGCATCCTTCTTCTGCAGTGAGGGTGCAGGATTCGTGTCCGGTCAGGTCGTGTACGTCGCGGGCGGGCCGAAAGACTGACGTGAAGTTGTTGCTGCTCGCCGACACCCACGTCCCCACCCGCGCGCGGGATCTGCCCGCCGCGGTGTGGGACGCGGTGGACGCGGCCGACCTGGTGGTGCACGCGGGTGACTGGATGGCGCCGTCGTTGCTGGACGCGCTCGAGGAGCGGTCGCCCGATCTGCTCGCCTGCTGGGGCAACAACGACGGTGACGATCTTCGTGCGCGGTTGCCGGAGGTCGCACGGCGGACGGTGGAGGGTGTGCGCATGGTCGTCACGCACGAGACAGGGGCGAAGGGGGGACGGGAGAAGCGGATGGACGCGCAATTCCCGGACACCGACCTGCTCGTGTTCGGGCACAGCCACATTCCGTGGGACACGCTGTCCTCCAACGGGATGCGCCTGCTCAACCCGGGTTCGCCGACCGACCGTCGGCGGCAACCGCACTGCACCTACATGACGCTGACCCTGAGCGGCGGTGCCGTCTCGGACGTCGTGGTGCACGAGCTGTGACGCGCATAGACGCCTGGACGTGGTCGGTGCGGCTGTTCAAGACGCGCTCTGCCGCCGCGTCGGCGTGCCGCGGCGGACACGTGAAGATCAACGGCAGCGCCGCCAAACCGGCGCAGCACGTGGTGCCCGGTGACGAGGTACGCATCCGCGCAGGGGGATTCGAGAAGATCGTCGAGGTCACTCAGCTCGTGAACAAGCGAGTGGGAGCCCCGGCCGCGGTGGCGTGCTACATCGACCGGAGCCCACCCCCACCGCCACGGGAACTGTTCGCCGCGGTGCCCGTTCGCGATCGCGGAGCCGGGAGGCCGACGAAGCGGGACCGGCGCGAGATCGACCGGTTGCGGGCGGCACCGCCGAGCGAGTGACGCACGGCGGTCCCGCCACCGGCGTCAGCGCAGCAGTGCTCGCGACATGACGACGCGCTGGATCTGGTTGGTGCCCTCGTAGATCTGCGTGATCTTGGCGTCACGCATCATGCGCTCGACCGGGAAGTCGCGCGTGTAGCCGGCGCCACCGAAGAGCTGCACCGCGTCGGTGGTCACCTTCATGGCGACGTCCGAGGCGAAGCACTTGGAGGCGGCGGAGATGAAGCCGAGGTTCTTCTCGCCGCGCTCGGCGCGAGCGGCTGCCGAGTACACCATGAGGCGGGCCGCCTCGATCTCCATCGCCATGTCGGCGAGCATGAACTCGACGCCCTGGAACGTGCTGATGGCCTTGCCGAACTGCTTGCGGTCCTTGGTGTACGCGATGGCCGCGTCGAGAGCGCCCTGCGCGATGCCGACGGCCTGCGCGCCGATGGTGGGACGGGTGTGGTCGAGCGTCGCGAGTGCCGTCTTGAAGCCGGTGCCGGGCTCACCGATGATGCGGTCTCCGGGGATGCGGCAGTTCTCGAAGTACAGCTCGCGGGTGGGGCTGCCCTTGATGCCGAGCTTGCGCTCCTTCTCGCCGACAGAGAAGCCCTCGTCGTCCTTGTGCACCATGAACGCCGAGATGCCGTTGGCCTTCTTCTCGGGATCGGTGACGGCCATGACGGTGTACCAGGTCGACTTGCCGGCGTTGGTGATCCACGCCTTCGAGCCGTTCAGGATCCAGTCGTCGCCGTCCGCCTTGGCGCGGGTCTTCATGCCGGCGGCGTCGGAGCCCGCCTCACGCTCGGACAGTCCGTAGGAGGCCATCTCGCCCTCGGCGATGGAGGGCAGCACCTTCTGCTTGAGGTCCTCGTTGCCGCTGAGGATGAGGCCCATGGTGCCGAGCTTGTTCACGGCGGGGATCAGGGAGGAGGAACCGCACACGCGGGCGACCTCCTCGATCACCATGCAGGCCGCGACGGAGTCGGCGCCCTGGCCGCCGTACTCCTCGGGAATGTGCACCGCGTTGAAGCCGGAGGCGTTGAGAGCCTTCAAGGCCTCGTCGGGGAAGCGCTCCTGCTCGTCGACCTCGGTGGCGTACGGCGCGATCTCCTTCTCGGAGAGTGCGCGGATGGCCTCGCGGAGCTCGTTGTGCTCGTCGGCGAGCTGGAAGAGGTCGAAGCTGGGGTTGCCGGCCATGGGATGTCCGTTCGTCGTGGTGAGAGGGTCGTGGCACTCGGTGTCACGGAATGTGGCCAGCGTACCGGACCGACCGGCCGGTGACCATGGCTGCGTGGCACTTGGTGTCACTGGTCACGTGTGGGTGCTCCGGACCCGTACCGTCCGTCCCTTATTCTGGTGGTCGTGCACCACCAGGCGACGACCCGTGCGCCGGGTGCCCGGGCAGTCGGCGCGCGCAGGCCGGGCCACCGCGTCGATCTGGACGGTCTCCGCGGGCTGGCGATCGCCCTCGTGGTCGTCTTCCACATCTGGTTCGGCAGGGTCTCGGGCGGTGTCGACGTCTTCCTCGTCCTGTCCGGCTTCTTCTTCACGTCGATGGTGCTGCGCCGCGTCGAGCGAGCCGACGGTCCGGTCCTGCGGCCCCTCGTCGTCCGCACCGCCCGACGCCTGTACCCCGCGGCGGTGGTGGTGTTCGGCGCGGTGGCCCTCTGGACCGTGTGGGACCGACCCTTCACGATGTGGGACGCGACGACGCGGCAGCTCCTCGCGTCGCTGGCGTACGTCCAGAACTGGGAGCTCGCGCGGACCGCGTCCGACTACGCGGCGGCCGATCTGTCGGTCAGTCCGCTCCAGCACCTGTGGTCGATGTCCGTGCAGGTGCAGTTCTACGTCGGTGTCACGGCCGGGGTGTTCCTCGTCGCCGCGGCGTGCCGTCGGTGTGGTCGTCGGGACCTGACCACACCGGTGCTGGTGTCGGTGCTCGCGGTCGCCGCCGCGGTGTCGTTCACCTATGCGGCCGACATCGGCCGCACCCACCAGGGGTGGGCCTACTACGACACCGGGGCGCGGACGTGGGAACTCGCGGTCGGCGCGATCGCCGGGCTGGTGATCGGTCGAGTGGTGCTGCCGGCCGCGCTACGGGCCGCGTCCGCCGTCGTCGGACTCGCCGCACTGGTGGGCTGTGGGTTCCTCGTCGACGGTGCGGCGCAGTTCCCCGGTCCTGCCGCGCTGGTGCCGGTCGGGGCCGCGATGCTGCTGGTGCTTGCCGGTGCGGGTGCTCCCGAGTCACGAGCACCGGCCGTGACCCGTGCTCTCGAGTCCCGCCCACTGCAGTTCCTCGGCTCCATCGCCTACCCGCTGTACCTGTGGCACTGGCCGATCCTCATCGCGGTGCTCGGAACCGGGCACTCGGTGACCGTGGTGACGGGATCCGCCGTGGTGGTCGTCTCGATCGCCCTGGCCGTCGCCACACGCTCGTGGGTGGAGGAGCCGGTGCACCGTCGGGGCGCGGGCCGCGGCGTCCTCACCGCCCTGGTGACCGTCGGAGCGATCGGCCTCGCCGCGGCGAGCGCGACCTGGCAGGGCTACCTCGATCGAGCGACGGCCCAGCCGACCGCCGACGTGAGCTCCGACGATCGCTACCCGGGGGCGCTCGCGCTCGTCGACGGTGTTCCCGTGCCGGACGCTCCGATGCGACCCACCGTGCTCGATGCGGACCTGGACCTGCCGCAGTCGACGCTGGACGGCTGCATCGCGGACATGACGCAGCGCGAGGTGATCTCGTGCGTGTACGGCGATCCCGACGCGACGCGCACCCTTGCCCTGGCCGGGGGATCGCACGCCGAGCACTGGCTCCCCGCACTCGACCGGATCGGCCGGGATCGCGGGTTCGCCGTGGTGACCTACCTCAAGATGGGGTGCCCGCTCGACATCGGCGAGCCGCTCCTGGTGGATCTGCCCTACCCGGACTGCCGGGACTGGTCCTCGGACGTGCTCGACATCCTCGCGTCGGACCGCCCCGACTGGGTGTTCACCACCTCGACGCGGCCGAGCCCCACGGAGTTCGGCGACGTCACACCCGACGCGTACCTCGACGTCTGGGCACGCTTCTCCGCGCTCGCCCTTCCCGTCGTGGCCGTGCGGGACACTCCGTGGCTCAGCCGGGAGGGCGTCCCGTATCGCGCCGCGGACTGCCTTGCCGACGGCGGCGACAGCGAGTCGTGCGGACTGCCGCGCAGCGAGGTCCTGTCCGAGATCGATCCGGCCCGCGCCGCGTCGCTGCCGTTCCCCTCGGTGGTTCCCGTCGACTTCTCCGATGCGGTCTGCGGTCCCGACGTGTGTCGCGTCGTCGAAGGAAACGTGCTGGTCTACCACGATTCCCACCACCTGTCGGCGACGTACGTCCGGTCGCTCGTGCCGGTGGTCGACAGCACGCTCGGCGAGGTCACGGGGTGGTGGTGAGACCGTCCCCGAAGTGCTGTGCGAGCAGGGTCGTGACGTCGGCGACCGACGTCCCCGGCGGCAACACGAGTGCGGTGGGCCGGTCTCCCGCGGTGTCGGTGACGAACCGCCGCTTCACCGCCCCGAGGGCGCGCCGGACGTCCTCGACCTCCACTCGGGCCCCGTCGCGAAGCCACGTACGCAGCAGGTAGTTGTGCGTCGCCGTGACCGCGGCGGCGAACTGCACCAGGGAGAGCGGCTCCTGCGTCGGGGCGCCGCGGCGCAGGGTGTCGACGAAGACGCGCTCGTACCGCAGCACCATCACCAGTTCGCGCTCGCGCAGGGCGGGCACCGTCTGCAGGACGCGGTAGCGGCGACGGGTGGTGTCCGGCGTGCCGGAGAACCGGGCGAACACGCGCGCGGCGGCCTCGCACACGGCGTCGTACGGGTCGAGGTCGGTCGTTCCCAGGAAGTCCTGCACATGGGCGAGGGTGGCGTCGTGGTCGAGGAAGACCACATCCTCCTTGGACCGGAACTGCCGGAAGAACGTGCGGCGCGACAGCCCCGCGCTCTCCGCGATCTGGTCGACCGTGGTGGCCTCGTACCCCTTGCTCTCGAAGAGCTCCAGCGCCGCACCCATGACCTCGAGGCGAAACCGGGCGTCCTCGGTTTCTCGCGGTTCGTCGTGGGCGGCCATGGCTTCACGGTAGCGTGAACTGCTCGGACCGGTGAGCTGCCGGAACGCACGTGACGGTGAAGGGGCGAGGTCGTGGCGTTGGTGATGGGTGTCGATTCGTCCACCCAGTCGTGCAAAATCGTTGTTCGGGACGCGGATTCCGGTGAGCTGGTCCGCCACGGTCGGGCCGGCCATCCCGACGGCACCGAGATCGACCCGGCCCGGTGGCACGAGGCTCTCGAGACCGCTCTCGCGGACGCCGGTGGAATGGACGGCGTCGACGCGGTCTCCGTCGGAGCGCAGCAGCACGGCATGGTGTGTCTCGACGAGGCGGGCGAGACCGTCCGACCGGCGTTGCTGTGGAACGACACTCGCTCCGCCGAGTCGGCGCGCGACCTGGTGACCGAGCTGGGTGGAGGCCAGGAGTGGGCCGACGCCGTGGGCGTGGTGCCGGTCGCGTCCATCACCGCGGCAAAGCTGCGGTGGCTCGCGGATCACGAGCCGGAGAACGCCGATCGCACTGCGGCAGTCTGTCTTCCGCACGACTGGCTGTCCTGGCGCCTCGGCGGTGCTCGCGGACTCGACGCCCTGGCCACGGATCGGGGTGACGCCAGCGGCACGGGATACTTCTCGGCGGCCACGAACGAGTACCGCGTCGATCTGCTCGGTCTCGCGCTACGCGGGCGCACCCCGCACGTGCCCACCGTGGCGGCGCCCTCGACACGGATCGGCACGACTTCCGGAGGCGCGGCCATCGGGCCCGGAACCGGTGACAATGCCGCTGCGGCACTGGCTCTGGGTGCCGGCGAGGGTGACCTGGTGGTCTCCATCGGCACGTCCGGCGTCGTCTCGGCCGTGTCCGCCGTGGCTCCTCGCGACCCGTCGGGACTGGTGGCCGGCTTCGCCGACGCCACCGGTCGTCAACTGCCTCTCGTCTGCACGCTGAACGCCGCGCGCGTGCTCGATGCGACCGCGCGCCTGCTCGGCGTCGACCACGACGAGCTGTCGCGGCTCGCGCTGTCCACGGAGAGCCAGGGCCTGGTCATGGTGCCGTACCTCGAGGGGGAGCGCACACCGAACCGGCCCGACGCGACCGGCGCGATTCATGGCCTGCGCCTGGGTAATTCGACCCCGGCGCACCTCGCGCGCGCCGCGATCGAGGGTCTGCTGTGCAGTCTCGCCGACGGGATCGACCACCTGGTGGCGCAGGGTGCGACCGTGTCGCGAGTGCTGCTCGTCGGCGGGGGCGCGAAATCCGAGGCGGTGCGCGTCCTCGCGCCGGGAGTCTTCGGCATGCCCGTCGACGTCCCGCCGCCCGGTGAGTACGTGGCCGACGGGGCCGCGCGCCAGGCGGCCTGGGTGCTGTCCGGCGGGGCCGAACCGCCCACCTGGGCCGCGGCGGACATTCCCCGGTACGAGGCGGACCCGACCCCGGCGGTGCGCGAACGGTACGCCGAGGTGCGGGACCTGACGGAGGGTGCCGGGTAGGTCAGCGCCCCGTAGCGTTCGACTCGTCGTCGGCGTGGGTCATGGCAGCGAGGTGCATCTCGTCGACGGTGGCCGAGTCGGGTGTGTAGTCGACTCTGGCCCTGCGCAGTTCGCCCACGCGCGAGAGATCGCGCCTGTGCTGATCGGTCAGGATCCCAGTGACATCGGTAAGATCTGGAGCTCTCTCGTCTGGGCCGGTGCCTCCGTCGGTCGCAGCGGCGTCGCCACCCAGGCGATCGCGGCCGTCGACATCGCACTGTGGGACCTGAAGGCGAAGCGAGCCGGGCTCCCGCTCGCGAAACTCATCGGCTCCACCCGTGATGCCGTGCAGACGTACAACACGTCCGGCGGCTTCCTGCACACCCCGATCGAGGAGGTGCTGGAGAACGCGACCGCGTCTCTCGCGGCCGGCATCGGCGGTATCAAACTGAAGGTGGGACAGCCGGACTGGCGCCAGGACATCGCTCGGGTGACCGCAGTGCGCGAGCACCTGGGTGACGACGTGCCCCTGATGGTCGACGCGAACCAGCAGTGGGATCGACCGACGGCGACCCGGATGTGCCGCATTCTCGAACAGTTCGATCTGGTGTGGATCGAGGAACCACTCGACGCCTACGACGCCGAGGGCCACGCCATGCTCGCGCGGACCTTCGACACGTCCATCGCGACCGGTGAGATGGTGGCCAGTGTCGGCGAGCACGTGCGCCTGATCGAGGCCGGGTCCGTCGACATCATCCAGCCCGACGCGCCGCGCATCGGTGGGATCACGCAGTTCCTGAAGCTCGCAGGACTCGCCGAGCATCACGGCCTGCAGATGGCGCCGCACTTCGCGATGGAGATCCACCTGCATCTCGCGGCTGCCTATCCTCTGCAGACCTGGGTGGAGCACTTCGACTGGTTGGATCCGCTGTTCGAGGAGCACCTGGAGACGCGGGACGGGCGGATGCACCTGTCCGAACGTCCTGGCCTCGGCTTCACCCTGAGCGAGCAGGCGCACGCGTGGACCGTGGCGGAGGTGCACGTCGATCGCTGAAGGGTGACCGGCGTCACCGTGTCGGACAGCCTATTGCCTAGATCACACCTGAAGGAATATGTTGTGCTCCGCAACATACAACCGAAGGGACGATCGATGCAGAACACAAGGCTCGCCCTCACCGCGGCGGGTATCGGTCTGGTCATGGCACTCACCGCGTGTGGCAGCAACTCCAGCAGCGACAGCGGCAGCGGAGACTCCGGCGGATCCGGCAACGGCGGCACCAAGGTCGGCGTCATCCTGCCCGACACCAAGTCGTCCGCACGCTACGAGTCGCAGGACCGACCGCTCCTGCAGAAGGCGCTGAGCGACGCGGGTCTCGATCCGATCATCCAGAATGCGGAGGGCGACACCACCAAGTTCTCGTCCATCGCCGACTCGATGATCAGCCAGGGTGCGAAGGTCATCCTGATGAGCAATCTCTCGTCCGAGTCCGGTGCCGCCGTGCAGAAGAAGGCCACCGAAGCGGGCGTCGCCACCATCGACTACGACCGACTCACCCTCGGCGGCTCGGCCGACTACTACGTCTCCTTCGACAGCACCACCGTCGGCAACCTGCAGGGTCAGGGTCTGGTGGACTGCGTGGGCGCGAAGCCCGGCGCGCAGATCATCCAGATCAACGGCTCGCCGACCGACAACAACGCCACGCTGTTCAAGGCCGGCGCGCTCGAGGTGCTGCAGCCGAAGTACGACTCCGGCGACCTGCGCCTCGCGGGCGACCAGGCCATCCCCGAGTGGGACAACCAGGTCGGCGGCACCACCTTCGAGCAGCTGCTCACCGCCAACGGCGGCAAGGTCGACGGCGTTCTCGCCGCCAACGACGGACTCGCGGGCGCCGTCATCACGGTCCTGCAGAAGAACGGCCTGAACGGCACCGTGCCGGTCACCGGTCAGGACGCCACCGAGGACGGACTGAAGGCCGTGCTCCGCGGCGACCAGTGCATGACCGTCTACAAGGACGTCGCGAAGGAGGCGGCCGCTGCCGCCGAGCTCGCCATCGACCTCGCCAAGGGTGACACCGCCGCTGCCGACGCCAAGGCGACGGCGACGTCGGAGGACCCCGAGGGCAACCGTCAGGTGAAGTCGGTCCTGCTGGACCCGGTCACCATCACGCGCGACAATGTCAAGGTCGCCGTCGACGGCGGCGCCGTCTCGGCGGACGCGTTGTGCAGTGGCGACGTGGCTCAGGCCTGCGCGGACGCGGGAATCTCCTGACCACCATGACCGCCGCGGGAGAGCCCGTCCTGCAGTTGCAGGGCATCAACAAGAGTTTCGGTCCGGTGCACGTC
The DNA here is from genome assembly GCF_019836145.1 of Rhodococcus sp. BP-241. NCBI lineage: Bacteria > Bacillati > Actinomycetota > Actinomycetes > Mycobacteriales > Nocardiaceae > Rhodococcus > Rhodococcus sp. BP-241. The sequence continues at coordinate 310,396 of NZ_JABUEI010000004.1, read as the reverse complement.
CTGCACGACGTCGATCTGACGATCAGGGCAGGAGAGGTCACTGCACTGGTCGGTGACAACGGCGCGGGCAAGTCCACGCTGATCAAGTGCATCGCAGGAATTCACGGCACCGACTCCGGCGAGGTCCGCTTCGGCGGCGAGCCGGTGTCGGTGTCGAATCCGAAAGAGGCTGCGGCGCTGGGTATCGAGGTCGTGTACCAGGACCTCGCCCTGTGCGACAACCTCGACATCGTGCAGAACATGTTCCTCGGCCGTGAGCGTACGGCCAAGGGTCTGCTCGACGAGGCATCGATGGAACAGGCGGCGCGCGACACCCTCGCGTCGCTGTCGGTGCGCACCGTCAAGTCGGTGCGCACCCCGGTCGCGTCGCTGTCCGGTGGACAGCGGCAGACCGTCGCCATCGCCAAGTCGGTACTCTGGGAGTCGAAGGTGGTGCTGCTCGACGAGCCCACGGCCGCACTGGGAGTCGCGCAGACGCGACAGGTCCTCGACCTCGTTCGCCGCCTCGCGGACTCGGGTGTGGGAGTGCTGCTCATCAGCCACAACATGAACGACGTCGTCGAGGTGTCCGACTCCGTCGCCGCCCTGTTCCTGGGGCGGATGGCGGCGCAGGTGCGCACGGCGGACGTGTCCGTCGGACGCATCGTCGAGCTCATCACGACCGGCCGCAGCGGTGACCTCGGTCTTCCGTCGGCCGAGGCGAAGGCGGTGACGATATGACCGCCGCGCCCGAACAGGACCGCGCCCGGTCCGACTTCTCGATGGACACCGATCGGCGATCGTTCGGCGACGCCGGACGCGACTACGTGGCACGACTGCGCGGCGGCGAGCTGGGGGCACTGCCCGCACTCGCCGGGCTGGTCGTCCTGCTCGTCGTGTTCTCGTCGCTGTCGGGGCAGTTCCTCACCCTCAACAACGTGGCCAATCTGCTCACCCAGGGAGCGGCCACCGCGTTGATCGGCATGGGGCTGGTGTTCGTGCTCCTCCTCGGTGAGATCGACCTCTCCGCCGGCACCGGCTCCGGTGTGGCGGCGGCGATTCTCGCCCTGCACTACACGGAGGGGGGAAACCTGCTCGGCGGCATGGGAACCGGTGTGTTCCTGACGTTCTGCGCCGTTCTGGTGGTGGCCGGAGTGCTCGCGGCGATCACGCGACTGTGGGCGGCCATCGTGCCGGCCGCGATCGCACTCGCCATCGCGCTGCTCGGGGTGCCCGCGAATCCGTGGATCGAGATCGTGCTGGCGATCTGCGTCGGTGCCTCGATCGGCTGCCTCACCGGGTTCCTCGTCTCCCGCGTCGGCATCCCGTCGTTCGTGGTCACGCTGGCACTGTTCCTCGCCTGGGGCGGTGTGGTGCTGCAGCTGATCGGTGAGGGCGGCACCCTCGGAATCTCCGACAACACCGTGCTCTTCGCGGTGGCCAACCGGTCGCTCCCGGTGTGGGCGAGTTGGGTGCTGTTCGCGGCGGTCGTCGGCGGATTCGCGGCGATCAACCTCTCGCGCCAGCGCACTCGGCTGAAGCAGGGACTGACGGCTCCCCCGACGTCGCTGTTGCTGGTCAAGATCGCGGCACTGACGGTGTTCGCCGCCCTCGCCACGTGGGCGATGACGGTGAACCGCAGCCCCAACCCGGCGGTGCTCTCCATCGCCGGTGTGCCGTACGTCGTTCCGATCGTGCTCTTCGTGTTGGTGCTCGCCACGTTCGTCCTCGACCGGACGTCCTACGGTCGGCACGTCTACGCGGTGGGTGGCAACGCGGAGGCGTCGCGGCGAGCGGGTATCGACGTCCGGCGCATCCGCATGAGTGTCTTCGTGGTCAGCTCGACCATCGCGGCACTCGGCGCCATCGTGGCAGCGTCCAAGGTCGGATCCGTGGATCCGCAGGCGGGTGGCGGCAACACGCTGCTGTTCGCCGTCGGCGCCGCCGTCATCGGTGGAACGTCGCTCTTCGGTGGACGTGGTCGCGTGCGGGACGCGGTGATCGGTGCTGCCGTCATCGCGGTGATCGACAACGGACTGCGCCTGCAGGGGCAGTCCGCGGCGGTGGTCTCCATCGTCACCGGTCTCGTGCTGTTGCTCGCGGCCAGTGTCGACGCACTGTCGCGTCGACGAGCTCCGACTGGTCGGTGACAGGCCGACCGGCTCGTTCCGCCCTCGTCCGTAGTGTCCACCTCGGTGGGGCTCGGACGAGGGCGGAACTCGCGGAGGACCTCTCGCTGAACCGGAGCACCGTCAAGACTCTCGTCGACGACCTCGTCGCCGACGGCCTGGTCTCCGAACATCCGTCGTCCGGTGGCGGGGCCGGCCGGCCGTCGCTGGTGGTCGACCCCATCCCGTCCGCCGCCTGGGTACTCGCGGTCGACGCGGCCGTCGACTGGCTGTCCGTCTCCGCGATCGGCTGGGGCGCAGCGGTTCTGGCGGATCTCGACTACGAGGCGGGAGCGGGCCCGGACCCGGCGGACCTGGTGCGCCGCATCGCCGATGCCGCGACCGAGCTCACCCATCGGGTGGGATCGGCCCCGCGTGCAGTGTGTGTCGCCGTACCCGGTCTCGTGCGGTCGGCCGACGGTCTCGTGCGCGTCGCACCCAACCTCGGCTGGACCGACGTTCCGCTCGGTCGTCTGATCGGTGAGGCGGTCGGGGTGCGGTGCATCGTCGCCAACGAGTCCGATCTGGGAGTGGTCGCGGAACACACCCGCGGATGCGCCCGCGGCGTGGACGACGTGGTCTACCTCTTCGCGGAGTTCGGTGTGGGTGCCGGAATACTCAGCGCCGGATCACTTCTCGGCGGTTCCGGTGGCTACGCCGGCGAGGTGGGACACATGCGGACCGCCGCCGGCGGGGGCCTCTGCAGCTGCGGAAGCAACGGGTGCTGGGAGCTGTCCGTCGGGCAGGACGCACTGCGCCGGGCACTCGCGATGCCGGAACCCGCGACGCCGTCCGCGATCGGGCGCGCACTGGCCGACGTCGCCGCCGCCGGGGGTGCCCTGCCGGAGAGCTACATCGAGGCACTGGAGACGGGCGTCTGCACCATCGTCACGATGGTGGACCCCCGCGTCGTCGTGTTCGGCGGCCTCTTCGCCGACGTTCTCCGGGTGCCCTCGGCGATGGCACGCATCACCGAGGGCGTGGGGGAGTGCCTGGTCGGACGCCAGCACGGGGTGGAACTGCACGTCTCGGGCCTGGGTCGGCGGATCTCGGTGATCGGTGCCGCCGAGCTGGCCTTCGCCGAGGTGCTGCAGCGGCTGTAGTGGGCCTTCGGCCCCCGTGAGCCTTGTGCGTGTCCAGGGATGCGCACAAGGCTCACGGGCGTCAGCGCACCGACGACTCCACGGTGGCGCGGGCTCCGCGAGTGTGCAGGGAGTCGAGAGCCGACGTGTAGGCGTCGACGAAGCGCGGATCGTCCACCAGATCCCCGAACAACTCCCGGTTCCGCACGAACGCGAGGGGGTCGTCGCGCTGCTGCCGAGCCAGCGGGGTGAGCGTGTCCTTCAGACGGTCGACGATCTCGATGGGCTCACCCTGCTCGTCGACACCCTCGGCGTAGCGCGCCCAGCTCGCGATCACCGTGGCGGACAGTGCGACCGGCCCTCCGGACTCGAGGTTCGTGCGTACCACCGGGACCAGCCACTTCGGGATCCGGTCCGACGACTCGGCGCAGAGCCGGGCCACGGTGTCCCGGATCTCCGGATTGGAGAAGCGCTCGATCAGCGTCTTCTTGTACTCGGCCAGGTCGATTCCGGGAACCGGCTGCAGCGTGGGAGTGGCTTCCTCGTCCATGTAGCGCAACAGGAACTCGGCGAACAGTGCGTCCTGCGTGACGTCGTGCACGAGCCGGTAGCCACTGAGGTATCCGACGTAGCAGAGGGCCTGATGGCTCGCGTTGAGCAGACGCAGCTTCATCAGCTCGTACGGTGTGACGTCGTCGACGACCTGCACGCCCACGTCCTCGAACGGCGGCCGGCCGAGGGTGAAGTGATCCTCCAGCGCCCACTGGGTGAACGGCTCCGCGGCCACGGGCCACCGGTCCTCGAGGTCGCACCGTGAGGCGAGCTGGTCGACGACGTCGGGTGTGGTGACGGGCGTGATGCGGTCGACCATGGAGTTGGGGAACTGCGCGGTGTCCGTGATCCACTGTGCCAGTGCGGGATCCTTCAGGCGGGCGAACGCGGTGAAGGTCGATCGGGCGATGTGTCCGTTGCCCTCGATGTTGTCGCACGACATGATGGTGAACGGCGCGAGCCCGCGATCCTTCCGGCGGGACAACGCCTCGCACACCAGTCCGAAGGTCGTGCCCGGTACCGCATCGGGGGCCAGATCCGCTCGCACAGCCGGGTTCTCGGCGTCGAACTCGCCCGTGGTGGCAGAGAAGTTGTAGCCGCCCTCGGTGACGGTGAGAGAGACGATGCGGGTGTCGGCGTGGGCGAGCTTCTCGATCACCGCCTGGGGATCGTCCGGCGCGAAGAGGTACTCGGTGATGGATCCGATGACCGAGGTGTCCCACGAGCCGTCGGAGTGCCGCAGTGCCAGGGTGTAGAGACAGTCCTGGGCGTCCATGACGTCCTTCATACGGCGATCACCCGGCAGCACGCCCACGCCGCAGATGCCCCAGCTCGACGCGGACTCGAAGTCGGTGCGGAGCAGCCGGTCGACGTACATCGCCTGGTGCGCACGGTGGAAGCCGCCGACACCGAAGTGGACGATCCCGGTGGTGATCGCCGAGCGGTCGTACCGTGGCACGTCCACGTCGTCGGGAAGCTGGGCGAGGGTGGCGGCGGACAGCTTCACGAGAGGGTCTCCTGACTGGGTGTCACGGTGACGACAGCCTTGATGCTGCCGTCGGTGCGGTCGTGATTCAGTGCGTCCTCGACATGATCCAGGTCGAACCGACCCGTCACCATGCTGTCGAGCTCGACTCGTCCGGTGCGGACGAGTTCCAGTGCGGTGGGCCAGGTGTCGGCATAGCGGAAGACGCCGGTGACCCACAGTTCCCGGTTCTGGATCACGGACACGGGAATCGGGTACTCGTCTCCGCCCATGCCCACGAGCACCACTCTGCCCGCAGGGCGCACGGCGCGCATCCCGTCCTGCACTGCGCGGGGTGCGCCCGACGCGTCGACGAACACTTCGACGTCGAGGTCGTGCACCGACTCGTCCGCCGGGTCGATCACGCGGGTCGCCCCGTACCGCGTGGCGTTGGCGCGGCGGTCGGCCGAGATGTCCGACACGACGATCTCCGTGGCGCCGAAGGCGCGTGCGACCTGCGCCGTGAGCACTCCGACCGGCCCGGCGCCCGCGATCAACACTCGCGAGCCGCCGGTGATCCCGCCCTTGCGTGCGGTCGCGATGGCCACCGACAGGGGCTCGAAGAGGGCCGCGGCGTCGTCGGACACGGCGTCGGGTACGTCGTGCGCGAACGTGGATCCGATGGTCACGTACTCACAGAGGGCACCGTCCACGGGAGGGGTCGCATAGAACTCCATGTGGGGGCACAGGTTGTAGTGGCCCGATCGGGTCTCGCGACTGTCGGGATCGGGTCGTTGCGGCTCGATGGACACTCGCGACCCGACTCGCCGAGGGGAGACGCCGTCACCGACGGCGACGATCACACCCGACGCCTCGTGGCCCAGAACGAGCGGCGACTCGACGACGAAGTCGCCGATGCGACCCTCGCGGTAGTAGTGCGCATCCGATCCGCAGACCCCGACGGATGCCACCCGGACGAGGACGTCACCTGCGTTCGGCGTCGGCACAGGTCGCGTCTGCGTCTCGATGTGTCCCGGTTCGGTGAGAACTGCGGCACGCATGGAATCGACTGTTGTGTGGATCACACCTGGATGTTAGCTTAAGTGAGCAGATGAACACCAGGTGAGCAGATGCTCACCTCGACGACCGGGAGCGACATCGTGACGACGCCGAGTTCGAGCGACGAGCTGAGGCTCGCGCTGCGTGCGGCGACGATGTACCACGTCGAGGGCGCGACCCAGGCGGAGATCGCCACCAAGCTCGGTGTCTCCCGTCCCACGGCAGGTCGACTCGTCGCTCGGGCTCGGGCGAACGGGCTCGTGCGCATCGAGATCCACGTGCCCGAGGAGATCAGCGGATCGGTGCACACTGATCTCGAACGTCGACTCGAGGAGCGGTACGGCCTGGACGAGGCGCTGGTGGTCACGTCGACCATCGACGACGCCGGCGGTCGGTACGACGCGGTGGGGCGCGCCGCGTCGGGCATCCTCACCCGGCGCGTGCAGCCTGCTCACACGCTCGGTTTCACGTGGGGGCCGGAGACGGTCGCGGTGGCGCAGTCGCTCCAGGGACGCGGCAGCCGCTGCGCCCGCGTGGTGCAGCTGGACGGATCCATGAGCACCGCGGACTACCAGACCGGTGTCGACTTCGTCCTCACCCGCTGCGCCGAGCAACTGCAGGCGACGCCGATGCGGCTCAACGCCCCTCTCTACGCCGACCCGGCGACGGTCGTGGCGCTGCAACAGGACTCGCTGATGTCCAAGGCGCTCGACGCCGGACGCACCGCGGATCTCATGTTCTTCGGACTGGGCCCGGTGTCGACGTCGACGACGCTGTTCGAGGGAAGCTTCCTCGACGCCGACCTCCTGTCCGAACTCGATCGACTCGGTGCGGTCGGTGAGATCGGCGGTCGGTTCTTCGACTCCGACGGCGCCGACGTCGACAGCTCACTGACCGACCGCACGGTCTCGGTGCCGCTGGACGACATCCGGAACTGCGTCACCACGCTCCTCATCTCCGGCGGTGCGCGCAAGCACGCCGCGATCCGGGCCGCTCTGCGCGGCCGTCTCGCCACCGTCCTGGTGACCGATATCGCCTGTGCTCTGGACCTTCTCGACGAGCACGGCAGCAACCCCATGAAGGAATCGAGGTAGTACCGACGTGACATCACGATTCGTCCCACTCGCCGCCCTCGCCGCAGCCACCGTGCTGACGGCGAGCGGCTGCGCGGGCGCGGGATCGTTCGGAGGTGACGGTGGCGGCACGACCATCACCGTGGCCATCGTCTCCAACTCGCAGATGTCCGACGCGATCTCGCTCGCACCGGAGTTCGAGGCCGAGAACCCGGGTGTGAACCTGAAGTTCGTCTCGCTGTCCGAGAACGAGGCGCGCGCGAAGATCACGGCGTCGGTGGCCACGGGCGGTGGTGAGTTCGACGTGGTGATGATCAGCAACTACGAGACGCCGCAATGGGCCGAGAACGGGTGGCTCACCAATCTGTCCGAGTACGCGCAGGCCACACCGGGATACGACGAGGACGATTTCATCCCGTCGCTCAAGGAGTCGCTGTCCTACGAGGGAAGCATGTACTCGGTGCCGTTCTACGGTGAGTCGTCCTTCCTCATGTACCGCAAGGACCTGATGGAGGAAGCGGGCATCACGATGCCGGCCGAGCCCACCTGGGACCAGGTGGCCGAGGCCGCCGCGACACTCGACCGTCCGGGCATGTCCGGCATCTGCCTGCGTGGCAAGCCCGGCTGGGGCGAGGTGCTCGCGCCCCTCGACACCGTCATCAACGCCTTCGGCGGCCGGTGGTACGACGAGAACTGGAACGCGCAACTCGACAGTCCGCAGGTCGAGGAAGCCGTGCAGTTCTACGTCGACCTGGTCCGGTCGCACGGACAGGCCGGCGCGGCGACGAGCGGCTTCAGCGAGTGCGGAACGCAACTCGCACAGGGCAACACGGCCATGTGGTACGACGCCACCTCGGCGGTGTCGGTGCTCGAGGACCCCACGTCGAGCAACGTCGTCGGCAAGATCGGGTACGCCAAGGCCCCGTCGGCGGCAAAGGGCGACAACGGCTGGCTGTACTCCTGGTCGCTCGGCATCCCGACGACGTCGGAGAGCCCGGACGACGCCTGGAAGTTCGTGTCGTGGATGACGAACAAGGAGTACCTGAAGAAGGTCGGCACCGAGCTCGGCTGGGAGCGGGTGCCACCGGGAAGCCGGTTGTCCACCTACGAGATCCCGGAGTACAAGGAGGCGTCGGCCGCCTTCGGTCAGGTCACGCTCGACTCGATAAACAATGCCGATCCGCTGAACCCGACGGTCGATCCGGTGCCGTACACCGGCGTCCAGTTCCTCACCATCCCCGAGTTCCAGGATCTCGGCACTCGGGTCAGTCAGCAGATCAGCGCCGCCGTGGCAGGACAGATCAGCGTCCAGGACGCGCTCGCTCAAGCGCAGCAGTACGCCGAGGTGGTCGGCAAGACGTATCAGGAGGATCAGTGATGACCACGACCGAAGTCGGCTCGGCGAGATCCGAGACGCCGTTCGTTCCTCGCGAACGGGTGATCTCGAAGGCGGAGGGGTGGCGGCGCCGCGGTCCCCTGCTGCCGGCCATGGTCTTCGCGATCGTCGTCACGCAGATCCCGTTCCTGTTCACGCTGTACTACTCGACGCAGTCGTGGAACCTGGTGCGCCCCGGATCGCGGGAGTTCAACGGTCTGAACAACTACGTGGACGTGTTCCGGGACAGCCAGTTCCGCTCGGTCGCGTTCAACACGGTGATCATGATCGTGGGCACGGTGATCATCTCGGTGGCGCTGGGCCTGGTGCTCGCACTGCTGCTGGACCGTAAGTTCATCGGCCGCAGTCTGATCCGCACCCTGCTGATCACTCCGTTCCTCATCACCCCGGTCGCCGGTGCACTGATCTGGAAGACCACCATGTTCGACCCGGTGTTCGGCCTCATCAACTTCGTGCTCAGCCCGTTCGGGGTCGACCAGATCGACTGGGTCTCGCGGTTCCCGCTCGCCGCGGTCATGACCAACCTCGTCTGGCAGTGGACCCCCTTCATGATGCTGCTCATCCTGGCGGGACTGCAGTCGATGCCGAAGGACATCGCGGAGGCTGCGCGGGTGGACGGCGCCGGGCCCGTCGCACTGTTCCGCGAGTTGACGTTGCCGCATCTGCGACGCTTCATCGAGCTCGGAGCGGTCCTCGGCGCCATCTACCTCATCAACACCTTCGACGCCGTCTACATGATGACGTCCGGCGGCCCGGGTGTGGCGTCGTCGAACCTGCCGTTCTACATCTATCAACGAGCGTTCCTCGGCTTCGACATCGGCCAGGCCGCGGCCATGGGCGTCGTCACCGTGGTGGCCACCATCGTCGTCAGCACACTGGCGCTGCGACTGATCTTCACGAGCTTCAGCGGGAAAGAGGAGGCTGCCTGATGAGTACCACCACCGAGCGGAGCGCCGGCAGCGGAACTCCGAGCGTCACCGCGCCGATCACACGCAAGAAGCGATGGGGGCCCGGATCGATCTGGTCCTTCGTCGCCTGGGTCGCCGGCATCGCCTTCTTCTTCCCGGTCCTGTGGATGGTCATCACCGGGTTCAAGCAGGAAGCCGATGCGTACACCGCGACGCCGAAGATCTTCTTCACCCCGACCCTCGACCAGTACCGCGGCGTTCTCGAGAGCGGCATCGGCACCACGCTGCTCAACTCGGCCTTCGCGACCGTCGTGTCCACGATTCTCGTTCTGCTGCTGGGTGTCCCGGCTGCATTCGCCCTGTCGCTGCGTCCCGTGAAGAAGACGCAGGACGTGCTCTTCTTCTTCATCTCGACGAAGATGCTGCCGGTCGTGGCGGCCATCGTGCCGCTGTACGTCATCGTCGGCGACATCGGTCTGCTCGACAACATCTGGGCGCTCATCATCCTGTACACGGCGATGAATCTGCCGATCGCGGTGTGGATGATGCGGTCGTTCTTCCTCGAGGTCCCGAGCGAGTTGCTCGAGGCCGCGAGCATGGACGGGGCCTCGCTGTGGACATCGGTGCGGGAGGTCATCCTGCCGCTGGTCTCGCCCGGCATCGCGGCCACGTCGCTGATCTGTGTGATCTTCTCGTGGAACGAGTTCTTCTTCGCCGTCAACCTCACCGCCGTTCAGGCACAGACGATTCCGGTCTACCTCGTCGGCTTCATCACCGGGCAGGGCCTGTACTGGGCCCAGCTCTCCGCCGCTGCGACGTTCGCAGCCCTCCCCGTCGTCCTCGCCGGATGGTTCGCGCAGAACAAGCTTGTGCGCGGCCTGTCCTTCGGCGCCATCAAGTAGGAGAAAGAACCATGGCTGCAATCTCGTACAAGCAAGCGTCCTGCATCTACGACGGCGCCGACAAGCTGGCGGTGGACTCGCTCGACCTCGACATCCAGGACGGCGAGTTCGTCGTCCTGGTCGGCCCGTCGGGCTCCGGGAAATCCACCGCGCTGCGGATGCTCGCCGGTCTCGAGGAGATCGACGGCGGTGCCATCGAGATCGGCGGGAAGAACATGGTCGGTGTGCCGTCCAAGGACCGCGACATCGCGATGGTGTTCCAGAACTACGCGCTCTACCCCAACAAGACCGTCGGCGAGAACATGGGCTTCGCGCTCAAGATGCGCGGGGTCAGCCTCGAGAAGCGTCAGGCCCGCGTCGCCGAGGCGGCCCGACTCCTCGACCTCACTGAGTACCTGGATCGCAAGCCCGGCAAGCTCTCCGGCGGTCAGCGGCAGCGCGTCGCCATGGGCCGCGCGATCGTCCGTGAGCCCCAGGTGTTCTGCATGGACGAGCCGCTGTCGAACCTCGACGCCAAACTGCGGGTACAGACACGCACGCAGATCGCCGCGCTGCAGCGTCGGCTGGGGACGACCACCGTGTACGTCACCCACGACCAGGTCGAGGCCATGACGATGGGCGACCGCGTCGCGATCCTCAAGGACGGCAAGCTGCAGCAGTTCGCCGCGCCGACCGAGCTCTACGACCACCCGGTCAACGCCTTCGTGGCCGGATTCATCGGCTCGCCGGCGATGAACCTGTTCACGGTGCCCGTCGTGTCCGGCGGCCTGAAAGTCGGTGAGCGCACCGTCCCCCTCGAGCGCGACCAGCTCACCGCCATCGCCGCCGCGGGACTCGACGAGGTGACCCTCGGCCTGCGTCCAGAACAGCTCGCGATCGGCTCCGCGGACGACGACGGACTGCTGGTCACCGTCGACCTCGTGGAGGAACTGGGCAACGAGAGCTACCTCTACGCCAGCTTCGACGACACCCGGATCCGCGCCTCGGACGGCACACCGGCCACGATCGTGGCACGCTCTCCCAGGAGGGCACCCGCGCGGATCGGCGAGAAAGTCACGCTGACCAAGCAGGAGGGCACCGCGTACCTGTTCCACCCGACCTCGGGGGAGCGGATCGGGGCCTGAGCAGCAGGGGGCAAGACTCGGGTGTGGGAACGTGCCGGGAAGACCGTTCCCACACCCGTCCACCGTCGCGGGACCTCGCATGTGAGCGTGCGGCCACAGGATCGCCGGTGATTCTGCGGATCGGCAGAGTGTTCGTCGATCGTGTGTACTCACACTCGCCTGCGGGCTGTCGGTTCCTGTGGGCGTGGTCGAGCAGCACGTCCGCCGCGTCTCGCGGGTGACTCCAGGGCCACCAGTGCTTCGTGTCGACCTCCGGGACGGTCAGGTCCGGCACCCGGCGGTCGACGTCCTGGACCGGTCGACACGTTTCAGCGCACGGCACGAGGGTAGTTCGAGGCACTCGCTCTCGACACAGGAGATTCTCATGGCCCGTGCCACCCTTGCCCACCTGCTCCACGATGTCGGACTCGCGGCCTGGTTCGGCGGAACCCTCGCCAATGCCGTCGCACTGAACGAGGCGTCGTCGAACGCCGACACCGCCGCCTCCACCGGGGCTGTCACCAACGAGGGATGGGATCGGTGGACGCCGGTCAACGCCGCGGCCATCGGTGTCCATCTCGCCGGTGCGACAGCACTGCTGAAGAACGACTACGGACGTCTGAAGGCGCAGGACGGCGTCGCCTCGATGGCCGTCGCCAAGACCGCGCTCACGGCGGCCGCACTGGCGGTCACCGCGTACAGCCGCGTTCTGGGACAGACGGTCTCGAAGGAAGGTGCGGTACCAGCCTCCGACGGGACCACGCCCACCGCGTCCACGCCACCGCACGTGGCGGCCGCGCAGAAGAAACTCCAGGCACTGCAGTGGGTCGTCCCCGCGTTGGCCGGCGGAGTGGTCGCCATCTCCGCGTACGCGAGCGAGCAGTTCCGTCCCGAGGAGGTCACTCGCGGCGTAGTGTCGCGCATCGTCGGCTGATCGCCCGATCCGCGAGGTCTGTCCGGGTCGCAACTGCAGAGTGGTGATGACGTGGCAACGACACCGGACGACGACACCGACGCGGGAGCCGACCAGCGCACTCCGCTCGTGCGACCGCCGAAATTGCGGACCGAGGCCGATCGCGGCGCGACCCGGTTGGAGCTGTTCTTCGACCTCGCCTACGTGCTGGTCGTGCACCAACTCGCACTCGCACTGAAGGACGACCTTCGCTGGCAGGGCATCGCCGAGTTCGCGGGAATCTTCGCCGTCACGTGGTGGTCATGGGTGACCACCACGTTGTACGCCAACAGGTTCGACACGAACGACGTCCTGTACCGATTGCTGAAACTCGCCGCCACCTTCGCCGTGGCGGTGATGGCCGCCAGTGCCGCGACGGCGGTGGGCAGCGACGGGACCGTCGCCTTCGGAGCCGGGTACATCGCGACGCGGGTGATTCTCGCCGGTCTGTATCTTCGCGCACGGCGGCACATCCCCGACGTCCGCGTCACGATCGATCTGTACCTCGCGGCCACCGGCGTCAGTATCGTGATCTGGACGGTCTCGCTGCTCACCCCGTCACCGATCACCTACCTGCTGTGGGCGGTGGGAATCATGGTGGAGGCCGCGGCGCCGTTCGCCGCGACCCACTGGGGACCGGATGTTCCGCTGCACCTCGAGCATCTGCCGGAGAGGTTCGGGCTCTTCGTCATTCTCGTTCTCGGTGAGTCGATCTCGGCTGTGGTGCTCGGGATGCACGACACCCACTGGATGTTCTCGTCCGTCGCCGTCGCGGCACTCGGATTCACGATCGCTGCAGCCGTGTGGTGGATGTACTTCGACATCGGCGGCGCGGAGGCCAAGACGGAGATCCAGGACGACGAGCGGGTGGTGGGCAGTGGGCGTGCCGACGGGTACGTCTACGGGCACCTCCCTCTCACCCTGGGTGTCGCTCTCCTCGGCGTCGGGATCCAGCAGTACGTCCTGCATCCCGTCGGCGAACTGACCGATGCCGGGCGCTGGGCCCTGTCCGGTGGGGTGGCGCTGTTCGTCGTCGGGATCTGCGCCGTTCTCGGCTGGAGTTCCGGCGACTGGAGAACGGTGTTCCCGTGGCCGGCGCTGGCCATTCCCGTCGTCGTCGTGCTGGGTCTCGTCGACACCAGGCTCCCGTTCGCCTCGGCCATCGTCCTCGCTGTCGGCGCGATCACGGCCGTCGTCACCGGGGTGATCCGTCGGCGCCGCAGTCCGGTCGACACGACCGAGACCTGACGCCGGGGCTATCGGTCCCGGCCGGCGTGGTCGAGCAGCACGTCCGCCGCGTCTCCCGGGTGACTCCAGGGCCACCAGTGCTTCGCGTCGACCTCCAGGACGGTCAGGTCGGGGACCCAGCGGTCGACGTCCTGGACCAGATCGGGGGAGAGGAAGCGATCCTTCAGCGGAACCACGACGAGTGTGGGTACGTCGCACCGCGGTGGTGGCCCGGACAGCATGCGCCGAATGATGTTGGCGCGGTAGAGCTCGACACCGCGCTGCATGTTCAGCGGATCCGCGGCGGGAGCGGGGTCCGCGGGACCGGCCTGGACGAACAGAGTCGGAACGTACTTTCCCAGGACCGGCACGTGGAAGCCCCAGATGTACCACGACCGGGCGAGCTGACCGAGCACCGACGGCCACTGGGTGGGCCGCAGTCCGCGCCGACGCGACGTCTCGCGGAGGTGGTCGATGCTGGGACCGGAGACGGAGGTGAACGATCCGAACACCTCGGCGGCGCGGGGATCGCGCATCGGCTCCCACATCTGCACCGAACCCCAGTCGTGGGCGAAGGCGTGGACCGCTCCGCGGAGATCGGGGATCGACTCGACCACCGCATAGGTGTCGTCGGCCAGGCGTTCGATGGCGAACGACTCGGACCGTTCCGGGTGCTCGACGACGGTGCGGCCACCACCGCGCGTGTCGTAGGCGATGACGCGGGCGCGATCACCGATGGCGTCGATCATCGGGTGAAACATGGTGTGGTCGTCCGGATACCCGTGCACGAGCAGCACCGTCGTGTCCGACTCCGGATCGCCGTACTCGAACACGGCCAGTGCGGCACCCGTCGAGTGAGCGGTCCACCTGCTGTGCGGCTCGGTCATCCTGCCTCGCTCCTTCTGTACAGCGACTCTCCTCGGAGCAGTCGCGCGACGAGGTGCAGCCGCACCTCCTCCTGCTCGGGCTGCGGATGCACCACGGCGGAGAGGGCTTCCCCGTCGAGGAGGTGTACCACCGTGAAGAGCACCGTATCGAGTTCCGCCGCGGGAATGTTGCCGGCGATCGGCAGCGAGCGTCCGAGGTCGGTGATCTCCTGGTGGTAGCGCACGGTGAACGGAACGAGACGCTCCCGCAGTGCATCGTCACTCCGGGCGGCGATGAGCAGCTCGTACCAGGCACCGTTGATCGGCGCCCGGCACGCGGCGCGCAGCAACGTCAGGCAGTGCTCGACGGACGCCGAGCCGAAGCCGGACAGCCCGGCGCGGAACTCCTCGAACTGGCGCCTCCGGACCTCGTCCGCCGCGGCCACGACGAGATCGAGACGGGTGGCGAAGTGCCGGAAGAGCGCACCCGACGACACTCCCGCGCGGGTCACCACCTCGTTGACCGTCGTGGCGGCGTAACCCTTCTCGCACAGCGACGCGATGGTCGCGTCGAGGAGTCGCGCGATGGTGTCGGTGCGGCGCTCTTCCTGCGTTCGTCTCACACGGACACGGTAGTGGCCGCAGGTGTCCTCACGCCCGCTCGCAGGAATCGGCCCGCCCGCTCGGACACCCCGAACCAGGAGGCGAATCGGCCCTCGCGATACGCGACTCGTCCGCCGACGAGCGTCGCGGTGACCGCGGTGTCGTTACGGTTGACCATGCGGCTGAGACCCCCGAATTCCGGCATCGTCTCCTCGTTGTACGCGTCGACCTCGTCCGTCAGGCCGGCGGGATTCACCACGACGATGTCGGCGCGATCGCCGAGACGCAGGTGGCCGGCGTCGACGCCGTAGAAGTCGGCGAGTTCGCCGCTGAGCTTGTGAGCCGCCTGGCCGACCGTCAGGAACGACTCGCGGGCGTCGTTCACGCGCCGCAGCAGGCGGATGCCGAAGTTGTAGAACGCCATGTTGCGCAGGTGCGCCCCGGCATCGGAGAACCCCACCGTCACACCGGGCTTCGTGATCAGCTTGTCCATCTGCTTCTGGCGATGATTGGCGATGGTGGTGTGCCAGCGTAGTTTCCGGCCGTGCTCGACCACCAGGTCGAGGAAGGCGTCGACGACGTGGATCCCCTGCTCCCGTGCCAACTCTGCGATGTTCTTGCCGATGACGGACGAGTCGGGGCATTCGGTGATGATGACGTCGCCGAAGTCTCGGTGCCACACACGGGAGGAGAACTTCTTCTCGAAGTCGGCGCGGAACCAGCGTCGATACGCCTCGTCCTTCAGCAGTTCGTTACGGCCGAGCTCCTCACGAAGGTGCAGAGCTGCTCTGCCGGAACCGAATTCCTCGAAGACGACCAGGTCGATTCCGTCGGAGTAGACGTCGAACGTCGTGGGCAGGTGCTGCCAGCGGAACTGCCCCTTGCCCGGTCCGTTCACCGCAGCGGCCAGCGGACCGAAGATGTGGTGGATCCACGGCGAGGCCTTGGCGTCGGCGGCGGCCAGCAGCGAGACCTTCAGTGCGCGTCGGCCGATGCCCGTCGCGGCGCCGAGGAAGAACACCATGTCGTACTTGGTGTTCAGGTTCGGAATGCTCTGCAGCAGACGGCCGCGGCGACGCAGGATCTTGTGCAGACGCCGGAACTCCGACCACGACGCGTAGGACGACGGCAGCGAGCGCGAGCGGTATCGATCCCCGTCCAGCTTGTCCCAGGGATTGGTCATCGTGGACATGCCGAGCATGCCCGCGTCGAGTGCCTTCTCGAGAGCGTCCGCCATCTGCGCCGTCTCCTCGCGCGTCGGTCGCTGGGAGCGGTCGGTCGACCGGTCGAGTCCCATGACGTGGGCGCGCAGGTCCGAGTGCCCCACCAGCGCAGCGACGTTCGGTCCGAGCGGGAGGCGCTCGAGCGCGGCGATGTATTCCTCCGGGCCCGACCAGGTCTTGTGCGTGTCGACGGCCTTGAGTACGTGATCGCGGGGGAGGGCCTCGACGCGGCTGAACAGGTCGGCGATGTCGACGGGAGTGGAGTACAGGGTGGAGAGCGAACAGTTGCCGAGCAGCACCGTCGTCACGCCGTGGCGCACCGACTCGCTCAGGCCCGGCCCCACCAGGACCTCCGCGTCGTAATGAGTGTGCACGTCGACGAATCCCGGCATGACCCACTGGCCGGTGGCGTCGATGACCTCGGTGTCCGGTCCGACGTCGAGCGCGTCCGAGGACACGGCACGGACCACGCCGTCGACGATGCCGACATCGCGGCGAACTCCCGGCCCACCATCTCCGTCGAAGACGGTCCCGCCGCTGATCACCACATCGAAGTGCGACTCGTTCATGTGACCTCCATCACTGTGCGATGGGCTCACCGTAACTTAGAGAGTGATCACTCGCAATAGTGGGACTTCGTCCCCCGTGTGCCTTTTGCGCATCTCCGGATACGCAAAGGGCGCACGGGGCCGAAGGCCACTCAGAACGCGAGTGGACGGTGCGACTCGCGAACATAGGTCCAGGTCGAAGACGGACGCACCAGCCCCGCCGACTCGAGGTCCACACCGTCGTCGGTGATCGTCGAGGTCAGGAAGGTGCGGTCGGACTCCTCGAGGGCACGGGACTGCACCTCGGCGAACGCCTCGATCGCGATGCGGTGGTACTCGTCGAGCGGGTTCTGTCGGCCGAGTGCCCGGAGATGAATGCTCTCGCGGACATCGCCGAGGTGCGCCAGGTAGTCGGACCACGCGCGGTCGAGATGGTGGAGAACGATGCGCCGGGCGGCGCGTACGCGGGCGTCGGAGTCGACGGCCTCCAGTTCCGCGGCACGCTCGGGATTGCGGGTGGCCAGCAGGTCCCACGCCTCGTCGGTGCCGAGCAACGCGGCCCGACGCGTGTCGAGGATGTCGCGGTGTTGGGCGGTCAGTTGGTTGTACCGCCAGGTGGACGCGTGGGTGTCGAGCATCGCGCCCTCCGCGACGCGCTGCGCGTGGTCGATGCGCTTGGCCGCGACCTCCGACTCGAGGAAACCCGTGTCGTCGGGGTGGCCGGGTCGGTCGCTCTTCTCGAGATAGCGCGTCACCAGCGAGTCGTCCCAACTGGCGAAGAACACGGAGCGGCCCGGATCACCCTGTCGCCCTGCGCGTCCCCGTAGTTGGTTGTCGAGGCGCTCGGTGACGTACCGCGCGGTGCCGATCACGAGAAGGCCGCCGAGGTCGGTCACGCCGTCCCCGAGCCTGATGTCGGTGCCGCGGCCGGCGATCTGCGTCGAGACGGTCACCGCATCGCGCAGTCCGGCCCGCGCGATGATCTCGGCCTCCTCCGCGTCGTTCTTCGCGTTGAGGGCGACCACCGGCACTCCGGCGTCCTCGAGGCGGGCGGCCAGAGACTCGGACTCCTCGACGTCGTGCGTCCCCACGAGCACGGGCTGCCCCGTGGCGTGGGCTTCCAGCACCGCGGCGACGACGGCCGCGTTCTTCTCGGGAGCGGTGGCGTACACGCGGTCGACCTCGTCGACGCGGACGAGCGGCTCGTTCGGCTCGACCACCGACACCCCGAGGCCGTAGAACGTCCGAAGCTGTTCTCCTGCTGCGAGAGCCGTTCCGGTCATTCCGCACACGCGGCGGTACCGACCCATCAGGGCCTGCACGGTGATGGTGTCCAGGACCTGCCCGGTCTCCGTGCGCGCCAGGCCTTCCTTCGCTTCGACCGCGGCCTGGAGACCGTCCGGCCAACGCTGCAGCTCCGCGACACGGCCGCGGGAGGCGTTGACCAGCTGTACCCGACCGTCCCGCACGATGTAGTCGACATCCCTGCGTACCAACACCTCTGCGTGCAGGGTGAGATTGACGCGCACCAACGTGGTGCCGACGTGCTCCTCGCTGTACAGATCGATCCCGCCCAGTGCGTCCTCGAGCTTCTCGGCCCCGGCATCGGTCAGGAACACGTTGCGACGGTCGGTGTCGACCTCCCAGTCGGTGTCAGCGTCGAGAGACCGCACGGCGTCGAGCACGTCGTCGGCCGACACGTCCTGATCGATGGAGCCGGCGAGAACCAGGGGCACCAGAGCTTCGTCGACGAGCACCGAGTCGGCCTCGTCGACGACGGCGACGTCCGCGGTAGGGGAGACCAGCGTGTCGACGTCGTCGACGAGATGGTCGCGCAGTACGTCGAAGCCCACCTCGTTGACCGAGGCGTAAGTGACATCGCACCCGTAGGCAGCGCGCCGCTCGTCCGCCGTCGACTCCGCCGTGATCCACCCGACCGTGACTCCGAGCGCGTCGTAGAACGGGCCCATCCACTCGGCGTCGCGTCGCGCGAGAAAGTCGTTGACCGACACCACGTGCACGTCCCTGCCCTGCAGCACGTAGGCGGCGGCCGCGACGGCGCCGGAGAGCGTCTTCCCTTCGCCCGTCGCCATCTCGATCACGTCGCCCTCCAGCAGCCGTACGGCTCCGTAGAGCTGAGTGTCGAAGGGGCGCAGGGACAACGCTTGATCGGACGCCTCGCGCGCGAGCGCGAGGAACGCGGGCACGTCGAGGGAGCCGGCTCCGCGCAGACCGTCGGCCGCGGCACGCAGACCGTCCGCGTCGAGGTCGCGGTGGCGGACCTCGAGCGCTCGGGCGGCATCCACGGCACCTCGCGACCGCGCATGCCCCTTCGCGACCGAACGACCGAGCAGGGACCAGAACCGTGACGCCATGTTCGCCAGGCTACCGACGGGCCCGTAGGTGCGGCCGCAAGCCGTGTGCACACCCCCAGCGGTGAGCGCACACGGTCTGCGGCCGGTGGGGAGGGGTGTGCGGTCACTAGAAGGGGTGCGCACACCCGTTGTCGCAGCGCGTCCGACGTGGGAACCGCCTCACCTGAGACGGTCGCGGCCGGACGGCTTCGAGAGGACGACGTTCACCGTGGTCACTGTTCTCGGAACCGTGGGCATCGCATGGCTGCGCGACGTGCGTTGATCGAAGGTCCAGGCCACCGGCGGGCCGTCACGCAGGAGCGATGCGCCGACGCGGGAGAGGGCTCGAGTACACGACGTTGGTGGTGATGGAGCCGAGGGTGGCGAGCCGGCCGGTGACGCGTTCGAGATCCCGCATCGAGCGGGCGAGGACCTTGATGATGAAACAGTCGTCACCCGTGACGTGATGCGCCTCGATGATCTCCGGGGTGGACGCCACCAGTGCGTCGAACGGACCGTAATTGCCCGACGGGTACGCCAGGCGGACGAATGCGGTGACGGTGTAGCCGAGCGCCTCGGTGTCGACAGTGACGGAGTAGCCGGTGATGACGCCGATGTCGGTCAGGCGACGGACGCGGTCGGCCGTCGCACTCGACGACAGGTTCACCACTCGGGCCAGATGTGCAACGCTCGCGCGCCCGTCACTCTGCAGCTCGTCCAGCAGTCGTCGGTCGATCTCGTCGACCTCGGGGTGTGGATTACGCGGCACAAAGAAAACGATACCGGCCGATCGACGCCGGATCGTGCGATCAGCCGGTGATCATCACTTCTCCCAGTCGCCCGAACAGGATTGGCTGAGGTCATGCAACAGACACCGTCCGCCGCCGACTTCTTCGCCGCGAAACTGAGGTTCGAGACAGATCCCGCCGATCTCGCCGCCGAGCGATCCCGCGGTGCGGGGCCGCTGCTCATCGACGTTCGTTCGGACGCGTCCTGGAGTGCGGGACGCATTCCCGGAGCGGTGCACATCGTCGGGGCCGATCTGGGCACGCGCATCGCCGAGGTGGAGCCGGATCGCGACGCCGACATCGTCGTCTACTGCTGGGGACCGGGATGCAACGGCAGCACCCGAGCGGCCCTGACGCTCAGTCGCCTCGGCTACTCCCGCGTGCGGGAGCTGATCGGGGGATTCGAGTACTGGGCACGGGAAGGTTTCGCCGTCGTGTCCGACACCGGCCGTACACGGCGAGCGCCCGATCCGCTCACCGCTCCGACGACGTGACCGTCCCCAGCCACCCGGACACCAGCTCGACGGCCTCCGGGGCGGCCACAGCCGTCGCGTGGTCGTACCCGCGGAGCTCTTCGTACTCGGAGCCGGCGATCAGCGATGCGGTGCGACGGGTGTCGTCGATACGCTGGATGTCGCGGGAGCCGACGTAGAACAGTGTCGGCGCGGTGATGGCGCGGACGGCGTCGTCGGCGATGCCGGGATCGTCGTCCGAAGCCCGGAAGTACGCGGCCAGTGCCTCGGAGTCGTTGCGCAGGAACGCGGCTCGGGTGCCGGAGTCCACCGGGAAGCCGCGGCGGTTCGCCCACTCGTCGACGAACCCGTCCATTCCCCGTTCGGCGAGGACGTCGGCGCTGCCGTCGAAGAACAGGCTGTCCAGCGCGCCCTTCTGCGGCCCCGATCCAGCGCCGCCGACCACCAAGGAGGCGACCCGCTCGGGAGTGCGGGTGACCAGGTTCAAACCGGACCGCCCGCCGAACGAATAGCCGACGTAGTGCACCGCGTGTACGTCGACTGCATCGAGGACAGCGACGAGATCCTCGCTGATGCGGTCCATCGAATAGCTGTCGACGGTGCGGGGAGCATCGCTTCGGCCGTGTCCACGCTGGTCCACGAGGATCAGGCGGTACGTGTCGCGCAGTGCGCGCACGTATCCGAACGTGCGCCAGATCTGGTGCGACAACAGGCTGCCGTGCACCAACATCACCGGCGGGCCGGTGGGGTCACCCGTCACCGACCAGGCGATGCGGGTGCCGTCCACCGGGTTCGTCGCGAAGTCCACGGTGCCATGGTCGCAGGTGGGCGATCTCAGGTGGACGTCGAGGTGAGCCCGTCGGCGGTCAGATCGACCCGCCGCGTGATCCCCAGCGCATCGAGGAACGCCTCGTCGTGGCTGACCACGATCAGGGCTCCCCGATACGACGACAGCGCCGTGCTCAGGTGCGTCCTGGACGCGACATCCAGGTTGTTCGTCGGTTCGTCGAGAATGAGCAGCTGTGGAGCCGGATCGGCCAGCAGCAGCATCGCGAGGGCCGCGCGCACCCGTTCCCCGCCCGACAGGGTGTGCACCACCGCGTCGGCCCGCCGACCGCGGAAGAGGAAGCGAGCGAGCCGAGTTCGGACGTCGGTGATCGACGTGTCCGGTGCCGCGCGGCGGACGTTCTCCACCACGGACGCATCGTCGTCGAACACGTCGAGGGATTGCGGCAGCACCGCGGTCGGCACCGACGGCGCCAGAGATCGCAGGAGAGTCGTCTTGCCGACTCCGTTGTCCCCGACGAGCGCGATGCGTTCCGGGCCCATGATCGTGAGTTCGACCGTCCTGTCCGGGTACCGACCGTCCAGATCGAGCAGCATCTCGCCCGTCGACGCCACCGACTTCGACGCGTGCACCGCCGTCTCGGGCAGATCCACCACGATCTCGGTGTCGTCACGAATCATCTCGTGCGCCTCGTCGGCGCGGGCGCGGGCATCCGCCACGCGGTCCTCGTGTCCGATGCGGTACTTGGCAGCCGACTCCTGTGCGGCGCTGCGCCGGTTGTGGGCGACGATCTTCGGTACCCGCTTCTCGCGAGATGCTTTCTCTCCCATCCGTCGCCGGTGGGCCACAGTGGTCTGCGCCTCGACCAGATCCCGCTTCTGCCGGCGCAGATCCTGATCGGCCGACCGCGCCGCGGCCCGCGCCGCCTCCTGCTCGCCCTCCACGACGCTCCGGTAGTGCGTCCAGTTGCCGCCGAACATCCGGAGCGACGCGGGCGACGACCGTACCGAGTGGAGTTCGGCGATGTCGTCCATGGTGTCGAGCAGGCCCTGGTCGTGACTCGCGACGACGACGGCGCCGGAGAACTCGTCGAGTACTCGTCCCAGAGCGGATCGAGCGCGTCGGTCCAGGTTGTTCGTCGGCTCGTCGAGAAGCAGGACGGAGGGCCGCCGGATCACCTGACCGACGAGTGCGACGAGCGTCGACTCGCCCCCCGACAGGGTTCTCATCGGTCGATCGAGATCTGCTGCCGTGCCCAGACTCTCGCCGAGGCCGGCCGAGTCGAGCAACGCGAGAGTGCGCTCCTCGACGTCCCAGTCCGTCCCGACGACGGTGAAGTCGTCGGGATCGGTGCTGCCGTGCTCGATGCGTGCCAGGGCCCGTCGGACGTCTCCGATGCCGAGGAGATCAGCGACGGTGTCCGAGACGTTCGTGACCACCTGCTGGGGAAGATGGCCGACGGTGCCGGTGACGCGCACGGACCCGCGCTGCGGTCGATACCGCCCGGTGATCAGGTGCAGCAGAGTGGATTTGCCCGCTCCGTTGGTGCCGACGAGGCCGGTCCGGCGCGGCATGAACGATGCGTCCAGGCCGTCGAGGACAGGCCGGCCGTCGGGCCAGGAGAAGGTGAGATCGGAGAGAACGACGGAGGGTGATACTGACATGGAGCACCTCGAGAGGAGTGTCGTGCCACCGCGACGTGCGCGTCGGTGGGATCCGCACTACTTACGAGAGGAGCAACTGCCTGTCCGTTCGTCGGGGACGATGAGCTACCAACTCTAGGTCGGCAGCGCAGAACGGTCAACAGAGATGTCGAATACGGCTGTGAATCAGTCGGTCTCGTCGTCCTGAGTGTGAGTGTTCCGGACGTCGGGTCCCTGGGCCCGCAGGTCGTCCACCTTCGCCATGGCCTCGCGCAGTTCTGCGAGCCACGGGTCGATGTGGTCTCCGGTCAGGCGTACGGCCCAGGCGAGCGCGTCGGCGCGCGAGCGTGCGACGCCGGCGTCGACGAGGGTGTCGAGCACCTTGCGTTCGGGCTGACGCAGTCGAGTCATGACCGGCACCGCGAGGTGGGTGAAGAGGGTGGTGTCGCCGTCGATGGTGACACCCCAGGCGACCTTGCGGCCGTAGCGTGCCTCGGCCTCGTCGGCGATACGCATGCGATCGTCGCGGGTGGACTCACGGAATCGAGCGATGCGGCCCTCGACGCCGGCATCGGACTCGGGGGCGTTCAGTTCGCCGATCACGACGATTTCCTCGCGGTCGACCTCGACCGTGGCGGTGCCGTCGAACCAGTCGTCGGGCAGGCGGCCCAGGAACCACTGTTCCGCATCGCCTGCGTCGGGTACGTCTTTCTGCTGCCATCCGCCGGGCCGGCCGACGCGTTCGCCGCGCTTTGCGCCGCGACCGCGGCCGTGTCCGTGGGGTCCACCGCGCCGGGGTGCGTCACCTCGACCGAAGGGACTGGAGGGTCGTTCTCCGAAGGGGAAGGTGTCATGGGGATTCATGATGTTCTACTTTCGTCAGTGGCGCGATTACTTGATTACAACGCCAGTGATTACAAGATTACACACGTCGCGCCGAGCGTCAAGAGTTCGTCGCGTCGTGTGACCGACGGATCGGTGGGGCACTATCAGTGCGTGCCTTCGCTGATGTCTCGACCGTCCCGCCGATTCGGCCCCTCCACCAGCAGCGGACTCCGTCTCGCCGCCGCGACCATCGCGGTCGCGCTCGCCGCCACCGCGTGCAGTGCCGACGAGCCCCCGGCGTCCCGTGTGACGGCCGATCGGTTCGCCGAAGCGCTCAGCACACAGAACGTGGGCGCCGCGGCAGAGTTGACCTCGGATCCGGCGGCAGCGACCGCGGTGCTCACCCAGATGTACGACGGACTCGGCGGTGGCGGAACAGTCACGGCGACACCGCGGTTCACGGTGAGCCAGGCAGACGACGAGCAGCAGACGTTCACACTGTCCGCCTCCTGGTCCTTTGCACCGCCCGAGGATGCGGAGGCACCCGCGACCGGCACCGCATCCGCGACGGCGACCACCACGGCAGCTCCCACCACGTCGGCCCCGGCGGACGCGGAACGCGTCTGGACCTACACGACGACCGGATCCGTCGCCGACGGCGGACAGGGGCTGAAGGTCACCTGGAACCCGGGTGTCGTCGTACCGGGCCTGACTCCGGAGACGACGGTTCGGTACACGCCCGTCACCGCGTCGACCGCGCCTCGCGTCGTCGACACCTCGGGAGCGCCACTCATGTCGCAGCAGGTGGTGACGCTGGTGAATCTCGACCAGACCGCCGATCCCGGCGCCGTCGCGGCACTGGTGTCGCCGTTCGCGCCGACGGTCACGGCGGAATCCCTTCGTGACGCGCAGTCGAGCGCTCCGTCGGTGACGGCCGTGAGCCTGCGGCAGGAGGATCT
Source organism: Rhodococcus sp. BP-241 (assembly GCF_019836145.1). NCBI lineage: Bacteria > Bacillati > Actinomycetota > Actinomycetes > Mycobacteriales > Nocardiaceae > Rhodococcus > Rhodococcus sp. BP-241. Next base: position 285,962 of record NZ_JABUEI010000004.1, on the reverse strand, counting down.
CGCCCCCATCGAGTCCCTGCTCTCCGCCTTGCCCGGCGTCACTCTGGCGCCGCAGACGCGGCTCCTGACCGAGAATCGCGCACTGTCCTCTCCCGCGCTGAACGACGTGGCGCAGCTGTGGCAGGAGCAGCAGGACGCCACCGCCGGGTGGGCCGTGCAGTTGGTGGCCGCCGACGGTTCCGTCGCCCAGCGGGTGACCGGCGTCGAGGCGACCGTCGGCCCGGACATCCAGGTCACGCTCGACACACTGTTGCAGCTCAAGGCGGAGAACGCTCTCGCGTCGACAGCGAACGCCGCGGCCGTCGTGGCGATCCGGCCCTCCACCGGAGACGTCGTGGCCGTCGCGCAGAACTCGGCCGCGGACGCGCAGGGCCCGATCGCCCTCACGGGCCTGTACCCGCCGGGCTCCACCTTCAAGACCGTCACCACCTCGGCGGCACTGCAGGCGGGCACCGTCACCCCCACGACCGTGGTGCCGTGCCCCGGATCCGCGAACATCGAGGGCCGGACCATCCCCAACGACGACAACTTCGACCTCGGATCGGTTCCGCTCCAGACGGCCTTCGCGCGTTCGTGCAACACCACCATGGGTCAGCTGGCCGTCGATCTGCCCGACGACGCGCTGCAGCAGGCGGCCCTGCAGTTCGGGCTCGGCGTCGACTACCTGACACCCGGGCTCACCACCGTGACCGGCAGCGTTCCGCCCGCGACGACGTCGGCCGAGCGCGTCGAGAGCGCGATCGGGCAGGGCACCGTCACCGCGTCCCCGTTCGGCATGGCCCTGGTCGCGGCGTCCATCGCGGACGGATCCACCCCGTCGCCGACCATGATCACCGGACGACCCGGTACCGCGGATCGCACCGTCGCAGCCCCGCCGGCGGAGGTGACCGACCAGCTGCGCGCCATGATGCGGGAGACGGTCACCGCCGGTACGGCGACGCAGTTGCAGGACATCGACGGACTGCTCGGTAAGACCGGCACCGCCGAGGTCGCGAGCGGCCCGGCGCACGGCTGGTTCGTCGGCATCCGCGGTGACCTGGCGTTCGCCGTGTTCGTCGAGGGCGGCGACTCCTCCGCGCCGGCGCTGACGGTGGCGGGATCCTTCCTGCGCTGAGTGGCCTTCGGCCCTGTGCGCCTTTTGCGCACCCCTGGATACGCACAAGGCGCACGGGGTGACCGGATCGTGACCGGTCCGAGTGCTCACCGTGCTGTGTTACTGGTGTGACTCATGTGATTATTGGGGCATGGTTCTGCGTTCCAGGTACGTCGTCGCGCTGCTCGCAGTGTTCGTGTCGCTCGCGACTGTCGCCTCGTTCGTGGTGAACAAGCCTCGCAGTGAGGCGGCGGTGCTGGTGGACCGGTTCGTCGCCGCCCTCGATCAACGTGACGTGGCCGCGGCCGCCGCGCTGACCTCCTACCCCAATGCCGCGGCCCAAACGATCGGCGCCATGTTCGACTCGATGGGGCCCGGAGTCTCGACGAGCCGCATGTCGCAGTACATCGGCCTGGACGACGAGTCCGGCTTCTTCACCGTCGACTCCACCTGGTCGTTCGGCGAACCCCGCGGCCAGGACTCGCGCGAGTGGCGCGTCACCACCCAGGGGTCGACGCGCAAGCTCGGCGTCGGCTGGCGCATCTCGTGGGATCCGTCGATCCTCGCCCCGGAACTGCGTGCCGGTGGGTCCGTCCGCTACGCCCGGACCGATGCACCCGCACCGCGCGTGCTCGACGCCTCGGGCGCCGTGATGATGGCGGAACAGAACGTCGCCTCCGTGCGGCTCGATCCCTCCGCGACCTCCGACCTGGCCGACACGACGTCCCGCCTCGCCGACGTCATCGACATCGTGGCGCCGCTGATCACGTCCGAGTCGCTCCAGGCCGACGTCGCGGCGGACCCCGGTGCCGAGATCACCGCCGTGAACCTGCGTGCCGACGACTACGCCGTGCTGGAGGACGACCTGCGTGCGATCCCCGGTGTGGTCCTCTACGCGGAACCCAAGCTCATCGCCGGTGACCGGCGGCTGACGTCGCCGGTGCTGGACTCGCTGCGGACCGTGTGGCAGGACTCCCGGGACGCCACCGCGGGCTGGGCTGTCGAGGTCGCGGACACCGACGGCGAGACCACCCGACTGGCAGGTTTCCAGGGTCCGGGATCACCCGACATCACGTCCACTCTCGACCCGGCCGTGCAGCTCGCTGCGGAGACCGCCGCCGTCAGCGTCGGGACCCCGGCCTCGATCGTGGTCATGAAGCCGTCCACCGGCGCCGTCGTCGCCACCGCGCAGAACAGTTACGCCAACGACGAGGGCACGCCGGCGTTCACCGGCCTCTATCCCGCCGGGACGCTCGTGGACGTGATCCAGGCGTCGGCCGATCGCCAGAAGATCGGATTCTCCGACGCCGCACGCCAGTTCGGCTTGGGTACCTCCTTCGACATCCCCGGTCTCGACGCCGTCACCGCCTCGCTCCCCGACGGCCAGTCGGCGGTGGACCAGTTCCGCGGTGTCAGCCGGACGTCGTCCGTATCCGGCATGACGGTGACACCCTTCGGCCTCGCCGAGATGGCGGCGGCCGTCGCTCGTGGATCGGCACCGGCTCCGATGATCGTCGGCGGCGCACCGGCGACGGTGTCCGGTGCGGGCTCGCCCGTCGCCCCGGCCGTGCTGACCTCGCTGCGGAACACACTGCGTGACAACGCCCGCAGCGAAGGTGTCAGCGATCCGTCGGTCACCGGGCTCGCCGGGGACAACGGAGACGATCGCTGGTTCCTCGGCACCAAGGGCGATCTGGCCTTCGCGGTCTACATCGAGGACGCCGACGGAACCGATGCCGCGGCGCGCATGACGAACATGCTGATGCGCGAGATGGCCTCGCCCTCGGAGTGATCACCGGCTTGCTACGTTTCACCCCGTGACCGTCACCGAGTTCGTCCTGCTGATCGCGGCGGGCTTCGGTGCCGGAGTCATCGGCTACATCACCGGCCTGGCGTCGCTCGTGTCGTACCCCGCGCTGCTGGCGGTGGGGCTGCCACCGGTCGCGGCCAACGTGACCAACACCGTGGCGCTCGTCGGGGCCGGTGTGGGTGCCACCGCGTCGTCGGTCAAAGAGCTTGCCAAGAGCGGTCGTTCGCTGCTCTGGCTCACCCTGTGGGCCGCGCTGGGCGGCATCGCGGGAGCCGTCGTCCTGCTGCGCGCGCCGGGGGAGACGTTCGAGGCGGTCGTGCCGATCCTGGTCGTTCTCGCATCCGTCGCCATGCTGCTGCAGCCGCGGATCCGCGTCCTCGCCGGTGACCGGACGTTCCCGGTGCTGTATCCGAGCGCGATCTTCCTCGTCGCGATCTACGGCGGCTACTTCGGCGCGGGTGCGGGCGTCATCTTCATGGCGCTGACGCTGATCTGCACGGCCGAAACCGTCTGGCGCGCAACGCTCCTCAAGAGCTACCTGCTGGGCGTGGCCAACCTGGTCGCCGCGGTGATATTCGCGTTCTCCGGCCAGGTGAACTGGCTCGCCGCACTGGCGATGGGAATCGGCACCATCGCCGGGGGAACGCTCGGCCCGCGCATCGTGAGACACCTTCCGCCGAATCCGCTCCGGATCGCCGTGGCGCTGTGCGGGTTCGGCCTCGCAGCGTGGCTGTGGCTGGGCTGAGGAACTGTGTGGGTCAGGCGCGACGACGCTGCGCGAGGCGGGCGACGAGACGCCACCCGAGCAGGAACACCGCCAGCGTCACCGTCGCGACCACGATGAAGCTGAAGGCCGTTCCCTCGCCGGACACCTGCCGCAGCACCATGCCCACGACCACGGCGCCGATCCACGCGAGAACCCCGGTGGGGACCAGGGACACCGCGACGAACTTCTCGCGGTACAGCGCGTAGGTCACCGCCCATCCCACGGCGAGGCCGACGAGGAACGGCCAGGCCGTCGACAGAGTGCCCCCGACGGTCACGCCCTCCTCGTGGCTGCCTCGGCCGATGGCGCTGAAGACGAGGACGAGAACGACGTCGATCACCGCCGGCACTGCGAGGGCCGACAGGGCGGGAGTGCGGGTGCGCGCGGGCATGCCACCAGACTACGAGGCGCCGAGACGCGGAAAGACCCGCACCGGCGCCGGCTGTGCGGGCGTCGAGCGGGTCTTTCCGGGAGGAGATCAGGCCTGGTGGCCGGCCTCGATCTCGAGCAGCAGGCCGATCTTGTCGCCGACGACGGCGCCGCCACCCTCGAGGGGCATGTCGATGCTGATGCCGAAGTCCTTGCGGTTGATCGTGGTGGTGGCCTCGAAGCCGGCGACCGGTCCGTTGCCCATGCCGGCGTTGACACCGTTGAACTCGACGTTCAGATCGATGGACTTGGTCACGCCGTGCAGCGTGAAGTCACCGGTGAGCACGAAGTCGTCGCCCTTGGCCTTGACCGAGGTGGACCGGAAGGTGGCAGTGGGGAACTTCTCGACCTCGAAGAAGTCGGCGGTCTTGAGGTGGCCGTCGCGCTGCGCGTTGTCGGTGGTGATGGAGGCGACGTCGATCTCGGCGTCGATGGTGGGCGCGCCGTTCTCGTCGACCGTGATGGTGCCGGTGAAGGTCTGGAAACGGCCACGGACCTTGCTCACCATCAGGTGGCGGACGGTGAACCCGACGGTCGAGTGGGTGGCATCGATGGCCCACGTGCCGGCGGTGAGCTGGGGGACGGACACTGCTGCAGTCATGACGAACTCCTGTGTGGTTGAAGGTTCAAGCCTCACAGTACACAACCGGACCGCGGTCCGCATCTATTCCCGCGGAGGAGAATCCTTGCCGAGCGGGTGGGTGGCCGACGGCTGTTCCGTCCGCTCCCGAAGTTCCGTCCGCTCGCGCTGCTCGACGGCGAGATCGAAGTGCAGGTCCTCGTGCTGATGCTTGCGGAACAGGATCAGGAAGACGACCCAGCCGACGAGTGCCACCAGGATGAAGCTGACCAGGCGATACACCAGTGCGGACGCGACCGCTTGTGACGCGCTGATGCTGGCCGCGGTGGTGAGGGTCGCGATGAGAGTGGCGTCCACGATGACCAGACCACCGGGCGCACCGGGGATGGACCCCACCGTCTTGCTGGCCGAGAAGGCGATGAGGAGCCCGTAGATCTTCGGATCCGCGCCGATGGCGTAGCAGGCGAACCCGAGGCACGCGACGTCCGCGAGGCGGTGCACCGCGGAGAAGCCGAGCGACACCGTGCCGTCGCGGGCACCGAGGCGTACCGACTTCACCTGCTCGACGATCTCGTCCAGCCGGGCCATGCCCGTGTCGGGATCGTTGTTGCGCAGCGAGTTGTACTTCGACAGCCCCCACCGGCCGATGCCCACGATCGACTGCGGGTGGGAGCGGACGTAGCGCACGCCGGCGATGAGGGCGATCACGCCCGCGACGGGGACGATCAGTGCGAGGGTGTTGGCGCTGCCGCCGACGAGGAAGGCTCCCGTCACGCCCAGGACAGCCAGCCCGAGCGCGGCGATGACGCCGGAGATGGCGAGCTGCCACGACGCGACCACCGGGCTCGCGCCCCAGCGGCGTGTCTCGCGGTACGTGAACGCTGTGGAGAAGACCTGGCCGGCCGGCAGTGTCAGCGCCATGGCGGTGCTGCCGTAGATGACGGAGAGCGAGCGTCGCTGCGATACGCGGACACCGCCCGCGCGCAGCAACTGCTTCTGGACACGCGCGAACGCGGACAGCGAGATCGCTTGCATCACGACGCAGGCCGCGGCCCATCCCCAGTGGATCTCGGTGAGGGCGCGCCACGACTCGTGCAGGCGCGGCCACAGGTAGACACCCTCACCGACCAGCAACGCCACGAGGGCGACCGCGGCCACCCAGCGCAGCCATCGCCATCTGCCACCGGCGCGGGGCGACCCAGCGGATCGGCCCTGCTCCGGAACTACCACGGCACCGAGAGTAACGAACGGTGCCGACGATCAGCGCGGATAGTCGACCGGGGAGGCCAGGTGCGTCGCGCGCCGCCGTCCGCGCAGCTGCACCTTCTCGCCCAGTTCCCACTCGGACTGCTCGTCCTCGTCGGCGAAGTACAGTGCCGACGTCGACGCGAGAACCCGACTGGGAGTGAACTTCGCGAGTTCCGTCAGGCGCGACGCCTCGTTCACCGGATCACCGATGACGGTGTACTCGAAGCGTTCCTTGGCGCCGATGTTTCCCGCCACCGCCAGTCCGGCCGACACGCCGATGCCGATGTCGAGTCCGGCGATCTCGGTGAGCTCGCTGCGCAGTTCCCGCGCTGCGGACAGTGCCGCGGTGGGTGCGTCCGGGCGATCCAGGGGCGCGCCGAAGATGGCCAGCGCCGCGTCGCCCACGAACTTGTTGACGAAGCCGTGGTGCCGGTCGACCACGTCGACGACGACGCGGAAGAAGTCGTTGAGCAGGTCGACGACCTCGCCGGGCGGACGTTCGGAGGCGGCGGCCGTCGAGCCGACCATGTCGACGAACAGCACCGCGACGAATCGGGTCTCGCCGCCGAGCTCGGTGCCGAACTTGAGGGCGCGCCGCGCGACGTCCTCACCGACGTGCTGCCCGAACAGCTCGCGCAGGACTGCACGCTCCGACGCGTCGGCCATCATCCGGTTGAAGCCGACCTGCAGACGGCCGATCTCACTGCCGTCGAACACCTCGACCTGGACCTCGGTGTGGCCCTCCTGCACCTTCTCGATGGCGCGGCGCAGCTGACGGATGGGATCGGAGATCTGGCTGGCGGTGAGCATTGACAGACAGAACGCCTGAATGATCGCCAGCACGCAGAGCAGGCTGATGGCGATGGCCAGCGAGTCGGGGGAGAAGACCAGGTCGGTGGTCAGCTGGGTCGCGCACAGCAGCAGGATTCCGACGACGGGGATCAGTGTGCCCAGTCCCCACGTCATCGCCATGCGTGTACCCACACCGGGCGTCATCGTGCGGTCGAAACTGCCCTCGCTGAGCGCCTGCGCGGCGACGGGCCGGAGGATGCGTTCGCCCAGCATGTAGGTGAAGCCGAAGGTGATCGCCGCGGACATGGCGACCGTCACCGCGACGGCCACCGCGAGCGACGGCATCTCCGACGCGGTGAGCAGCATGAAGATGACGCCGCCCACGATCCAGAGCACCAGGTGCACGATGGCCTGGCGCAGCGGTGCGTGCAGGGCGGCCATCTGCTCGGATCGACTGGGCGGTCCACCGCGGATCTGCCACCGCATGACACTGCGCAGCATGACGGCGGCGGTCGCGAGGCTGACGACGGCCGCGAAGAGCAGGTACGCCCCGAAGATGAAGACATTGCGCACCCGATCGACGACGATCGACTCGTTCTCGGGAATGGGCAGCCCGTACCGGACGAAGGCGAACACCAGGATCGCGCCGAGCAGATTGGCCAGGAGCATCGACGCGAGGTACAGCGGCCAGCGACTTCTCAGGGTCAACGAGACCGCACGTAGAAGCGTCAGCACGAGGTCAACTTACCGGGTGCTCGGTTAGGCTTCCTCGGTGACGGACGATCCGGCGGAGTCGGTACACCCTGTGGTACGTGTCGGCGCTGCGTGGACGTGGCGTCTGTTGGTGTTGTTCGCCGGTCTCGTGGTGATCGGCATGATCGTGCACCGGCTCGAGAGCGTCGTCGTCCCGGTGGCACTCGCCCTGCTGGCGTCGGCGCTGCTCTCCCCGCTCGTCGACTGGATGCAGCGGCGCGGCATCCCGCGCGTCGTCGCGGTCATCGTCTCGATCCTCGGCAGTCTCGGGCTGCTGGTGGGCATCCTGACGTTCGTCGTCGAGCAGTTCATCGAGGGCGTCCCCGCCCTCACGGAGCAGTTCACCGGCAGCGTCACCCAGATCCAGGACTGGCTGACGCAGGGGCCCCTGCACTTCAGCGAGGACCAGATCCGCAGTGCCGGCGACTCGGTGGTCCGGTCGGTGCAGTCGAATCAGGAAGCCCTCACCAGTGGCGCGTTGACCACCGCCGCGGTGATCGGCGAGATGCTCACCGGGGCTCTGCTCGTGCTCTTCACCCTCATCTTCTTCCTCTACGGCGGACAGCAGATCTGGGACTTCGTGTCCCGGATCGTCCCGACGCGGGCGCGCCGCCGCGTCCGGTTGGCAGGCAGCCAGGCGTTCGGCTCGCTGGTGGGGTACGTGCGCGCCACCGTCGCGGTCGCCGCCGTGGACGCCATCGGTATCGGCACGGGACTGGCGATCCTCGGTGTCCCGCTGGCTCTTCCGCTGGCGTCACTGGTGTTCATCGGAGCGTTCATTCCCATCGTGGGTGCGGTGCTCACCGGCTTCGTCGCGGTGCTCGTCGCCCTGGTGACCAAGGGATTCATCACGGCGCTCATCGCACTCGCGATCGTCATCGCCGTGATGCAGGTCGAAGGCCATGTGCTGCAACCACTCCTGCTCGGTCGCGCAGTCCGTGTGCATCCCCTGGCCGTGGTGCTCGCCATCGCCACCGGCATCGTCATGGCGGGCATCATCGGTGGCCTGCTCTCGGTGCCGCTCGTCGCGATGGCCAATACCGCTATCCGCTCACTGCTCGCCGACGATCCCGAGGAGGCGTACGAGGAGATCGCCGACACGGATCCGTCGGAACCGATGTTCCCGGCCGCGCCGAACAGTCCGCACCCCGAGAACCAGAAGCTGAGCCGTGGCGAGGTCGACGGTCCCGCGAGCTGACGCCACCGGTGTCGCGGAGGCACCGCTGTGGCGCGCCGCGGCAGCGTTCCGACTGGTCACCGTCCTGTACGTGGTCGGGTTCCAGTTGGTCGTCCAGGACCGGTACGACGCACCGCGCCTGAGCTGGCTGTTCGTCGTCGTCACCGTCATCTGGTCCGGAATCGCGGCCGTCGCGACCCTGACGACGCCCGCGCGGCGCCCCGTCGTCGTCGCCGACCAGATGATGACGCCGGCATTGATCTGCAGCACGCTGCTGGTGGCGAGTCCGGCATGGCGCCAGGACCACCAGGTGCTCCCGACGACGATCTGGGTGGCCAACGCCGTGATCGGTGCCGCCGTCCTGGGAGGCCCCCGAGCGGGGCTCGCCTCGGCGGCAGTGATGACCGCCGCCATCGCCGTGGTGCGCGGCACCGTCGACGGCGAGTTGTGGCGCGACTCGACCGGGCCCGTGCTGTTGTCCGTCGGTCTGGCACTGGGGCTCGCGGCGCGGACGGCGCGCCTCGCACGCAGCCGCCTGGACGAGGCGGTGGCCCTGGCCGCGGCGACCGCGGAACGCGAGCGCCTGGCCCGCGAGGTGCACGACGGTGTGCTGCAGGTGCTGGCCATGGTCAGTCGTCGCGGCCACGAGATCGGCGGCGCAGCAGCAGAACTGGCAGATCTCGCCGGCAGCCAGGAGGCTGCGCTCCGCGCCCTGCTGTCCGGGTCGGCCACCGGGCGTACCGACGGCACTGCCGACCTGGCCGCGCTGGTGCGCGCTGCGGTGGGCACGCGCGCCGTGGTCTCGGCGCCGTCCGAGGCCGTCGTTCTCCGGGCGTCGGCCGCGTCGGAGCTCGCGGCCGCGACGCTCGCCGCCGTCGACAACGCGCATCGACACGGCGGGTCCGACGTCCACGTGTTCGTGCTGGTGGAGGACTTGGGGGACGAGGTGATGGTGACGGTGCGCGACGACGGAGCAGGAATGGCACCCGGCCGTCTCGACGAGGCGCGTGCGGAGGGACGGCTCGGCGTCTCCGGCTCGATCGTGGGCCGGACGGCAGCCATCGGTGGGCGTGCGAGGGTGGACAGCAGGCCAGGAGAGGGAACGGAATGGGAACTGACGCTGCCACGGACAGCGCCGACGCCTCGGTGACGGTGATGGTCGTCGACGACCACCCGATGTGGCGTGACGGAGTGGCGCGGGACCTCGACGCGCGGGGCTTCCGTGTGGTGGCCACCGCCGACGGAGTCCGCTCGGCCACCGCGCGTGCGCGGGCGACGTCGCCGCAGGTGGTCGTCATGGACATGGACCTCGGAGACGGAACCGGAGCCGAGGGCACCGCGTCGGTGCTGGCGGTCTCGCCCGACAGTCGGGTACTGGTGCTCTCCGCGTCCGCCGAACGGGACGACGTGCTCGGCGCGGTCAAGGCTGGGGCGACCGGCTACCTCGTGAAGAGCGCCTCCATCGACGATCTGGTGTCCGCCGTACAGGCGACGAGTCGCGGCGATGCGGTGTTCACGCCCGGACTGGCCGGGCTGGTGCTCGGGGAGTACCGGCGCATGGCAGCCGCCCCCACGGCTGCGGAACCGCCTCCCGTGCTGACCGAACGCGAGACGGAGGTGTTGCGCATGGTCGCGAAAGGGTTGAGCGCCAAACAGATCGGCACTCGGCTCGGTATCAGTCATCGCACCGTCGAGAACCACGTGCAGGCGACCCTGCGCAAGCTGCACCTCGCGAATCGTGTCGAACTCACCCGGTGGGCGCTCGAGCAGGGGCTGCAGTGACGGCGTCGTGTTCACTACTCTGGTCGCCATGACCGGAGACGGCACCGACCCCAGGAACATGCGCGTGAGCGACGCCGAACGAGAGCACGTGGGCGGCCTGCTCCAACGCGCCGTCGGACAGGGGATGCTGTCGCTCGGCGAGTTCACCGAGCGGATGGACTCGGTACTGGCGGCCAAGACGCGCGGTGAGCTCAACGCGGTGCTGGTCGACCTGCCGGGCATGACACTGCAGGGCGGCCCACCCCAGCAGGCCGGGCCGCTCGCCGTGGTCCCGAGCGACGCGCTGACGTCGGCACCCGGACACCCGGCCACCGACGGTGCACCCGTGGACATCCGAGCCACGATGTCGACGGTCACCCGTTCCGGTACCTGGACCGCGCCGTCGGCCATCCGGGTCGCGTCGAAGATGGCCACGGTGACCCTCGACTTCAGTTCCGCGGTTCTGACCTCGCGCGAGGTGCGGATCGACGTGGACGACTACTGCAGCACCATCACCGTCGTGGTGCCCGAGGGTGCGTCGGTGGATCTCGACGGCGTCGACACCATGGGCGGCAGTGCGACCAACAAGGTGCGCAGCCGGCCCGTCGAAGGGGGACTGCACGTCGTCGTGCGCGGACGCATCCGCTTCGGATCCGTCACGGCCAAGCACCCGTTCGGGACGTCCATCAAGCGCATGTTCGGGTAGGAACTGCACCCTCGGCTGAGTAGAACGGCGTCGGACTCGAGTAGTTTCCCGTGTTCCCCCGGTTGGCCCCGGCCAGCACGATCGAGATATGACCACTCCCTCGATAGATCCGCGACTCGTGCACGTGTTGTCCGGTGAGGTCGCCTCCCTGCAGCAGCATCTCGCCCGCGTCGGCCACGACCTGGGTCTCCTCCGACAGCAGCTCGACGGTTCGCCGATGCAGGCCCCGCTCCAGGGGCCCCCCCAGCAGCACCCCGTCTCGAGGCCACAGGTGCAGAGTCCTCCGGTGTCGACTCACCCGGTACGGCCGATCCCGCGCCCGATGCCCACGCCTCCCCGTGACACCACCCCGTGGTGGCAACGCGACGGTGTCGTCAGTCGTGTGCTTGCCGCCGCGGGCGCTGCGGTGACCGCCATCGGTGTCGTGATGCTGGTGGTGCTCGCGGCGCAGTCGGGCTGGTTCGGGCCCGGTCCTCGTGTCGCCGCGGGTGCGTTGCTGTCCGGAGCGCTCGTCGCCGCCGCGCACCGTGTGGTCGCCCGACCCGGTGGCCGCGTCGGCGCCGTCGCACTCGCCGCGACGGGATTCGCCGGGCTGTATCTCGACCTCGCCGCCGTCACCGCGCTGTACGGGTGGGTGCATCCCGTCGTCGGGCTCGTGGTGGGACTCGGTGTCGCCGCGCTCGGTGTCGCGGTCGCACTGCGCTGGTCGTCGCAGTCACTCGCGGTGATGGTCGTGGCCGGCATCGCGACACTGGCACCCGTCGCCACGGGCGGCATCACGCCGGCGCTCCTCGCATTCCTGGTGGTCGTGCAGATCGCCGCCTCGCCGGTCGAGGTCCGCGAACAGTGGGTCTGGTTGCGCGTCGTCCGCACCGTCCCGGTCGTCGGAGCGGTGCTGCTCGCCGGGCTGCTCGCCCACGTGGAGACGGTCCCGACCGCCGATCTGCTGCCGCTGCTCGTCGTCGCGGGACTGTCCTTCGGCACCGCTGTCGTCGCCTGGTGGACCACCCTCGCCCACCGCGCCGTGGACCCGGCGTCGCTCGCCTCGATCGCGGCCACCGCCGCCGCGGTCCTCGTCACCGCGACGCTGTTCTCTCGCCCCGTCGCCGGCGGCGTCGACGCTGCGGTCGCGCTCGCACTGGTGGCGATCCTGGTCGCTCGACGCGAGCTGGTCACCACGGTTCGTCTGGTGCTCACAGCGACGGCCTCGGTGGCGGTGGCGTCGGCGCTGGTGACGGGCACGGCCGATCAGGTCCGCATTCTCGCCCTGCTGCTGGTCGCCACCACGGCGCTTCTCGTCGGCGCCCGGACCCGCTCGGGTGTGTCGGCCGCAGCCGGCGCGTTCTTCGCCCTCCTCGGAACCAGCGCACACTCGCAGATCACCTCGGTCGACTCGCTGAGCAGCCCCGTTCGCGCGCTCGACTCCGGCTGGGCCTCGGTGCCCGCGTCGGTCGCCATGATCGCGATGGCTGTGGCGGGAGTGCTCGCGGCACTGCGCACCATCGAGGACGCGACGCTCCGAACCCTCGCCGCCGGCCTGGCGGGAGTCGCCGGCCTCTTCGGTGCGACGGCGGTGTGCGTCATCACCGGCATCGAGATCGGCGGCCGCACCGGGTTCGTCGTCGGCCACGGCGCAGCGACCATCGTGTGGATGACCGTCGCCGTCGCACTGCTGATGCGTGGTCTGTCCGACGCCACCGGTGCCCGCGCGGTCCTCACCGCAGGTCTGACCGTCGCGGCCTCGGCCATCGCCAAGCTGTTCCTGTTCGACCTCAGCGCACTCGGTGGACTGCCCCGCGCCGCAGCGTTCCTGGTGGCGGGAGTGATGCTGCTCGGTATCGGCACCCGCTACGCGAGGTCGTTCGCGGACCGCGCCGTCACTGCCGACGCTGGCGGGCCAGCAACTCGCTCACACTGATGGCACCGGACTGACCGTGGTGACGACCGCCCGACTCGTCGTCCCCGTCCCGAGCCCGCCGGCGACCCGATGTGGTCGTCGGCGGTGTCTCGTCGGGCTCGGGGACCTCGGGCGTGGAGGGGTTGTGGGTCTCGGGCTCGGGTGCCGGCCGATCCTCGCGCTCGGGCATGCGCAGACCGGCGATCCAGGAATCGACCTCGGCGCTGGTGCGCGAGCCGTTCCCGTGGGGCCCTCCGTTGCCGTGACCGTTCCCGGTGCCGTTCCCGTTGCCGTTGGAGTGGCCGTTCCTGTTGCTGTCGCCGTTGCGGGGCCGATCGATATCGATGCCGTCGCCCGAGACCGAGCCGTACCGGAACGACGTGGTCTCGTGCCCGTTCGAGCCGTTCGAGCCGTTCGAACGCTGAGCGACCGACGGCGCGCGGAGTTCGGCGAGCCAGCTCTCGATGGGGCGCGGGGCGGGTGCGCCGTTCCGCGGTGCCGGCTCGGCCGACGTCGGCTCGGGACCGGCCGTCGGACGACTCTGCTGATCGTCGGAGGCCCGGGCGGGTCGGGTCTCTGCCGGGCGGGCGACCCGAATCTCCTCCGCGGGCGCGGGCGCGGGTGCGACGGGAGGTGCCGTGGGTTCGACGGCGCGCGGTGCGACGGGCTCCGGCGCGGCGGGCTGCTGCACCGGGGGTTCCTGCACAGCGGGCTTCTGCACGCGCTCGGGAGCCGGACGCGGGGCGACCGGCCGGGGACGATCGGGTGCGACGCGCTCGGGCATTGCACGAGCGGCCGACGGGCCGCTCTGCATGACCCGCGGAATCGGCTGGGTGAGCGGTTCCCGCGTCCGCGCCGGGAGCGGTGCGGACCCGATCGCGACGAGCTCGGGGACATCGGTGGGCATCATCTCGGCGTCGAGGATCGGCTCGCCGAGCCCCAGCTTCTGCTGGATGCGCTTCATCCACTGCGGCGCCCACCAGCAGTCGTCGCCGAGCAGCTTCATCGTCGCCGGGACCAGGAACATGCGGATCAACGTCGCGTCGATGATGAGCGCGGCGATCATGCCGTAGGCGATGTACTTCATCATCACCAGCTCGGAGAAGGCGAAGGCGCCCGTGACGACGATGAGGATCAGTGCGGCCGCGGTGATGATGCGACCGGTGTGCGAGGTACCGACGCGAATGGCCTCGGTCGTACTGGCTCCGCGGGCTCGTGCCTCCACCATGCGGGAGAGCAGGAACACCTCGTAGTCCGTCGACAACCCGAAGATGATCGCGATGATCAGCACCAGGACCGGGGCCATGATCGGCCCGGGAGTGAAGTTCAGCAGACCCGCGCCGTTGCCGTCGACGAAGATGAACGTGAGGATGCCGAGCGTCGCGCCGAGGCCCAGCGTGGTCATCAGGATGGCCTTGAGGGGGAGCACCAGCGACCCGAACGTGAGGAACATCAGCAGCGTCGTGACCAGCACGACGAGCGTCGCCATGAGGGGTAGTCGGTCCACGAGCGCCGCGATCGAGTCCTGCTCGATGGCGGGCGTGCCGCCGACCGACAGGGTCACCCCGTCGGGAACGTCGATGGAGCGGATGTAGTCGATGGCCGGCGACGACACGTTGCGGTCGACCAGGCCCGCCTTGAGCACGGCGACACCGTTCTCGTTGCGCTCGATGGAGAACCGTTCGACGAGCCCGGGAGCGTTGGACGCCTCGCGCAGGACCGTGCCCAACTGCGGACCCTCCGCGTTCTCGAGCACGATCTTGAGCGGCTCGGTGCGGTAGGACGGGAAGTTCTCGTCGAACACGTTCTGGGCGACACGGGTGGGGTTGTCCGGCGGCAGGTACGTCTCGTTGATGCCGCCGAACTTGATGGCACCGACCGGCAGCGTGAGGATCAGCAGGCCCAGGACGATGGGCACGCACACCTTGAGCGGGTTCCGCATGACCCAGCGCGTGAGCTTGCCCCACGGCCCGGACTCGATCTCCTCGGTCGTCTTGGTCTTGCGCATGCTCTTCAGTCCGAGAGCGTCGATGCGCGGGCCGAGGATCGACAGGATCGCCGGGAGAATGGTGATGGCGGTCAGGGCCGCCAGCGCGACGGTGGCGATCGCACCGAACGCGACGGACTTGAGGAAGCCCTGCGGGAAGAGCAGCAGACCGCCGAGGCTCGCGACAATCATCGTCGCCGAGAAGACGACCGTGCGGCCCGCGGTCATGACGGAGCGTTGCACGGCCTGCTGTGTCGTGCGGCCGTCGGCCAGTTCCTCTCGGAACCGGCTGACGATGAACAGCGCGTAGTCGATGGCCAACCCGAGACCGATGAGCGAGACGACGGGCGCGACGAAGCTGTTGACCTCGACGAAATTGGTGAACAGCCGGACCATGCCGTTGGCCGCGACCACGGTGAGACCACCGATGATCAGTGGCAACGCCGCAGCCACGACGCCGCCGAACACGAAGAACAGGAGCACGCCCACCACGGGGATGGCGAGGATCTCCATGCGCTTGATGTCGCCGGCCATGGTGTCGTTCAGCGCGTTCGCGATGGGCTGGAGGCCGGCGAGCTGCACGTCGACGCCGTCGATGGCGAACGCGTCCTTCACGTCACGGAAGTTGTTGGTCAGTTCCGTGTCGTTCGCGCCGGCGATCGCGAACGTGGCGATCGCCTTCGTCTTGTCGGGCGAGGCCAGCGCGGGGAGCCGCTGCTGGAAGTAGTTGATGTTGATCTTCGAGATCTTGTCCGAGTGCGCCGCCATCATGGCGTCCTGACCAGCGGTGACGGTCTGCTGGAACGCCGGGTCGTCGACCGTCGATCCCTCGGGTGCGGTGTAGAGAGCGACGACGTCGCCGGTGCTGTCGCGACCGAAGGTGCCGTCCGCGGTGACGGCGGCGTGCACCGACTCCGAGTTCGGGTCGTCCCAGCCGCTCTGACTCAGGTGATCGTTGAGGCTGAGTCCGTACGCGGCGAGGCCCAGCAGGAACGCGACCATCACACCGATGACGGTGAACCGTGATCGGTGAACCAGATCTCCCCAGCGAGAAAACACTCAGGACACTCCTTGACGCCCGACGAGCAGGGCGGACAGCGGACGGAACGGCTGCAGCCAGGCGCCCTCGTCCGGAAGGGACTCGAGGCTGACCCGCGGCAGTGGTTCGCGGAACACGCCGGGGATGTCCTCGAGATCCAGGAACTCGAGAGTCTCCGACGTGACGGCCCAACTGGCGTGTTCACGGAACCCGAGGATCTGAACGGGCACACCCGTTGCCGCGATGGCTTCGAGTGGGAGCCGGAAGGCCTGGCCGTCCGCGGACGCGACCACCACTCCCGCGAGACCGTGGTCCCGTGAGCGGAGCTCGATGTGATCGAGCATGTCGGAGTCGACGTCGCTGTCCTCGTCGATCTTCGGCTTGGCGAAGACCGCGAAGCCCACGTTACGCAAGGCCTCGACCCAGGGACGAACGACGTCGGCGCTGCCCTGGGCGATGTTCGTGAAGACGGTGGCCTCGGGTTCGAGGCTCGCGGTCTGGTGCGCGGAGAGCTGGGCGGTGCGGCCGAGCAGCCATCGGCCCAGCGCATCGAAGCGCGGGCGGTAGGCGGCGGTGGGTCGTCCGCCCAGGATGGCGCCGAGGCCCATGTCCAGATTGGGCGCATCCCAGACGAGCAGGACCTTCTTGGTATGGCGAGAATCACCGGCGCCGTCGAGCACGGCCGTGTCCGTGTTCTGTTCGTCCACGCTCATCGGAGTGGGTTCTCGCTCTCTCGTCGCGTGATCGTCGCCGCAGCGACGTCGGTCGCTCCGGTGGATGGCCTGCCCCAGACGAACTCGCTCGTCGGCCTGCCGACCTGCTGGGCCTTGCCCTCGAACTTCGTCACCGGACGGTCGACGGACAGGGAGGACCCCTCGACGGTACGTCGTTCGGCATCGAACGGCAGCCGCGTCAGAGCGGGCTCCGCGTCACCGACCTCCTCGATCCACTCCGCGTAGTCGGCGTGGTCGGTGGCGACGTGGAGAATGCCGCCGGGCTCGAGACGGTCCGCCACCAGGGCGAATGTGGCGGCCTTCAGCAGTCGGCGCTTGTGGTGCCGGGCCTTGGGCCAGGGGTCGGGGAAGAAGACTCGGACGCCGGCGAGCGAACCGGGAGCGACCATGTTCTCGAGCACGTCGGCAGCGTCGCCCCGCAGAATGCGCAGGTTGGAGAGACCTTCTCGCTCGATCCCCTGGACCGTCTGCGCGATGCCCGGTCGGTAGACCTCGACGGCGACGAGGTTCACGTGCGGTTCGGCGGCCGCCATCGCGAGCGCGGCGGTGCCGGTCCCGGAGCCGATCTCGAGAACCACCGGGGCGGTCCGGCCGAACCACGACGCGGCGTCGAGCGGCTCGTCGGCCACCTCGCGGCCGATGCCGGGCCACATCCGGTCCCACGAGGCCTGCTGCGGTTCGGTGAGCGCGCCGCGTCGGGACCGGAAACTGGTCACCCGGGGATACAGCCGGGAACCGCCGGACCGGCTCTCGTCGGCACCGTCGGACAGGCCGTTCTCGGGCGCTGCGTCCACGGCACGGGGGTCGGTCATCCTGTCATTGTCTCCCATGGACGCATTTCGTGACAGCAGGGTCTCGACTTCAGGTCGAGACTCTGGCCTACCGACACCGGGATCGGCGTGTGAGAATCGCCCCGTCGCATCTGCAGAATCGGGGGATCACGGATGCCGGGTACCGAGTCGAGCGCGCTGCACCGCGCGGTGACCGAGCTGGAACGCAGCGTCGACGACGCCGCTCTGCGGGCGGTGATCGAGCGATGGCGTTCCCCGGTGCGTCTCGCCGTCGCGGGACGCCCCGGTGCGGGCAAGTCCCGCGTCGTCACGGCGCTGGTCCTTCCCGAGGCGGCCGAGGTGCACGGGGTGGACGCCCCCGACCTTCCTCCTCCCGTCCTGGACCACGACGTTCTCGCGCTCGTCGTCGCTCGGACCGTGAGCGCCGCGGACCTCGAGGTGGTGGCGGCACGGCCCGGCGGTGACACCCTCGTGGTCCTCGGGCGCACCGACCTCCCGATCGACGCGGACGCCGTCGCCGCGGTGCTGCCGGCCGGGATGCCCGTGATCGGCGTGGACGACGTCGACACGCTCACCCGTGCCTGGGCGACGGCGGTGTCGCGCGCGGCGAGGTGCCGCGACATCGCCCTGCTCGCCGCGGTCGAGACGGTGGCCGCTCGGAGTGCGCTCGGAAGGTCGTCGATCGAGACGTTCCTGCGCGCCCCCGAGGTGGCTCACGTCCGGAGCGGTGCACGCGCGTGAGTCTCGACCTGCCCGCCGACGCGGCCCGAGTGGTGCGGACGTGGAGTCCCGACTCCCTGAGTCGGCTGGGGCGAGGACCCGCACCGGCGCGCACCGTCGCCGTTCTGGCGGCACCGGGTCTCGACCAGGAGGCGGTCGGTGCGGTGGTGACCTCCGCGGGATGGTCCGTCCGTCCCGTCTGCGCGGCCTCGGCCGTACTCGTCCTGGTGGATCCCGCCCTGCCGCCGGGCGGTGCCCTCGTCCGGGCGGCGCGGTCGATCCCGGCCGATCTTCCGGTGGTGCTCCGGATCGCCGCCGAACCGGACGACGCGCGGCGCGTCCTCGCCCGATGGGCGGCGTCGGTCCCGCGCGCCGACGCGGTGGTGGTGTGCGGTCCCGACGACGATGCAATCCTGGACGCGCTCGCTCGGGCAGCGGACCGGGTGGATCCGGCAGAGGCGGAGCGGACGGCGGTGGACCGTACGCTGGCCGAGGCCCGCACGGCACTGACAGCGGCAGCCCGACGCGACACGGGCAGCGCGGACCTCGCCGACGCGCGGGAACGCCGGCGCCGGGCCGCGTCGATCGCGACGGACGACGGACTGCTCCTCCGGCGGTCGACGGCCGAGCTGCGCCTCGATCTCGCCCACCGGGTCGGCGTGCATCGGCGGGAGACGGGCGCGCGGGTCGCCGCCGCCGTCGGGGACGCGAGCTTCGCCGACCTCCGACGCCTTCCGTCCGTGGTCGCCGCGGAGATCGATGCGGCGACGGGTCGGCTCGCGGACGAGGTGACCACCGCGCTGACCGCGGTCGGCGCCGTGGACTCCGCACCCCCGGTCGAACGCGCGTCGACGACCCACCAACCGCCCCCGTCGGCCGGGTGGGGAGTCGACGACGTGTTGGCGGGTGTCGTCGGCGCCTCGGCGGGTGCCGGGGTGGGGCGGGTGGCGGTGTGGGCGGCCTCCCTCGGCGGCGCGTCGGCCGGGTTCGTGACCGTGCTCTGCGCCGCGATGATGGCCGCCGCGGTGGTGCGGACGAGGCTGCTCTCGACGCGCCGCGCGCGCCTGCGCCGATGGGCTGCGGACGTGGTGGCCGATGCCGCCTCCGGCTGGGAACGGGACACCGCGTCCCGTCTCGTGATCGCCGACTCGTGGCTGACCGCGAGACTGTCGGCGCAGGTCAGAGACGCCTCCGCCCGGCGGAACGCGCTGATCGCGGAGATCGACGGCGAGATCCGAGACATCACGTCCCGAGCTGCCTCGCGGGTGGCCGCCTATCAACGGGATCTCGACGTGCTGGACCGCGTCGCCCTCACTTTCGGGCGGCGGGGAACCGTCTCTTCGCTGGATGCGTCCAAGCACGAGGTGGGAACGACAGCGAGGAACACGGGGGACTGAGATGGCCGAGTGGTCGGGATCGTTCGACCCGGACGGGCCGGGTGTCGCGGACGACGGGTTCGACCCCGCCCTCGATCTCGACGGGGACGGCACCGCCGACACGGCGGTGTTGCACGGAGGTCTGTCCGACGTCCACGCGTCGGCATTCCATCGGAGTGCGACGGAGATGACGGTTCTCAGCGATCTCGACGGTGACGGCGACGTCGACCGTGCGACGGTCTTCGAGGCCGACGGCGACTACACCGTGTGGGTGTCCTCCACCGACCTCGCGGACGGTCCCGACGCCGTCTGGCGTGCGTCCGAGCGCGGCTCGCTGTGACGCGATAGACACCAAATGTCCTGACATAGTGCGCTTTACGGCCAGGTCACTGAATCGGTTTTGTGACGGAACGGACATGCCCCGAGTGCCCTGGCCGTTCTTCACAGCGTTAACCTCTAGGTCCAGGACACTCGGGGCCCTGCGATCTGTCGATCGAAGGTCACGGGACTACCCCGCCCACTGGGAACCCATGGTTCGCTCACGCACTTCGGTTCGGCGCCGATCGACGGACCGAGGCGGTGACGGCCACACGTTCCTGCACCACCCCAGGAGACAAGATGACCGCGACCATTCCGGGTCTCAACGGAACCGACGGCACGCCGCCCACGACGCATGCAGGCCTGCTGGCCTGGGTACGTGACGTGGCCGAGCTGACCCAGCCCGACCGGATCGTCTTCGCCGACGGTTCGGACGAGGAGTGGAACCGCCTCACCGACCAGTTGGTCGACGCGGGGACGTTCACTCGGCTGAACGCCGAGAAGAAGCCCAACTCGTTCCTGGGCAACTCCGACCCGTCCGACGTGGCGCGCGTCGAGTCGCGGACCTACATCTGCTCCACTCGGGAGATCGACGCCGGTCCCACCAACAACTGGATGGACCCGGAGGAGATGCGCGGCACGATGCGCGATCTCTACCGCGGATGCATGCGCGGTCGCACCATGTACGTCATCCCGTTCTGCATGGGCCCGCTCGAGGCCGACGACCCCAAGCTGGGTGTCGAGATCACCGACTCCGAGTACGTCGTCGTCTCCATGCGCGTCATGACGCGCATGGGTGCGAAGGTGCTCGAGAAGCTCGGGGACGACGGCTTCTTCGTCAAGGCTCTGCACTCGCTCGGAGCCCCGCTCGACGAGGGTCAGCAGGACGTCCCGTGGCCGTGCAACGACACCAAGTACATCTCGCACTTCCCCGAGGACCGCGAGATCTGGAGCTACGGCTCCGGCTACGGCGGCAACGCGCTGCTGGGCAAGAAGTGCTACTCGCTGCGTATCGCGTCGGCCATGGCCCACGACGAGGGCTGGCTGGCCGAGCACATGCTGATCCTCAAGCTCATCTCGCCGGAGGACAAGGCGTACTACATCGCCGCGGCGTTCCCGTCCGCCTGTGGCAAGACCAACCTCGCGATGATCCAGCCGACCATTCCGGGCTGGCGCGCCGAGACCATCGGTGACGACATCGCGTGGATGCGCTTCGGCAAGGACGGCCGGCTGTACGCGGTCAACCCGGAGTTCGGCTTCTTCGGTGTCGCGCCCGGTACCAACTGGGACTCGAACCCCAACGCGATGCGCACCATCGATCAGGGCAACGCCGTCTTCACCAACGTCGCGCAGACCGACGACGGCGACGTCTGGTGGGAGGGCCTCGAGGGCGACCCCCAGCACCTGATCGACTGGACCGGCAAGGACTGGACGCCGGACTCGGACAGCAATGCGGCGCACCCCAACTCGCGCTATTGCGTGCCGATGTCCCAGTGCCCGTCCATGGCGCCCGAGTGGGACGACCCGCAGGGTGTGCCGATCTCGGCGATCCTCTTCGGTGGCCGTCGCAAGACCACCGTTCCTCTGGTCACCGAGGCTCGCGACTGGCAGCACGGCGTGTTCATGGGCGCCACCGTCGGTTCCGAGCAGACAGCAGCGGCCGAGGGAACCGTCGGCACCATCCGCCGCGACCCGATGGCGATGCTGCCGTTCCTCGGATACAACGTCGGCGACTACTTCCAGCACTGGATCGACCTCGGCAAGAACGCCGACGAGTCCAAGCTCCCGAAGGTGTTCTACGTCAACTGGTTCCGCCGCGGCGACGACAAGCGCTTCCTGTGGCCCGGATTCGGTGAGAACTCCCGCGTGCTGAAGTGGATCGTCGAGCGCATCGAGCACAAGGCCGCCGGTGTCGACACGCCCATCGGTGTGGTGCCCACGGCCGACGCGCTCGACATCGACGGACTCGACGTCGCCACGGCCGATGTGGCCGAGGCGCTCGCGGTGAACGTCGACGAGTGGAAGAAGGAGATCCCGCTCATCGAGGAATGGTTCGACTTCGTCGGCGAGAAGCTCCCCACCGGCATCCAGGACGAGTTCGACGCTCTCAAGCAGCGCCTGAACTCCTGATCCACCACCACTGACGCCCGCTCCCGATCACGGGGGCGGGCGTCAGTGCTGTCTCGGGGTGACCAGTGCGGCCGCTCCTGTGAGAGTCCCGACGGCCCCGAGGGCAGCGGGGACCACCGTGAACGACTCGAGGAAGCCGAGCCGGGCGTGCAACGCGACGGTCTCGCGGATGGGGTTCCACAGCGCCGGGCCGGCCGCGCTGAAGCCACCGCCGAGGACGGCCGTCTCGATGTCGAGCAGCGCCGCGGCGGACGCGATCGCCTGTCCCAGCGCCACGCCGGCCCGCTGGAGGGCGGCGACCGCCACCGGGTCGGCGGCGCGGGCCGACTCGGCGAGGTCGATGCCGGTGGCACCATCCCAGCCGTTCTCGCGGGCCCAACGGACCGCGTTCGGGCCGCTGGCGACCGTCTCGACACAGCCGACCCCGCCGCAGGTGCAGGGTTCGATGGATCCGGGGACGACGATGTGTCCCACGTGCCCGGCGTTGCCGCTGTGGCCGCGAACGATCTCGCCGCCCAGGACCAGGCCGCCGCCGATGCCGGTCGACACCACCATGCCCAGCACGTTCTGCACGTGGCGGGCGGCCCCGAAACGATGCTCGGCCAGGGCCGCGCACGCACCGTCGAGTGCCAGGGTCACGGTGGCGTTCGGAACCACGCCGCGGACGGCCTCCACGAGCCCGAAGCCCTCGTACCACTCCGCGATGTTGATCGGCGCCACGGTGCCGGCAACGGTGTCGACGGGCCCGGCCGAGGCGATACCGACGGCCCCGATGTCCTGGAACTCGACCCCTGCCGCGGACACCACCGAGAGGAGAAGCTCCTCGCACGCCGCCCAGACGTTCTCGGTGGGGGTCGGAACGACGACGGGGTCCTGCGGTCGTCCGTCGGCACCCACCACCGCGGCGGTGAACTTGGTGCCACCGATGTCGAGTGCGAGCGATGTTCTCTCGGTCGTCGTCATTCACGCCACCCTAACGGGAAGCCCGAGTCGCTCTGTATCACCGCAGGGCTGGCGTACTCCTGTGGAGTGTGACCACAATTCATGCCATGGACGGGGGTCCGGGGCCGAGAGGCGCCGTCCCGAGTGACGCACGCGCGCTCGGGACTCACTTCGGTCGGGCCCGTCGGGACCCGGCCGGTGATGCCGTGTGGGCGACCGCCGCCGACCACTTCCGGGCATGGCGGGACGACGGCGATCGAGCCCGCTTCGACGATCTCGTGCGGGTGCTGACGCCGCCTCTGTGGCACGTGGTGCGCGCGGCCGGCACCGACGAGGACCAGGCTTTCGACGTTATGCAGACGGTGTGGCTCGCGTTGATCAAAGATCCGCACCGGGTGCGCGACGGCGATGCCGTCGGCAAGTGGTTGGTGGTCAGCGCGCGGCGGGAGTCGTGGCGCGTGGTGGGGCGCGATCGCCGGGTGACACCGCTCGACCCCGTCGAGGTCCCCGAGCTGGTCGCCGACGGAACCGCCGAGACCGAGGCGGTGGAGGCGTCGCATCGCGAGGTTCTGTGGCGACAGGTGGGAGCGCAGTCCGAGCGGTGTCAGCGATTGCTCCGCGTCGTCGCCTGTCTCGACACCACCGACTACCGCACTCTCGCAACCGATCTGGGACTCGCCGTCGGCAGTATCGGCGCCATCAGAAGGCGGTGCCTCGATGCGCTGCGCTCGTCGCTCGAGAAGGAGGGCTGGACCCGTGGGTGACGTCTGGTCTGCACGAGACAGGGATCTGCTCGAGGCACTGCAGGAGATGTGGTCTCATCGCGACCCACCGCCCGCGGGACTCGCGGACGATCTGATCGCCGTGCTCGCCGGCGCCGGTCTCGAGGAGGACTGGGCACTGCTCAGACTCGTCGGCGGCGACCTGACGGGCATCCGGTCGTCGTCGGAGGTGTCGACGTTCGAGTTCGACCTCGGTTCGGTCTCCGTCGTGGTGCGCCTCGCTCCAGAGTCGCCGTCGAGCAGACGCCTCGACGGATGGCTCACCCGTGCCGGCGATCCGGGCGACGCCGCGTATCCACCGGGCCGTGTCGTCCTCGTGATCGACGACGCCGAACGTGTCGGCGTGATCGACGCGGAGGGTCGTTTCGAGTTCAGCGGCATCCGAGGCGACCACTGGCGCCTCCGCTTTCTCGCGCCCGACGGCGCCCGCCGTTTCCAGACTCCCGACATGCCGCTCTGAGAGAGGAACCCCCATGACATCGTCCTTCGAGAACGAGCCGCGACCTTCAGAGAACGAGCGGTGGTCGCGAGTACCGGACATCGCTGTCGGAGTGCCCGGTGACCGCGGTCGCCAGCAGCCGACGGTGTACCTTCGGACGGCTCTCCTGGTGGACCGGTCGGCATCGCACCAGGACGATCCGCTCACCGACCTGCGTTCGGCGGCGGAGCGATTCGGATGGGAGATCGACGCGGATCGCGGTGTGAACCGGGTGGTGCGGGTCCGCGATCGCACCCGCGACGACGAGGGAGTGGAACGGTCGATGCAGCGGGTGCTGCTCACAGCGACCTCCTCGTCCCCGACTCCCGACGTCGACGCCGTCGCAGTACTCCGCGCGTTCCGCGAAGCGAACACTGATTCGGACGTGACGGTCACCCTCGAACACGTCCTGGCGGCCGGGCCCTTCATGAGTCCGTTCATGTCCCCCTTCATGTCGCCGTTCATGAGTCCGTTCATGTCGCCCTTCATGTCCCCGTTCGTGTCCGGCGGGTCTCCCGCCGGGTCGTACGCCTTCCCCGGAGCGGGTGGCCGACAGCCCGTGGCGTTCGTGGGCAGACCTCCGGTGCGTACGCCCGACGATCGGATGACGAGCACCCGACCGCGTGTGGCGATACTCGACACCGGGTGCGGCGCGCACGACTGGCTGACGTTCGTCGAGCGCGGGGTGGACCAGAATCCGGTGATCGGGGTGCATGATCCGGCGACGGATCCGGAGGTCCACCCGGACGTGCTCGGTCCACTCGACGGGGCGATGGATCCGCTCGTGGGGCACGGCACGTTCATCGCCGGTCTGGTACACCAGGAGGCGCCCGACGCGGACATCCTCGCCGTTCGCGTACTGGAGAAGGACGGCATCGTCCACGAGTTCGATCTGATCGCAGCGCTGTCCGGTCTGGCGCACTGGATCGAGGCGGACGGTGCGCACCGCGTCGACGTCCTGAACCTCTCGCTCGGGTACTACCACGAGGACGTCGAGGACCGGATGTTCCCGTCATTGCTGCGCGACGTCCTCACCGATCTGCGGGTTCTCGGCGTCACGGTCGTCGCATCCGCTGGTAACGACGCGACGAGCCGTCCGTGTTACCCCGCGGCGTTCGCGGTGGACCCCGTCGTCGCGGGGGCCGCGCCGCTCGTCGCCGTCGCGGCCGACAATCCCAACGGAACGCCTGCGATGTTCAGCAACGCGGGAGCCTGGGTCACGACGTCGATGACAGGAGCGGCAGTGATGAGCACGATGCCTGACTTCGACGCCGGGTCGAGCCCACTCGCACGGTCCGCATCGACCTCGGGTGCCGCACGCGAGACCATCGACCCGGACGACTTCCTCGGCGGTTTCGGGGTGTGGAGTGGAACGTCGTTCGCTGCGCCGATCGTGGCCGGCCGCATCGCCGCCGCGCTGACAGGCGGAGCCGTGTCCGCGGCCGACGCGGTGGCGGTCGTGCTGGGTCGTATCTCCGAGGAACATGCTGCACTTCGCGCGAAAGCGGCTGCGCGCGTGAGGGGAAGCCGGTGATGCCCGCATCGTGACGGAGTCCGCACGCGCGTTGTGCGACACCGCACTCGCGCTCATCAGCGCCGGGCGTCACGACGACGCCCGGCGACTGCTGGTGCGCGCGGAGAGCCTCGAACCGGACGGGGTCGTGCGTGCGGACGTCATCGCCGCCGCCACCTGGGTCATGGTCGAGACGGGCGAGTTGGCCGGTGCGCGGGAGCGGTGTCGCCGCGAACTGGGGGACCACGACGCCGGCCGGACCGACCTCGGTCCGGGCGGTCGGGCCGTGGTGCTGGCGCGGCTCGCGGCGATCGAGGTGCGGGCGGGGAACGACGACCTCGCATTGACACTGTTCGCCGGCGCAGTCGGTGATCTCGGTGACCTGCCCGCAGCGCGCGGTCGCACACTCATCAACCGGGCGTACGTGTTGCTGCGCCGTAGGGAACTGGTCGCGGCTGCCACCGACCTCGACCGGGCCGCCGACGCGTTCGCCGAGGTGGGCGATGATGTGGAACTGGCGAAGGTGACACACAACCGCGGGTACGTCGATCTGCTCGCCGGCGATCTCGCGGGCGCGCTGGATCGGATGACCACGGCCCGCCTGACGCTGCGTCACCTGTCGGCCGCGCATCGTGCGGTGTGCGATCTCGACCGCGCGGAGGTGCTCGAGGCAGCGGGGATGGTCGGGGACGCTGTCGACACTCTCACCGAGGTTCTGGCGCTGTTGGAGTCGACGTCGGAATGGCACACGCGGGCGGAGGCGGAACTCGCTCTCGCGCGGCTCGTCGCCGTCGACGATCCGGGGCGAGCCGCCCGCCTGGCGGACGATGCCGCTCGACATTTCCGCGACCATGGAAGCGAGGTCTCCGCCGTGCGTGCCGACGCGATCGGCATGCGCGTACGGCTGGTCGCGGGGACGGAGCCGGCGTCCGTGGCCGCGGCGGAGTCCCTCGCGTCACGTCTGGACGGTGAGCACCTGACGTCCGAGGCGGCGGACCTGAGAGTGCGGGTGGCGTTGCGACTGCTCGACACCGACGGGCCCGATGCGTCCGAGGACTACGCGCAGCGCATCGATGTTCGTCCCGATGCGCCGGTACCCACTCGGCTGCTCGATGCGCAATACCGCGCCGAGGTCGCGCGTCGCCGCGGTGACCCGCGGTCCGCGTTGCGCCGGGTCGCCGCCGTCATGGACGACTTCATCGACTGGCAGACGCATTTCGGCAGCCTCGGACTGCAGGTGGCGACGCAGCACCGGGTACGGGAAGTGTTGGTGCAGGGCATGACCTCCGCGTGGGAGACCGGAGACCCGCACGAGGTGTTGGCATGGTCGGAGCGGGCTCGCGGTGCGGCGGCGGCGTGGAACCCGGTCGGCGCGCCGCGTGATCCTCGCGTGAGCGTGGCGTTGGCGGAACTGCGGTCGCTGCGCGACTCGTCCGACCACGCGCGTGTCACGGAGCTGCACCGGTGGGTGCGCGATCTGGGATGGACGGGATCACGTCCGGGGCCGGTCGACCGTCCCGGGCTCGACGACGCCCGGTCCGCGCTGCAGAGTGCCGGAGCCGACCTGGTGACGTACCTGTGGCTGCGGGACCGCGTCGTCGCGTTGACGGTCACCGAGAGTGGTCCGAGACTGCACGATCTCGGCCCCTGGGCCGATCTGGACGCGGTCGTCGCCGGGTTGCCGGCCGACCTGGATCTCGCTGCGGCCGACCTCGGGGCGTCGCTCGCCGCGGGCGTGGCGACCTCGCTCCGACGCCGCCTGGCCCGGCTCGATGCGATGCTCGTCGAACCGCTCGACGAATTGGGTCGACGACGCGTACTGCTGACCGTGCCCGGTGTGCTCGGTGGTGTTCCGTGGGCGATGTTGCCGTCGTTCGCCGGGCGGTCGTTGTCGTCGGCGGTGTCGGTCGGGTGGTGGATGGGAAGTGCAGGGACACAAAGATGGTCGGGCCCGGCGGCGGTGATCTCGGGGCCTGGAACCGACCACGGTGAGCGTGAGGCGGCATCGGTCGCGGACGCGTGGTCGGGTACGTGCGTGGTCGGCGCGGAGGCGACGACGGAGCGGGCGTCGGCACTCGCGGCGGAGTCGGCCACGCTTCACGTGACGGCCCACGGCGGCCTCTCCCGCGAGCACCCGCTCTTCTCGTCGATGCGCCTCGCCGACGGCCCGTGGTTCGGGCACGACGTGTGCCAACTTCCGCAGGTGCCCTCCCTCGTGGTGGTGTCGGCGTGCGAGATGGGCCGTGCGGTAGGCGAATACGACACGTTGGGGATGGCGCGTGCGTGGCTGCACGCAGGTGCGCGGTGCGTCGTTGCGGCACCCGCCAACATCGACGACGCGCGCGCCGCGGACGTGCTGCCCCGGATCCATCGGCGTATCGCCGCGGGCGTGACGCCCGCAGACGCCCTCGTCCCGGAGTTCGCCGACGGATTGCACGGCACCGGAGTTCCGATTCTGTGTTACGGAAACGGATGGTAGGTGTATCTCCGCACGCGGTCCGCGCTCCTTCGGTTATGTGAGTGAGGCGACAAGCGCCGACTCTTCCAACCGACGGGGAGCCGTATCATGACCACGATCACACCACCCGGAACCACCGGATCCGACCGCACCGCATCGCCTTTCGAGGCCGCCAGAGCGACGGGTGTCCACGGCGCGTCCAGCATCCAGACCTTCGTGCCGGGTGTGGGCGGGCTGTCGAGGACGCACGGAGACGCGGACGGGTTCGCCGCGTATCTGAACCGGTTCTCTCCCGGCAACTTTCGCTTTCGCGACTCCGGGGTGCAGTTCTGGCAGTACGCGGAGCCGTACGACGACTGGCAGGGTGTGTACGGCAGTGATGCCGTGTCGGTCTTCTACCACTCGGGTCACGGCACCATGGACGGTGCGGGTGTCTTCTACGCACCACTGGGGGCGGCGTGGGGCGGCAAGGACTGGATCAGGTCCGACGAGATCACCTGGGGCAACGAGCGTCTGCGCTACGCCTTCTGGTCGACGTGCCTGTCGCTGCGTGTGCACGGCGGACACAGCCCATGGCGCACGTGGGCGGCGCACGCGGCCGGCATGCGCATGCTGTTCGGGTGGGAGACGGTGAGCTGGGACGTCGACGTGTACGGCCGCAGGTTCTGGGACCACTGGAACACCGGACAGTCGTTCTCGGCGGCGTGGCTCAACTCGGGGTGGGACGGTGGTCGCGATCAGGCGCCGTCCGCGTGCGGCATGGGGGCCACGGAAGGCGAAGCGAAGGACAGAGTGTTCGCCGAACGCGCCATCATGGCAGCGCCGGCGTCCTCGAACTGGTGGTGGTGGACGTACTACGATGCGGCACGCAGTGTCGGGGCCCCGACTGTGGGGGCGAACGAGCCTCCGGCCGAGGCGATGTCGGTGCAGTGGGACGACATGGTCTCGCTCACCGGTGCACTCGGCGAGGTCGGGGCGACCACCGTGCACGGGAACCTCGCACGGGTCGCGTTGGCGCACGAACGTGATGCCGACCGTCGCGCATCGAGCGAACTCTCGGCGGCGGATGTCACGGTCTCCGCGCAGAGTGTGATGTCGGCGCTCGACCTTCCCGGGGTGGACACCGAGCCCCATCTGGTTCGCACCCAGCGCGCGGCGGGTGCCCGCGGGGACGGATCCGAGAATGTCGCTCCCCACGTTGCCGGGTACTCGGTCGAGTACCGCCAGATCGTCGAGGGATCTCGGGTCATCACACCCGAGTCGGGTTATGTCCGAGTGCATCTCGACGCAGCCGGACGTGCGCTGTCGGCAGACGTCGCCGTCCGTCCGGTCCGGTCCGTCCGGACGACGCCGCGTCTCGCGGTGCCCGTTGCGGGCGGAGGCGGTGTCGTCCCCACGGTCGGCGCACTTCTCGGTGCAGCGGCGTCGGCGCACCCCGACATCCCGTCGGACGCGGAACCGATTCCCGGCAGTCGCGAGGTGGGGCTGATCAACGACGGAACCATCGCCGTGCGCGGGGCGCACGAAGGGTATCTCGTGTCCGCCGGCCACGAGCTCGAGAAGAAAGTGCGGGTCTCCGTCCCGCTCGATCGCTAGGAGGATCACCATGACCACAACAACGACGTCCCGTACACCGTCGGCGGTGCGACGCTCGCGGTCGCGTGATCACGTCGGTCCGGACGAGAGAATCTTCAACCTGAATCCGTCGGTGGGGACCGAGAGGAACTGGTCGGTGGCGGATGTCGACGGCCGCGGACCCTTGGAGGCGCCGGTGCCACCGTCGAGTGTCGATCTGCGCGCCGACTGGTGGACGGTCGGGGACCAGGGGCGGACCGGATCGTGTGTCGGCTGGGCCGCGGCGGACGGAGTCGGGCGCCGCACGATGGTCGACGCCGGCCGCATCACGCAGGACTGCCGACTCTCACCGCGATTCACCTGGATGGGGTCGAAGGAGTCGGACGAGTTCGTCTCGCGACCGACGGGATTCGTCGAGGGTTCGGGAACGTCGCTCAAGGCTGCGATGGACGTGAGCCGCACGTTCGGGTTCGCGCTGGAGTCGGACCTGCCCTTCGACATCGACACGACGATGTTCCTCGGCAACGAGAACGCCTTCTACGCGGGGATCGCCCAGCGCCGCATCAGCTACGTCGATCTCGCGGCGGACCGGGTGCAGTGGCGGCTGTGGCTGGCACGGGGCGGACCGATTCTCGCCGGATTCTCGGTCGACGATGCGTTCACGTCGGTCGGGTCGGACGGTCTGGTCGGCACGTTCGATTCCGCGACAGTGCGCGGCGGTCACGCCGTGTGCATCGTCGGGTATCGCGCGGACGGCCGGTTCATCGT
Source organism: Rhodococcus sp. BP-241 (assembly GCF_019836145.1). Lineage (NCBI taxonomy): Bacteria > Bacillati > Actinomycetota > Actinomycetes > Mycobacteriales > Nocardiaceae > Rhodococcus > Rhodococcus sp. BP-241. The sequence goes on along the minus strand of NZ_JABUEI010000004.1, from coordinate 255,339 downwards.
GCGCAACAGCTGGGGAACGGGTTGGGGTGACGCAGGTTTCGCGTATGTCACCGAGGAGTACCTCTCGGCCGCGTTCTATCCGGAGAGTTACGGCGCCGTCGTCTCCTGACCTCCGGCGCGCATCACCAGGACGAGATTGCTGACCGCGAGTTCACGGAAACCGGGGACGCGGACACACCACCACGCCCAGCGGGGGTGGTACCGAGGGAACGCTGCCAGCAGCGTTCCCTCGGTCGTGTCTGCAGCCCAGCGCAATCCGTGCGAGGCGCGGATCGGGAACAGCGACTCTCCGAAACGGTTCTTCGGTTCGGCGCCGTGCACGCGCGCGTAGCGGCGAGCGGCGCGCTCGCCGCCGAACACGTGCCACGGTCCGGTCTCGTGCCCGCCGAACGGGCCCCACCACATCGTGTAGGACAACACCACCAGTCCGCCGGGCCGCGTCACGCGCAGCATCTCCTCGGCCATGATCCACGGGTGGCGGACATGCTCCGCGACGTTGGAGGAGAGGCAGATGTCGACGCTGTCCGAGCGGACGGGCAACGCGGTACCGGATCCTCGGACGGACCCGCGGGCGTCGAGCCCCGCGGCGTGCATCTCCGAGGCGTCCGGTTCCACGGAGACGTAGTGGGCACCCGCGTCCGCGAAGGCGTCGGCGAAGTAGCCGGGTCCGCCACCGACGTCGAGCACCGTCAGTCCGTCGAGAGTCGTTCCGGTCGCCCCGGTCCACAGGTCGTCGATCAGCATCGCTGTGTCGCGGGCCAGCGCCCCGTAGAAGCGTGCGGGATCGGACTGCTCGAACCGGAAGTCCGACACGAGCGAGAGTGACCGTCGAAGGGTGGCCCGTCGAGCGAGTCCGGCGGTGACGGGAGACGAGGGCACGAGTGGAGACTGTAGCGCCCGGTCGACCTGGCTCGCCGGGCTCACGGCCCGCGGGTCAGGCGGCGAAGCGCAGCACAGTGACGGAGGTGCGTCGGTTGCGGAAGAGCGGGCTGTCGGCCACCAGCGGCATGGAGTTGAACTTCCACGCGCCCTTGTGTGCAGGGAACAAGACATCGGTCGCCGAGGCGACGCCCGGGATCTCGTCGGCGAGCGAACGCCCACGGCTCGACGTCATACTGAAGGGCATGGCCGGCATCGTGTAGTGCTCGGTCAGCTTGACCCCTGCGACGGTCTTGCGGGACAACCACTCGGGAATGGAGTCGAAGATCATGCCGCCACCGGGGAAGAGCTCGGCGCACCGGGTGATCAGATCCATCGCGGTGGGTTCGTCGAAGTACATCAGCAGTCCCTCTGCGGAGACGAAGACGCCCGGCTCAGGGTCGATGCCGTCGGCCCAGGTCAGATCGAACGCGGAGGCCGCGACGGGAACGATCCGGTCCTCGCGCGGCAGGACGCGGGCACGAAGCTCCATGACCGGTTCGAGGTCCACGGAGTACCACGTGGTGTCCGGCCGCCCGAGTCGCCAGTACGCCGTCTGCAGTCCCTCGCCCAGCGCGACGACGGAGGCGTGGGGCCGCGAGGCGAGGTACGCACTCACCGCGGAGTCGAAGGTGCGGGCGCGCAACGCCGCGGCGGCCACGGGGGTTCCGAACTTGGACCAGTCGTACTCGATGGCGTCGCGGACGCGCAGCGCCATCGGGTCGTCGATGACCTTGTCGGGGCCGTCGGCGAAGGCGGCTCGATTGTGGAGCGTGTACAGAGTGGTGGAAGATACGCCGTCGAGAGTGTTGCCATCGATCAACCCGGACGTCATGACATGAGCCTCACTGCAGTGGGTTTTCCCGACCCTAAAAGGAAACTTACCGGTTTTTCGGGGGCCGAAACAGCCATTCTGTGTCGTTCGAACGAATGAAAGACTGCCACGGGGGTGACAGCAGATGACGGAGTTACGTGAGGTGCTGCTGCTCTGTTGGCGTGACAGCGGCCATCCACAGGGCGGTGGTAGCGAGCGCTATCTCGAGCACGTGGGGGCAGGGCTGGCGTCGCGAGGCATCAAGGTCACGCTGCGCACGGCCGGTTACCCCGGCGCACCAGCGTCGGACACGATCGACGGTATGCGCGTCAGCCGCGGCGGCGGGCGCCTGACGGTCTATCCGCGAGCACTCGGAGCGCTCCTCGCCGGGCGGCTCGGATTCGGTCCCCTGGCGGGACTGAAGCCCGACGCGGTGATCGACACACAGAACGGCATCCCGTTCTTCGCACGACTCGTGACGGCGGCTCCCGTCACCGTGCTGGTCCACCATTGTCACCGCGAACAATGGCCGGTGGCCGGTGCGGTCATGGCGCGGCTGGGATGGTGGATCGAGTCCAGGCTGTCGCCGCGGGTCCATCGACGCTCGCAGTACCTGACGGTGTCGCTTCCCTCGGCGGACGAGCTGATCGCCCTCGGCGTGGACCGCGAGAGGGTGGCCGTCGTCCGCAACGGTGTCGACGACATTCCTGGTTCCGTCACGGTGGGCTATCCGGACACGCGTGCGGACGCCCCGACGCTGGCCGTCCTGTCCCGGCTCGTCCCGCACAAGCAGATCGAGGACGCGATCGACGTCGTCGCCGCGCTGCGCGATGCGACGCCCGCCCTGCGCCTCGACGTCATCGGCGGTGGGTGGTGGGACGACAACCTGCGCGACCACGCCCGCGCGCGTGGCGTGGCCGACGCCGTGGCCTTCCACGGTCACGTGTCCGAGACCCGCAAGCACGAGATCCTGTCGCAGTCGTGGATCCACGTGCTCCCGTCCCGGAAGGAGGGGTGGGGACTCGCCGTCGTCGAGGCAGCTCAGCACGGTGTCCCCACCGTCGGCTACCGGCATTCTCGGGGGCTGACCGATTCCGTGGTGGACGGCGTCACCGGCGTCCTGGTGGGCGACGAGTGGCTCAGCCGCGACTCCGACGTCGACGAACTGACCGACGCGGTGCGCACCCTGCTGGACGACGGCGATCTCCGTCGGCAGCTCGGGGAGAAGGCGCGGCTGCGGACCCGGGAGTTCTCGTGGACGTGGTGCGCGCGAGCGGTGGAGTCGGTGCTGCGCGAGCGAGTACACGGCCGAGCGGTGTCCGGGCTGGTCGCGGGTAGGCCGGAGGCCGGTCGGTAGGTGGTCGCGGGTAGGCCGGAGGCCGGTCGGTAGGTGGTCGCGGGTAGGCCGGGGGCCGGTCGGTCCGGAATCAGCGAGTCCGGGTGCGACGCGCTCTCGTGACGGCGACGCCCGCCGAGATCAGGACGGCGGCCGCCCACAGCAGATGAGCGACGATCGCCGGCAGACGATCCGAGCGTGCACGAGGAACCGGATCAGCGAGTGAGTACAGCGTGAGATCGGCGTCCGCGTACACGGGTTCCAGGCCCGCGAGGGTGCGTGCGGAGTTCCCGCTCTCGCCTGCCGACCTCTCGACCAGGATCCACCCGACTCCGAGTGCGGCGAGGTCGCTCGCCGGGGCACCGGCCAGGAGCAGGCCTTCGACTCGCCCCGCGACGGTGTTCTCTCCCCGGACGACCGTCCCGCCCACCGGGAGATCTCCGGTGCCGAGCACGTCGGCGTCCAGCAGCCTCGGAGCGGGATCGAGGACCGGTGCCTCGCCCGACCAGTCGAACCGGCGGAAGGTACCTGTCGGCAGGACGGCCACGAGAGCGTCGGACGGTCCGACACCGTCGATCACCGAGGACCACCCGGCGGGGTAGTCGACCGGACGCAGCGCGCCGTGCACCCCCCATGCCAGATCAGGCAGGACGACGAGCAGCCCGGCGACGGCGGACACGGCTGCGAGCCGGGGACGCGTCCCGCTGCGACCGGGTCGATCGACCGCGGCGCCCGCACTCAGGGCGAGTGCCGGCATCCACAGGGCGACCCATTTCTGACCGTCCCGGAACAGCCCGGCACCGGGTACCGACTCGGCGGCCCATCGGCCGACGTCGAGCCCGATCGGGGTGGCGGCGAGGGCGACGAGCACCACGGACACGGCGCCGGTGAGCAGGAGCGTCGCGACCACGGGCGATGCGGTCCGGCGCAGACGGGGGAGTCCGGCGGCGGCCAGGCCGAGCAGCACGGCGGTGCCGACGACGGCGAACAGGCTGGTTCGGCTGCCGGGAACCGCGTCCGCGTTCCAGATGCCGCCCAGACCGGCGAGCGCTCCGATCGTCCCGAGTCCGGGCTCGGCCCGCGCCGCGAAGGCCGCGACACCCGCCGGATCGGCGCCGGTGCCGGCCCCGGACACGGCGGTGGCCACCAGCCAGGGCAGCGACACGATCACCGTGGTGACAGCCACGACGACGAGCCGCCGTACGCGGCGTGCCCCTCCCGGTGCGGCCAGGACCACCACGGCGAGAACGGCGCAGAGCAGCACGCCTGTCGGGGTCAGCCCGGCGATGCCGAGACACAGCACGAGGGGCGCAGCGGACCGCAGGTCACCGCGGTCGCGGAGGGTCATGGTCGCGACGACCGTCCAGGGGAGAGCCGCGTAGCCGACGAGCAGGCTCCAGTGTCCCTGCAGCAGACGTTCGGCCACATAGGGGTTCCACACGGCCACCGTGGCGGCCACCAGACGAGGGCCGGTCGAGGCGCCGCCGAGCACTCGCGCCGTCATCTGCGCGGCGCCCCACCCGGCGGCGATCAGAGCGAGAGCGAGCAGTCCGACGACCAGTACACCGCCGTCGACGACCGTTGTGGCGACCGCGACGACGGCGTCCTGGGGAACCGCCCGAGCTGCCGAGTCGGACAGGCCCAGGGCCGAGTCGGTGAGATACGACCGGGGCGTCGACACCGCGTCACGCAGCAGTAGGTGGCCGCCACCCGGAAGCAGCACACGCAGGAGCGGGCCGAGGACGACACCGGTGAGCACGACGGACCAGGCGAGGGACCACGCCCCGGCTGTCCTGCTCGACCCTGCGATCATGAGGGCATGATCCCTGCGCGCACCTCCACCGTGGTGGCCGGGGTGAGCATCGTGACGGCGGGGTCGATGGCGGCGAACATCGCCTCGTATCTGCTGCACCTCCCGGCCGGGCGTGTGCTCGGGCCGCAGGGCTACGGGGTCTTCGCGTCGCTGCTCGCCGCCCAGCTGGTACTCGCGGTGCCGGCGCTGGCGTTGCAGACCGTCGTGGCGCGTGACCGGGTGCGCGGTCGTTCGGTGGCTGTCTCCCGCAGGCTCGGACACCTGTACGCCGTGGTCGTCGCCGGTCTCGCCGTCGTCGCGACTCCCGTCGTGGCGGCTCTGCTCCACACCGACGTCGTGACCACGGCGGCGGCCGTCGTGACGGCGCCGTTCCTCGTGCTGCTGGCCACTGAACAGGGCCTGTTGCAGGGAGACTCGCACTTCGGTGCCCTCGGCGGTGTGCTCGCGGCGAGCGGCCTGGCGAAGGTGGTGCCCGCCGTGACCGCCCTGGTGCTGGGCGGAGGTGTGGGACCAGCCCTGGTCGCGGGTGCGGTGGGGACCGCGGTCATGGCGCTGGCCGCGCGCATCGTCGTCGACCGCGCCGAGCAGACGGACGAGCACGACCGGCCCGCCGCGGCCGGGACCTGGCGTGACGTGCTCGCCGCATCGCAGGTCCAACTCGTGATCGTCGCGTTGTCCTCGGTCGACCTCCTGCTGGCCCGACGCGTCCTCGACCCGGAGGCCGCGGGTGTCTACGCGCTCGGCGCCGTCGCCGCGAAGGCCGCCTTCTGGCTCCCGCAGTCGGTCGGCGTGGTGCTGTACCCGAGGATGGCGGATCCGCGTCGGTCGGCGTCGGCGGTCCGCACCGCCCTGCTGGTGCTGCTCGGCGTCGGATCCGTCGTGGTGGTGGGTGCCGCGATCGTCGGGCCGATCGTTCCGCTGGTGATGGGCGCGGACTACGCGCCGGTGCAGTACCTGCTGTGGCTGTTCGCCGCGCAGGGCGCGCTGTTGGCCGTGGTGCAGTGCGGTCTCCTGGCGGCCGTGGCCCGCGGCGACACGCGCTCGGCGCTGGCGGCGTGGACCGTGCTGCTGGTCGAGGCCGTCCTCGTGCTGACGATCGTCGACAGCGCGACCGAGCTCGTCGTCGTGGCCGCGGCATGCGCTGCGGTCGCATCTGTTGTGGTCTCGACCAGCGCGCTCGGGCGTGTCCGTGTGCTTGGATCGGTGGATGACCGAATCCGGGGGGTGGGTCCGTGAGGCTGCGTAGGGGCATGACGGGGATCGACGTGCTGCACGAGACCACGGGAACGTGGGTCGATCTGAGAGCTGCTGGTGGAGAGGAACTTCCGAGCGGAATCGTCGAGTTCCTCGGTGCCGGTGAGCGTGCTCGCGACGTGGCGCGCGATCTCGTGGACCGGGCCGCCACCGCCGGGACCGCCACTGCGTCGACGTCCTTCGCCTCCCTGCCGTTCGAGCCGCGATCGCTTCGCTGCTTCGCGGGGTGGGACCAGCACTGGCACCAGGCGGCCGAGCAGATGGTGCGTCGCAACCTGCCCGCCGTCGTGCCACTGGCGAAGGCGTTCCAGGCGATCGCGCGGAAGCCGTTCCCGCCTCTGCGGCCGGGCGCCGCGGCAGTCGAGCACCCGATCTACTACACGGGCAATCACCTCTCCGTCGTCGGCGACGGCGAACCCATGTCGTGGCCCGCGTACACCGAGCTGTTGGACTTCGAACTCGAGTTCGGCGCCCTGGTGGTCCGGCCCGTCGTCAGCGCCTCGACGGCCGAAGCGGAAGCGGCGATCGGCGGCTTCGTGGTGTTCAACGACTTCAGCGCGCGCGACGTGCAGTGGGACGAGCAGCGCAACGGTCCCTTCGGACCCGTCGTGAAGACCAAGACGTTCGGTAGTTCCATGAGTGCCGAGGTGGTCACCGCGGACGAGGTCCTGCCGCACCTGACCGATCTGCGCGGCACCGTCACCGTCAACGGCGAGGTGTGGTCGGAGACGTCGACACGAGGCGGCCGGTGGTCGCTGGTGGACGGACTCGCCTACGCCAGCAGGTCCGAGAGCATCGGCCCCGGCGAGCTGCTGACCTCGGGGACCTTGCCGTCGGGGTGCGGGATGGAACTCGACCGCTGGGTGCGGCCGGGCGACGTGGTGCGCCTCGAGGTCGAGCGCATCGGGTCGGTGACCAACACGGTGGCGGAGCCTGCCTAGCTGGGTAGCGGGCAGGCCGGAGGCCGGTCGTTCGACAGTAGTGTCGGTGCATGCGTGCACTGGTGATCGAGGAGTTCGGCCGACCGGGAACCGTGCGGGAGATCGACCGTCCCGACGCGGCTCCCGACGGTGCGGTGATCCGGGTGGCCGCCACCGGGGTGTGCCGGAGTGACTGGCATGCCTGGCAGGGACACGACGGGGACGTGCGACTGCCGTTCGTTCCGGGCCACGAGTTCGCGGGAACGGTCGTCGCCGTGGGTGCGGACGTCGACCGCGACTGGATCGGTCGTCGCGTCACCACCCCCTTCGTGTGTGCGTGTGGGTCGTGTCCGACGTGCGCTGCCGGCGACCACCAGGTGTGTCCCCGTCAGGAACAGCCCGGGTTCACACACGACGGGTCGTACGCCGAATTCGTCGCCGTCCGGTATGCCTCGACCAACCTGATCGCGTTGCCGGACGAGGTGTCGTTCGACGTGGCGGCCACTCTGGGATGCCGGTACGCGACCGCATGGCGGGCGGTTCATCGCCGCGCCCGCGTGGTGGCAGGCGAGCGCGTCGCCGTCTACGGGTGCGGTGGGCTCGGCCTGTCCGCGGTGATCATCGCGTCCGGGGCCGGCGCGGAGGTGACGGCAGTGGATCGCTCCACCTCGGCGCTGAACCTGGCGCGCCGACTGGGAGCAGCTCGGACGGTGCAGACGCCGGTCGACGACATGCACGTCGCGCTGGAGTGCTCCGGGCATGCCGGGTTGGCGGACGAGGCGATCCGGGGTCTGCGACGGCGCGGTCGGCACGTGCAGATCGGGTTGCTTCCGGGCGGCGGGCACGTGTCGATGGACGTGGTGATCGCGCGAGAGATCGACGTGCTCGGCAGCCACGGGCTGGCCGCCCACGAGTACCCCGAACTGTTGCGCACTCTCCCGCACGCCGCCGTGGGATCGATGATCGGAGGCCGCAGACGACTCGAGGACGCCCAGCTCGCGCTGGACGCCCTCGGTGAGTCTGCAGGAGTGACGCTGCTACTTCCCTGACGGGAAGGCCGGAGGCCGGCCGATTCATGACCTGAAGGCCGGAGACGTCAGTCCTTGCGGAGGTTGGTGCGGGGGATCTCCTCGGTACGGTCCGTCGTCCAGTCGTGGTCCGGTGCGGGTGAACCGGCGCCGGAGGTACGAGGTCCGGTCGTGGGTCCGTCGGCCACCGGACGTGTTCCGCGGGTGGTGCGGCCGCCGCGCAGGAGCAGCACGATGCCGACTGCCAGGAGGATGACGCCCAGAACGCCGGCGACGATCGGCACGGTGCGGCCGATCAGGGCGATCTGGTCCTTGCCGTCCTGTGCGCGACCGAGCTGGTAGGTGACGGTGTTGTCGTCGAAGCCGATGACGGCCTTGACCACATCCACCTCGGGAGTCCCGGCGCGGCGTGCGTAGTACTGGTGCACGTCCTCCTGGCCCTTGACGATGACGCCGGTGACGGGCTCGACGTAGATGTCCCGGGTGTTCTCGTAGTACCGCGTCATCGTGATCGGTGTGGCGCCGCCGTCGACGCCCCACGTGCTCGCGGGGAGAGCGAGCTTGTTGGCCGGCGAGGGGACGACGGCGGACAGGTCCACCGCGGGGATGGTCTGCGTGTAGTGGTAGACCGTGACGCCCTCGATCTGCGTCTCCTCGACGAAGGTCATGTCGTAGCTCTCGCGGGCCACGGTGTCGAAGAAGGGGTAGGTCTGCTTCTGCGAGTCGAACGGGAACTTGTACTGCAGTCCGGTGTGCGGCACTTCCTCGGCCGGCTTGTCGGCCTGGCTCTGGATGGATCCGACCGGGTCGACCGGCATGGAGGACACGCGGTCCAGGCTCACGCGGTCGACGGTCGCGGTGAGCAGACCGGTGTCACCCTGTCGATCGGTGCGTCGCAGCGACGAGCCGGCCTGCACGGTGATGACGTCGGAGTTCGACGGCTCCTCCGTGGTGACGAAGCGCTGGGAGATCAGGGGGACGTTCTGATCCACGACGGCGGAACCCGCTGTGAGCGAACGCGAATCGAGCACCGACCCGGTGCCGGTGGACACGCTGGTGATCTCGAGGTCCAGCGGCGTCTTCTCGAGGCGCCCGACCGTGTACAGCGGGATCAGGATCGCGATGACCAGGAAGAAAGCTCCGAGCCCGATGAGGATCGGCGGGATCACACGCGTCGGTGTGGATCTGTTCGCCATACTGGAGGTCCCCTTTGTGCATGTGCACTTGTCAGTGCATACCGGCCGTGATGGGTCGAACACTAACGTATTGGGCCGCTCCGAGTTCGGGTGCGATGCGGCAGACTCTCCTGACGATGACCACTGCAGAGAAGGCCCGCGTCGATCCGCGCATCGGCGGATTCGTGCCCGCGCTCGAGGGGATGCGCGGTCTCGCGGCCGTCGGCGTGCTGCTGACCCACGTCGCGTTCCAGACGGGATCGACGGGCACACCCCTCGTGGGCCCGCTGCTCGGCCGTCTCGATCTCGCGGTGGCCGTGTTCTTCGCGCTCTCGGGGTTCCTGCTGTGGCGACCCCACGCGGCCGCCGCGCGCGGCTCGCGGCCGAGGCCGTCCGTCCGTACCTATCTGGTGCACCGCGCGGCACGCATCCTGCCCGCGTACTGGCTCGTGGTCGTCGTCGTGCTGGCCCTGCTGCCGGGTGCGGGTGGTGGCGTCCGGGTGTGGATCGCCAACCTGACCCTCGTGCAGGTGTTCGTCCCGTTGACGTTGACGCAGGGCATGACCCAGATGTGGTCGCTGTCGGTCGAGGTGGCGTTCTATCTGCTGCTCCCGTTCATCGGGGTCGCCATGGCCGCGCTCCGCGGACCTCGAGCCCGTCTGCGCACGCCGGTGCTGGTCGGGGTGTCCGCCCTGTCGCTCGGGTGGACCTTTCTCCCGATCTCCACTGCGGACGGCGTGAACATCGAGAACTGGCTGCCCGGCTACCTGGCGTGGTTCGCGGCCGGGATGGTGGTGGCCGAGGCTGCTGCCGAGCTGGCACTACGCGAGACCCGATCAGACTCCGACCTGCCCGCTCAGTCCCGACCGGTCTCCGACCTGCCCGCTCAGTCCCGACCGGTCTCCGACCTGCCTGCTGTCCCGCTGGTCGTCCGGATCGCGAGCCGACGATGGTTGCTCACCGGCATCGCGGCGGTGGTCTTCGCGGCGTCGTCGACACCGATCGCGGGCGCGCAGGACCTCACGACGCCGGCGGCATGGCAGTTCGCGGTCAAGGTGGCCTTGGGCGCCGTCGTCGCGTTCTGTCTCATCGCGCCCCTGGCCGTCGGAACGGGTGTCCGTACCCGGTGGCTGTCGGGTCCGTTCGCGCTGATGATCGGCCGGTGGTCCTACGGCATCTTCATCTGGCACCTCGCGGTGCTGGCCGTGGTGTTCCCCGTGCTGGGGGTGTCCCCGTTCGGCGGGCAGTTCCTCCTCGTCGCCGGTGCGACGGTCGTGTTGACGCTGCCGGTCGCCGCGGCGAGCTACGCGCTGGTGGAGGAGCCGGTCCGTGTCGCACTGCGTCGGCGGGAAGCGCGCAGGGCCGACCGGATCCGGGCGAACGAGGGAAGCGCCGCGAGCGCCACGGCGCCGACGGATGCCAGCGCTGCGAGCTGAATGACGGCCGAGTGGCCGACGTACCCGTCGGGATCACGCCAGGGGCCGGTGGACAGCATCGCCCCGGCGACACTGAGTCCGAGCCCCGCGATCGCGACGAGCACACGACCGCGGACACGGGCTCCCCAGTGATGGTCGACGGCGGCGACCGCGACGGTGAGAACCGCCAGCCAGCCGAGTGCGGCGAGCCCACCGATGACCCACACGGCGGCGAACAGTCCCGCGTGGCCGACGAGGGCGGGTCGCCAGGTGGGTGTCGGTGCCGTCGCGGGGTCCGACGGGCGGCGCCGCATCGTCATCACGGCCAGAGCCGCGAGAAGCGCCAGGCCCGCGACGATCGCCGTGCGGTACCAGGTGTCGGCGGGGAACGTCAGGGTCACCTCGCCCGAGAGGCCGGCGGGGAGAATCCACCCCTGCTGCCACCCGTTCACGATCACCGGGGCGAGCACCTCTCCGTCCGGGCGCGTGGCCACCCATCCCGGGTTGGTGCTCTCGGGCACCACGAGAATGCGCTGAGTCGAGGACCCGGTCACGACGACGCGGCGGGAGTCGGCGGTCCACTCGTCCGCGGTGACCGCCACGGGCGTGGGGCCGGCGCCCGGGAACGCAGCGAGTGGTGCCGTGCGCAGCACGACGCTGTCGACGACGAAGGCGTCGCCCGGGTCCACCGACACGGACTGCGAACCCGAGGGCAGCGGAACAGGATTGGAGACGTTCGCCGCGACGGGGACATCGCCCTCGCAGAGAGACGCACGGATCGGTGCGCCGGTGGCCAACGCCCCGGCCGTCGTCGAGACGGCGGTGCGGACGAGCTGATCCGCGATGGTCAGGGTGGGGCCGGTCGCGCACGACGTCACGATCGGGCGGTCGGGATCGAACGCCGCCCCCGCGGACGCGGTACCGGATTCGGAGAGCACCGTGATCTCGGCCAGACCGGGAGGCCGTACCTGGTCGAATCCCAGTGCCGTGCGGTCGAGTACGTCGTCCCAGTCCAGCAGCGAGACGATGATCTGGTCGGTCACCGCCGGTTCGAGGGACACTCTGGTGTCGCCGTCCGCGTCGACGTCGCGGACCTGGGGGCCGGTCCCGAGGTTCACCGCGATCCTGGTCGGATGAGACGGCAGTGCGCCGAGGCTCTGGGCGATATCGAGCCCGTCGACCGAAACGGGTTGCAGCAGTTCGAGAGTGACGGTGGGATACGTTCCGGCCCGGCCCTCGATCGAGTCCTGACTCGCGGTCCAGGACGTGCGGTCGTCGCCGTCCGTGAGGGCGAAGGTCGACCCCCGGACGTCGGTGACCTCGGCCGCACCCCGAGCCCGCGGACGTGTGGCGTCCTGCAGGAGATCCTCCAGCGCGGACGACTGACGCGAGCGCAGCCAGAGTTCGGGGGTCACCGCCGTGCCACTGGGAACCGAGAGCGTGCGCTGGAAACCGTCGAGTTCCTCGGGTTCGACGGCCACGCCACCGGCGCAGCGCACCCGATCGGGCGTGTCGACGCAGCCTGTCCGGCCCGGAAGCTCCTGTGCCAGATTCCATCCCGTCACCGTGACGCCGTCGGCCGGAGCCGGCATCTCCGTGAGGTGCCGGACGACCACCGGTGTCGGCGCATCGGGATCCGTGTAATCGGTGAGGCGAAGGTCGCTGACGCCGAACTGTGCTCCGACCGAACCGTTCTCGGTCTCGGTGGCTGTCACCCGGATCCGCGTCGTCGTGCCGGCGGGCAGTGAGACGGTCACCGGATCGCCCGGTTCGGTGATGCGTGCGGCTGCGGTCCCGTTGTCCGTCTCGATCTCGACCCATTTCACCGGTGACCCCAGAGCGCCGGGGCTGGTGCGGAAGTCGAGCAGGCCGGACTGCACCGGGCGATCGAGGTCGAGCTGGATCCACTGACCGACCGAGCTCTCGAGGCCGTTGCTCACCCAACTCGTCGCGGCGTCGCCGTCGACGGCCGCCGCCGGACCGTTGCCGGGCGAGGCGCCGCCGAACTGGGTGGCGTCCGATGCCGAGGAGGAGACGGACACCCGGGCACCGGACCACGCGCCCTCGACCAGCGGCGCACCGTCGACCGGATAGTCGGACACGAGATTGAGTGTGCGGCGGGGATCGTCGGATGTGCGCAGGGCGCTGCTGTGATCGTCGACGGAGCCGAAGTCCACCTCGCGGTTCATCGGGGTGTCCGTCACCAGGACGTCGTCGACCGTGAGCCCGGCGGCCCGGGCGTCGCCGTCGAGAAGTACCGGTCCCGCCGGAGTCGGGTCCAGGCCGCCGCGCTCGCGGTGCTCGTTCAGGCGAGCGAGGACCTCGGGCCCGCCCTGCACTCGGGGCACGTCGTCGGCCACCACCGTGTACGGGCCGGCGACGGCGGGGGTGCCGGGAGTCGCCTCGAAGATCTCGATCGCGGGATAGGTGGGGCGCAGGTCGGAGTCGGCGACGATGCCGTCCACCCGTCCGGGCCCGATGTCGTCGCCGAAGGTCGCGACCCGCTCGAGCCCGGGCGAGTTCTCTATGCTCTGGTGCGCCAGCGAGGTCCGGGTCGAACGCGACGTCTCGGGGTCGAGATCGTTGCGCATCACGAGGTAGCGGACGTTCATCGATGCCAGCGTGTCGGCGAGCCCGTCGGACGGTCTGCCGTCCGCGAGAAGCCGCTGCACCGAGTCGAGGGCGCGGATCGCGCCGGGCGGCACCAACGGGACCGCGTCACGGACGGCCCACGGCGAGGCCGCCAACGCCTGCAACGGTTCGTCCCGCGTCAGCCCCCACAGCTGAGCGGCCAGGGGCGCACCGGGAACGACGAGCGCGCGGGACCCCTCGGCTCCGGTGCCCGCGTGGTCGGCCAACCAGCCCGCCGCGTCGGACCATTCGGCCGGAACGGCCTCGTACGCGCCCCGCGGCGCGAGCCGCCCGGTCCAGGCCAGCGAGGTCGAGACGGTGAGTGCCACCAGGACGAGTGCGGCGAAAGCGACGAGGGGCTCCCGTTCCGGGTGCGACGCCGCGCGACGCCAGCGAGGCGACGGCACCGAACCCGGCAGCGGCACCTGCGCCAGCAACTGTGCGAGGCCCAGCGCTAACGGCAGTCGGATCACCGGTTCCAGCTTGTGGATGTTGCGCAGCGGCGCACCGGAGGTGTCGAGGAACAGTCGCACCTGCTCGGAGACGGGGGAGGCCAGTCCGCCGACGTACCCGGCGGTCATGCCCACGAGCCCGATCAGCAGCACCAGGGCCAGCCGACCGCGTGCCGGCATCGACCGCATGCAGAGCCCGGCCATTCCCGCCGCGGCCACGACGGCAGAGGCGATCACCGCGGCGGGTTGTGTCACCACCACAGCGCCGGCGATGCGTTCCGGCGAGACGAACGGTGTCCAGCTGCTCGTGCCGCGCAGGACCTCCACCAGCGAGGCCCACTGCGTCGTCGTGCCGGCCGACTCGATGTAGTCGAGGAACGGTGGACTGACGCCGCGCAGAATGAAGAGGGGAACCAGCCACCACGTCGTCGCGGCGACGAGACACCCGATCCACCACAGCGAGAACCGGCGCCACCGGGCGTCCGGCCTGTGCGCGAGCCACCACACGATCGCCACGAGGGTGGCCGCCGCCGTCGCCACGGCGTTCACGGCACCCATCGCCGCGACGGCCAGCGCCGAACACGCGGCGGCGCGCGGAATGCTCACGGAGCGGCCGGAGAAGACGCGGACCAGGGGGATCAGTACCCATGGCGCCAGCATCATCGGCAGTGACTCGGAACTGATCGACCCCAGGGTGGTGATCACCCGCGGAGCGAGGACGAACGCGAGCGCACCCACCACCCGCGACCCGCGGCTCCCGACCCCGAGGGCCTCGCACAACCGCAGGACACCCCAGAACCCGAGAAAGATCAGCACCGCCCACCACAGGCGCTGCGTCACCCACCCGGGCAGCCCCAGCACGTCACCGAGGGCGAAGAACGACCCGTGCGGGAAGAAGTAGCCGTACGCCTGGTTCTGTACCTGGCCGAAGGTGGCGTCGGACGTCCACAGGTGGGACGCACGCGAGAGGAACCCCAGCGGGTTCTGCGTCAGGTCGTACTTGGTGTCGGCAACGGTCAGGCCGGGAGCCTGCAGGAACGCCAGGACCAGCGCACCGACCGCGGAGAAGAAACGCCACCGGGCCCCTACGGGCGCGGTGACGGGAGCATCGGACGTCAGCGGCTGCCGTACTCGACCTGGTTGAGGAGGGAGGACTCGGCGTTACCGGAACGATCGACCTCGGGGCGGGTGTCGGACGAGGCGGCGGCAGTGGCGCCGAACACCACGGCCACTCCCAGCACGACGCCGATGACGGCACTGATCGCTGCGGATTTCACGAGCAGAACCTATCACTTCGACCGGCCTCCGGCCTGCCCGTTCACTTCGACCGGCCTCCGGCCTGCCCGTTCACCTCGACCGGCCTCCGGCCTGCCCGTTCACTCATCTGCCGGGCGGCACGATCAGTACAGGGCGATGGCTGTGCTTGAGCACGAGATCGGCACAGGACGACTGCAGCAGCGACCGCAGACCGGTCCGGCCGCGCGTCCCGGTGACGATGATGTCGGCGTTCACCTCGTCCGCCGTCTCGACGATGGTGGTCCAGATGGCGGAGTGCGACTCCTCGCAGCGCCCGTCGGCGTTGATGCCGGCGCGGACGGCCAGCTCGAGGCCCTCGCTGTTGGTGACCTTCGCGTCGGCGAGTGCGATGTCCTCGGTCTGCTCGTCCGGCAGCCACTCCGGCGCCATCACTCCGGACAGGCCGGACATGCGGGCCGCCTGTCGCACCATCGGTTCCCACGCGGTGAGCACGATGGCGCGTTTCGCCTGGAGGAATCTGCCGGCGTAGTCCACCGCCCTGCGCGCATTGTCCGAACCGTCGTACGCGATCAACATGACGTCACACGACATGAGAGCCTCCAGGCTTGTGGCGGTGGCTGACGATCTTACCGTCGCGGTCGGGTTGCGGGGAGGCTCACGCGATAACGTTTCGGGTATGTACCTGCGCCGAGTTCTGACCCTGGTCGCGACGTGCGCGATCGCCACGACGGCGTGCGGGACGGGGGACGCGGCGGCTCCCGCACCCACGACCACCGGCGCGGCCACGGCATCGCCCTCGGCTCCCTCGGCGGTCGTGTCGACGTCCGAGATGCCTGCGGCCACACCCGATGCGTGCGCCACCGCCATCGACGCCATGACGCTGCGGCAGCGGCTCGCCCAGCTGTTGACGGTCGGGGTCACCGGGACCGACGACGCCGTGGCGGTGGTGGGCGCCGAGCAGGTGGGTGGTGTGTTCGTGGGTAGCTGGACCGACAAGACGATGCTCACCGGCGGCGGTGTCGATCGCATGCAGTCGGCCGCCACCGTGCCCGTCATGGTGACGATCGACGAGGAGGGCGGCCGGGTGTCGCGGGCAGCCGACCTGCTCGGTTCGGTGCCCTCGGCACGCGAGACCGCCGCCACGATGACCCCCGAGCAGACCTACGAGATGTGGCTCGAGCGCGGACGTGGACTGAAGGATCTCGGCATCACCGTCGACTTTGCTCCCGACGTGGACGTCAGCAGCCAGCCCGACGACTCGGTGATCGGTGACCGGTCGTACTCGGACGATCCCGCCACCGTCGTCGCGTACGCCGGAGCTGCTGCGCGCGGTCTCCGCGACGCCGGGGTGATGCCCGTGATCAAGCACTTCCCGGGGCACGGCTCCGGATCGGGCGACTCGCACACCGGCGCCGTCACGACACCGCCGCTGTCCGAACTGCAGGCCCGCGACCTGGTTCCGTTCCGCGATCTCGTGTCCACCGGAGTGGGTGCCATGGTCGGACACCTCGACGTTCCTGGCCTGACGACGGAGGGCGTGCCCGCCAGTATCAGTCCCGCCGCGATGGCACTGCTGCGTGACGGCACCGGCTACGGGGCGGCGCCGTTCACCGGCCCGATCTTCACCGACGACCTGTCCGGCATGGCGGCGATCACGTCGCGACTGGGCATCGAGGACGCGGCGCTGGCCGCCCTCGTCGCCGGGGCCGACGTCGCCCTCTGGATCACCACCGACGCGGTGCCGAGCGTCCTCGACCGTCTCGAGGCGGCCGTGGCGTCCGGGGAGTTGAGCGATGCGCGCGTGGACGATGCGGCCCGGACCGTCCTCACGGCCAAGGGAGCCCTCGGCTGCGCCTGACTCGTCCCGCGGACGGTGACGTAGAGTCGGGAGGTCGTACGGCGGACAGCTCCGGGGAGGACGCATGGCAGGCGGAACCAAGCGGTTGCCGCGCGCCGTCCGTGAGCAGCAGATGCTCGACGCCGCCATCGAGGTGTTCTCCGAGAACGGCTTTCACAGCACGTCGATGGACTCCATCGCCGCACGGGCCGAGATCTCGAAACCCATGCTGTACCTGTACTACGGCAGCAAGGACGAGCTCTTCGCCGCGTGCATCCATCGGGAGGGCCTCGAGTTCGTCGCTGCGATGACTCCCGCGGCGGACCCGACGCTCACTCCCCGCGAGCAGTTGCGCAAGGCATTGCTCGGGTTCCTCACGTTCGTGGACGAGCACCGCTCGTCGTGGATGGTGCTCTACCGGCAGGCGATCGGCCAGCAGGCCTTCGCCGGTCAGGTGCAGAGCAGCCGCGATCGGTTGATCAGCCTCACCGCGTCGCTGCTCGAGATGAGCACCAAGGACCCGCGGCCGGAACACAACTTCGGACTGATGGCCGTCGCCCTGGTCGGTGCCGGCGAGGCCGTGGCCGACAGGGTCGCCGGCGGCGAGATCGACGTGCACCAGGCGGTCGACCTTCTCGAGAGCCTCGCGTGGCGGGGGCTTCGGGCCTGACGCGAGTTCGCGGATGCGCGGGCGCAATCACGTGCGTGGTGCGTCTGCGAAATACATTCGTACATACCGCGATACGGTGTATTTCTCATTCGAACGAATGATTTAGCGAGCAAAAAGCGATTCGTGGACTGTTTCGGCCTACAGTTCGAACCGCACAGTTCGCCGCGAGAACTGTCGTGCTGCTCGCGGCTGAGGGAATCGCTGCAGTCCTGTCGGACGCAGTTCGTCCCCGCGCTCCTGCCGCTCTGCCGCAAGTCCAGTTCGAGGCTGATCATTCGAGGAAGTTCATGAACGGTTCCACGGCGCTCGGGGCGCCGGACGATGCGTCCCTCCCGACTGAACTGCGGCTCACCCCCGCACCCGCCCCGCTCCACCAGGGGCAGCGTCTCGTCCGGCCCGGTCCTCCCGGCCGGGTGAACTCGTGTCCGCAACGGACGGCACGCATGATCGTCGCAGGTACTCGCGTCGATCTGTGCGGTTCGCCGCACGTGCTCGACATGGTTCGTGACCGGCTGGCAGGCGGTAAACCGCTGGCGATCGGGTCGGTGAATCTCGACCACATCCACCACTTCGGCGGCATCGAGCGGTCGCGCCTCAACCTGCCGGACGAGCGCCCGACCCACGAGTGGCTACTTCTGGCCGACGGCCAGCCGATCGTCGACAGGGCGAACGACCTGACCGGGACCAAGTGGCCGAGGTTGACGGGATCGGATCTGCTCCCGGACATCTTGCGTGTCGCGGAGACCATGGGCAGTTCCGTCGGATTCGTCGGGGGAACTCCTCGGGTGCACGAGTTGCTCGGCAAGCGGCTCCGTCGTGACTACCCGGCGATCGATGTGGTCGGGTACTGGGAACCGGACCGGACGACCGTCGAAAGTCCGACTCTCGCACGGGAGATGGCAGAGCAGGTCCGGACGGCCGGCGCCGACATCGTGGTCGTCAGTCTGGGTAAGCCGACCCAGGAACTCTGGATCGAGCAGTTCGGTGACGTGACCGGTGCGCGGCTGCTGCTCGCCTTCGGTGCCGCCGCGGACTTCATGGCCGGTGAGGTCTCACGAGCGCCGCACTTCTTCAGCGAACACGGGCTCGAATGGTTGTTCCGCCTGGCCATGGAGCCGCGGCGGCTCGCGCGTCGCTACGTCGTCCAGGGTCCGGAAGCATGGTTCCGTCTCCGCGGCGCCTACCTGGTGGCGGACTCGGATCCGTCGACCGAGAAGAAGGGCACCACGGCACGATGACGAGACGTTACGGAGTGGCCGTGATCGGCGCCGGCTACTGGGGACCGAACCTGGCCAGGAACTTTCGGGCACACCCGGCCTGGGATCTGGTGGCCGTCTGTGATCGTGACGAGTCCCGAGCGCACGCCGTTGTCGGCGAGCGGTCGACGGTGGACGTGGAGACCAGTGTCGAGGCCGTCCTGGCGCGCGCCGATGTCGACGCGGTGGCCATCGCCACACCGGCGGCGACGCACGCGAGTATTGCCCTGGCGGCTCTCGACGCGGGAAAGCATGTGCTGGTGGAGAAGCCGCTGGCCCCCGGCTCGGCGGACGCATCCAAGATGGTGCGGACGGCGAGCGACGCCGGCCTGACCCTGATGATCGACCACACCTACTGCTACACACCGGCCGTGCAGTACATCCACGACGTGATCGCGAAGGGAATGCTCGGCCGCATTCTCTACATCGAGTCCACCCGGATCAATCTCGGACTGATTCAGCCCGACGTCGACGTGTTGTGGGACCTTGCACCGCATGATCTTTCGGTGCTCGACTACATCCTTCCGGGTGGGCTGGCCCCGACTCGGGTGTCGGCCACGGAGTCCGACCCGCTGGGGTCCGGGAAGTCGTGCGTCTCGCACCTCACCGTCGAGATCGGTGACGGTGCGTCCGCGCACATCTCCGTGAACTGGTTGTCACCAACCAAGATTCGTCAGATGGTGATCGGTGGCAGCCACCGCACCCTGGTCTGGGACGACCTCGACCCGATCCGGCGAGTGTCGCTCCACGACCGTGGGGTGACGATGGGACAGCCCAGCCAGGACGACCGTCGACGCGCCGCCGTCTCGTATCGGCTGGGCGACATCACCGTGCCGGCCCTGGCGGAGACGGAAGCCTTGCGGCTCATGGTCGGCGAGTTCGCGGCCGCGATCCGGGAGGATCGGCCCGCTCGCACCGACGGTGCCGCCGGGCTCCGCGTGCTCTCGGTGCTCGAGGCCGCGTCGCACAGCGCCGCTCACCACGGTGAGGCCGTCCGGCCCCGCCACGTCGACTCCGAGACCGGGGACATGGAATGACCGAACTGAACGGTGCCACGGCTGTCGTCACGGGCGGTGCCGGCACGATCGGATCGACCATCGTCGATCAGCTCGTCGATGCCGGGTGCTCTCGAATCATCGCGCTCGACAACCTCACGCGGGGGCGTCGCGAGAACCTGGAGCAATCGCTCGAGGATCCGCGCGTCGAACTCGTCGAAGGCGACATCCGCGATCGCGATCTCGTGAACGACGTGGTGTCGGGCGCAGATGTGGTGTTCCACCAGGCGGCGATCCGGATCACACAGTGTGCCGAGGAGCCTCGGCTCGCACTCGAGGTATTGGTCGACGGGACCTTCACCGTGTTCGAGGCCGCCGCTGCGAACGGCGTCGACAAGATCGTGTCCGCCTCCTCCGCATCGGTGTACGGCCTCGCGGAGACGTTCCCGACCGGGGAGCGTCATCACCACCACAACAACGACACCTTCTACGGCGCGGCGAAGTCTTTCGGCGAGGGCATGCTCCGGAGTTTCCGCGCCATGTACGGCACCGATCACGTGTCCCTGCGGTACTTCAACGTCTACGGACCGAGAATGGACGTCCACGGTCTGTACACCGAGGTGCTCGTTCGGTGGATGGAGCGGATCACCGACGGGCGCTCACCCCTGATCTTCGGAGACGGCACTCAGACGATGGACTTCGCGTACACCGAGGACATCGCACGCGCCAACATTGCCGCCGCATCGTCCTCGATCGTGGACGGCGTCTACAACATCGGCAGTGGTCGTGAGACGAGCCTGCGGGAGCTGGCGGAGGCGTTGCTGCGCGTCATGGGCTCGGATCTTCCGATCGAGTTCGGGCCGGCCCGGACGGTCAACGCCGTGACCCGACGATTGGCCGACACATCATCCGCAGCAGTGGATCTCGGGTACTCGGCGTCGGTCGAACTGGAGGACGGTCTGCGGGCACTCGTCGACTGGTGGCGACCGCGTCGACACGCGGTGTCGGGCCTGACGGCGTCCGGTTCCGGTCTGACGGCGTCCACGACGTGACTCGGCTCGACGTCATGCGCCCCTGGCTGGGAGCCGAGGAGATCGCCGCAGTGACGGCGGCGCTCGAGTCCGGCTGGATCGCACAGGGTCCGCGTGTGGCGGAGTTCGAGGCCGCGTTCGCGCGCCGCATGGGCGTGCACCACGCAGTCGCGGTGAGCAGTTGCACGACCGGCCTGCACCTCGCTCTCGTAGTGGCGGGGATCGAACCGGGAGACGACGTCGTCGTGCCGTCGTTCTCCTTCGTCGCGACGGCGAACGCGGTGCGGTACGTCGGGGCTCGACCGGTCTTCGCCGACGTCGACCGGACGACGGGCAACATGGACGCGACCACGCTCGCGGCCGTTCTGACACCTCGGACGCGCGCGGTCGTCGCCGTCGATCAGGGCGGTGTGCCGGTGGCGATCGACCACATCCGGCAGGTCACCGACCCGCTGGGCATCGTGGTCGTCGAGGACGCCGCGTGCGGCGCCGGCGCGACCTACCGGGGTCGCCCCGTGGGTGTCGGTGCGGACATCGCGGCCTGGTCGTTCCACCCCCGCAAGATCCTCACCACCGGGGAGGGCGGGATGGTGACGACAGATCGTGCGGACTGGGCCCACCGTGCGCGGTCACTGCGTGAGCACGCCACCAGCAGATCCGCGGCGTCACGGCACGAGGACACTCTGCCCGCGGCCGAGACCTACACCGAGGTGGCCTACAACTACCGCATGACCGACCTGCAGGCCGCGGTAGGCCTGATCCAGTTGAGCAGGCTGGACGCCGTCATCGAGCGGCGTCGCGCACTCGCGCAGCGGTATCGGGACGCGTTCGCCGGTGTGCGCGGTCTGCGATGCGTGGCCGATCCCGAGAACGGGGAGGCGAACTTCCAGTCGTTCTGGGTCGAGATCGGACCGGATGCCGCGCGCAGCCGCGACGACTATCTCCGTGATCTGGCGGCCGACGACATCTCGGCGCGCAGGGGCATCATGGCCTCCCACGTGCAGCCCGCATATCAGGGCAGCGACGCGGTCGTCGGTGATCTGAGCGTGACGGAGCACCTGACCGCGTCGACGCTGATTCTGCCGCTCTTCCACGCGATGACGGACGACGAGCACCATCGTGTGGTCACGGTGATGGCGCAGCGCCCGTGAGTGTTCCGTGACGATCACCGACGACCATTCGGTGAAGGGTGCCATCGCCTGGGGCAGTGTGGGATCGATCGGGCTTCGTCTCGGCAGCCTCGGGGTGGGCATCTTCCTGGCACGCATGTTCGTGCCCGAGGACTTCGCCGTGTTCGCGGTCGCCTTGACGGTGTCGACGGTTCTCACCTCGATCGCCGACCTGGGCCTGTCCTCGGGCCTCGTTCGGTCGAAGGACCCGCACGGCGACGCACCGACGACGGCGACCATCAGCCTCGTCGTCGGGTGCGTCTTCGCCCTGGTGCTTCTCGCCGCCGCACCGCTGATCGAGCGCACGTTCGCCGTCGAGGGCTCGGCGGCGGTCGTGGCCGTGCTCGGGCTGTCGATCCCGCTGGCATCGGCGGGCGTCGTCCCGTACGCGTTCCTGTTGCGGCGGTTCGATCAGAAGTCCCTTCTGGCCGCCGCGTCCGCCGACTTCGTCGTCAGTGCGGCGGTGACCGTCGTCCTGGTACTGGCCGATGTGGGACCGATGTCGCTGGCCATCGCCCGGATCGCGGGTCAGCTGTGTGCGACGGGCGTGCAGTTCTTTCGTGCGGACATGCTGCCGCACTTCGGGTTCGACCGGTCGAGACTGCGGCCGGCCCTGGCGTTCGGAGCTCCGATCGCGGCAGCGAACGTGCTGTCCTGGTCGGTCGTGAGCATCGACAACCTCGTGGTGGCGAGAGTCGTGGGGGACGTCGCACTCGGCTTCTACGCACTCGCCTTCAACATCTCCACCTGGCCGACCAATGCGATGGGCACCATCGTGCGCGCGGTGGCTCTACCGTGGTTCGCACGGGAGTCCGAACAGGCCGGGGGGGTGGGCGGACGGCGGGGCGCACTCGCGCGGGCCGGTGCGCTCACCTGGGCAGGCGCTCTTCCGACCGGGGTGCTGCTCGCCGTGATGGCCGCACCCGTCATCTCGGTGCTCTACGGCGACCGCTGGACCGACGCATCAGGAGCCCTGGTGGCCCTCGGAGTGTTCGCGACACTGCGAGTCATGTTCGATCTCTTCGCGACCTACCTGCTCGCACACGGTGCATCGCGCGTGGTGCTGACGATCCAGGTGCTGTGGATCGGAATCCTGGTGCCGGCGAGCATCGTCGGTGCCCGTGTGGGGGGCATCGAGGGTGTCGGGTGGTCGCACACCGCGGTGGGCCTCGTCGTCGTCCTGCCCCTGTATCTGATCGCAGTGCACCGAGTAGGGGCGGACATCGGCGCGCTGGGTCGTGCGGCGATTCGTCCCCTGATGGCCTTCGTGCCCGCAGCGGCCGCGGCGTTCGCCGCAGTGTCCCTCATCTCGAACCCCTGGCTCGCCGTGGTCACCGGAGGCGGCGCGGCGGCGTGCGTCTACGCCGCAGCCCTGCACGGATGGGTCGTCGCCCTGATGAACGACGAGAACACCACCGCAGCACCGAGACGAGGAGTAGTTCGATGACGACTGTCGATCAGTCGATCGCCGCAGTTCGCCCTGCAGGAGGCCCGATCCCGCTGGTGGATCTCGGCGCCCAGATCAGCGAGATCCGCGACGAGTTGTGGCCGGCGCTCCGCCGGGTCGTGGACGACACGGCGTTCATCGGTGGGTCTCCGGTCCGGGAGTTCGAGAGTGCGTACGCCGACTATCTCGGCTCCACGCACTGCATCGGAGTGGCGAACGGGACCGACGCGCTCGAGATCGCCCTCCGCAGTGTGGGGGTCGGCCCGGGCGACGAGGTGGTGGTTCCCGCGAACAGCTTCGTCGCGTCCGCCGAAGCGGTCGAGCGAATCGGTGCCGTGACGGTGTTCGCGGACGTCGATCCGGACCATCTGCTTCTCGATCCGGCATCCTGTGCGGAGGTCCTGACACCCCGCACGCGTGCGATCGTTCCCGTGCACCTGTTCGGTCAGGTGGCCCCGGTGGAGGATCTGGTGTCGTCGTGCGCGCGCGCGGGAATCTCGATCGTCGAGGACTGCGCCCAGGCACAGGGCGCACGGCGGGGTGGACGGACGGCCGGAACGCTGGGCGACGTGTCCGCCACCAGTTTCTATCCTGGTAAGAACCTGGGTGCCGTGGGTGACGCGGGTGCAGTGGTGACGTCGAACGACGAGGTCGCTCGGACTGCGCGCATGCTCGGCGCGCACGGCAGCGTGGCGAAGTATCACCACGAGATTCTCGGTTTCAATTCCCGCCTCGACGCGGTGCAGGCGGTCGTGTTGTCGCTCAAGCTGTCTCGGCTCGACGACTGGAACACCCGCCGCAGGTCCGCGGCCGCGCGGTACGAGCAGATGTTGGCCGACGTGCCCGAGGTGGTGACGCCGCAGTCGGCGTCGGGGAACGACGACGTGTGGCACCTCTACGTGGTCCGCGTCCAGGATCGGGATCGTGTCGTCACGCGTCTCGGCGAACTGGGTATCGGTGCGGGAGTGCATTATCCCGTCCCACTGCACCTCACACCCGCCCTCGCGCACCGTGGGCGTGGGGTCGGGGCGCACCCGGTGGCGGAGGCGGCTGCCGGTGAGATCCTGTCGTTGCCGCTGCACCCGCACATCACCGAACAGCAGCAACAGACGGTGGTCGCCGCACTGGTGAGTGCGATCCGGGGGTCGTCGTGACGAGGTCGTCCCGCGTCGGCAGGCTCGTGTCCTCGGGCTCGGTTCACGAGTTGACGCAGCGAGTGGTACGCCGTCTCTACGACCGGACCGGCGCTCACAGACTGGAGTTCCCGATCCGCGTCGGCGACATCGTCGACTCGTCGTCGGTGCGTCTGCCACCGCCGTCCACGAGGCAGATGTCCGACGCGCTGGTGGTCGGATGGGTGTGTTCTCCGCCGGGAGCAGCATCCGGGGGACACGCGACGATGTTCCGGATGGTGGCGGCGCTGGAGGATGCCGGACACGAGTGCCGAATTCTCCTGTACGACCCGCACGGGGTCGATCTGGCGCGGAATCGAGAGACGATCAGGGCCAGGTGGCCACATGTCCGGGCCGCGGTGGAGGACATCGACGCCGGCCTCGGTGTCGCGGACGCGTACGTCGCCACGTCCTGGCAGTCGGCTCACGTCCTCGCCGGCCGGAGTGACATCCCCGGAACGAGACTCTACTTCGTGCAGGACTACGAACCGTACTTCTACCCGCCGGGCAGTGAGTACGCACTGGCGGAGGACACCTACCGCTTCGGCTTCCACCTTCTGGCACTGGGTCACATGGTGCACGACGAGATCCGCACGAACGTGGGAGTCGACAGTTCGGTGATCGAGTTCGGTTGCGACACGGACACGTATCGGTTGCGCGGAGCGACTCCCCGTCACGGGATCGCCTTCTACTCGAGGCCGGACACGGCGCGACGAGGGTCGATTCTGGCCGGCGTGGCGCTGGACGAGTTCCACGCCCGACGACCCGATCAGACCATTCACCTGATCGGCCCGCGTCCGTTGACCATGTCCGCTCCCGCCGTCGAGCACGGTGTGCTCACCCCGGAAGAGCTGGCGGCTCTGTACAACTCGTGTGTCGGAGGAATAGGGCTCTCGTTCACGAACATCTCGCTGGTGGTGGAGGAGATGGCGATGTGCGGCGCCGTTCCCGTCGTCAACGAGTCGCCGCGAGCACGCGCCGATGTGGTGCATCCCGGTGTGGTGTGGGCGCAACCCACACCCGGTGCGCTCGCCACGGCGCTCTGCGACGTCGTCGACCACCACGACGTGACGGGAAGAGCGAGCGCCATGGGGCGCGCGCGCCGTCCGGGGTCCTGGGACCGATCCGGTCGGTCGCTGGTCACAGCACTGACGCTCGCAGTTCGGAACGAGGTCGAGAGAGTGATGACGCCGTGAGAATTCTCGTCATACCGCACCAGATGTCCATGGGAGGCAGCCAGATCAATGCGATAGAGCTGGCCGCCAAGGTGCGCGACATGGGACACCACGTGGTGCTGTACGCACCGCACGGCGTCCTCGATCCGCTCGTCGACGAGGTCGGGGTGCCCCGCATCGTCAAACGAACCGACGCGGACCTGTCACCAGGGTCCGTCCGGAGGCTCGTCGACATCGTCCGACGTGAACGTATCGATCTGATCCATGCGTACGAGTGGGGTCCGAGCCTGGAGGCGACGTTCGGGCCGCACCTGAGGTTCGGGGTGCCCGTACTCATGACGGTGCTGTCGATGGTCGTCGACGATTTCCTGCCCCGGCATCTGCCCATGACTCTCAGTACCCGCGAGATGGTGGACCAGAGGCGCGCGGTGCACGAGAGAGTGCTACTCACCGAGCCGCCCATCGACACCGATCTCAACACTGCCGGTGATCGTGCGGTGGCCCGCGCCGTCTTCGGATTCGAGGACGACGAGATCGTGGTGACCACGGTCTGCCGACTGACCTCCGACCTCGAGAAGCTCGAGGGCACACTCGTCGCCCTCGACGTTC
The DNA here is from genome assembly GCF_019836145.1 of Rhodococcus sp. BP-241. Classification (NCBI taxonomy): domain Bacteria; kingdom Bacillati; phylum Actinomycetota; class Actinomycetes; order Mycobacteriales; family Nocardiaceae; genus Rhodococcus; species Rhodococcus sp. BP-241. The sequence continues at coordinate 228,965 of NZ_JABUEI010000004.1, read as the reverse complement.
TCGGCCGACTCGCGCACGATCGACGCGTGACGATGGTGATCGTGGGAGACGGTACCGGTCTCGACGAGGTCAGGCGACGAGCGGACATCGTCAATGCCGATCACGGCCGCACCGTGATCCACGTGACGGGACAGCTGCTCGATCCGCGGCCGGCGTACGACGCCGCCGACGTCATGATCGGGATGGGCAGCTCGGCCCTGAAGGGTCTCGCGTTCGGGAAGCCTCTGGTGGTGCAGGGTGAGGGCGGTTACTGGAAGCTGCTGACTCCCGACACCGTCGACGAGTTCCTCTACGCGGGATGGTTCGGCCGGGGAGGGCGCGGTGCCGCCGACTTCGAACCGGAGATCGTGCGCGTGCTCGATGACCGGGCCCTGCGCACCGAACTGGGTGCGTACGGCCTCGAACTGGCTCGGCGACGGTACTCGTTGACGGTCCTGGCGTCGGCACTCGAGTCGATGTACGAGGACGTCCTGTCGAGTGCGCCGGGGCGTGAACCACGCGCGCTCGCGCGATCGGCTCGCGAGGTTGCGAAGTTCCTCGCGTACAGGGTCGTACATCCGTCACCGGTCGCGTCGTCCGCCGACGGCCGGACCGCCTGACACCGTGCGTCGGGTCCCGTTCCCGCTCGCGAGTACCGCTGACGGTCGACGAGCGACCGTGTCGGTCGTCGTCCCCTGCTTCGACTACGCGCACTTCCTGCCGTCGGCGGTGATGTCCGTCCTCGACCAGACGGAGGTCGACGTGGAGGTCGTGATCGTCGACGATGCGTCGACGGACGACAGCCTCGCCGTGGCCACCGCTCTGGCGGAACGCTTCTCGATGGTCTCCGTCCTGGCACACACCACCAACCGCGGCCCGGTCGAGACCTTCAACGATGGTCTGGCCTGCGCACGCGGGGAGTTCCTGGTACGCCTGGACGCCGACGACATGCTGACACCCGGCTCGCTCGAGCGGTCCGCACGAGTGCTGCGGGACCGGCCCGGTGTGGGAATGGTGTACGGCCACCCCCTGCACGTGTCCGGGGACGTGTGTCCGGCGCCGTCCACCCGGATCAGGGACGTGACCATCTGGTCCGACGGGGAATGGCTGCGCGACCGGTGCGTCGATGCACTCAACGTGGTGACCTCGCCGGAAGTCATGATGCGAATGTCGCTGGTGAACGAGGTCGGAGGTCAGATGCCGCTCGCCCACACCCACGACATGGAGATGTGGTTCAGACTGGCAGCGTTCGCGGACGTCGCCTACATCCGCGGTGTGGATCAGGCCTGGCATCGCGACCACCCCGCCAGTCTGTCCGCCCGCGAGGTGGATCCGATGCGCGACCTGTCGGAGCGGCGCGCGGCCTTCGACACCCTGTTCTCCGGTCCAGCAGGTGAGGTGGACGGCGCCGCGGAGATGTACGCCGCCGCTCGGAACGCTCTCGCTCGCGACGCCCTGCAGCGTGCCCGCGGGGCTTTCGACCGGCGCGCGGTCGATCTCGACCTCGTGGACCGCTGTCGAAGGTTCGCGGCCGACGTCGACCCGGGCATCATCGGCACGACGGCGTGGGCCACCGTCGACGCGAGAGTGCGCCGCGGAGCGGGATCGGCTGTCCGCCCGTCCTACGTCGCCGACAGGGTCGCCCGCCGACTGCGGTCACAGGCCGCATGGCGGCGGTGGCACCGCGACGGCGTCTACTGACGATCGGCTTCGTCTCGCGTCCGAGCCGAGCGATCGGCCGTGTCTCCGTTCGGTCGCCCGATGCGCGGTGTGGGTCGTACGGAGCTGCCGGTCCGTGACCTGGTGACGGTCGTCGTGGTCGTCTCGTCCGGTGTCCGATGTTGCACGGTCAGAGCCGGTGTGGTGGCCGGTGTCGGCCGACGCGCGGGGATGACCGACGGCATGCTCGGTGGGCGTTGTCTCGTCGAGGTCTTCGGCTCCACGGTGGTCGCGGAGCGTGTGGTGGCGGATTCCCGTGCCGGTACGGGATTCGGTCCGGTGCCGTCGACCCGGTCGATCGGCGTGCCGGTCGGCGTCGTGGTGGGCCGACCGTGCGGCCGCGCCGGGATTCTGGTGGGCGCGGGCGTGGCCGCCGGAGTCTGCGGCCGTGGGGACGGCAGGGACGGTTCGGGAGCCGGCAGAGCCGACACCACGGGTACCGGACGCGTGACCTCCTGATCGTCCGACACGGGTGTCGCGCGACGGAGGTCGAGCGTGCTCGTCGTCCCGTCGTCCGGCCGGGTCCGAGTCGACGGCTCCACCGGGGGCTTCGACGGGGTCCGTCGACGGTCGTCCAGCGCACGGGCCACGGAGATGGCGCCGACCAGCAGCACGATGCCGCCGATTCCGGCCACCGCAGCATTGCGAAGACGGCTCGACACTCGCTCCACGGCTCCGGTGGGGATGTTGATCGGCTGGATCGTGATCATGAACTCCGGGGACGCGCCGTTCACCGACTGAGCGTCCCGTACCTGGACACTCAGCAGTTCGCCCAGTCGTGCAGCGGTCGCGACGGCCACGGCAGGGTCGGGTGCCGACGCGGTGATGGTCAGGATCTGAGCGGTGGTGGCGAGGCCCTGGCCGACAGTGAACTCGGTCGACAGCCCCTCGTTCTCGAGGATCGAACCGACGTCCTCCGACGACAGACGAGTGCGACCGACCTCGAGTACGAGTGTGGGATCGGTGGATCGGAGATACGGATTGTCAGCTCTGGCACCGAGTTCCGGGTCCGCGTCGATCGCGAGATCGCTGGGCAGCGACGGGGTGATCATCGCGTAGGACGACGATGCCTGGTACGCGCGCGGACCGAAGAAGAGCGCTCCCACGACCAGTGCACCGGCGAGCACGGCGAACGGTAGGGCGATGTACTTGTGACGCCACACGATGCGCACGACTGTCATCGGATCCATAGCGAGAGCCTTTCGGTGATCATGAGGGTGCGGCCGATCCGCGAGGTGCCGTGTTCCGAGCGATCATCCAGACCGCTCCGGACAACCCGACGAAGATCGGGAAGACGATGGTGAAGACCGGGAACGACAGCGAGTCGAACACTGCCGAACCGACGGCGGCGACGGCGCACGCGGCCCCGACGCTTGCCGCCAGCAACCGAAGCGACGGCTCACTCGACCAGAACGCCACTCCCACAGCCGCTACGACGGGCGTGAGCATGAAGAGCATCAGTGCGACCACGCCGACGAGCCCGAGTTCGATGGCACTGTTGAGGTATTCGTTGTCCAGGATCTGCAGGGCATTGGTCGGCATGTAGGTTGCCGGTCCGCTACCGAAGAACGGGTGACGTTCGATCATCGCCTGAATTCTCGGGTAGTTGTTCACGCGCGTGAGCAGCGACGGATCCGACTCGGCGTCCGCGAACAGCGTGGCCCGAAGCGTGGCGATCAGACCGGGTACGGACACGAAGAGAACCACCACGACGAAGGGGATGGCGATCGCCGACCAGCGACGCGCGAAACGGGGGAGGAACGGCACAGTGACGATCGCCCCGACGACCAGACCGAGAATGGCTGACCGCGACACCGTGATGACGGAAGCGAATGCAATTGCACCACATTGGGTCCAGTGCACCCAGGCCCGTCCGGACGGGTCGTGGAGCGCCCGCCACACCGCGAGCGGAAGGACCATCGCGAGGACGAGTCCCAGTTCGATCGGAGTGAAGGTGTTGCCGGCGACCCGAGTCAGCAGACCGCGCGCCTGGAAGGTCGTCGCTCCACCGTTGTCCGTCATCCCGACCATCAGAGTGCGGACGTGGTCGAGCGGGTCCGTCTTCATGACGAACTGGTACAGCGCGACGGCCGCACACACCGTCGCCGCGCGAACGAAGGTACGCGACAGTGTCATCGCGTGGTCCAGGGTGCGGACGGTCTCCGCGGTGACGGCGATGAGGGCCGTGATCGCGAACATCGTCAGGATCCACCGATCCGCGGACGCTCGCTGCACCTCGTCGACGTCGGACATGCGGATGTAGGACAGGACGGACGACAGCCACAGTGCTGCGAGTCCGATCCGTGCGGGGTGGCGATGAGGAATGGGGTCGTGTGCGCGCCACACCACGGCAGCGGCCCACACGACGAACATCGCGATGGCAACCAGCATCGCGGCGTATCCCACGGCCCCGATGGGTGCGAACACCATGTTGGCGGGAAGCACCAGAGCCGCCACGACGATGATCCGAAGCAACAGCGGGATCGCACCGACTGACGACTCCGGGCCGGCGCGACGTCCCGGAGGCACTGTGCTGCTTACCATGTGGTGGTTCCTCGCGATCGGCCGCGCAGAGCGGTGAGGTCGGTCGTGCACCCCCCGATGAACCAACCGTCGTCGATAACATACCGCACGACTGCTCTTCGGGTCGGTTCCGAGGAGAAGGATCGATCGATCGAATGACACCTTGCCCATCGGTATGGTTTCCGGGTTCGAGAGATGGAACAGTGGGCCCCACAACGAGACACCGCCGCTCGTCGGGTGTGTATTACGGTGCTCGACTTCCGAGAGGTTCTCCGTCATGAGACGCACACGAGTCGGCACGGTTCTCGCGGTCCTGGTCCTCGCGATCAGCGGGTGCACCGCGATCGAACCGCCGGGGACGTCGACCGCGTCTCCCACGCCCGTCTCGTCCTCGTCCGTGGTCGTGCGTCAGGTCGACGGTGGTCCCGACTTCTACTCGCGCTTCACCGACTCTCTGCCCGACGACCCCGACTTCTTCCCCATGGCGGTGTGGTCCGAGTCGGTGGTCGACGACACGGGGTGGCCCGTGGAGAAGGCCGCCGGCATCAACGTGTATCTCGAGCCGACGGCGGACACGGACCTGCAACGCATCGCCGACAACGGTATGTACGCGATCACGAGCTCGAGCACACCGGAGGGCCCGGTGGCCGGCTACTTCACCGCCGACGAGGCGGACATGTGGGCGGGACCCGGAAGTGCTGCGGCTACCGGACTCAGGCCGGGCGAAGGGGATGTCTGCGAACCGTCCGACGAGCCGTGCGGGTACTCGGTGATGGCGAAGGCCGCCGAGGGCGCGCCGGACGGGGCTCTGCGTTTCACCAACTACGGCAAGGGAGTCGCGTACTGGGAGTCGGACGAGCAGGCCGGCCGCTTCGTGAACGAGTACCAGGACGTGGTGTCCGCGGACGTGTACTGGTTCACCGACCCCTCGGTGTGCGCCGGGACCGAGGGCGGCGGGCTGGTCAACGACGGCGAGACCGTTCCGGACGACAGGTGCCGTCTCGCCGCCAACTACGGGCGGACGGTGGAGCGCGTTCGGTCGCTCGTCGATCCGCCGGGAAGCCGACCGGTGTGGGGATTCGTCGAGGTGGGACATCCGTTCCGTGAGGAGTGGGCCCCCACCATCACGGTGCCGGAGATCCGAGCCGCCGTGTGGAGCAGTCTCATCGCCGGAGCCCGCGGAATCACCTACTTCGTTCACAACTTCGGGGGGCCCTGTCCCACCCAGCACGCGATTCGTGACTGCGGCAGCGAATTGAGGGAGGGAATCGCGAGAACCGGTCGGGAGGTCGCGGAACTCGCCCCGGTCCTGAACTCCCCCTCGGTGGACGGACTGGTGCATCACGACTCCCGGATCGCGACGTCGACCCGCATCCACGGTGATGCGCTCTACATTCTCGCCGGATCCACCGAGCCGGGTCCGGTCGACGCGGAGATCACCGTCGACTGCGCGGTGTCGACGGCGTCGGTGGTCGGCGAGGGTCGCGACGTCCCGATCACCGACGGCCGCATCTCGGACACGTTCGAGGACGGCAACGCCGTCCACGTCTACCAGTTGCCGGGCGGCGCAGCATGTCTGACCTGACGCGGACGATCGAGATCGTGACACCGTCCTATGCACCCGATCTGGCGCTCTTCGAGGACCTGCACAGTTCGGTGGTGCGATTCACTGCCGGCGAGGTTCGGCACAGGGTGATCGTGCCGCGCCGGGACGAGGCGCTGTTCACGGCGATCGGGTCCGCTCGTCTGGTGGTCTCGACCGTCGACGATGTCCTGCCGGCGTCATTCGTGTCGGTCGCCGCCGTGACCGACATGGTCCGGCGGCTCAGCCGGGTGTCGGCGATAGGAAAGATCCAACAACTGGATCTGACGCGCCCGTGGCTCCCGGTACGGGGATGGATCGTGCAACAGGTCGTGAAGATCGCCATCGCGGCGGAGTCCACGGCATCCGTGGTCCTGCTGGCGGATTCGGACCTGGCGTTCGTGTCCACAGTGGCGGCGGACGACTTTCTGCGTGACGGTGTCGTCCGCCTGTACTCGAGAGCAACAGGGGTACATGCCGGAATGGCGGATCATCTGGATTGGCATCGGTCGGCTCGCCGGTTGCTCGGCCTGGACGAGACTGTGACCCCTCCGTTGCCGGATCACATCTGTGGCCTCGTCGCGTGGGACCCACGCCTCGTGCGCTCGATGGTGGACCACATCGCCGCCGTGGGCGGTCGTCACTGGATCCGCTGTGTCACCGCGGAACGTCATGTGTCCGAGTTCATCCTGTACGGCACGTACGTCGCCGAACTCGCCGATACACGTGACCGATCGTTCCTGTCCGATGATCCGCGGTGCCTCAGCCACTGGAGCACCGACACCCTGATGGAAAGCGACGGGCTCGCGTTCGCGTCGGCGGCACGCCCGTCCGACATCGCCGTCCAGATCCAGTCCACCTCGTGCACGACGCCGGAGACGCGGCGGTATCTCACCGAGTCCGTGATCGCCCGTCTGGCTCGGTGACTCCCGCCGGCGGCACAGGCTGGTCCGGCAGTGTCTGCCGTCGTGAGGTGAGATCGTCGCGCAGAGCGGACAGACTTCGTCCCACCAGTTCTCGGGCCAGCGCGACCGGATACATGGCCAGCGCGACGCCGATGCCGGCGATCTGAGCGGCAACAGTGGTCGGGTCCTCGCCGATGGCCAGAGGGAGAACCAGATTGACCAGACACTGTGCGATGAAGCACGCGAGGCTCCGCGACCCGATGATCCGTACGGCCCGCACCGCTGCAGGGGCACGGGACACGGCCGTTCTGGCGCACTGGTATAGCACGACGAAGGCGCACCACGCGAGAACGATGCGACCGGGACCGCACTCGGCCTTCCCGAACACCACCTCCTGCACGCCGTCGTTCGGCAGGAGGACAGCGATCGCAGCCACCACCGTTCCTGTCACGATCGCAGCAGACAGGGCGCGAGGGCCACGGAGGACTGCGACGACGGTCGGCCATCGCCACCCGAGCAGGTAGGCGCCCGTGAACAGGAATTGCCAGCAGGCGACATCGAAGAACGCGTCACCGTACGGGCGATTGGGAAGAGCGCCGTGCGTCGACACCGACCCCGCCGTGTACACCAGAGCGCTCAGCACGAGGACGAGCACACCTCGTCTGGCAGCCAGTAACGGCGCACTGACGGCTGTGGAGAGAAGCAGCACGACGTACATGGACAGCATGTCGACGTTGCCGGGATTCACCTGCAGTGTGAGCGTCCAGAAGATCAAGCGGGACAACGACTCGGGTCCTCGATCCGGGAGTCCGTCGAGATGGGCGAGGAATCCGTCGACGATCGCGAGACCCACGATGGCGATGTGGGCGACGTAGAGGAGGGCGGTGCGCTTCAGCCGTCGGGTGCGGAGCGCCGCGACACCGTGCGCGCGCGCGGTCCTCCCGTGCACCATGCCCAGGACGAGACCGGACATGAGGACGAAACCCGAGGCACCGTCCACCCAGGGTTGGAAATGCACGATTCTCCACACCGTCGACCCCGACGAGAGGTGCGTCAGAACCATGCTGAGAACGCAGAGGCCGCGGACGACGTCGATGGCATCGTCTCTACCGAGTCTCGGAGAGGGTGAGATCGCGGGCGTCGACGAAGAGTACGGATCGTTCACGACCTGCTCGTGTCGTCGCGGGCCCATCGGGCGGACGTGCGCCGAGACGCGCGTCGGCCCAGGGCGGCGAAGAGGCAGTACACCGCCGCGTCCAGCAGTGTTCCGGGACCGTGGACGGTACCGGCGACGTGCCGGAGCGTCCCGGTCGAGCTGGTGGTGGCAGGGGCGTCGCGGTTGCCCGAGTAGTTGCGCGACAGTACGGCGATCAAGGCTGCAGGAGTGCGGGGAACGAGCACGACGACGGGATCGGTGTCCACGACGGTCTTCTCGTCGGTCGCGAACGCCGCGTCCACCACGACGTCGTCGGCGACCACGTCGGGGAACCGGCCCACCCTCGCGTGACCCTCCTCGGACAGGGCATAGCAGCCCGCGCCCCAGAGGTGGGATCGGACGAGGGGGAGCGAGGACCGCGCGCGGTAGTAACGCCGGACCAGGTGGCCCGCCCCCGTCGCGTCGTACCGCGACGCGGGTCGGGCAGCGAGCAGCGTGCCGTCGGCCAGGGCGGTCACCAGATCGACGACGGCCGCAGGTGTGATGACGACGTCGGCATCTAGATACACGCGTGGCCACAGCTCGGCCACCTCGTCCGCGCTGTTCATCGCCGCTGTCTTCGACGCGACGCCCAGGTCGAGAACACGGACACCCGGGCGACCTGCTGCGATGCGAGCGGTGTCGTCGGTGCAGCCGTTGCACGCGACGATCACCTCCACGACACCTCGGGCGGCCAGGTCGGCGAGTGCGTCGAGCGTCCGGGCGATGACGCGGGACTCGTTGTGCGCCGGGATGACGACCGAGCCCATGTCCCGACACTCTGTCGGACCGGGGGTCTCGGCTCGGAGGAGGTTCGACCACTCGTGGCGCCTGGCAACAGCCCGGTAGGTTGCCCTGTGCCCCGATGACCAGCAGCGCAAGGCCTCACCGAGCAGGGTCACCGCGTGGAACGCGACGACGAACGGCCGTGCGTGATACTTCTGGACGTAGCGAATCTTGTTGACGGTCAGTAGATCTGCCAGCGCCTGTGAGCTCCCGGACCCGCCGCCGGTGTGCTCCACCCGGGCCTCGGGAACGTACAGGACGAGTCCGTGGGAACGAAGCCTGCGGAAGTAGTCGGTCTCCTCCGAGTAGAGGAAGAAGCGTTCGTCCCACGGGCCTACCGCGTCGAGCGCTCCCGCCGACATCATCATCGCCGCCCCGGTGGCCCACTCGATGGAATGGGCGCGGTCGTAGACCGCGACGTCGCGGATCGTCTCGCTCGCCCACACAGGCCTGCGAGGCAGGCGGGCGCCCAGCATCGCGTCGACGAGGGTGGCGGGCAGGCGAGGCTCACGTCGGAGAGAGAACGACAGTCGGCCGTCGACGTCGTGCAGACGCGGGACAGCGGCGACCACGCCCGGTTCACGCAGGGCGGCACGCAGTGCGGTGACGCAGCCCGGCTGCACGACGCAGTCTGGATTGAGGATCAGCACGGCGCGAGTGGCCCCGATGCGTGACCGCGCGACGTTGATCGCGCCCGCGTACCCCAGATTCACCTCTCCGGCGACCACGATGACGTCATCGTGGGCGGCCAGAGTCGACGCCGTGCCGTCTCCGGAGTTGTTGTCGACCACCACCACTCGTATCGACGACACCGCGGCCTCCGACCGCAGACTGTCGACGAGCGTGCTGATCGAGTCCGCATTGCGGTATGTCACGATCACGACGGCGACATCGGCCGTCGACTCGTCCGTGGTGAAGCGATCCTGTCGAACGAGGGAGTCCGGCCGTGCAGGAGGGGCGATCACGGTCGGAGTGGGGTGGCCGAGGGGTACACGCCGTCATCGCGCAGTTCGTGTGCGACCCCGCACTCACACGTGAGGTCCTCCGCGAGACGGGCACCGCATCGGCACACCCATCCGATCTGCCGGGCCGGGTTGCCGACGACGAAAGCGTGGCGCGGCACGTCGCGGTTCACCACTGCTCCGGCTCCGACGAAGGACGATTCCCCGACCGTCACCCCGCACACGACGACGACACCGGCACCCAGCGTCGCACCACGCCGGATCAGAGTGGACGACAACGATTCCCCTGATCGGCTGATGTGAGCGCGCGGGCGCAGATCGTTCGTGAAGGTGACGCCGGGACCCAGGAAGACCTCGTCCTCGACCGTCACGCCGTCGAACAGCAGGACGCGGTTCTTCACGGTGACACCGTCGCCGATCCGTACACCGCCCTCGACGAAGACGTGGTCGCAGATGTTGCAGTCCGAGCCCACGACCGCGCCCGAGAGGATGTGCGCGAAGGCCCAGACCCGGGTGCCGGGACCGACGTGCGTGCTCTCGCACAGCGCGGCAGGATGAACGTACGGTCCGGTCTCACTGTCGGCGTGCTCACGCCGGGCCCCCGTGGCGATGCCCATTTCTCCCCTGACCGCTCACGTCCTCCCCGAAACCGACCTCGATCCTGCTGGAACGGCATGTCGCGGGTGATGAGTTCGAATCTAGAGTGGCCGAGTCGGTCTGACCAGTCGTTCATACGACTGACCGACTCAGATGTGCCCGACCGACGACCGCACCCCTCCCCGAACCCGCGGAACCGGCGAGTCGAGGAGGGGTGCGGAGGAGGAATTACGACGAGGAGTCAGCGCAGGGTGCCCGTCAGGAACGGGTAGCCCTTCTTCGGGTGCTTCAGCGCCACGTCCCACTGCCCCGGCCCGACGCCCGTGCCCACCCGCTCGGCGTACACGTTGATCTTGGCGGGCAACACGATCGGCTTGCCGAAGCGCACCGAGTACGTGACACGGTCCTGGATCTTGCCGTCGACGGCGCTGAGTACGGCCGCCGCACTCCACATCCCGTGAGCGATGGTGCGCGGGAAGCCGAAGGCCTTGGCGCCCAGCGACGAGACGTGGATCGGGTTGCGGTCACCACTCACCGCCGCGTAGCGCGAGATGGTCTTCTGGTCCACCCGCAGAGTCGAGGTGGGCGGCGGCGGGACCTCGTCGGCCGGCGGTGCCTCGCGAGGTCCACCGGACAGCGACGTCTTCTGCAGGCTGAGGAAGGTGGACGTCTGACGCCACACCAGCTCACGGCCCACCGACACGTCGCTGACGACGTCGACGAGCAGCCCCTTCCGGTGCTCGCGGACGTTCTCCGCGTGCACCGCGATGTCGAGCGGCTCCGAGGTCCCGATGGGGCGGAAGCTCTCGATCACGTTCTCCGCGTGCACCGATCCCATGGCTGCGAACGGGAAGTCCTTGGACACCATGAGGGACATCACGGTGGGGAACACCAGGGTGAAGGGGTAGGTCAGCGGCAGGGTGTCGCTGAGACGGAGGCCGGTCACCTTGGCGTACGTCGCGAGATTGTCCCGATCGATCCGGATTCCGCCGAGGGTGTACGTCGCGTCCGGTGCCGTCGGCGTGCGCTTGCCGCCGCCGATGATCGGCAGCGAGTCGAGAGCCGCGCGGGTGTAGATGTCGCGGATCCTCGGCGGGCCGTCGAGCGGGATCACCGTGGCCACGTCGCTCACGCTCCGATCAGGGACTGGCCGCACACGCGGACGACCTGACCGGTGACGGCGTTGGAGGCCGGGCTCGCGAAGTACGCGATGGTCTCCGCGACGTCGACGGTCTGGCCGCCCTGCAGCAGCGAGCTCATCCGGCGGCCGGCCTCGCGAGTGGCGAACGGAATGGCCGCGGTCATGGCCGTCTCGATGAAGCCGGGCGCCACCGCGTTGATGGTGATGTCCTTCTTCGCCAGTTCGGGTGCCTCGGCGTGCACCAGGCCGATGACGCCGGCCTTGGACGTGCCGTAGTTGGTCTGGCCGCGGTTGCCGGCGATGCCCGCGATGGAGGACACGTCGATCACGCGGCCGCCGTCGTTCAGCGTGCCGGACTTCACCAGAGCGGTGGTGAGGCGGTGCGGCGCTGCGAGGTTGACGCCGATGACGGAGTTCCACCGGCCGTCGTCCATGTTGGCGAGGAGCTTGTCGCGCGTGATGCCGGCGTTGTGGACGACGATGTCGAGGCCGCCGCTGTGGCGCTCCTTCACGTGCTTCTCGAGCACCTCGGCGGCGTCGGGAGCCGTGACGTCGAGTGCCAGCGACGTGCCGCCGACCTTGTTGGCTGTCTGCGAGAGGGCCTCGCCGGCCGCGGGGATGTCGGCGCAGATGACGTGCGCGCCGTCGCGTGAGAGAACCTCGGCGATGGTGGCGCCGATGCCACGGGCGGCGCCGGTGACCAGAGCGACCTTGCCCTCGAGCGGCCGGTCCCACGAGGCGGGGGCCGTGGACCCGTCCTTGCCGACGGCGATGACCTGGCCGGACACGAACGCGGACTTGGCCGAGAGCAGGAAGCGCAGGGTGGACTCGACACCGGACAGGTCCGGCGCGGCGTCGGGGGAGACGTAGACCAGCTGCGCGGTGCCGCCGCGGCGCAGTTCCTTGCCGACGCTGCGGGTGAAGCCCTCGAGCGCGCGCTGAGCGATGTGCTCCTCGATGTCGCCGGTCTCCTCGGGCGTGGTGCCGAGGACGACGACGCGGCTCGACGGTCCGAGGTTTCGGACCGCGGGCTGGAAGAACTGGTACAGCTGCTCGAGCTGCTCGATGTTCTCGATGCCGGTGGCGTCGAACACGAGGCCGCCCAGCTTGTCGTCGTGCGGGCTCGCGGCGGGGTAGTCCGAGAGCAGCACGCGCAGCGGCTCGACGAGGCGACCGCTGCCGCCGATCAGGACCGGGCCGGCGAGCGGAGGCTCACCCGGCTGGTAGCGACGCAGAGTCTCCGGCTTCGGCAGTCCCGCCTGCTTGGCGAGAAACGCGCCGGGAGCAGAGGAGAGGAACTGCGAGTAGAGGTCAGGGGCTCCCTTGGTGGCTGCCATGTTCCTACCTTCGTGTCGGGTATGTCGAACGGTATCGACAAGTAACTTACTCGTGAGTAAGAATAGAGTCCACGACGAAGCGGCCCCGACTGTGGCCGCGCCATCTGCGCACAGGGAGAATCGTTCGATGACCAGCAAAGAGAAGCGCCCCGTCGCGATCCTCGGTGGAAACAGAATACCGTTCGCGCGCTCGAACAAGGTGTACGCCAACGCCTCGAACCAGGACATGTTGACGGCGGCCGTCGACGGTCTCGTCTCCCGCTTCAACCTGCAGGGTGAGCGGCTCGGCCTCGTGGCCGGTGGTGCGGTGCTCAAGCACAGCCGCGACTTCAACCTCACCCGCGAGGTCGTCCTGGGCAGCGCACTGAGCCCGTACACCCCGGCGTTCGACCTGCAGCAGGCCTGCGGCACGAGCATGCAGACGGTCATCGCCGTCGGCGATGCCATCGCGTCGGGCCGGATCGACGTGGGAATCGGCAGCGGTGTCGACACCACGTCCGACGCGCCCATCAGCGTCAACAACGAGCTGCGCGAGTTCCTGCTCACGCTCAACCGGGCGAAGAGCACCGCCGACCGCCTCAAGCTGCTCGCGGGCGTCCGCCCGTCGATGCTGGGGATCGAGATCCCGAAGAACGGCGAGCCCCGCACCGGCATGTCGATGGGCGAGCACGCCGCCGTCACGGCCAAGGAGTTCGGCGTGCGCCGCGAGGACCAGGACGCCCTCGCCGCGGCCAGCCACCAGAACATGGCGAAGGCCTACGACAGTGGCTTCTTCGACGACCTGGTCACCCCGTACCTCGGTCTGACCCGCGACGACAACCTGCGTCCGGACTCCACGGCCGAGAAGCTGGCCAAGCTGAAGCCCGTGTTCGGCACCTCGCTGGGCGACGCCACGATGACGGCCGGCAACTCGACGCCGCTCACCGACGGCGCGTCCTCCGTGCTGCTGTCCACCGACGAGTGGGCCGCGCAGCACAACCTGCCGGTGCTCGCGCACCTCGTCGACTCGGAGTTCGCGGCCGTGGACTACATCCACGGCAACGGCTCGTACAAGGACGGCCTGCTCATGGCGCCGACGTACGCCATCCCGCGTCTGCTCGAGCGCAACGGCCTGACGCTGCAGGACTTCGACTACTACGAGATCCACGAGGCCTTCGCCTCCGTGGTGCTCGCGACGCTGCAGGCCTTCGAGAGCGACGAGTACTGCAAGGAGCGTCTGGGTCTCGACGGTGCGCTGGGATCGATCGATCGCAGCAAGCTGAACGTGAACGGCTCCTCGCTGGCCGCGGGTCACCCGTTCGCGGCGACCGGCGGACGCGTCGTGGCCACACTCGCGAAGATGTTGGCGCAGAAGGGTTCCGGCCGCGGACTCATCTCCATCTGTGCCGCCGGTGGCCAGGGCATCACGGCCATCGTGGAGGCCTGAGCCTCCCGTACCGAACACGAGGACCCGGCTGCGAGGGGTGGCCGGGTCCTCTGCCGTTTCCCGGACCGAGCGGTCTGCGTCTGGCACAGTGGCGGGGTGCAGCGGTGGCGAGGCGAGAGTGGGTCCTGCGCGACCCTCCTCGAGGGCAACCCTCGGGAACATTCACGGAATCGGGCACTGCGTCCGACGCAGCGATGCACGCTTCGCGTGCTGGCCTGCGACGACGACGAGAGTCTCAGGTCGCCTCGCCCCGCCGCACGTCCTCGGTCCACTGCTCGCTGATGTCCGAGTCGTTCTGGCATCACCGCACGGCGCGGATGATCGCACCGCGCCTGGTCGACATCGCGTGGAACAGCACCGAGCTCGGTGAGGTGCTGGCCCGGTTCGAGCACGTCGCGGACGTCGAGACTCTCATCACCAGGCTCCTCGAGCGGCGCAACCATGCACCCGATTCGACGGAGGTCGCCGCCGAACTCCTCGAGGTCATCGGGTATCCCGGTGATCCGTTCGTCCTCCCCGCGCCGCCCGTCCGTCCCACTCCGGCGGTGCGCTTCGGGGTTCCCGCGTTCGCGACGACCGCCGAGCTCGCCGCGTCCCTGGACGTCACCGTCTCCGAACTCGACTGGTTCGCCGACGTCGGCGGCTGGTTGCGTCGGGCGGCTCCGCCGCTGCGCCACTACCGGGCTCGTGAGGTGGCCAAGAGTCGCGGCGGGACGCGCATCCTGGAGATTCCCAAGCCGAGACTGCGCGAGATGCAGCGGCGCGTGCTCCACCGCGTCCTCGATCACGTGGTGCCGCATCCTGCCGCTCACGGTTTCCGGGCCGGTCGGAGTGCCGTGACCTTCGCGCGCCCACACGAGGGCCGGGACGTCGTCGTCCGGGTCGATCTCGCGGACTTCTTCCCGACGGTGACGAGGCCGCGCGTGCGCGCCGTCTTCGAGGCCTGCGGGTACCCGTACCGGGTGGCGTCGGTCCTCGCCGGCATCTGCACCACCGCGATGCCGGTCGACGAGGTCGCCGGTCTGCCCCGGACTCAGGCGGCACTGCTGCGCGTCCCGCACCTCCCGCAGGGGGCACCGACCTCGCCTGCGCTCGCCAATCTGGTGGCCCGCGGACTCGACCGTCGCGTCGCGGGTCTCGCCCGCGCCCGTGGGCTCGTCTACACCCGCTACGCCGACGACCTGGCGCTGTCGGGCCCGTCGGACACCGATGTGGGCACGATCCTCTGGGCGCTCGACCGCATCGTGCGCGACGAGGGCTTCGTGGTGAACGGTGACAAGACTCACGTGGCGCGTGCACACCGTCGGCAGACGCTGGCCGGGCTGGTGGTGAACGAGAGTGCCGCGGCGCCCCGCGACCGCTACGACGCTCTCCGCGCGCTGCTCCACAACAGTGTTCGTACCGGTGCCGCTGCCCAGAATCGTGCAGGTGTACCGGACTTCCGTGCCTCGGTGTACGGGCAGATCGCCTGGATCGGCGAAAGCAGTCCTTCGCGGCGGTCACGACTTCTGGCCATGGCGGAACGAGTCGATTGGGACTCCTGACAGATCCGGGACGTTCGGTCTGATTCGAGTTGTAACGAGTGCGGTCGTCCGGCGATACTCCTCATGGCTCCGCATCGCTGCCTGACCCCCGACCCGGCAGCGGTGCGGAGCCGTCTTCGTGAGGAGTAGGGCACCGACCCCAGTGGGTAGGCTCGAGCAGAGGGCGAACGCGCCTGTTCAGCACGACGGAAGGGAGCCGGGTGACCGAGGACGTACCGGCGCAGCACGAGCACCGGACCGCCCCCGAGGGCACGCGCTCCACCCGCCGGCGCACGATCGCGCTGTCCGCGGCCGGCGGCGTCGTCGCCGTGGCCGCGCTCCTGTACGCCGCCGACTGGTTCACCTCCACCGGTGACATCCCCCGCGGCGTGACCGTCGCGGGCGTCGAGGTCGGCGGCCGCAGTGTGGCGGAGGCGGACAACCGGCTCCGCGACGCCCTGGGTCCGCGCACCGACGCCCCGGTGGACGTGCGCGCGGACGATGTCGCCGCCACCCTCACCCCGGCCGCGGCCGGTCTCGGAATCGACTGGGCAGCAACCCTCGATCGTGCCGGCGACCAGCCTCTCTCCCCGTTCACCAGGCTCGCGTCGTTCTTCGGCACCCGCGAGATCGGTGTCGTGTCCACTGTCGACGACGCGGCACTCACCGCCGCCGTCGGATCGTTGTCCCCGCAGGTCGACCGCCCCGCGGTGGAGGGCGACGTGGTCATCGAGGCCGGCGTGCCCCGCGCCGTCGGACCCGTTCCCGGACGCACGCTCGACGTACCGGGTGCGGCCTCCGCGTTCCGCACCGACTGGGCCGAGGGCGGTCCGGTGGAGCTCCCCGTCGTCGTCGAGGACGTCGAGGTCGACGCTGCCGCGATCGACGCGGCGATCCAGGACGTGGCGACGCCCGCGGTGTCGGCGCCGGTGGTCGTGAACGGCGAGGACGGTGCGACGACGACGCTCGCACCCGATCGCGTCGGCGAGGTCCTGAGCTTCGAACCGGACGACGACGGCGGTCTGCGGCCGGTGTACGACACGAATGCCGCGATCGGCATCCTCGCGCCCGGGCTGGCGGCCACCGAGACCCGGCCCGTCGACGCGCGCTTCGACTTCTCCGGGGGCCGACCCGTGGTGGTTCCGTCCGTCGACGGCACCGAGGTGCGCTGGCCGGAGACACTGGCCACCCTGCCGGACCTGCTGGCGGCGTCCGGTGACGCGCGCACCACCGTCGCGCAGTACGGAAAGCGTCCGGCGGCACTGACCACGGACGCGGCGAACGCTCTCGGAATCCGGGAAGTGATCAGCGAGTACACGACCGGCGGGTTCGAGTACGCGTCGGGCGTCAACATCGGTCTCACGGCGGACATCGTGAACGGCGCTGTGGTGAAGCCGGGGGAGACGTTCTCACTCAACGGCTACACCGGCCCCCGCGGGACGGCGCAGGGGTTCGTCGAGTCGGGCATCATCGACAACGGCCGACCCGATCGCGCCGTCGGCGGAGGCATCAGCCAGTTCGCCACCACCCTGTACAACGCCGGCTACTTCGGCGGCATGGACGACGTCGATCACACCGAACACAGCTACTACATCAGCCGCTACCCCGAGGCCCGCGAGGCGACGGTCTTCGAGGGCGCGATCGATCTGCAGTTCCGGAACCCGGCGTCGACGGGTGTGGTCGTCGAGTCGTTCGCCGACGGATCCTCCGTCACCGTGCGGTTGTGGGGCACCAAGACCGTCGAGGTGGAGTCGATCACCGGCTCCCGCAGCCGACCCACCACGCCGGACACCGTCCGGCTGCCGCGCGGAGACCAATGTGTCGCGTCGAGCGGAGCGCCCGGCTTCACCACCAGCGACACCCGGATCATCCGCGACGCGGCGACGGGTGCGGAGATCTCGCGGAACACGCGCACGGTGCGCTACGACCCGGTGCCGATCGTCCGCTGCGAGTGAGGCCCGCCGTTGGGCTCGGCGTGATCCGAATCCAGGGGCTGTGACCTTGCCCAGTGCCGGGCCCGCGATGGTGGCGGCGGATGGCGCGCGGCCCTACCGTGGGGTTCCATGAGTCAGACCGCAGCCTCCGAGCTCGACCAGGCGACCCTCCGTCAGGCGTACGGCACTTTCCCGAGTGGGGTCGTTGCCATCGCGGCTCGCATCGGCGACGTGCCGGTCGGTCTGGCCGCGAGCAGTTTCGTGTCGGTCTCCCTCGACCCGCCGCTGGTCGCGGTGTGCATCCAGAACACGTCGTCCACGTGGCCCAAGTTCCGCGACGCGACGCACATCGGCATCAGCGTTCTCGGCGAGGCCCACGACGTGGCCGCGCGCAGCCTCGCAGCGAAGACGGGTGACCGGTTCGCTGGTCTGACGCTGGAGACGACGCCCGACGGGGCCATCTTCATCGACGGCGCGTCCTCGTGGCTCGACACCACAATCGAGCAGGAGCTGCCGGCGGGTGATCACGCCATCGTCCTGCTGCGCGTGCACGGTCTCGAGGTGCACTCCGACGTCGCGCCCATCGTGTTCCAGGGCAGCCGCTTCCGAAAGCTGGTCGTCGAGCAGCGCTGAGTCTCGTCCTCCGATGTCGAGCGAGAATCCGCGGATCCGCAGATTTCCGAGCGATCGGGTGGCTCCGGACGCGCGCCTGGCGATCCACGCATCCGCCGTGGACTTTCAGTTAATCATCGTTTACTGTCCTGGTTAGTGAGTGTTAACTGACGGACGGGCTGAGCGATGACGATGCTGGACGGTGCTCGAACCGAGCGCACGAGCAGGCGGGACGACCACCTCGCGCTGGTCGACGAGCTGCACCGAGCCATGGCGGCCGCTGCCCGCGGCGGCAGTGACGCCTCCCGAGAGCGCCATGTCTCCCGCGGCAAGCTGCTTCCGCGCGACCGTGTCGACACGCTGCTCGACGACGGCAGCCCGTTCCTCGAGATCGCCCCGCTGGCCGCGAACGGCATGTACGACGATGCGTGCCCGGGCGCTGGTGTGATCGCCGGAATCGGCCGGGTGTCGGGCCGCGAGGTGATGGTCGTGGCCAACGACGCCACGGTCAAGGGCGGCACGTACTACCCGATGACCGTCAAGAAGCATCTGCGCGCGCAGGAGATCGCCCTGCAGAACCGGCTGCCCTGCGTGTACCTCGTCGACTCGGGTGGCGCGTTCCTGCCGATGCAGGACGACGTGTTCCCCGACCGGGAACACTTCGGCCGGATCTTCTTCAACCAGGCGACGATGAGTGCGAAGGGCATCGCCCAGATCGCGGCGGTGATGGGGTCCTGCACCGCCGGTGGCGCGTACGTGCCCGCGATGAGCGACGAGGCGATCATCGTCCGCAACCAGGGCACCATCTTCCTGGGTGGACCGCCGCTGGTGAAGGCGGCCACCGGCGAGGTGGTCACGGCCGAGGACCTCGGTGGCGGCGACGTCCACTCCAAGATCTCGGGCGTGACGGATCACCTCGCGACCGACGATCGTGACGCGCTCCGCCGGGTCCGCGCGATCGTGGCCACCCTCGGCCCCCGCACGCCGTCGCCGTGGGAGGTACGCACACCGTTGCCTGCGAGCGACCAGTCGGAGCTGTACGACGTGGTGCCGACAGATCCGCGCACCCCGTACGACGTGCACGAGGTGATCACCCGCCTGGTGGACGGTGGGCAGTTCCAGGAGTTCAAGGCCGAGTACGGCACCACGCTGGTCACCGGTTTCGCCCACATCAACGGACACCCGGTCGGCATCGTCGCCAACAACGGTGTCCTGTTCGGTGAATCCGCCGTCAAGGGAGCACATTTCATCGAGTTGTGCGACAAGCGGTCAGTGCCGTTGCTGTTCCTGCAGAACATCACCGGCTTCATGGTCGGGCGGGAGTACGAGGCGGGCGGCATCGCCAAGCACGGCGCGAAGATGGTCACCGCGGTGGCGTGTGCCCGGGTACCGAAGCTGACGGTCGTCATCGGCGGGTCCTACGGCGCGGGCAACTACTCGATGTGCGGCCGGGCGTACTCGCCGCGCTTCCTGTGGATGTGGCCGAACGCGCGCATCTCCGTCATGGGCGGGGAGCAGGCGGCGTCGGTGCTCGCGACCGTGCGCAGCGATCAGCGGTCGGCGTCCGGCGAGCCGTGGACCGAGGACGAGCAGGAGCGGTTCAAGGAACCCATCCGCCGTCAGTACGAGGAGCAGGGCAACCCGTACCACTCGACGGCGCGGCTGTGGGACGACGGCATCATCGATCCGGCCGACACCAGAACTGTTCTCTCACTTGCTCTGTCGGTGTGCGCCAACGCACCGCTCGAGCCGGTGTCCTACGGCGTCTTCAGGATGTGAGTGTGATGACCACGATCGACACGGTGCTCGTCGCGAATCGCGGTGAGATCGCCGTCCGGGTGTTCCGGACACTGCGCACCATGGGAATTCGCTCCGTCGCGGTGTACAGCGACGCGGACGCCGACGCGCTGCACGTGCGCTCCGCGGACACCGCGGTACGACTGGGTCCGGCGCCCGCACGCGAGAGCTATCTGAACATCGACAAGGTGATCGACGCGGCTCTCGCCAGCGGCGCCGACGCGATCCACCCCGGATACGGGTTCCTCTCGGAGAATGCGGCATTCGCGGCGGCGTGCGAGAAGAACGGCATCACGTTCATCGGCCCGCCGACACGTGCGATCGAGACCATGGGCGACAAGATCACGGCGAAGAAGGCGGTCTCCGCGTTCGACGTGCCGGTGGTGCCCGGTATCGCGGAACCCGGACTCACGGACGACGAACTGATCGCGGCCGCGGCCGACATCGGCTACCCCGTGCTGATCAAGCCGTCGGCCGGTGGCGGCGGCAAGGGCATGCATCTGGTCGAACGAGCCGAGGACCTGGCGGCGGCACTGGTGCGGGCCAGGCGAGAGGCGGCGTCGTCGTTCGGCGACGACACCCTCTTCCTCGAACGATTCGTGTTGCGTCCCCGGCACATCGAGGTGCAGGTGATGGCGGACGCCCACGGCCATGTGGTCCATCTCGGTGAGCGCGAGTGCTCGCTGCAGCGCCGTCACCAGAAGGTGATCGAGGAGGCGCCGTCGCCGCTGCTCGACGAGGTGACGCGGGCGCGGATCGGCGAGGCCGCGTGTGCGACCGCTCGGAGTGTCGACTACGTCGGCGCCGGCACCGTCGAGTTCATCGTCTCCGCCGACGCGCCCGACGACTTCTTCTTCATGGAGATGAACACCCGTCTGCAGGTGGAGCATCCGGTGACCGAGGAGGTCACCGGCATCGATCTCGTGGAGCTGCAGATACGGATGGCAGCGGGCGACACGCTGCCGCTGCAGCAGGAGGATGTGACGTTGACCGGTCACGCGATCGAGGCGCGTGTCTACGCGGAGGATCCGGGCCATGGCTTCCTGCCCACCGGCGGCCGAGTGATCGGACTGCATGAACCGGCGGGCACCGGTGTCCGCGTGGACTCGTCGCTCGCACCGGACACGGTGGTGGGCAGCGACTACGACCCGATGCTGGCCAAGGTCATCGCGCACGGTCGGGACCGCGCCGAGGCACTGCGCATCCTGCGGCGGGCGCTCGGCGAGACGGCGGTGCTCGGCGTGGGCACCAACATCGACTTCCTCTCGTACCTGCTGGCCGATCCCGACGTCACCGCCGGCCGTCTGGACACGGGCCTGCTGGACCGGGTCGCACCCGACTACGCGGCGCCCGTCGCGACGGACGAGGTCATCGCCGCCGCAGCCGTGTTCGACTGGTGCGCAGCCTGGCCCGCGCAGGACGACGGCGCGTGGACCGTTCCGAACGGGTGGCGTCTCGGTGGTCGGAGCGCACCGACGACAGTCCTCGTCGAGGACGCCGGGCGGCAGCGCACCGTCGCGGTGACCGGGTCGCCGAGCGACGCGGCGGTGACCGTCGACGGCGGAGATGCTCGGTCGCTGACGGTGACTCTCGACGGTGCGACTCTCGTGGTCGCGATCGACGGTCGCCGGACGACGTACACGGCTGCGCGGGACGCGGACGGGCTCTGGCTCGCGGCTTCCGGTGGTGTGTGGCATCTGCGCCCCGCCGCGGAGATCGACCTCGCCGCCGGGGGCGAGGCGGAGCTCGAGGACACGGTGCGCAGCCCCATGCCGGGCACCGTGATCGCCGTCGAGGTGGCGAACGGTGACACCGTCACGGCCGGAACCGTTCTCGTGGTCGTGGAAGCCATGAAGATGGAGCACGCCCTCACTGCTCCCGCGGACGGCATCGTCGAGGTGACGGTGGCGACAGGCGACCAGGTCGCCGTGAACCAGGTACTCGCACGCATGACCACGGACCCGAAAGAGGATGCAGCATGAGCACATCGACCGTCGCGGGACACAGCCTGTTGTCCGACGAGCACCAGCAGCTGATCGCCTCGGTGCGCGACTTCGCTCGCACCGTGGTGGCGCCCGTCGCCGCGCAGCACGATCGCGATCACACGTTTCCCTACGAGGTGGTCCGCGGCATGGCGGACATGGGACTGTTCGGACTGCCGTTCCCCGAGGAGTACGGCGGCATGGGCGGCGACTACTTCGCGCTGTGCCTCGCCCTCGAGGAGCTGGGCAAGGTGGATCAGAGCGTCGCGATCACGCTCGAAGCCGGTGTCTCCCTGGGCGCGATGCCCGTGTACCGCTTCGGTACGGACGCGCAGAAGAAGGAGTGGCTCCCCAAGCTGACGTCGGGCCGGGCGCTCGGCGCGTTCGGCCTCACCGAGCCCGGTGCCGGCAGCGACGCCGGCGGTACGCGCACCACCGCGGTGCGCGACGGTGATCACTGGGTGATCAACGGGTCGAAGCAGTTCATCACGAACTCCGGCACCGACATCACCGAGCTGGTGACGGTGACCGCCGTGACCGGAACCGATGCCTCCGGGCGCAAGCAGATCTCCTCGATCATCGTGCCGACGGACACCCCCGGCTTCGAGGCCGGTCCCGCGTACGACAAGGTCGGGTGGAACGCCTCGGACACTCACCCCCTGTCGTTCACCGATGTTCGTGTGCCGCTGGAGAATCTGCTCGGCGACGAGGGCCGTGGTTACGCCGGGTTCCTGCAGATCCTCGACGAGGGCCGTATCGCCATCGCCGCGCTCGCCGTCGGTGTGGCGCAGGGGTGCGTCGACGAGAGTGTGAAGTACGCGAAGGAGCGCGAGGCGTTCGGTACCGCCATCGGCCGGAACCAGGCCATCGCATTCAAGATCGCCCGCATGGAGGCGCGCGCCTACGCCGCCCGGACCGCCTACTACGACGCTGCAGCGCTCATGTCGGCGGGCAAGCCCTTCAAGAAGGAAGCGGCCATCGCCAAGCTGATCTCGTCGGAGGCCGCGATGGACAACGCGCGCGACGCCACGCAGGTGCACGGCGGATACGGGTTCATGAACGAGTACACGGTCGCGCGGCACTACCGCGACAGCAAGATCCTCGAGATCGGCGAGGGCACCACGGAGGTGCAGCTGATGCTCATCGCGCGCCAGGTGGGGCTGTGACCGAACCGGAGCGCATCGTCCAGCGCGGCCTGTGGTTCGACGAGATGACGGTGGGCACCGTCTACGAGCACCGGCCCGGGCGCACCGTCACCGAGGCGGACAACGTCCTGTTCACCACCCTCACGATGAACACGCAGGCGCTGCATCTCGACGCCGCGTACAGCGTGGACACCGCGTTCGGGGAGCGGCTCGTGAACTCGATGTGGACGCTCTCCACGCTGGTCGGGCTCTCCGTCGCCCAGCTGACGCAGGGCACCATCGTCGCGAACCTCGGGTTCTCGGAGATCAGCTTCCCGAAGCCGATGCTGCACGGTGACACCCTCTACGGCGAGACGGTGATCGCGGACAAGCGAGAGTCGGCGTCGAGACCCGGAGAAGGCGTCGTGACGTTCGAGCACACGGGCCGCAATCAGCACGGCGACGTCGTCGCGCGCGCCGTGCGGAAGACCCTCGTCCGGATGGCTCCCGCGTCGTGACGGGGCTCGGTCCGGTCTGGATGTTCTGCCCGGCCGACAGGCCCGAGCGCTACCGGAAGGCCGCCGCGGCAGCAGACGTGGTGATCCTGGACCTCGAGGACGCGGTGGCCCCCGGTGACAAGGAAGCGGCGCGGCAGGCCGTCGTCGACACCCCACTCGATCCGGACCGCACCGTGATCCGCGTCAACGCGCGATCGACGCCGTACTTCGAGGCTGATCTGGCAGCCCTGTCCGAGACGGTCTACCACCGCGTGATGGTGCCCAAGTGTGAATCGGCGCAGGACGTCTCGGCACTGGCCCCACGATCGGTGGTCGCCCTCGTCGAGACCCCACTCGGGATCCTGCACGCTGCGGAGATCTGCGCAGCCGACGGGTGCGAGGGCATGATGTGGGGCGCGGAGGACCTGGTGGCCGCGCTCGGCGGAGCTTCCTCGCGTCGCGGCGACGGGTCGTATCGCGACGTGGCCGTGCACGCACGCTCGACCGCTCTGCTGGCGGCCAAGGCCTTCGGGCGCCAGGCTCTGGACTCGGTGTATCTGGACATCGCCGATCTCGACGGACTGCGCGCCGAGTCGGAGGACGCCGTCGCGGTGGGGTTCGACGCCAAGGTGGCGCTGCACCCGACGCAGGCCGCCGTGATCCGCGAGTGTTACACCCCCACAGCCGATCAGGTGGACTGGGCCCGTCGGGTCGTGGCTGCCGCCGCCACCGAGCGCGGAGTGTTCACCGTCGACGGCAGGATGGTCGACGCGCCGGTGATCCGGCACGCCGACCGCATCCTGCGGGGACTCGGCTAGCGAGTCGGTGTCGCGGTGGTACCCGTGACGACGCGCGGCAACGCGAGACCCAGCCCGATCATGCCGACGCCGAGCACGAGGTGCAGCCAGTTGTCGGCGTCGTTCAGCGGCACGAAGTTGGCGCTGCTCTCGTGGTCGATGACGAGCCCGTACACGAAGAGCACCAGGTAGATGATGCCGCCGCCGATGAGGTACAGCCTCGCCGAGGACGGTGCGCGGGCCAGCAGGATCCCGGCGACGCCGAACAACAGGTGCACGATGTTGTGCAGGATCGACACCTCGAAGATGCCCAGGAGCATCGCCCCGCTGTGGTGGCCCGCGAAGGTGAGCATGTCGTAGTCCGTCGTGATGCCCGGGACGAACCCGAGCACACCGACGAGAAGGAACACGACGCCGACGATCAGTGCTCCCCATTGAACCGGTGACCGGCGGACCACGGTACGGCCCGCTCTGTTCGTGTTCGCCATGGTGGATCCTCTCCTGTCGCGAGTGGGCCTGTCCCACTGCGCAACGCGAGGTGTAGCCGGTGGGCGTCGCGATAAACGCGGTGTCGGGCCGACTCCGCGAGAGCGGCCGGGAAGCGCCCCCACCACACAGCACTGCGGCCCGGCTGGAGTACCAGCCGGGCCGCAGTGGGGATTCAGCGGATCAGAACGCCGCTTCGTCGAGCTCCATGACGTCGTTGTCCAGGTCGGACAGGATCTGACGGGTGGAGGTCAGGCGGGGCAGGATGTTCTTGGCGAAGAACGACGCTGCGCCGATCTTGCCCTCGTAGAACGCCTTGTCCTTCTCGCCGGCGCCGTTGTCGAGTGCGGCGATGGCGATCTCGGACTGACGCAGCAGCAGCCAGCCGATCATCAGGTCGCCGACGCTCATGAGCAGGCGGACGGATCCGAGGCCGACCTTGTACAGCTCGGTCGGCTGCTCCTGGGCACCCATGAGGTGCTGCGTGAGTGTGGCGACCATGCCCTGCACGTCCTCGAGGGCGGTGTTGAGCAAGGCACGCTCGCTCTTGAGGCGACCGTTGCCCGCCTCGCTGTCGATCCACGTCTTGATCTGGCCGGCGACGTGGGCCAGTGCGACGCCGCGGTCCCGGGCGATCTTGCGGAAGAAGAAGTCCTGCGCCTGGATGGCCGTGGTGCCCTCGTACAGCGAGTCGATCTTGGCGTCGCGGATGTACTGCTCGATGGGGTAGTCCTGCAGGAAGCCGGAGCCACCGAGCGTCTGGAGGCTCTGCGCCAGCTGCTCGTACGCGACCTCGGAACCCACACCCTTGACGATGGGGAGCAGCAGGTCGTTGACGCGGAACGCGGTGTCCTTGTCGGCGCCCGAGACGTGCAGTGCGGCAACCTCGTCCTGGTGAGCGGCCGTGTAGAGGAACACCGCGCGCAGGCCCTCCGCGTACGCCTTCTGCGTCATCAGCGAGCGACGGACGTCGGGGTGATGCGTGATGGAGACGCGGGGCGCGGCCTTGTCGGTCATCTGCGTCAGGTCAGCACCCTGAATGCGCTGCTTGGCGTAGTCGAGCGCGGTGAGGTACCCGGTGGACAGCGTCGAGATGGCCTTGGTGCCCACCATCATTCGAGCGTGCTCGATGACGTCGAACATCTGCGCGATGCCGTTGTGGACGTCGCCGACGAGCCAGCCCTTGGCGGGGACGCCGTGTCCGCCGAGGGTCAGCTCACAGGTGGCCGAGACCTTGAGGCCCATCTTGTGCTCGACGTTGGTGACGAACACGCCGTTGCGCTCGCCGAGTTCGCCGGTCTCGCTGTCGAAGTGGAACTTCGGGACGAAGAACAGCGACAGTCCCTTGGTGCCCGGCTTGGCGCCCTCGGGGCGAGCGAGCACGAGGTGGAAGATGTTCTCGAAGAGATCGTCCGAGTCGGCCGAGGTGATGAAGCGCTTGACGCCCTCGATGTGCCAGCTGCCGTCGGCCTGCTCGACGGCCTTGGTGCGGCCGGCGCCCACGTCCGAACCCGCGTCGGGCTCGGTGAGGACCATGGTGGCGCCCCAGTTGCGCTCGGAGGCGAGTACGGCCCACTTCTTCTGCTGCTCGTTGCCGTTGTCGGAGAGGATTTGCGCGAAGCCCGGGCCGGCGGAGTACATGAAGGCGGCGGGGTTCGATCCGAGGATCATCTCGGCGACGGCCCAGAACACCTGGCGCGGTACCGGCATGCCGCCGAGTTCCTCGTCGAGGCCCAGGTGATCCCAGCCGGCTTCCTGCAGCGCGCGGTACGACTTCTTGAACGACTCCGGGAGGGTGACGGTGTGCGTCTCGGGGTCGAAGGTCGGCGGGTTGCGGTCGGCGTCGGCGAAGGACTCCGCGAGCGGGCCCTCGGCGAGGCGGCGGACCTCGGAGAGCATGTCACGCACGGTGTCGACGTCGAGATCGCCGAACTGTCCGGACTCGAGCGTCTTGTCCAGGGCGAACAACTCGAACAGGTTGAACTCGAGATCGCGAAGATTGCTCTTGTAATGACCCATGGTGATGCGTTCTCCGTCTCAGTGGTGCGGTCCGGCCTCGGTACCGCCTGTGTGGCCCGGCGCTACCTACTCGCCAGTAACATACGGCTATGTTACGCCGGATCGGGAACACTGCCAATAGGGGTCTACTCGTCGGTAACTCGTCCCACCACAAGGGCGTCGATCGCTGCGGAATCACCTACGTGCCGCACCCTGTCCTCGGCGACGAGAATGCGCATCCTGTCGCCGATGTCCGCGACCAGATCGTCTGGGCTGTAAAGGATCTCGGGATCCTGAGGACCGCCGACGCCATTCTTCAGATTGGCAGAATGGTGACCCACGATCACGAGGATTCCCTCATGTTTCAACGCCTGGACGGCAGTCGCGAGGACGTTTTCACGCTCGGTCCGCGATAAATGCAGGTAGGCGATGACAACGAGATCATAATCCTGCTCGGGTGTGAGTGTGGTCACGTCCGCGTGGACCCACCGCACTCGCTCGCGGATCGACGCGGTGGCCGTGGCGGCGATGCGGACCGCCTTGGTCAGCGCCACGCTGCTGAAGTCGACGGCGTCGACACTCCATCCGCGCGTGGCGAGCCAGAGGGCGTTGCGCCCCTCGCCGCACGCGAGATCGAGCGCCCGGCCGCGCGGCAGGGAGGTGCAGAACTCGACGACCATGTCGTTCGGCGGTGCGCCCCAGATGAGTTCGGCGCGTTCGTACTTGGCGTCCCAGGCCGCGGCGTCCACTCAGGTCCAGACCGAGTCGGGGTCGACGGACGAGCGGGCCGGACCCGCCGGCGTGGACGTGGCGGTACGCCCGAAACGCGGCGCCGGGGCGTGCTGGGTGACCGCGTCGATGTCGATGAGGCTGCCGCGTTCGGCCATGTGGCGGTGGCGCGTGGCCTCGTCGAAGGTCAGCACGGGGGTGACGCAGGCGTCCGTGCCGTCGAAGACGGCGGCCCACTCGTCGCGCGTGCGGGAGGCGAACACCTCCGTGAAGGTCGACCGCAGCGTCGGCCACTGCTCACGGTCGAGCTGGTGCGGCAAGGCCGACGGATCGAGCCCGAGTCCCTGCAGCATCGCGGCGTAGAACTGGGGTTCCAGCGCGCCGACGGCGACGTGCTTGCCGTCGGACGTCTCGTACGTGTCGTAGAACGGGGCACCGGTGTCCAGCAGGTTCGTGCCGCGCTCGTCGGACCACATGCCGATCCCGCGCCACCCCCAGATCATGTGCGACAACGCGACGGTGCCGTCGACCATGGCCGCGTCGATCACCTGGCCCTTCCCGGACCGACCGCGCTCGACCAGCGCTGCGAGAATGCCCATGACGAGGAACATCGATCCACCGCCGAAGTCGCCGACCATGTTCATCGGGGGTACCGGGCGCTCACCCTCGCGTCCGATCGCGTGCAGCACTCCGGTGACCGAGATGTAGTTGATGTCGTGTCCCGCGACCTGCGACCACGGACCCTCCTGGCCCCACCCCGTCATGCGTCCGTAGACCAGACCGGGGTTGCGCTCGGCGACGACGTCGGGTCCCAGACCCATGCGCTCGGTGACCCCCGGACGGAAGCCCTCGATGAGGACGTCGGCGCGGGAGATCAGGTCGAGCACCCGTTCCAGCTCGGCCGGATCCTTCAGGTTCGCCTCGACGATGCGGCGGTTGCGGAGCAGGGGGTCGCCCGGTGATCCCTCGGCCGGCAGCGCGCCCGCACGCTGGACGCGCACGACGTCGGCGCCGAGGTCGGCCAGCAGCGTCGCGGTGTGCGGTCCGGGGCCGATGCCCGCGAGTTCCACGACCTTGATTCCGGCGAGAGGTCCACCTGCAGTAGTCATGGCGCGACCTTATCCACCGGAACCTGCCCGACGACAGGACCGGACTGTGCGGGTCGGGAGACTCAGAGGAACTCCGACGCGGCGTCGTCCACCCGCGACCGGTAGTCACCCCACCAGTCGGCGTCACCGTCCGCCAGGTTGGAGTTGCCGGGAGCCAGTCCGGCGCTGCCGTCGGCGAGTTCGCGCACGATGTCGGCGTGGCCGGCATGGCGGTGTGTCTCCGCGATCAGGTGCACCAGGATGTACTCGACGGTCACGGGGTTCTTCGCCGTCCACCACGGCACCGTCCCCTCCGCTCTCGGTCCGAGGGTGCGCACCGTCTCGTCGGCATGGGCGTTCACCCGGCGGTAGAGGTCGACGAGAGAATCGCGGGACTGGTCGGGTGTGGCCCACATGTCGGCATTGAGTTCGAGTGTCGGGTCGGACCACGGGATCGGTTCGGGGAACGGTCGCCCGAACGTGGACCCGAGGTACCCCGCCTCGGTCATGGCCAGGTGTTTCACGATTCCCAGCAGGTTGGTACCGGTCGACGTGAGGGGCCGACGGATGTCGTACTCCGACGCGCCGTCGAGTTTCCACACCACCGCGTCCCGTCCTCGCTGGAGGTAGGTGAGCAGGTCCTCGGTGTCCGCCATGCCCGATAGCATTCCAAGAGTGACGTCCTTCCGCATCGGTACTCCACTTTCTCCGTCGGCCACCAAGGTGATGCTGCTGGGCTCCGGTGAGCTCGGCAAGGAAGTGATCATCGCGTTCCAGCGCCTGGGCGTCGAGGTGATCGCCGTCGACCGGTACGCGGACGCCCCCGGCCACCAGGTCGCGCACCGCGCCCACACGGTGGACATGAGCGATCCGGACGCCCTGCTCGCCGTCATCGAGTCCGAGGCGCCGCACTTCGTCGTGCCGGAGATCGAGGCCATCGCCACCGAGGCGCTCTCCGTGGTCGAGGACCGCGGGGTCACCACCGTCGTGCCGACGGCCAGGGCTACCCAGCTGACGATGAACCGCGAGGGCATCCGCAGGCTCGCGGCCGAGGAGCTGGGGTTGCCCACGTCGCCGTACGCGTTCGCCGACAGTGTGGACGAGGTTCGCGCGGCGCTCGAGCACACGGGCTTCCCGGCGGTGATCAAGCCGGTGATGTCGTCGTCGGGCAAGGGGCAGTCGGTCGTGACGAGCGACGACGACGTCCAGCGGGCCTGGGACCACGCTCAGGCCGGGGGACGAGTCGCGCTGGGCCGGGTCATCGTCGAGGGCTTCGTCGACTTCGACTACGAGATCACCCAGCTCACCGTCCGCGCGGTCGACGAGAACGGCGCCGACGAGACCTCCTTCTGCGAGCCCATCGGCCACCTCCAGAAGTCCGGCGACTACATCGAGTCGTGGCAGCCCCAGCCCATGTCGGCGGCCGCTCTGCACGCTGCACGCGAGGTCGCCCGCACGGTCACCGCGGCACTCGGCGGCCGCGGCATCTTCGGCGTCGAGCTCTTCGTCAAGGGCGACGACGTGTACTTCTCCGAGGTCAGCCCACGACCGCACGACACGGGCCTGGTCACGCTCGGCACCCAGCGGCTGTCGGAGTTCGAGCTGCACGCGCGCGCCATCCTCGGGCTTCCGGTGGACACCACGCTGCTGACACCCGGCGCGTCCGCGGTGATCTACGGCGGTCTCGACGAGGTGGGCATCGCCTTCGAGGGCGTCGAGCAGGCGCTCCGCGTCCCGGAGACCGACATCCGCCTGTTCGGCAAGCCGGAGAGCTTCGCGAAGCGCCGGATGGGCGTCGCCGTGTCGACCGGTCCGGACGTCGAGACCGCGCGGGAGCGTGCACGCGACGCCGCGAGCCGCGTGCGTCCGGTCTCGGCACGGTGACCGCCGGTGCCGAGGTCCTCGTCGGACTGGTCGTCCTGATCGGCCTGATCGGGATCGTCGTCCCGGTGCTCCCCGGTGTCGTCCTGATTTTCGCCGCGATCGGCGTCTGGGCCTTCGTCGTCGGCACCGCATCGGCGTGGACGGTGTTCGGCATCGCGACGGCGCTGCTGGTGGCATCGGGCGTCGTCAAGTACCTGTGGCCGGGCAGACGACTGAAGACGGCCGGAGTGCCCACCCGTTCCATCGTCGCGGGCGGCGTCGTCGGCATCGTCGGATTCTTCGTCGTCCCGGTCGTCGGACTCTTCCTCGGGTTCCCCCTCGGTGTGTACCTGGCGGAGCTGCCACGGGCGCGCACGTCGGGTTCGGCCTGGCAGTCGACCGTGCACGCGACCAAGGCCGTCGGCCTGTCGATCCTCGTCGAGCTGTTCGGTGGTCTGCTCGCGGCCGGCGTGTGGGTCGTTGCCGTCATCGTGCTCTAACGCTCCCGGTACCAGGCCCTCGCGTTCCTGAACAGCACCTTCTGGAGATCGCCGCCCACTGCCTCGGTCACCAGGTCGATGTCGGAGGGGACGAAGCGTCGCGGGGAGCGCGTGCCGGGCAGGTCGGTCCCGAACATCAGTGCCTCGGGGTTGACGGCATGGATCCTACTCATCGCCTCCACCGGGTCGTGGCCGATGCGGCCGAAGCCCGCCGCCTTGACCCGTGCTCCCCTGTCGACGAGATCGAGGAGGTACGGCATGGCGTCCTCGGCCATGCCGAGGTAGTCGATGCTGATGGCCGGCAGTTTGGACAGGACCGGCTCCAGGGACAGCAACAATCCGGCGTCCGCGTAGAACTCGGCGTGCCATCCGGCGATCTCGTGCGCGCGGACGGCCTGCTCGGTGAGGGTCGACACGTCGGTGTCGCCGCGCCGCAGATTGAATCTGAGCGCTCGGACGCCCGCGTCGTCGAGCGCGATGATGTCCTCGTCCTCGGCGTCCCACGGCAGGTGGGTCACGCCCACCCATCCGTCACCGAGTTCGGTCAGCGCCGCGAGCAGAAAGCTCTGGTCGCTGCCCTGGAACGACCCGGCGATGACGGCGCCGCCCACGACCCCCAGCCCGTCGGTCTCCTCGCGATAGTCGTCGGCAGTGAACACGGGGGGTTCGTATCCGCCGTTCGACACGAGAGGGAACCGCGGATCGATGATGTGGACGTGGCTGTCGAACACGTCTGCCAGGATGCCTCATGATGTGATGAGGCGTACGTCACATTCGATCATCCGTCTCGTCGTGCGAGGAGCTACACATGAAGGCAGAGCCGACCGTGGTCCTGGAGGGCTACACCTACTTCGAGTGCCCACGGTGGCGGGAGGGTCGTGTCTGGGTCTCCGACTTCTACACCCACCAGGTGCTGTCGGCGAACGAGGACGGCAGCCTCGTCCGGGTGGAGGCCGAGGTGCCGCACCAGCCGTCCGGGCTCGGGTGGCTTCCCGACGGTCGGCTCCTGGTCGTCTCGATGCGAGATCAGACCGTTCTGCGGCGCGAGGAGAACGGCGACCTCGTGGTGCACGCTGACCTGTCCGCGCACGCGACCGGCAACGCCAACGACATGCACGTGAATGCGGACGGGCGCGCCTACGTCGGCAACTTCGGATTCGATCTCATGAACATGGCGCCCATCGAGACGGCCTCCCTGCTGCGTGTCGAGCCCGACGGCAGTGTGCACGAGGACGCCACCGATCTGCACTTCCCGAACGGCATGGCCGTCACCGCAGGCGGCGATCTCCTCGTCGACGAGACGCTCGGCAACCGGATCAGCGCCTTCGCGATCGGCGACGACGGTGTCCTCGGACCGCGCCGCGACTGGGCTGTGCTCGGTCCGATGCCCGAGTCGACGGACATGGCCGAGGGCATCGGCCAGGTGGTGGTGGCGCCCGACGGTTGCGCTCTCGCGCAGGACGGCACGCTGTGGGCGGCCGACGCACTGGGGCAGCGCATCGTGCAGATTCGCGAGGGCGAGGGAGTGGTCGACGAGTTGACCTTCGACACCGGGGTGTTCGCGTGCGGATTCGGCGGCGACGACGGCCGCACCCTGTTCGTCTGCGCCGCACCCGATTTCAACGAGCACGCCCGCAAGGACGAGCGCGAGGGACGGCTGCTGTCCGTCCGGATCTGACACGCACGAAGCCCCGAGGACATCCTCGGGGCTTCGGTGCTTCAGCTGCTGGGGTCAGGCCTTGTCGGGCTCGCTGGCGCGCAGCATGTCCTCGCGCTCGACGACCTTGACGCGCTCGCGGCCCTGCGGCTCGCCGAGGCTGCGCTCGTGCGCGTCGAGGCGGTACCAGCCGTCCCACGTGGTGAACGGGACCTTCTTGTCCTCGAGGAACGCGACGACGGCGTCCTCGGACGGGTCGGTGGCACCCGCGAACGACGGGGCGTCGGCGAGGAGGTTCGCGACGGTCTCGTTGGCGTCACCCTTGGTGTGGCCGATGAGGCCGACGGGTCCGCGCTTGATCCAGCCGGTGACGTACGTGGCGTCGACGGGGGTGCCGTCGTTGTTCTTCACGCGGCCGGCCTCGTTGGGGATGGTGCCCGCGAGGTCGTCGAAGGGGAGGTCGGCGATGTTCTGCGACAGGTAGCCCACCGCGCGGTAGACGGCCTGGACGTCCCAGTCGGTGTAGTTGCCGGTGCCCTTGACGTTGCCGGTGCCGTCGAGTTCGGTGCGCTCGGTGCGCAGTCCGACGACCTTGCCGTCCTGGCCGAGCACCTCGTGCGGCGACTCGAAGAAGTGCAGGAACAGCTTGTGCGGGCGGTCGCCGGCATCGCGGATCGCCCAGTCCTGCAGCGTGTTCGCGACCATGTCGACCTGCTTGGACTCGCGGCGGGCCTTCTCCGAGCCTTCGTCGTAGTCGATGTCCTCGGGAGCGACGATGACCTCGATGTTGGGGGAGTGGTCCAGCTCGCGGAGCTCGAGCGGCGTAAACTTGGCCTGGGCGGGGCCGCGGCGGCCGAACACGTGCACCTCGACGGCCTTGTTGGCCTTCAGGCCCTCGTAGACGTTCGCGGGGATCTCGGTGGGCAGCAGCTCGTCGCCCGTCTTGGCCAGTACGCGGGCCACGTCGAGCGCGACGTTGCCGACGCCGAGGACGGCGACCTTCTCGGCGTCGAGGGGCCAGGTGCGTGGCACGTCGGGGTGACCGTCGTACCAGGAGACGAAGTCGGCGGCGCCGTAGCTGCCGTCGAGGTCGATGCCGGGGATGTTCAGCGCGCGGTCCGCGTTGGCGCCGGTGGAGAAGATGACGGCGTCGTAGAAGCGGCGCATCGTCTCGAGGTCGATGTCGGTGCCGTAGTCGATGTTGCCCAGCAGGCGGACCTGCGGCTTGTCGAGCACCTTGTGCAGCGCGGTGATGATGCCCTTGATGCGCGGGTGATCCGGTGCGACGCCGTAGCGGATCAGACCGAACGGAGCGGGCATGCGCTCGAAGAGGTCGATGCTCACGCCGGGGCCGGAGACGTTGTGGTCCGACTTCATCAACGCGTCGGCGGCGTAGATGCCGGCCGGGCCTGCACCCACGATGGCCACTCGGAGCGGGCGGGTCTGGTCAGTCATCAGCGTGGATCTACCTAACATCGTCGTCGGCCGGCCGCCCATCGAGCTCGGAGCGGGCGTCGTGGCCGCAGGGAGGCGGACACCCCAGCATAAGTGACGAGGCGGCGCTTCCGGTGCGCCAGGTGGCCGTGACGTGTGCACAGAGAACCGGGTGAACATCGGGATTCCACCGAGTGATGCGGCACACAGTCGGGCATGGATCGCGGACCCCTCGGGCTTGCGTCAGAGGACAGCTCGACAGTCAGCACCTTCGAAAGGCCGATCGACGTGACCGAACTCAGTCCCGAATCACCCCTGCTCCAGCCGCTCGAACTCGGCGACATCCACGCCCGCAACCGTGTCCTCATGGCGCCGCTCACGCGCAGCCGCAGTGGTGACGACGGTGTGCCCGGTGACCTCGTCGTCGAGTACTACCGCCAACGTGCGGGTGCCGGCCTCATCGTGTCCGAGGGAACGCAGCCCTCCGCCGTCGGCAAGGGCTACACCAACACCCCGGGCCTGCACACCGACGAGCAGCAGGCCGGCTGGGCGAAGATCGCGGACGCGGTGCACGGTGAGGGCGGCAAGATCGTCGTCCAGCTGATGCACGCGGGTCGGGTGTCCCACCCCGACAACTCGGGCCTCGAGGCCATCGCACCGTCCGCCATCGCGCCCGGTATCGAGATGTTCACCAAGGGTGGGTCGAAGGAGATCCCCGCGCCGCGCGAGATCGCCGCGGACGAGATCGCTCGCGTGGTCGACGTGTTCGTCGACGCCTCGACCCGTGCGATCGAGGCCGGTCTCGACGGTGTCGAGCTGCACGCCGCCAACGGCTACCTGCTCCACCAGTTCCTGGCGGACGGCGCGAACCACCGCACCGACTCCTACGGCGGCAGCCCCGAGAACCGTGCGCGCCTCGTTGTGGAGGTCGTGCGCGCCGTCTCCGCCGCCATCGGCGCGGGCCGGGTCGGCATCCGCATCTCGCCCGGAGGCACCGCGAGCGGTATCACCGAGGACGACACGACGGGTGCCTACGAGGCGCTGCTGTCGCAGATCGACGGCCTCGGCCTGGCGTACCTGCACGTGCTCGTCGACGCCGAGGATCCGTTCCTGGGCAAGCTGCGTTCGGCCTGGAGCGGCCCGTTCGTGCTCAACACCGGCTTCGCCGCGATGACCACTCGCGACGAGGCCGAGAAGCTGGTGTCCGACGAGATCGCCGACGCCGTCACGGTGGGTCGGCCGTTCATCGCCAACCCCGACCTGGTGACCCGGTGGACCCACGACACCGAGCTCAACACACCCGACGAGAGCACCTTCTACGGCGGCGGCGCCGAGGGCTACACCGATTACCCGTCGCTCGAGGGCTGAGCTGCATCGAGCTGACATGATCGGAGCATGAGCTCCGAAGAGGATCCGAGACCCACCACCGCAGCGCCCTTCATCGCGGCCGCTGCGGTGGTGGTCGTCGTGGCGGTGATCATCGCGATCCTGTCGCTGACCGGGTCGCCCGACGAGAACGTCAGCGACAACCAGCGCGTCGGGACCGCCGTCGCCGCCTACGTCGAGGCCGTGAAGTCCGGCGACACCGCCGCTGTCACCGCACTGCAGTGCCCCGGCATCACCGACGCACCGCTGGCGGATGCGGGTACGTCGGTGGATCTCGAGAACATCGAGGAGGTGCGGGTCAAGGGTGACGCCGCCGAGGCCGACGTGCGAGTCAGCCTCGACGGCAGCGAGCAGAGCCTCACGTGGAACGCGGTGCGGTCCGGTGACGACTGGCTGCTCTGCAGTCCCTGACGAGCTCTACTCGGCCGTGTCCTTGCTCGCCGTGCGTTCCGACGCCTGAGCTGCGAGGCCGCCCTGGGTGCGCAACGGGACCTCCTTGTAGAACAGGTTGATCACGAAGGCCAGCGCCAGCACGAACCCGGCCACGACGAAGACCGAGTCCATCGCGTCGGAGAATCCGATCTGGAACGGCGCCGCCACCGCGTCGGGCAGCTTCTGGATGAAGGACGTGTCGTCCAGGATGCCCCCGGCGGCCGACCCGTTGCCCTGCACGAGCCCCTGCGCGAGGCCGGACACCGCGGGATCGGTGCTGGACGCGGCCTGACCCACCGCCTCGCGGAACTCGGGAGTCTCCGCGGCGGAACGCAGAGCCGACGCGATGGCGTCGGTCACGCGCGAGAAGAGCAGGGACAGGAACACCGCGACGCCGATGGTGCCGCCGATCTGCCGGAAGAACGTGGCCGACGAGGTGGAGACGCCCATGTCCTGCGGCGGCAGTGCGTTCTGGATCGCGAGGGTCAGAGGCTGCATCAGATTGCCCAGGCCGAACCCGAAACCGAACATCGCGATCATGATCATCCACAGCGGTGTGTCGTACTCGATGAACGAGAACGCGAACATGCAGACCGTCATGAGAGTCGTGCCGATGATGGGATACGGACGGTAGTGGCCCGTGCGGGAGATCATCTGGCCGGAGAAGATCGACGCGACCATGATGCCCAGCACCAGCGGGAGCATCTGGAACCCGGCGAGCGTCGGCGACGAGCCCTTGACCACCTGCAGGTACTGGGGGAGCAGCGTGATGCCGCCGAACATCGCAGCACCGGTGATGACCGAGAGCACGAGTCCGACGCTGAACGTCGAGTTGCGGAAGAAGCGCATCGGGATGAGTGCGTTCGTCTTCATCCTGATCTCGATGGCGATGAAGGCCGCGACGCCGAGGACGCCGATGGCGTAGCAGATCATGGCCCGCCCGGAGCCCCATCCCCACGTGCGTCCCTGCTCGGCGATGATCAGCAGCGGCACCAGTCCGACGGCCAGCGCCGCGGCGCCGCCCCAGTCGACGACCGCGCTGCCGTGTCGACGCGGCAGATTCAGCACCTTGGCGACGACGAACAGAGCGACGATGCCGATGGGCACGTTGACGAAGAACACCCAGCGCCAGCCGGTGATGTTCAGGATCTCGGACTGGCCCGACAACACGCCGCCGATGACCGGACCGAGCACGCTGGACGTGCCGAACACGGCGAGGAAGTAGCCCTGGTACTTGGCCCGCTCCCGCGGCGGGACGATGTCGCCGACGATGGTCAGTGCGAGCGAGAACAGGCCGCCGGCACCGAGGCCCTGGAACGCGCGGAAGGCCGCGAGTTGGTACATCGACGTGGCGAAGCCGCACAGTGCCGATCCGATGACGAAGATCGTGATCGCGGTCAGGAAGAACTGTTTGCGCCCGTAGATGTCCGAGAGCTTCCCGTACAGCGGCGTGGAGATGGTGGCCGTGATCAGGTACGCCGTGGTGACCCACGCCTGAACGGAGAAGCCCTGCAGGTCGTCCGCGATGGTGCGGATGGACGTCGAGACGATCGTCTGGTCGAGCGCGGCCAGGAACATGCCGAGCATCAGACCGGAGATGATCGTCATGATCTGGCGATGGGTGAACTGCCCCGTGTCGCCGCTCGTGTCCGGCTGTGGTGAGCCGGCGCCCGTCGCAGGGCGCAGTGTGTCGTCCGTCATCGGCTCATCCTGCCCCCTCGAGGCCGTACGCTGCGACTATCGGACATATCGGGCCGAGCCGACCATGTGAGAAACTGGCGTCGTGAGCTACGCAGGAGACATCACGCCCGAGCAGGCCTGGGAACTTCTCAGCACCGATCCGGAGGCCTCGCTCGTCGACGTCCGCACCCACGCCGAGTGGAGCTACGTGGGTGTCCCGGACATCTCGTCGCTGGACAAGCCGACGGCCTTCGTCGAGTGGGTCGGCTACCCGGACGGCGCGAGGAACGAGAACTTCGTCGACGAGGTCCGTGCCGCCGGGGTCGAACGAGGACCCGTGGTCTTCCTGTGTCGCTCCGGGCAGCGGTCCATCGGTGCCGCCGAGGCCGCGACCGCTGCGGGGCTCGGACCCGCCTACAACGTGCTCGACGGCTTCGAGGGCGCGACCGACGCCGAGGGTCACCGCGGCAGCGCCGGGTGGCGCGCCGTCGGACTGCCCTGGCGGCAGAAGTGATCCCCACCGGCGGCGGGTTCTCCAAACCCCTGCCCGACGGGGTCGGGCAGGGAACTCTCGGTGTCCGCGGCGGTCTGAACCGCTCGGGGTTCGAGGAGAACGCCGAGGCCCTCTATCTCAGTTCGGGTTTCGTGTACGAGAGCGCCGAGGCCGCCGAGCAGGCGTTCACCGGCGACATCGACCATTTCGTCTACTCGCGCTACGGCAACCCGACCGTCACCATGTTCGAGGAGCGGCTGCGGTTGCTCGACGGCGCCGAGGCGGCCTTCGGCACCTCGAGCGGGATGTCCGCGGTCTTCACCGGGCTCGGAGCGCTGCTGAAGGCCGGCGACCGACTCGTCGCGGCGCGGAGCCTGTTCGGCTCGTGCTTCGTCGTGTGCAACGAGATCCTGCCGCGTTGGGGAGTCGAGACCGTCTTCGTCGACGGCGACGACCTGGACCAGTGGGAACAGGCGCTCGCCGTGCCCACCACCGCGGTGTTCTTCGAGACGCCGTCCAACCCGATGCAGTCGCTCGTCGACGTCCGGCGCGTGACCGAGATGGCGCATGCGGCCGGTGCGAAGGTGGTGCTGGACAACGTCTTCGCGACGCCCGTGCTGCAGCGCAGCTT
This sequence comes from Rhodococcus sp. BP-241, assembly GCF_019836145.1. Classification (NCBI taxonomy): domain Bacteria; kingdom Bacillati; phylum Actinomycetota; class Actinomycetes; order Mycobacteriales; family Nocardiaceae; genus Rhodococcus; species Rhodococcus sp. BP-241. Next base: position 190,170 of record NZ_JABUEI010000004.1, on the reverse strand, counting down.
CGACCTCGGTGCCGACGTGGTGGTGTACTCGGGGACCAAGCACATCGACGGACAGGGGCGCGTGCTCGGGGGCGCCATCCTGGGATCGAAGGAGTACATCGACGGTCCTGTGCAGACGCTCATGCGCCACACCGGTCCCGCGCTGAGCCCGTTCAACGCCTGGACTCTGCTGAAGGGTCTCGAGACGATGCCGCTCCGCGTGCGGCACATGAACGCCTCGGCGCTGGCCGTCGCGGAGTTCCTCGAGGCGCAGCCGGGTATCGGATGGGTGAAGTACCCGTACCTGCCGTCGCACCCCCAGCACGATCTCGCGGTCTCGCAGATGAGCGGCGGCGGCACCGTCGTCACGTTCGAGCTCGAGGGCGGCAAGGCGCGCGCCTTCGAGTTCCTGAACAAGCTGCGCATCATCGACATCTCCAACAACCTCGGCGACGCGAAGTCGATGACGACGCACCCCGCCACCACCACCCACCGGGCCATGGGTCCGGAAGGCCGTGCAGCCGTGGGCATCACGGACGGAGTCGTGCGCATCTCCGTGGGCCTGGAGGACCTCGAGGACCTGCTCGGCGATCTGGCGGGAGCGCTCGCCCGGTAGAGCCGAGTGCATCAACGGCCGGCTTCGGTGCGCTGAGCCGCGGTATCCGCGGCTCGGCGCACCGGATCGACGTCAGAGGCCGAAGGGCCTGAGCACCGTCGCGAACTTCGCTGTCGTCTCCTCCAGCTCGGCGCTCGCGTCCGAGGCGGCGACGATGCCGCCACCCGCGGTCGCGACCCCGCTGAGGCCGTCGGCGGCGATGTCCAGGCAGCGGATGGCCACCATCCACTCACCGTCGCCCGACGCGTCGCACCACCCCACCATGCCGGCGTAGAAGTCGCGGTTGCGTCCGGACTCCAGCAGATCGATGGTCTGGAGCGCCAGGTCGGTGGGGCTGCCCGCGACCGCGGGTGTCGGGTGCAGTGCGAGCGCGAGATCCAGTGCCGTGGTGGCGGGGTCGGCCAGTGTCGCGGTGATCGGGGTCGCCAGATGCCACACGGCTGGCGTGCTGGTCAGCGTCGGCCCGTCGGGGACGGACACCTCCGAGCACAGTGGCGCCAGGGCCTCGGCGATGGCGTCGACGACGAAGCGGTGCTCGGCCAGGTTCTTGGCGCTGGCGAGCAGGTCGGCGCCCGCCTGCTCGTCCGCCACCGGATCCTGTTGTCGTGCAGCAGTTCCGGCGAACGGTCGGCAGATCACCTGGGTTCCGGTGCGCCGCACGAGGAGTTCCGGGCTCGAGCCCACCAGATGGCGGCCGAAGTACGGACCACCCGCCGCGGTGAGATCGACGGCGAAACCGTTGTGCATCGGATTCGCCTCGATGAGCGTGTCCGCGAACGCCGTCGGGGACAGCGCGGCATCGAACACCAGCGTGATCGACCGCGCGAGAACCACTTTGCGTAGTGCGGATCCGGGATGGTTCAGCACCGTCAGGGCACGCTGCACCCGCGCGACGTGTTTGTCGGGTGGTGGGTTCTGGGAGGCGATCACAGCTCCGGGCAGGGTGCTCTGCTCCGGTGTGCGCGGCTTGTCGCGCCGGTCGAACGTCGACGGTTCGACGAGTGCACACCGCGTGGACGCATCGAACCCGATGGCCCCCACGAGAACCCGCGCCGACCCGTCCTCGAGAGCCTCGCGCGCGTCGTCGATGTGATCGAACGCCTGCCGGGTGCCCGTCGCCTCGACGCTGCGGTCGGGCCGGGAGTAGACGAATCTCATCCGAACGGGTTCGCGGTGTGCCCGATGAGGTCGGCGACCGACTCGATGACACGGGTGGGGCGGAACGGGAACATCTCGACGCTGGCGGGGGTCGAGATACCGGTGAGCACGAGGATGGTCTGGAGACCGGCTTCGAGCCCGGACACGATGTCGGTGTCCATGCGGTCACCGATCATCAGCGTGTTCTCCGAGTGCGCGCCGATGGCCCGCAGAGCGGACCGCATCATCAGCGCGTTCGGCTTGCCCACGTAGTACGGCTCACGTCCGGTCGCGCGCGTGATGAGCGCGGCGACGGATCCGGTGGCGGGCAGCGATCCCTCGCGTGACGGGCCGGTGGCGTCGGGATTGGTGGCGATGAAACGGGCTCCGCGTTCGACCAGCCGAATGGCGGTGGTGATGGCCTCGAAGGAGTACGTGCGGGTCTCGCCGAGCACCACGTAGTCGGGATCGATGTCCGTGATGATGTAGCCGATGTCGTGCAGGGCCGTCGTCAGGCCGGACTCCCCGACCACGTAGGCGGTACCGTTCGGCCGCTGGTTCCCCAGGAAGGTGGCGGTGGCGAGTGCCGACGTCCAGATCGACTCCTCGGGGATCTCGAGGCCGGTCCGTCGCAGGCGTGCCTGCAGGTCGCGACGGGTGCGGATCGAGTTGTTCGTCAGGACGATGAACGGGGTGTTCGTGTCCTGGAGTTCCTTCAGGAAGCGGTCCGCTCCGGGGACAAGGTGCTCCTCGTGCACCAGGACACCGTCCATGTCCATCAGGTACGTCCACGGGGGTGTCCCCGTCGTGGACGGAGCATCGTCAGGTCGCACGGCGTCGTCAGGACTCACTCTGTCGGGGCTCACGACACCATTCTGCCCCTCCGGAATCGTCGCGAGTACAACGCGCCGCGGCGTCGGAGCCGACCCTTACAGTGGCCTGGTGCAGTGCGACGACCGAGTTCCGGTGATCCCGACCCTCCCCGACGCGCATCCGCTGGACGATCCCATCCGATCGTCCCTCGTCGGCGCCCACTCCCGGTTCGCCGAATGGCGGGGCCGGATCGCGCGTTACCACCCCGAGGTGGCCGGGTTCTTCGGTCACCCCGAGGACATGACGGCGGAGGACTGGGCGGATCTCGGCGCCCTGCTCCCGGTGGGTGAGCAGGCTGCACTGCGGGGCGACGGCATCACCCCGCCCGCCGGGTGGCGTGTTCTCGACCGCATCGGGCTGCTGCAGTTCGACGGATCCGCGCTGGTGGTCGAGCCGGAACCGGCCGCGCAGGTGCTCACCGCCGACGACGTGCCGGAGATGCTCGATCTCGTGCACCGCACCCGGCCGGGACCGTTCCGCTCGCGGACCGTCGAGATGGGCACGTACCTGGGCGTCCGGGACGGGTCGCGGCTCGTCGCCATGGCCGGGGAGCGCATGCATCCCGACGGCTGGACCGAGATCAGCGCCGTGTGCACCGACCCCGAGTACCGAGGGCAGGGCCTGGCGACCCGCCTCATCCGCGCTGTCGGGTACGGCATCCGGGAGCGGGGCGAGATGCCGTTCCTGCACACGAGTGTGACCAACACCCGCGCCGTCGCGCTCTACGACACCCTCGGATTCGTACTCCGCCGACAGACCACCCTGACGATCGCCGAGGTCGCCTGATGGTCGACATCCGCATTCTCGAGTCGCGGTCGGATCTGCTGGAATCGCAGCGCGTCTTCCGTGCCGCGATGGTGGGACTGCCCACGCAGCAGGTCACCGAGGACGAGATCGCGAGTCTGCGCGAGCCCGGTCGGACCTACGGCGCCTTCGACGGCGATCGACTCGTCGGGACCACCGATTCGGCCCGCGGAACCCTGACGCTGCCGGGCGGTGCTCGGGTTTCCCACCTGGCCGTCACCCACGTCGGGGTGTTGCCGACCCACACCCGCCGCGGTGTGGTGTCCGCTCTGCTGCGACGCCAGCTGCGGGACGCGCGCGATGCCGGGGACGTCGTCGCCTCGCTCCGTGCGTCTGAGGCTGTCATCTACGGCCGCTACGGCTACGGCGTCGCCACCTCGTCCGTGTCCGCCGAGGTCGTCACCGCGCGTGCGTCGGTGCGGGACGAGGCCGTGTCCAGCGGCACCGTCCGCCTCGTCGACGACGGGGACGTGTTCGACGTGCAGGCCGGCATCGTCGCGTCGCACCCGTCGAGTCGACCGGGCACCATCACCCGACTGCCCGTCTGGTGGAACGCGTCGAGGCTGCGCGGGCGGACCGACACCGATCCGGTGTGGAACGCGGTGCACTCCACCGGCGGGGTCGACGATGGATACGTCCGGTACCGCCCGCGCGACCCGCGGACGTGGTGGTCCGGGAACGACCGCCGGGTGGTCGTCGAGGACCTCCATGCGCCCGACGACGCGGTGTTCGCCGACCTGGTCCGCTTCCTCCTGCGACTCGACCTCGTCGACCGCATCACGTTTCCCGCACTGCCCGTCGACACCGTGCTGCCACTGCTGATGCACGATCGCCGATCCGTACGGCTCGATCGCACCGAGGACGAGACCTGGCTGCGCATCCTCGACGTGTCCGCGGCACTGTCCGCGCGCACGTACGGGCCCGGGGACGCTGTGACCATCGCCGTGCAGGACCCGGACCTGCCGGAGAACGCCGGGACCTACGCCGTCGCACCGGACGGCGTGCGGGTGGTCGACGCGGCGCCGGATCTGACGGTGCACGTCCGAGATCTGGCGTCGGTGCTGCTCGGCGGGACGTCGTGGTCCGCTCTGGTGACCGCGGGCCTGGCGCAGGGCGACCCCGCGGCGGCCGATGCTCTGTTCCGGACCGCGTCGGCGCCCTTCGCCGGCGTCGGTTTCTGACGCACATTCCCCTCCGATCTCTGCGATTCCAACCCGTGTGCCGGGTGCGGATCCCTCCTAACCTCGGGTGTCCGGGGGCGATACGAGGGAGCGCACGATGACCAGGACGGTGACACTCGGCTTCGACGTCGGGGTCGGTTCGGCCGACGGACGAGCCGTGGCCGCCACGGTGACCGCGGCCGAGAACGCAGGATTCGGCTACGTCACGTTCGACGACGGCGATCTGGCGACGGGTGGTGTCGACGCCGTCACGCGCGCGGCCTTCGTCGCCGCGACCACCAGCACGGTGGGCCTCGTCGCCACCGCCAGCACCACCTACTCGGAGCCGTTCCACCTGTCGTCGCAGCTCGCGTCGTTGGACTACGCGTCCCGCGGCCGGGCGGGTTGGGTGGCATCCCGGTCGCTGGCACCCGACGTCGCGGCAGCATGGGGTCGCGAAGTCGTCTCGGCCGATACCGATCTGGTTCGTGAACAGCGTGATTCGGTGACCGTGGCGCGTGGACTGTGGGACTCGTGGGAGGACGACGCGGTGATCCGCGACTTCCCGACGGGCCGGTTCCTGAACCAGCAGAAGCTGCACTACGTCGACTTCGCCGGGGAGAAGTACTCGGTGAAGGGCCCCGCGATCGTGCCTCGCCCGCCGCAGGGTCAGGTGGTGGTGTTCGGCCGGTTCGGCGAGATCGACACCGACCTGCTCGACGTCGTCCTGGTGGAGAACGAAGCGGACGCGCGCGCGGTGACCGGGGCGCACGTCGTTCTCGACGTCGAGGCCCCCGGAAGCCCGACGGCCGCAGCGGCTCTCGTCGAGCGCATTGCTGCCCTCGACGACGCGATCGGCGGGATCAGGTTGCGTCCTGACCTGATCGACGACGATCTCCGCGTCGCCGCACGCTACGTCCTTCCTCAACTGTTCGAGCGGGACCTGGCCCATCGGCCGGTCCCGGCCACGACGCTGCGTTCCACTCTGGGCCTGGCCCGCCCGGTCAACCGATTCGAGGCTGCGCGATGACCGCTCTCTTCCGTCCCGACGCCACCGTCCACCTGGGTGTCTTCTTCCAGGGCGTCAACCACACGACGATCTGGTCGGACCCGGCCAGTGGCTCGCAGATCGACTTCGAGACGTTCCGTCGGCTGATCACGACCGCCGAGCGCGGACTGTTCGACGCCTTCTTCCTCGGTGAGGGGCTCCGACTGCGCGAGCAGGGCGGCAAGATCCTCGACCTGGACATCGCCGGTCGTCCCGACGCCATCACACAGTTGGCGGCGCTGGCCGGCATCACCACGAACATCGGACTGGTGGCCACCCAGAACACCACCTACAACGAACCGGTGGACCTCGCGCGTCGACTGTCGGGACTGGACGTGCTGTCCGGTGGTCGCGCCGGCTGGAACGTCGTGACGACGGACAACGCGTGGACGGGCGAGAATTTCCGACGCGGTGGCTACCTCGACCACGCGGACCGCTACGTGCGCGCCGGAGAGTTCCTCGACGCCGCCAGAGCCCTGTGGAACGCAGGAGGCACGCCCGACTCCGTGCGCATCCAGTCCTCGCAGTTCGACATCGCCTCTGCTGCACCGATTCCCCGCAGTCCTCAGGACCACCCGGTGATCTTCCAGGCGGGAGATTCCAGCACCGGTCGCGACTTCGCCGCCCAGCACGCCGACGTGATCTTCTCCGCGCACGGCACCCACTTCGACGACGCACTCGACTTCGCGAACGACATCCGCGCGCGACTCGTGGCCCGAGGGAGACCGGACGACGACATCAAGATCCTGCCCGGCACCCAGATCGTCCTCGCGGACCACGAGCGGGACGTGGACGAGAAGGTGCGCTGGGTCAAGGAGGGTCAGTTCACCGGCCCGACGACGCTGTCGATCGCCGGCCAGGTGTGGGGGCGCGATCTGTCCGATCGTGATCCCGACGGACCACTCCCCACCGAGGACCCGATCGTCAGTGGTGTCGTCGGCGCTCGCGGGTCGGCGTTCAACGGCATCGACGTGGATGCGCGTGTACGAGAGTGGCGGTCGCTCGCCGAGGCGAAGAACTTGTCGCTGCGGCAGGTCGTCATCGAGACGTCGGCGCGTACCGGATTCGCGGGTACGCCGAGCCAGGTCGCGGACGAGCTCACCCGGTGGGTCCGCGGAGGGGCGAGCGACGGCTTCAACATCACGCCGTACCTCGTGCCGAGCGGGCTCGACGACATCGTCGACAAGCTGGTTCCCGAACTGCAGGAACGTGGTTCGTACCCGGCCGCCTACGAGGGGTCGACCTTGCGGGAGCACCTCGGGCTGCGTCGACCCCGCATCGGCGAGTGAGATTCCACTGGTTCCTCCCCACCGGGGGTGACGACGAGAGGCTCGGTGCGCGCTCGCACGGAGTCGCCATCGGCGGTGGGGGCGCCTCGGCAGCGGGTGCGGGACATCGGGACGCGACACTCGACTACCTGACCGAATTGGCCGTGACCGTCGAGGAACTCGGTTTCGAGGCAGTGCTCACTCCGACGGGCGGACACTGCGAGGACGCGTGGTTGGTCACCGCGGCGCTGATCCCGGCGACCACTCGTCTGAAGTTCCTGGTGGCTTTCCGGCCGGGCCAGGTCTCGCCCGTGACGTCGGCGCAGATGGTCAGTACATTCCATCGACTGTCCGGTGGCCGAGTGCTCCTCAACGTGGTGGTCGGGGGCGACGACGTCGAGCAGCGGTCCTACGGCGACCGTCTGGCGAAGGAGGGCCGCTACGCGCGGGCGGGTGAGTTCCTCGGCATCGCGCGCGCCGTCTCCGACGGCCGGCCGGTGCGGCCGTCCGGCGACCACTACGCTGTGGACCGACCGAACGGCGGCGGTTTCGGCGGGCATCCTCCGGTGCCGCTTCCCGACGTCTATCTCGGCGGATCATCGGACGCTGCACTGGATGTCGCCGCCGAGCATGCCGACGTCTTTCTCACGTGGGGCGAGTCTCCCGAGGCGGTGGCCGAGAAGATTTCCCACGTGCGGGAGCGGGCGGCTGCCCGCGGCCGCACCCTGCGTTTCGGACTGCGGATGCACGTGATCACCCGCGAGCGCGCGAAAGATGCGTGGGCTCGAGCCGAGGACCTGATCGCCGATGTCGACGACGCGACCGTCCGGACCCGACAGGCGCAACTGGGCGCCGTGGGATCGGAAGGCCAGCGACGCATGCTGGCGTTGCACGGCGGTGATCGTCGGAACCTGGTGGTGGGCCCCAACCTGTGGGCGGGCATCGGTCTCGTCCGCGGCGGCGCCGGCACCGCGCTGGTCGGCAGCCACGACGAGGTGGTGGCCCGCATCGAGGAGTATCGCGAGGCAGGTGTCGACGAGATCATCCTGTCGGGGTACCCCCATCTCGAGGAGGCACGTCACGTCGGCGACGGTGTCCTCGGCAGAATCGCATCGTCACCGTCCGAGAAGGAGTACGCATCATGACAACATCCGTCACCACGTTCGAGAAGGACTGGGCTGCATGGCATTCCGATCGCGAGGAGTACTTCCGCGATCCGTTGGGCTGGGTCGCGCTCACAGGTCTGTACTGGTTGACCGAGACCGACGCGGCCGTGGGAGATCTGCCCGGTGTGTGGCGCGCCGACGACGACACTCTGCACGTCACCGCGAGCACGGGCGACGGGTTGTCGGTCGACGGGGTGGTCGTGGACGGGACTGTCGCTCTGCACCCCGTCGAGGGGGCTCCCGGCCTCCTCGTGGCCGCCGGTGAGCGGCGCGTCGAGGTGATTCGCCGTACCGGCTCGGTGGCCCTGCGCGTGCACGACCCCGCGGCCCCCACCTTGGCGTCGTTCGGCGGGATCCCCACCTTCGCACCCGACGAGAAGTGGCGCGTGAGTGGCACGTTCACGCCGTATGACTCCGAGCGCACGGTCACCACCGCGGCCGTCGTCGAGGGTCTGGAGCACCACCACGCCGGGCTGGGCGTCATCGACTTCACGCTCGGGAACGCACCGCAACAGTTCGTCGCATTCCGAGGGAAGGCGGGCGGCTTCCACATCCTCTTCACCGACGAGACCAGCGGCGTGAGCACCTACCCCGCGTGCCGGTCCCTCGCGGTCGGCGATGCGGACGCCGACGGCCTGGTGACACTGGACTTCAACCGCGCGTCCAACCTGCCGTGCGCCCTCACCGACTACGCGACGTGCCCGGTGGCGCCTCCCGAGAACCGGCTGACCGTCGCGGTGGAGGCCGGCGAGAAGCTTCCGATCAGGTGACAGCGCTGCCCGTTCTCGACATGTCGACCGCGGATGTCGACGGGTTTCGTTCGGCATTGCGCGAGGCCACCCACGACCACGGCTTCTTCCACCTGACCGGTCATGGTGTCGACCCCGAGCTCGTGTCGACGGTCCTGTCGCTGGCGCGCACCTTCTTCGCGCTGCCGGCAGACGCCAAAGACGATATCAGTCAACTGAACTCGCCCCAGTTCCGCGGCTACAGTCGGCTCGGCGGCGAGCTGACCAACGGCGCCGTCGATTGGCGAGAGCAGATCGACATCGGTCCGGAGCGCGAGGTGATTCCCGCGGCGCAGGGATACTGGAACCTGCAGGGCCCCAACCAGTGGCCGTCCGCGCTACCCGAACTGCGTCCCGCGTTCGAGGCCTGGGACGCCGCCCTGTCGGACGTCGGGCTGCGGCTGCTCCGACACTGGGCAGTCTCCCTCGGCGCGGCCGAGGACACATTCGATGCCGCCTTCGCCGAGCTCCCCGCGACGTTGATCAAGGTGGTGCGGTATCCCGGCAGCACCGAGAACCCGCAGGGGGTGGGCGCGCACAAGGACTCGGGGGTGCTGACGTTGCTTCTCGTGGAGCCGGAGTCGACCGGCTTGCAGGTGGAGCTGCGCGGCGGCGAGTGGATCGACGTACCGCCCGTGGCCGGCGCGTTCATCGTCAACGTCGGGGAACTGCTCGAGGTCGCGACGGGTGGGTACCTGCGTGCCACTCGGCATCGCGTCCTCGCGCCGACGCCTGGCACGGACCGGGTGTCCGTTCCCTACTTCCTCAGCCCCGCACTGGATGCGCGCGTGCCGCTCATCGACCTTCCACCCGAGTTGGCGGCGCGGTCCCGGGGCGTCGACACTGATCCGGACAACCACCTCTTCCGGACCTACGGCGAGAACGCGTGGAAATCGCGTACCCGTGCACACCCGGACGTGGCCGAGAAGCACCACGGGATCAGGCGCTGAGGCCGCCGCTCGCAGCATCGACGAAGATCCCCTGACGGAGAATCGGAACGCCGGCGCTCTCCCCGACCTCCGCTGCCACCGCGACATCGCCGTCGAATCCGAGGGCGATCAGCTCGCGACCGGAACTGCAGTCACGCAGTGCCGTCGACGGATCATCGGCCACCGCCGTCCAGGCTGCCTGCGCCGCGTCGGCCTCGGGAGACGGGTCGAGAAGACGCCCGACGGCGGCGAGTGCCGCGACGACTGCACCCGCTCCCCAGAAGTCCTCGATCGCGGGGCGTAGCGATCCGTCCGGCCATCTCTCGCCCGCAGCGATGATCGCCACGGAGTCGTCCGGTCCCGCGGTGCGCGCGATCCAGTGCGCGATCGCCGTCGCCGTGCGCAGGGACGCCGCTGCCAGGACGGGTGTCGCCGCCAGCGCCTCGGCGATGGTCGATCCGTTGGGTGACGGAAGAACGAGCCGGGCGGGCACGTCGCGCGCGGACCGGATCGATCCGGGGGACAATGTGATGCGGCCCGGAGCCGATTGCGAGCGGCGGAACGCCACGGACGCGTCGTGACGTCGGGCGACCTCCTCGGTGTCGGCGCCCGCGTGCGGGACGACGCCGATCCCTCGGTCGAGAGCGACACTCACCGTGGTGGTGAACGACAGGACGTCCACGATCACGGCGATGTCGGCGTCCGACGCGATCGCCTCGGCTCCGCGCAGGCCCCAGTCCACCCGGGTGCGATGTCGCCGCTGACGGTGCTCGGGGTTCACGGCTGCTCGGCCAGCTCGGTGCCCCGCAGCTCGTAGGACTTCAGTGTCCAGTACGCGCCGAAGGTGATCACTGCGACCGCTTCCACCACCAGTACCGCGAGCGCGCCCTGGCGGAGGACGAGCACCAGGGCGAGCGCCGACGCCGGAGCGACGACGACCACGACCGCCACGACTCGATAGGCCCTGCGGTAACGGCGGATTCGCCGTTCGGAGTCCCGGGACGGATCCAGGGTGTCGTCCGCGCACCGCCAGACCGACACCGCGAAGCTGACGAAGAAGGCCACGGCGGCGACGGCGTGGACCGTCATACGCAGGCCGAAGTCGCTCTGCCCCGGTGGATCCGTGGGCACGAGCGCGACGACGACGAGGAAGGCGCCGGCCGCGTTCAGCAGTCTGTTCTCGAGCGGCCCGTGACCGCGGTAGCAGATCAACGCGATACCGGTCCCGGAGAGCACTCCGACGAACACGTCGCGGGCCGGGCTGTAGTAGTACTCGCTCATCGATCCGAGCACGGGAAGGTCGGGATCGAGCAGCGACCAGGCGACGAGCAGGAGAGGCAACCCGACGGCCATGATCGCCATCGCCGCGCGCAACGCGAAATACGTGCCGACGATGTGCTCGGCGAGCGGGTCGGACCAGGCGCGGAGCGGGCTCATGGGCTCGACTCTACGGCGCGCGGAGGGTGTCGGACCCTCGAGTTACCTTCTGCAGGAATCGAGGATCCGGGGGGAGATCGATGAACGACACGGTAGAGCTGCACCCACCGTCGGTGGACGAGATACGGCTGTTCACAGCGCGTTTGGGGCTGGTGGAGGACGGCGGGTCGGCGCGGGAAGGAATCGATGCCGTGACGGCCATCGAAGCCCTGAAGTGCGTGGGCGCGGCGACGCAGGCGGTAGTGACCGCCGGGGTGGCGGCGAGCGTCCGAGCCGATAGGCGTGATCGCGGGCTGCCGAGGAAGCAGTGGGATCTCGGGATCGCGTCACAGGTGGGTCTGGCACGTCGCGAGTCACACCGGCGTGGTGGCACATACCTCGGACTCGCACGGGCACTGGTGCACGAGATGCCGTACACCCTGCAGTCGATGCGCGAAGGCCGCCTGAGCGAGTACCGCGCGATGCTGCTGGTGCGGGAGACGGCGCACCTCACCGTGGCGGACCGGCGGGAGGTCGATCGCCGGTTGTGCGCCGACGCCTCGACGTTGGAAGGGAAGGGCGACAAGCAGGTGGTCGCGCTCGCGGTGGCCGCGGCGGTCGAGCTCGATGCCGCGGCCGTGGTGCGGAGGAACGCGCGTGCGGCTGCGCAGCGCCGCGTGAGCGTGCGTCCGGCTCCGGATTTCATGGGATACGCGACGGCGCTGCTGCCGATGGACAAGGCGGTGTGCGTGTACGCCACGTTGCGCCGAGACGCGGACGCGCTCGTCGCAGCCGGCCGTGCCGAGGGTCGAACGCGTGATCAGGTGATGGCGGACCTGTTGTTCGAGCGCGTGACCGGGGGAGATGCAGCGGCGGGTCCCCCGGTGGCGGTGCAGCTGGTCATGTCCGACGAGTCGTTGCTCGCCGGCGGTGACGAGGCCGCGCACGTTCCCGGCTACGGCATGGTTCCCGCCGAAGTGGCCCGCCGTGCGGTGGCCGACCGCATCGACGGCGGGAGTGTCGGTGCGACCCTGCGGCGGCTCTACGCCGTCCCGTCGACGGGACAGCTCACGGCGATGGACTCGACGGCGCGTGTGTTCCCGGCGGGACTCGGTCACTACATCGACGTCCGCGACCGGGCGTGCCGCACACCGTGGTGCGATGCGCCGATCCGACACCACGACCACATACGCCCCTTCAGGTTCGGTGGCCCGACGACGGCGGAGAACGGCATGGGACTGTGCGCCGCCTGCAATTACGCGAAGGACGCGGAGGGGTGGGAGGCCCAGCGGGTCGTCGAGCACGTCGACGGCGGCCACATCGTCAGATTCCGGACGCCGACGGGCCACACCTACGACTCGGCTCCGCCGGCAGTACCGTTGCCGCTTCCCACCACGATGGTGGAGACGCAGCTGTACGAGCTGCTCGTTCAGCGTCGAGCCGGGTGAGACACGGCACGGTGGCCGGCCACGAGATCCGCGGCGATCGCGTCGTTGTGCCGGAAGAAGCCGGCGTCGATGCCGGGCCGGGCGAAGGCGCCGGACCAGGCGTGGCCCGCCACCCACATTCCCACCGCGTACCGATGGGGGTGCGCCGTGCCCGATGCGTCGATCACGCGGGACGAGCCGTCGACGGCCAGTTTGGCCGGACTCGTCGGAGACGCACTCACCTCGCGGACCTCACCGCGCTCGTGCAGCGATCGCAGCAGGGCGTCGGCGCTGCGCGAGATGGACGCGCTGGGCAGTCGGGCTTCGATGAGCGTCCTCGCTCGCACCACGTCGTGGTGCACGTGCGAGGTCGCCCGGAAGCCGTCACCGTCCGCCTCGAACCGCACCTCGGGGCCGAGGTAGCGAATGACTCCGGCGCGGCCGAGTGCGAGCAGCTGCTCCAGGCGCTCGGGCGGGGGACCGCTCGCGAGGAAGCTGAAGAAGGAATGCAGCTGTCCCTCCACCTGCGACGCGACGTCGTCCGGGCGCAGTCGCTCTGTCCGAACGAGCTCTCCCACAGTCCGATACACCGACAGCAGGGCCGAGAACACGGCGGCGTCCGCGCTGAAGCGGGGGTCGCGCCGTCGTGCCAGGTCTGCCTCGATGTAGCGGTGCACCTGCTCTGCGGCATCGGCCGCTGAGTCGAATCGGGCGTGCCGCAGCGGTCGGTCGAGCGTGTCGATGTCGAAGTGGTCCTCGGGATCGGGGACCATTCGTTCGACCAGTTCACCGACTGCACGGGCGCCGTCACGGCCCAGGGCGGCCTCGAGTTCGATGAACGGCCCGCGGACACGGTCGGGGTGGGAGCGGAACAGCTCGTGATAGTGCGCCCACGCAAGTTCCGCGACCGCGAGAGGCCAGACCGCCGTACGGAAGTCGAGCGTCTCCGTCCCGGGAAAAGCCTCGGGTACGAAGAACCTCGGGAGAGGCGGTGCCGCATCGGCGATGGAGTACGAGATCTTGGCGTGGTACGGAACCCCGCGTCGAGATCCGGCGTACACCAGGGGTTCCCGGCCGGAGGCCGTGTACACCAGGGTGCCGTCACCGGAGCGCGAGAAGGTGCCGCCGCGTGACTCCGCGAGCAGCACCATCCAGTCCACGAAGGCGAGACCGAGGCCCGAGATCAGGACGGGTTCGGCCTCGGGAACCAGCGCCGGATCGAGGTCGGCTGTGTATCCCGGCCCGATGTACCGGAGACCGTGGGTCTCGGCATGGGCGGTGAATGCCTGGACGTCCGCCGGCGGCAGAGTGTCGGGTTGGCCCTGCGCCAGAACGACATCGGTCACCTCGAGCACGATGCCGTCGTCGAGGATCAGGCGCTGGTGGGCACCCCGATCCTCGATGTCGACGACGCAGGCCCGGTGCACGTGCACTCGAACACGATCCGGCCGCGCCTTCACCGCGCTCTCGAAGACGTGAGCGAGATAGTGGGACTGCAGCGACCGGGACGCGAACGACGACGGGGTGAAACGGAGAATCTCCTCCCGCAGAGCCGGATCCGTGACGAGGGTGTCCCGGTTCGCCGTCACCCACTCCGCGAGGGTGGGACCGCCCGACCCGTCGGGCAGCATGGCCACGTCCGCCGCGACGGAGTTCATCCAGAGCAGGGGGTCCTGGTTCCGTCGCCAGATCCGCCCTGCACCCGGCGGGTGGGGGTCGACGACATGGACGTCGATCGGTTCGGTCAGCTCGTCGGCCCGGCCGACGATCCGCTCGAGGATGCCGGTCGCGCGGGGTCCTCCGCCCACGAACGCGATGATCACGAGTACGGTCCCGCCGTGAAGCCCGCAGCGCGCCGGGAATCGTCCTCGCCCCACAGCAGTGGTTCGGGAAGTTCCTTGCGCACTCGCGGCACCACCTCCTCGGCGAACTGGCGGAGGATGTCCTTCTGGTGCTCCGGTTCGAGCAGGTGGTTGATCGACACCGACTGCAGGACATGCCCGTATGCGTGGTGGTAGTCCACGATCTTCTCGGCGACGCGCTCCGACGACCCGACGAGCGCGGGACCGCGATCCACGGCCTCCTCGATCGAGCGGAAGCTCGTCACCTTGCCCACCGCCCCGGGATCGTGCCGACGCTGGTCGGCCTGTGCCACCGCACCCTCGTAGAGCGGGCGGTACTGCTCGACGGCCTGATCGGTCGTCTCCGCGAGGAACAGCCCTCCCGAGCCGGACCCGACGAAGGCGAACCGGGGATCGTGCCCGGCCTCGGCGTACTTCTCCCGGTAGCGGTCGACGAGGACGGCGTAGTTCTCCCGCGGCTGGAATGCGTTGGCCGTGACGAGGGGGTCACCCCACCGGGCCGCGAGGTCGACGGCGTGTGTCGACGTCGCCGACCCGTGCCAGACGCGGAAGGGACCGGCGAACGGCCGCGGCAGAGTGGTGGCGTTCTCGAGCGGAGTCCGGTGCTGCCCGGACCACGTGACGTTCTCCTCGCGGATCAGTCGACGGAACAACTCGTAGTTCTCGGTCAGGTACTCGTACTGGCGCGCGATGTCCTTCCCGAACAATGGGTACTGCCACGCCTCGTTGCCCTTGCCGACGACGATCTCGAGCCGCCCCTGGCTCAGCTGGTCGACGGTCGCGAGGTCCTCCGCGAGACGCACGGGGTCGAGTACCGAGAGCACCGTGACGCCGGTCGACAGCAGAATCCGGTTCGTGGCCTGTGCCAGCGCGCCGAGGATCACCGTGGGGCTCGACGACAGGACGTCCCCGGCGTGACGCTCGCCGACCGCGAAGGAGTCGATTCCCAGCTGGTCCGCGAGCACGGCGAGGTCGACCACTCGGTCGAGCCGCTCGGCAGCGGGTACCACCTCCCCGGTGACGGGGTGGGGCGGATTGAAGACGATGTCCAGGACCTGAAAGCGCACCACAGCCTCCTCGCGCTCGTGCAACCTCCCACGGTGCCGGGCCGCCCGCCTCGGTGACAGGGTTGCGCGCACTGCGATTCGAAGGCCTCGGGCGGATCGGAGGCCCCGACTGATAGACATGACGGTGACCGGGGTTCGGCGGTAGACGAGGGAGTTCGGCGTGGCACAGGAACTGAAGCTGGGATACAAGGCGTCGGCCGAGCAGTTCGGTCCACGTGAGCTCGTCGAGATCGCGGTGCAGGCGGAGGCGTCGGGCATGGACTCGGCGACCGTGAGCGACCACTTCCAGCCCTGGCGCCACGAGGGCGGCCACGCACCGTTCTCGCTGGCGTGGATGACTGCGGTCGGTGAGCGCACGAAGACTCTGCAGCTGGGCACGTCGGTGATGACCCCGACGTTCCGCTACAACCCGGCCGTCATCGCGCAGGCCTTCGCGACGATGGCGTGCCTGTACCCGAACCGGATCATGCTCGGAGTGGGTACGGGTGAGGCTCTGAACGAGATCGCCACCGGATTCGACGGTGAGTGGCCGGAGTTCAAGGAGCGGTTCGCGCGTCTGCGCGAGGCTGTGTCGCTGATGCGCGAGCTGTGGCTGGGCGATCGCGTCGACTTCGAGGGCGAGTACTACAAGACCAAGGGCGCCTCGATCTACGACGTTCCCGAGGGTGGGGTCCCGGTGTACGTGGCGGCCGGCGGTCCCGTGGTCGCGCGCTACGCCGGACGCAGCGGCGACGGCTTCATCTGTACGTCCGGCAAGGGTATGGAGCTCTACACCGACAAGTTGATCCCCGCGGTGGCGGAAGGTGCGGAGAAGATGAACCGGTCCGTGGGCGACATCGACCACATGATCGAGATCAAGATCTCGTACGACACCGATGCTGATGCGGCGCTGGAGAACACGCGCTTCTGGGCGCCGCTGTCACTGACGCCGGAGCAGAAGCACTCCATCGACGATCCGATCGAGATGGAGAAGGCCGCGGACGAGCTGCCGATCGAGCAGGTGGCGAAGCGGTGGATCGTCGCCTCCGATCCGGACGAGGCGGTGGAGAAGGTCAAGCCGTACGTCGATGCAGGCCTGAACCACCTTGTCTTTCACGCGCCGGGTCACGATCAGCGTCGGTTCCTGGAGTTGTTCAAGACCGATCTGGAGCCCCGTCTGCGCCGACTGGGCTGACGACGCCGGAGGACACCGCGCCCGACAGGATCCGGTGCAGCACCGCGGCGTCCTCGTCGCCGAGGTCGGCGAGCGAGTCGGGTACCGGGTCGGTGATCGTGTGCACGCGGTCCATAAGGGCGCGGCCGTCGTCGGTGATCGTGACGCGCTTGCTGCGACGATCGCTGTCGTCGACGGTGCGGCGGACGTAGCCGCGAGACTCGAGTTCGTTGACGCACACCGTGGTCGCCGGTGCGTCCATCGTCGCCGCGGTGGCCACCGCGCTCATCGTCAGCGGTCCGTCGACCAGGCGCCGTAGCACCCGCACCCGGCTGAACGGCATGTCGACCTCGGCCGCCACCCGTCGGCGCCAGGTGTCGCGGTTCTCGAAGACCAGCGAGGTCATCGCGGCCCAGGCCTCGTCTATCGGTCGGCTCCGGCGGTCAGGCACGGGCGGGCTCCGGTGTGCGGAACAGTGCGGCCACGTCGTCCGCGGTCCGCGTGGCCCGTCTGCTGGCGCTGACCAGCCCGAGGCCCGCGACGATCACACCGATGGCGGCCAGAGCCCACCAGACCGTGTGTGTGGAGGCGGCGAACCCCGCGTCGATGCCGGACGCGGCGCCCGCGGTGGTGAGGCTCCCGCACAGCGCGACGCCGATGCTGACACCGATCTGGCGGCTGGTCGATGCGACCGCCGACGCCGCACCCGCGCGATCGCGGGGCATCCCGCCGACGGCCGCGTTGGTGATGGGGGCGTTGACCAGCCCGAAGCCGACCCCGAAGATCGCGAACATGACCAGCAGTGCGCTGACGTGGGTGGTGGCGGAGAGGCGGGTGAGGGTCAGGCCGGCGACGGCGATGACCACACCGGCGATGGTCATCGAGGGGCGGGCACCCCACCGCGCCACCATCCGCCCGGACAGCGGCGAGCAGATCAGCGAGGCGAGTGCGAGCGGAAGGAAGGACGCTCCCGTGCCGATCGCGCTGAAGCCGCGCACCTCCTGCAGGTACAGAGACATGAGGAACAGGAACGCTCCGTATCCGCCGAAGGCGCACACGGCCACGATCGTCGCCGACGAGAACGGGATGCTGCGGAAGAAGCGCAGATCGATGAACGGATCGACGCGCCTGTTCTCGTAGCGGACGAACGCGACGAACGAGCCGGCGGACAGGGCGAACACCGCGAGGGTGATGGGCGACGACCATCCGAGCGAGGGACCCTCGATGAGGCCGAACACC
Source organism: Rhodococcus sp. BP-241 (assembly GCF_019836145.1). Taxonomy (NCBI): domain Bacteria; kingdom Bacillati; phylum Actinomycetota; class Actinomycetes; order Mycobacteriales; family Nocardiaceae; genus Rhodococcus; species Rhodococcus sp. BP-241. Next base: position 172,238 of record NZ_JABUEI010000004.1, on the reverse strand, counting down.
AGGGAGGCCAGCATGACGACACCGAGCAGCTGACCGACCGGATCGAACGCGCGCACGACGGGCGACCGCGACTCGGGGACGAACACGGCGGCGAGAACGAACGCTGCGAGGCAGACCGGGATGTTGATCCAGAAGACGGACCGCCACCCGGAGATCTCGATCAACAGTCCGCCGAGCATGGGACCGAGGGCCATGGAGATGCCGACCACGGCGCCCCACATACCGATCGCCCGGGCACGCTCGGCCTTCCCGGTGAAGACCTGCGTGATGATCGACATGGCGACGGGGTTGAGCATCGACCCACCGATCGCCTGGATCATGCGCGCGAGGATGAGGACCGGGGCGGTGGGGGCGAGGCTGCAGAGCAGCGAGCCGACGGCGAAGCTGACGAGTCCGATCTGGAAGACACGGCGCCGCCCCACACGGTCCGCGGTGGTGCCGGACAGCAGCAGCAGACTGGCGAGCACCAGTGTGTAGACGTCGATGGTCCACTGGAGCTGGGACACGGATGCGCCGAGTTCGGTGCGGACGGCGGGCAGCGCGACGTTCACGATGGTGGCGTCCATCGACACGATGAGCAGGCTGAGGCAGCACGTGGCCAGCACGATCATCTTGTGACGCTGGTCGAGACCGCCTGACGCGACAGTTGTGGGCACACAAGTATTATGCTTGCGTAGGCTAAGAAAGTGCGGAGTTGTTCCCGGGATCACAGCCCGACCGCGGGACATCGTCTCGGACGACCGCGGCGGCGCGCCCATTAGGCTGAGACCATGGTCGCCGCGCCCGCAGACACGCCCAGTTCGCCCGTCTCCAGCATCTACATCGCGTCGCCCGAGGGGGACACCGGCAAGTCGACCATCGCGTTGGGGCTGCTGCGCATGCTCGGTGCCTCGACGGCTCGGGTCGGTGTGTTCCGGCCGATCGCTCGGTCGTCGTCCGAGACCGACTACATCCTCGAGCTCATGATCGACCACACCACCGCGGACACCACGTACGAGCAGTCGCTCGGCGTCACCTACGACGAGGTGCACGCGGATCCCGACGCCGCGCTCGCCGAGATCGTGCGCCGCTACCACGACGTCGCGTCCCAGTGCGATGCCGTGGTGATCGTGGGCAGCGACTACACCGACATCGCCAGTCCCAGCGAGCTGGGATTCAACGCGCGCGTCGCCGTGAACCTGGGCGCCCCGGTGCTCCTCGCGCTGCGTGGCTCCGAACGCACGCCCGAGGAGATCGCCCACCTCGCCGACGTGTGTCGATCGGAACTGTCGACGCACCGCGCCCATCTGGCCGGCATCGTCGCCAACCGGTGCGATCCCGACGCGTTGGACGACGTCATCGCGCAGCTCTCGACCGAGGACGTGCCGGCGTGGGCTCTGCCCGAGGTACCGCTGCTGGTCGCACCGACCATGGACGAACTGCTGCACGCGATGAAGGGCGAGCTCTACAGCGGCGACGCCGAACTGCTGCAACGGGAGGCCCTGCGCGTGATGGTCGGCGGCATGACGGCCGAGCACATTCTCGAGCGACTCACCGAGGGAGTCGTCGTCATCGCTCCGGCCGACCGCTCCGACGTCGTGCTCGCGCTCGTCAACGCCCACGAGGCCGAGGGGTTTCCGTCGCTCGCCGGCATCGTCATGAACGGCGGACTGACACCGCATCCCATGATCGCCAAGCTCATCGAGGGTCTGCAGCCCCGACTACCGATCCTCACCACCGAACTCGGAACCTTCGACACCGCGAGTGTGGCCGCGTCCACTCGCGGGCGGGTGGCCGTCGGATCGCAACGCAAGGTCGACACGGCGCTGGCGCTCATGGAGCGCCACGTCGACGCCGCCGAGATCCTGGGCCGCCTCGACGTCGCGATGCCGTCGGTGGTGACGCCGCAGATGTTCGAGTACCAGCTCATCGACCGGGCCCGCGCCGACCGCAAGCACATCGTGTTGCCCGAGGGGTCGGACGACCGGATCCTGCGCGCGGCCGGACGACTGCTGCAACGGCAGGTCGCGGATCTGACCATCCTCGGCGACGAGGCGGCGATCACGCGCAGGGCCGGGGAACTGGGGGTGGACCTGTCCGAGGCCACCGTGCTGGATCCGACGAACTCGGAGTACACGGACGACTTCGTCGCGGAGTACGTCGAGCTGCGCAAGCACAAGGGCATGACCGAGGACAAGGCCCGCGACATCATGTCCGACATCTCGTACTTCGGAACCATGATGGTGCACAAGGGTATTGCCGACGGTATGGTCTCGGGCGCCGCGCACACCACGGCGCACACCATCAAGCCGTCCTTCGAGATCATCAAGACCATGGACGGGGTCTCGACGGTCTCGAGCATCTTCCTGATGTGTCTCGCGGACAAGGTGCTCGCCTACGGCGACTGCGCCGTGGTTCCCGATCCCACGTCGGAGCAGCTCGCCGACATCGCCGTCTCGTCCGCGGCCACCGCGTCGATGTTCGGCATCGAGCCGCGGGTGGCGATGCTGAGCTACTCCACCGGCGATTCCGGATCGGGTGCCGACGTGGACAAGGTCCGGACGGCGACCGACCTCGTCCGCGACCGGGCGCCGGATCTGCTGGTGGAGGGGCCGATCCAGTACGACGCGGCCATCGACCCGTCGGTGGCGAAGTCCAAGCTGCCCGACTCCGAGGTGGCGGGCCGGGCGACCGTGTTCGTCTTCCCCGACCTCAACACCGGCAACAACACGTACAAGGCGGTGCAGCGCAGCGCCAACGCCGTGGCGGTGGGACCGGTCCTGCAGGGACTGCGCAAGCCCGTCAACGATCTCAGTCGAGGAGCCCTGGTGCAGGACATCGTGAACACCGTGGCGATCACCGCCATCCAGGCCCAGTCCGGTACCGACGGTCTGGAGGTCGCGAAGTGAGCACGGTGCTGGTCGTCAACTCGGGATCGTCGTCGGTGAAGTTCCAGGTGGTGGACCCCGACTCGGGACACAGCGTCCTGCAGGGCATCGTCGAGCGCATCGGGGACGCCGACGGGCGCGTGGCCGTCACCCGCGGCGACGACACGACGGAGAAGACGACCGATATCCCCGATCACGTCACGGGCCTCCGGCTGGCGTTCGAGATGATGGCCGACGCGGGACTGCCCCTGGCGGAGGCGGGCATCACGGCAGTGGGGCATCGAGTGGTGCACGGCGGCACCGTCTTCAGCGAGCCCACCCTCATCGACGACTCGGTCGTGGCCACCATCGACGAGCTCAGTGCGCTGGCGCCCCTGCACAATCCGGCCAACCTGCGTGGGATCGAGGTGGCGCGCCGGGAGCTGCCCGACGTGCCGCAGGTCGCCGTGTTCGACACGGCGTTCTTCCACACCCTCCCCGCCGCCGCCTCGACGTACGCCATCGATGCGGCCACCGCCGCCGAACACGACATCAAGCGGTACGGGATGCACGGCACGTCCCACGAGTACGTGAGTGGCCGCGTGGCAGAGCATCTGGGACGGTCGCCGTCGGACGTGAACCAGATCGTGCTGCACCTCGGCAACGGCGCCTCGGCATCGGCCGTGCGCGGCGGCGTCGCGGTGGACACGTCCATGGGCCTCACCCCGCTCGAGGGGCTCGTGATGGGAACCCGCAGCGGCGACATCGATCCCGGCATCGTGATGCACCTGCGGCGCAGTGCCGACATGGATGTCGATGCCATCGACGAACTGCTCAACCGCCGCTCCGGTATCAAGGGACTGAGTGGTGTCACCGACTTCCGTGAGCTCCGGCGCCTCATCGACGACGGTGACGAGGCCGCGGCCCTGGCCTTCGACGTGTACGTCCATCGCCTGCGGCGCTACCTCGGCGCGTACATGATCGAGCTGGGCCACGTGGACGTCGTCACGTTCACCGCCGGCGTGGGCGAGAATTCGGCCGAGGTGCGCGCAGCGGCCCTGGCGGACCTCGAGATGTACGGGATCGAACTGGACGAGGAGCGCAATGCCGAGCGCGGCAAGGGAATCCGGGTCATCTCGACGGACGATTCCCCGGTGACGGTCCTCGTGGTGCCCACCAACGAGGAGTTGGCCATCGCCCGCGCCGCGGTGGCCCTGATCGGCTGATCAGAAGAGGGACTTGGGCCGCACCGCGTTGGCCAGGTCCACCAGGGCGAAGCGGTGCGACCGGGTCCGCGCGGTCCGGGCGAGGGATCGCAGGGCGGTCTCGGCGCCCGTCCGGAGGCCGTCCCGCGTGAAGGGCACGCCGAGCAGCGGCACCGTGGACTCGGGCGTGTGCCCGGATTCCATCCATTCGAGCGCGGTGCCCAGGACGACCGTCCGCAGTTGCAGCGCACGGGGTTCGCGCGCCGGCAGCGCCTCGACGCGCCGCGCCGCCTCGTAGAGCGCACCCTCGTCCATGTCGGCCGCGGAGCCGGAGAGCAGTGTGAGTACGCCGGTCATCCGTGCCATCGAGTAGTGCCGTGACGTGGCGGGCACCAGATCGAGAGTCATGATGGCGTCGAGCAGCGCACCCCGTTCCGCGAGTCTGCGGGCGAGACCGAACGCGGCGCTGACGATGGTGCGATCGGTCCGCCACACCGTGGTGTACATCGTCTCGGCCAGGGCGCACCACGTGTCGTGGCCGTCGTCGGAGGTCTGCTGCGCCAACAGTTCCGCCGTCGCCGCGAGCGCGAGCTTGGGTGCGACCTCGCCGGGCATCGCGGAGAGCACCGAGTCGAACTTGTCGGCGGCGTCGACGAAGTTACGGCACAGCAGCGCGATGGTGCCGCGGTGCCAGTCGACACGCCAGTTGCCCGTCACGTCGTCCAGCCTGCGCATCACCTCCGCGGCCGAATCTCCCTCGCCCAGATCGAGATACGCGCGGGCCTCGGTCAGCACCGCTTCCACGGACCCGATGGAGTCGTCGCCCACGGTGCGATCGAGGCCGTTCTCGCGAGCGAGGCGCAGCGAGTCGAGCGTCTGGTGCGGTTCGCTGTGCACGGCCGCGGCGATGAGCTGCGCGCTCGGGTCCGACGTGTCGATCAGGGGAACCGGAAGCGCGGCCACCACGTCGCGCGGATCCAGCCTGGCCACGCGGTGCCGTCCGTCGATGTACACGTCGGTGACGGCGACCTGCTCGTCGGTGCCGAAGGTGGTGCGCTGCGGGCTGAACACCGACGAGAGCGACGGGTGGCTGTCACCCGTCTGCTGCGAGAGGATCTCGCGCAGAACACCACTGAGCTGACTCGCCGCCTCGTCGGCGCTGCGGAACCGGGTGAGCGGGTCGGCGGCCGTCGCGCGTCGGAGAAGCCGGGCGAAGAACTGGTACTCCTGCAGGACGGGCGCGTCCTCCGGGATGCCGTCCACGTACCGCCCGTGCTCCGAGGCGATCTCGAGCGTCAGGACCGCGAGAGTGCGCCCCACGGTGAAGATGTCGGACGCCACCGTGGGTCCGGTCCGCACGATCTCCGGTGCCTGGTATCCGGCCGTGCCGTAGAGGTACCCGTAGTCCTCGAGCTGGCTCACCGCGCCCAGGTCGATCAGCTTGATCTGGTCCTGCGTCACCATGACGTTCTCGGGTTTCAGATCGTTGTACGCCAGACCGATGGAGTGCAGGTAGGCCAGCGCGGGCATCACCTCGAGGAGGTAGGCGATGGCTTCCTGCACAGGCAGTTTCGTGCGCGCCGGGTTGTCGGTCATGATCTGGCGCAGCGTGCGACCGCCGACGTACTCCATGACGATGTACCCCGTCGACGACGGCACCTCCTGCGAACCGGGCGCGAGGGGGCGGGGGTGCTCCACGAAGTTGTAGATCTTGACGATGCCGGGGTGGGTCACCTCGGCGAGGAACTGGCGTTCCGCCATCGCCACCGCGTGTGCCTCGGCGTTGCCGAAGTGCAGCAGGCCCTTGAGCACGACCCAGCGATCGCTGACGTTGCGATCGATGGCGAGGTAGATCCACCCGAGTCCGCCGTGCGCGATACACCCTTGCACCTCGTACTGCCCGGCCACCATCTCACCGGGTTCGAGTAGCGGGGAGAAGTCGAAATGCGTTCCGCACCTGTCGCAGTCACCTGACGGGTGGGCGGGCCGGCCGTCGACGCTCCGCCCGACGGGGGCGTTGCACTTCCAGCAGAACCGCTTGCTCTCCGGGACGCGGGGGTCCGACATGACAGCGGTCGCGGGATCGACCTCGGGAATGCGCGGCAGTTCCACCAGCCCACCACCGAGGCGACGACGCTTTCCGGTTCGTACGCGGCGGCTCGGCCGGGAGGTGCGCCCGGTGGTGTCCTCGCGCAGCGCGGCCCGCGTGGCGTCGTCCTCCTCGGGGCGCACCGAGGCCCTCGTCGCGTCGGAGTCCTGCTCGCGCAGGGCGGCGCGGGTGGCGTCGGGATCCTCGTCGCGCAACGAGGCCCGGGTCGCCTCGAGATCGGGTTCGGTACTCATGATCAGCCGTTGTAGACGGGAAAGGGCGCGCCGGGAGACGGGCCGAGGACGGACAACCACTGGGTGTAGATGCGGTTCCAGGTGCCGTCGCCGCGAATGCGTTCGAGCGTCCTGTTGACGACGCGCACGAGGTCGTCGTGACCCAGCGTCACGCCGATCCCGTACGGCTCCGCGGCGATGGAGAACCCGACGATCTCCAGGTACGGATCCTGGGCGGCGAGTCCGGCGAGGATCGCGTCGTCGGTGCTGACGGCGTCGACACCGCCCTGCTGCAGCACCACGAGACAGTCCGCCCAGCTGGGCACGCTGACGATCTGGGCACTGGGCTGCAGACGCTGGATGCGCAGCAACGACGTGGTGCCCGCCGCGGCGCACACGCGCCGACCGCCGAGGTCACCGACACCCGTGATGCCCGAGCCCTTGACGGCCAGGACTCGTTGATCCGCCTGGTAGTACACGGTGGAGAAGGTCACCCGTTCGCGCCGGGCACACGTGATGGTCATGGTCTTGACGACGATGTCGACCTCGCCCTCGGCCAGGGCGTCGATCCGCTCGGCGGACGCGAGGATGCGGTACTCCAGCCGGTCCGGGTCCCCGAACAGATCGCGGGCGACCTCGCGGGCGATGTCGACGTCGAAGCCGACGATCTCACCGCTCACGGGATCGCGGAAGCTGAACAGATTGCTGCCGGTGTCCAGCCCGACGACGAGGCGCCCGCGGGCACGGATCGCGTCGACGTTCGGAGCGGGCACGGGTGCGCCGTCGGGAGCCGCGTAGTTGGGCCGCAGGCTCGCGCGGGGGTCGCCGCAGTCCTCTGCCGGTGGCATCGGTGCGCCCGGGGTGACGCCGGTGGCCCCGTCGGGCAGCGGTTCGGCGACGGTGGCGCGGTCCGGCGCCTCCGGCACCGGCGTGGTGTCCGCGCAGCCGGTCAGGACGAGGAGGAGCGCGGCGGCGATCACGGCCGCGCGGCGCATCACAGGTACTCCCGGATACGCGACCACATACCGCCCACGACGGCGAGCACGGCCAGGCCGCACACGATGCCGGTGCCCACGGTGAGGCCGGCCAGCACGCCCGACGCACGCTGGACGTCGTCCCGCAGGGACGCGCGGGACGCCTCGATCTCCTCGACGAGAGCCGAGTCGAGCCGACCGAACACGTCGCTGGAGTCGCCGGCAGCCGTTCCGGTGGCGATGGTGACGGCAGTGTCGAAGTCGCCGACGTCCAGCGACGCGTTCATCCGGTCGTGCGAGCTGGTCCAGAGCGACACCAGCGCACGGGCGTCGTCCATCCGGGGACTGTGCGTGTCGTCGTCGTGCGCGAGTGTGCCGAGGGTGTCGGCGAGGCCGGACACCGCGTCGGAGTACGACTTCTCGTAGTCGGCGAAGCCGCCGCGCCGCGTCATGCCGATGGTCTCGTCGGCGCGTGCCTGCTGGGCGAGGATCCGGCTGGTGGTGAGCAGGTCCAGGGGCTCCGCGCCGCGCACCAGAGCGCGGTCGGTGGCGGTCGAGGAGATGAGCCCGGCGACGAGCATCCAGCCGAGCAGCAGTACGACGCCCACCGTGGCACCCGCGAAACCGACGTTGACGGTGCGCTTGGTCTTCCGGCTCAGGAACATCTGCGCGCCGACGAGCACGAGCACGGTGATGCCCAGCACGACGAACGCCGACCAGGGCGGTGTCGCGAACTGGCGCTGCGCATCCGACACGTCACCGGACTTCTCCGCGTGCAGTTCCTCGGCCCACGGCAGGATCGTGTTCTGCATGAGGGTCGACGCCTCGGCCAGATACGCGGAACCCACCGGATTGCCGACGCGGTTGTTCGTCCGCGCGGTCTCGATGATGCCGGCGTACAGCGGCAGGTTCGTGGAGATCGTCGCCAGCAGTTGCCGCGACGTCGCGTCGTCGCTCGCGAGTCCGGTGGACGCGCGGACCACCTCGCCCGCCGCCGCTCCGAGCGAGTCCGTGTACCGACCACGGACGTCACCGGGTTCCAGACCGCCCGAGAGGAAGGCCGTCGCCGCCGTCGCGTCCGCGACCGACAGCTGCACGTACAGGTTCTGCGCCGCATCGGACAGCGGCTCGGTGCGCGCGAGCAGAAGTTCGAGGGTGCGCTGGCGGTCCGACACCGACAGCGTCGTCACGAGAGCGGTGGTCACGAGCGTCGCGACCACCAGTAGACCCACCGCCAACAGCCGGACGGGAGTGGAACGGAGGAACTCCGACCGTTCGGAGCGGGTGTCGACGGGCGCGCGCAGAGTCAGCGCACTCGTCTGCTGTGACACCTCGACCCCTTCCCGCGCGATCGGTCGCCCTCATGTCCGGATTCGAGCATAGGCCCACCGTGGTCCGAGCACAGGCAACGCGAGGAGCAATAAGGTGGGGGAATGCGGACGGTGAACCATGCGCGGTGACGGGGACGGCTGGGTCTTCAGCAGCGACGGGAGCCGGCACTGGGGACGACACGGCGCGGCCGGTCTGCTGTTGCGGGCTCCGACCGGGTCGGCGGGCTCCGTGGTGTTGCTGCAGCACCGTGCGGCCTGGAGTCATCAGGGCGGGACGTGGGCGCTGCCCGGTGGTGCCAGGGACAGTCACGAGAGCGCCGTCCACGCGGCCGTACGCGAGGCCGGCGAGGAGGCGGGCATCACGGACGACCTGCTGACCGTGCGGGACGAGCACGTCACCAAGATCGAGGACTCAGGGTGGTCCTACACCACTGTGATCGCCGACGCGGAGCGCGAACTCGACACGGTTCCCAACGGTGAGAGCACCGAACTGCGCTGGGTCGCCGAGCACGAGGTGGACTCGCTGCCGCTGCACCCCGCCTTCGCCGAGAGTTGGCCGTCGCTGCGCACCGTGCCCGTCCGCGCCGTCCTGGCCGCCGACGCCCCCGACGATCTCCCGGCGCGCACCGTACGACTCGCCGTCGGCAGCTTCGGGTGGATCGTCGACACCGTACGGGCCGAGAACGTGGACGCGGCGCTCGCCGCCGTCCGGAACGACACCGACCTGCGCGTCGTCGTCGTGACGGCCGACGACGCGGTGCGCTCGGCGGTTCCCGCCGACGTCACCGTCCTGTCGCCGGACGGACTCTGACGGTCAGACCGACGGCAGCAGATCGAGCAGTCGACGGGCCGCCGCCTCGGGGTCGCGAGCCTGCGTGATCGCCCGCACCACCGCGATGCGGGACGCGCCCGCCTCGAGCGCCTGCGCGACGTTGTTCTCCTCGACCCCGCCGATGACGAACCACGGCCGGGTGGGATGCGATTCGGCGACCTCACGCACGACGTCCAGGCCCGCGGCCGAACGGTTCGGCTTGGTGGGAGTCGCCCACACCGGTCCCGTGGCGAAGTAGTCGACGCCGTCCTCGATGTCGGCGAGCGTGGCCTGTGCCCGGTTCTGCGTGGAGCGCCCGATGACGACGTCCGGGCCCACGATGCGGCGCGCGTAGTGCACCGGCAGATCGTTCTGGCCGAGGTGCAGCACGTCGGCGCCCGAGGCGAGCGCCAGATCGGCACGATCGTTGACGGCCATCAGCGCGCCGTGACGGCGGCACGCGGCGGAGATGACCGCGAGAGCGGCGAGCTCGTCCTTCGCCTCGATGGCGCCGTACTTCTTCTCGCCCGCCGACCCCTTGTCGCGGAGCTGCACGATGTCGACGCCCCCGGACAGCGCCGCGTCCACGAACTTGGCCAGGTCGCCGGTGTCTCGGCGGGCGTCGGTGCAGAGGTACAGACGGGCGGTGGCGAGCCGCTCGCGGGCGGTGGTCCTCGAAGTCGTCACGAGTGTGAATGTAGTACCCACATTTTCTGCGGGAAGGCCGGAGGCCGGTCGGGTGATGGCGGGAAGGCCGGAGGCCGGTCGGGTCATCAGCCGGTTAGGGTGAAGGGGAACGAACACGGGAGTCCCGGACGGGGCTGAGAGTGGGCGAGGCCGCCCAGACCGTAACCACCTGACCCGGGTCATGCCGGCGGAGGAAGTGAGTTTCATGCAGCGATCCGTCTCCGTCGTGGGCGGTGGGGTGATCGGCCTCTTCTGCGCCCGCGCCGCCGCGGCGGCGGGATGGTCCGTCACCCTGCACGACCCGACGTTCGGTGCACGCGCTGTCGGCGACGGCGCCGCCAGCTGGGTGGCGGGCGGCATGCTCGCGCCGCTGTCCGAGGGCTGGCCCGGCGAACACGCACTCTTGGCACTCGGTTCCGCGTCGCTGCGGCGGTGGCACGATCCGGTGCTGCGCGCGGACCTGGAGGGTCGGGGCGTCGTCGTGTCGAGTGGATCGTTGACCGTCGCGTTCGACTCGGCCGACGCTGCGGACCTGCGCACTGTCGCCGACTGGGTGGGTGCGCAGGGCCACGATCTCGAGATCCTCTCGCGCAGCGAGGTGCGCACCCTGGAGCCGTCACTCTCGCCGCGCGTTCGTCTGGGCCTGTCGGCGCCGGGGGAGTTGTCAGTGGACAACCGGGCGTTGGTGCTCGCGTTGGAGTCCGCGGTCCGCGACCGGGGAGTGCGGATCGAGCGTGCTCCCGTCACCGACCTCGACGCGCTCGCCACCGATCGTGTGGTGGTCGCCGCGGGGTGGTCGACGTCCCGTCTGCTGCCGGACGTCCCGGTGCGGCCGGTGAAGGGCGAGATCCTGCGCCTGCGTGCGCGACCCGGCTCGGCGAGTGCGCCGACGCGTACCGTCCGCGCGAGCGTCAACGGTCGCGCGGTGTACCTGGTCCCCCGTGGCGACGGTCTGGTGGTCGGTGCGACGCAGTACGAGCACGGTGACGACACCGCCGTGACCGTCGCCGGCGTCCGCGACCTCCTCGCGGACGCCGAGGCCGTGTTCCCGGCCGTCGGTGACTACGAGTTGGCGGAGACGGCGGCGGGCCTGCGGCCGGGGAGCCCCGACAACATCCCCGTGGTCGGGCGGCTGGACGACCGCGTGATCGTCGCCGCCGGGCACGGTCGCAACGGGGTGCTGCTCGCGCCCGTCACGGCGGACGCCGTGGTGGCAGAACTGGAGGGCGAGCCGTTGACGGAAGCGGCATGCGCTCTCCCCGAACGGTTTTCGAGTCTCACGCGGACTCGGGCACGGTAGGAGACGAACATGACCGCAGTGGGTGTCACCGTCAACGGTGCGGATCACGACCTCGAGCCCGGCACGACGGTGCAGGACATGCTGACCCAGCTGGGTCTTCCCGAGAAGGGCATCGCCGTGGCGGTGGACGGAATCGTGCTGCCGCGCTCGCGGTGGGGCGAGGACGTGGGCCGCGGCTGGACCATCGAGGTGCTGACGGCGGTGCAGGGTGGCTGATCAGCTGACCATCGCCGACCGTACCTTCACGTCTCGCCTGATCATGGGGACCGGGGGCGCGGCCAACCTCGCAGTGCTGGAGGAGGCCCTCGTCGCATCGGGGACGGAACTCACCACCGTCGCTCTGCGCCGTGTCGACGCCTCGGGCGGCACCGGGGTGCTCGATCTCCTCACGCGCCTCGGCATCGCCCTGCTGCCCAACACGGCGGGATGTCGCGGCGCCGCCGAGGCCGTGCTCACCGCGCAGTTGGCGCGAGAGGCGCTGGAGACCGACTGGATCAAACTCGAGGTGATCGCGGACGAGCGGACCCTCCTGCCCGACGCCATCGAGCTGGTGCGCGCCGCGGAGCAACTCGTCGACGACGATTTCGTCGTGTTGCCCTACACCACCGACGATCCGGTGCTCGCGCGTCGCCTCGAGGACGTGGGGTGCGCTGCGGTCATGCCGCTCGGATCGCCCATCGGGACGGGACTGGGCATCGCGAATCCGCACAACATCGAGATGATCACCTCGGCCGCAGGGGTTCCCGTGGTGCTCGACGCCGGCATCGGCACGGCGAGCGACGCGGCACTCGCCATGGAGCTGGGGTGCTCGGCGGTGCTGCTCGCCACCGCGGTGACACGCGCTCGTGATCCGCGAATGATGGCCTCCGCCATGGCCGATGCGGTGCGCGGCGGACGATCGGCGGCGCTGGCGGGCCGGATCCCGAAACGGTTCTGGGCGCAGGCGTCCTCGCCCGACGTCGACTGACCACCCCGGGGGCGGCTCAGGGTCGCGTCATCCCTTCGGATGACCCGGGTCGAGACCCGGGAGCGATGTGGTCGGTGGTCCCGCTCGGGCATCCTGATGCACATGATCGAAGTGACAGGTTTGACCAAACAGTTCGGCGCGAAGAAAGCCGTGGACGATCTCTCCTTCACGGTGCGCCCGGGTATCGTGACGGGCTTCCTCGGCCCCAACGGTGCCGGCAAGTCCACCACGATGCGGATGATCCTCGGGCTCGATCAGCCCACGTCCGGAACGGCACTCATCGAGGGTCGGCCCTACCGTGAGCTGAAGAATCCCATTCGCACCGTCGGCGCTCTGCTCGACGCGAAGTGGGTGCACCCCAACAGATCCGCGCGCGCTCACCTGCAGTGGATGGCGGCCTCCAACGGCATCGCCTCGTCCCGCGTCGACGAGGTGCTCCGCCTCGTCGGTCTGTCCGAGGTGGCCAAGCAGAAGGCCGGCGGGTTCTCCCTCGGCATGTCGCAGCGACTCGGTCTGGCCGGTGCGTTGCTCGGTGACCCGAAGGTCCTGATGTTCGACGAGCCGGTCAACGGACTCGATCCCGAGGGCATCGTCTGGATCCGCAAGTTCATGCAGCGCCTCGCCGCCGAGGGGCGGACCGTGCTGGTGTCCTCGCACCTGCTCTCCGAGATGGCGCTCACCGCAGAACAACTGATCGTCATCGGCCGCGGTCGGCTCATCTCGGACTCGTCCGTGCAGGAGTTCGTCGACCGCGCCTCGGAGGCGTCGGTCCGCGTCCGCAGCCCCCAGCTCGACGCCCTGCGCAGCGCGCTCACGTCGGCAGGTCTGACGGTCAAGGAGCCCAGCAGCCTCGATCAGGTGCATCCGACCCTCGTGGTGGCCGAGTCCACCACGGAGGCGATCGGCGAGATCGCCGCGCGCCACAACATCGTCCTGCACGAGCTGGCGTCCCAGCACGGTTCGCTCGAGGACGCGTTCATGAAACTCACCGGTGACGACGTGCAGTACCACGGCGCCGGTACCGGTACCGATACTGACGTGATGGGAGGGGCACTGCGATGAGTGTGCTTGCAGCGGAACGAATCAAACTCACCTCGACGAAGTCGCCGTGGTGGTGCACCGTCATCATCGTGGCGCTCGGGCTGGGCATCGGTGCCGTCATCGGCATCACGGCCAAGTCGACGGTCACCACCGTGCAGAACGACATCGCCGCCGGAAACGACCCCGGCTTCGAGCCGTACCTGCCGACCCTCGCGGACGCCGTTGCCGGCGTCAGCGGGTTCGGTGTTCTCGTGCTCATGATTCTCGCGGCGCTGTCGATCACAAGCGAGTATCGCTTCGGCATCATCCGGACCACGTTCCAGGCCATCCCCAGCCGTGCCTCGGTACTCGGCGTGAAAGCACTGCTCATCGGCGTCTTCGGTGCGGTGTTGTCCCTGGTGCTCACGCTGGGCGCGTTCTACATCGCGAAGGCCACGGCCGGTCCCGATGCGGGCGCCGCACTCGTGCTCGAGGGTTCGGACGCGTGGCGTGCCATCTACGGTGTCCCGATCTACGCCTTCCTGTGCGTCGTCCTCGCCGTGGGAGTCGGTGCGCTGCTGCGACAGTCGGCCGCCGCGATCGCACTGCTGCTCCTGTGGCCGCTGTTGATCGAGTCGCTGTTCAACCTGTTCGGCAGCATCGGGCGCGACATCATGCCCTTCCTCCCGTTCATGAACGCGAACAACTTCCTCGGTTCGCCCGGTGGAGTGGAGTACCACTGGGGACCGTGGGGCAGCCTGGCCTACTTCGCGGCCTTCGTCGCCGTCGTCTTCGGCGCCGCAGTGGTGGTGGTGAACAAGCGAGACGCGTGACCGCTCTTTCGTTAGGGTGACGTTCATGCGGACGACACGATCGACCCTGTCCATCGCGATCTGTGCGGCGGGAGTGCTCGCGCTGTCGTCCTGCTCCTCCGGCTCGTCCGGTGAGGAAGCCACCCCGTCCGAGGAACCCGTGGCCGCACCGGTCACGGGTTCCTCGCTGTCCGAGGCCGTCACCCTCGACGCGGTGGTGAGCCACCTGCAGGAGCTCTCCGACATCGCCGACGCGCACGACGGGAATCGCGCCGCCGGCACCGCCGGATACGACGCCAGCGTCGACTACGTGGCCGGCACACTGCGGGACGCGGGCTTCGACGTCGAGACGCCCGAGTTCTCGTTCGACAGCTACACCCTCGACTCGGTGGCGCTGCGCGCTGCCGACCGCGACGTGCCGGTGAGCGCGTTCACGTACTCACCGGCCACGCCCGCCGGTGGGGTCTCCGGTCCGATCGTGGCAGCACCTGCCGACGACTCACCCGGCTGCGAGGCCACCGACTACGACGGCCTCACGCTGACCGGCGCGGTCGCTCTGGTCCCCCGCGGGGTGTGCTCTTTCGCGCAGAAGGGGCAGATCGCCGCCGAGCGCGGCGCCGCCGCGATCATCGTGTCCAACAACGAGGACGGTCCGCTCGACGCCGGCACGCTCGGCGCGAAGGAGGATGCCCGCATCCCGTCGGTGGGTGTCAGCCGCGAGGACGGTGCCTCTCTGGCCGCGGCCCCGACCACCGCGCAGATCACGCTCGCCGCGGAGACCGAGACCACGACCAGCCGCAACATTCTCGCGCAGACCACGACGGGATCCACCGAGAACGTCGTCATGGCAGGAGCGCATCTCGACTCGGTTCCCGAGGGCCCGGGCATCAACGACAACGGCACCGGTACCGCCGCCGTGCTCGAGTCTGCTCTGCAGATGGGTGGCTCGCCGGACGTGACCAACGCCGTGCGGTTCGGGTTCTGGGGCGCGGAAGAACTCGGTCTGGTCGGATCCACGAAGTACGTCGAGGGACTGTCCGACGAGGACAAGGCCGCGATCGCGCTCTACCTGAACTTCGACATGGTCGGGTCGAACAACGCCGGCTACCTCGTCTACGACGGAGACGACTCGGATCAGGTCGGCGAGCCCGCCGGCCCCACCGGCTCGGACGCGATCGAGCGAGTCTTCGAGGAGCAGCTCACGACGCAGGACGCCGACGGCACCGACTTCGACGGGCGCTCGGACTACGGCCCCTTCATCGAGGTCGGCATCCCCTCGGGCGGCGTCTTCAGCGGCGCGGACGACGTGAAGACCGAGGAGCAGGCCGCGCGCTGGGGCGGGACGGCGAACGAGCCCTTCGACCCGAATTACCACACCGCCGAGGACACGCTCGAAAACGTCGACCGGGAGGCTCTCGGCATCAACTCGAAGGCCGTCGCCTACGGCATCGGCACGTACGCCGAGTCGGTGACGGGCCCGAACGGCGTCCCCGTGGGTGCCGATCGAGACGCCGCCCGTCAGGCCGAGTGACGTTTACTGTCACTCGGAGTAACGACAAGATATGGTCGAGTGGTGAAGATCAGCGCAGGTGACGCCGCCCGTCGGGCCGCCGACGCTGCCCGCACCGTCAATCGGACGCCGCGGGTCGTCGAACTGGTCCGCCGCGTACGCGGAGTGCTGCCCGGTGATCCGTCGTTCGGCGATCCGCTCTCGACGGCCGGACCCGGAGCCGCGCGCATGGTCGCGCGGGTCACCGACCGGCTGCAGGGCGACGCTCCCGGCGCGTCGAAGGAACTCTCGCTGGGTGCGCTGCAGGTGTGGCAGGCGGTGCTCGAACGCGCGGGTCGCGGGCGGGGCGAGCG
Source organism: Rhodococcus sp. BP-241 (assembly GCF_019836145.1). NCBI lineage: Bacteria > Bacillati > Actinomycetota > Actinomycetes > Mycobacteriales > Nocardiaceae > Rhodococcus > Rhodococcus sp. BP-241. The sequence goes on along the minus strand of NZ_JABUEI010000004.1, from coordinate 156,100 downwards.
CGAGGTCACCATCGTCTTCACCGATCTCGTCGGCTTCTCCACGTGGTCGCTGTCCGCCGGTGACGCCACCACGCTGGTGCTGCTCAAGCAGGTGGCCCGTGCGGTCGAGCGGCCCATGCTCGATCGCGGCGGTCACATCGTCAAACGCCTGGGAGACGGGCTGATGGCTGTCTTCCCCAGCGCAGACAACGCGGTGCGGGCCGTCTTCGAGGCACAGGTCGCTCTGGCCCGTGTCGACGTGAACGGCTACACCCCGCGGATGCGCGTCGGCATCCACACCGGCTGCCCGCGCGCCGTCGGGTCGGACTGGCTCGGCGTCGACGTCACCGTGGCCGCGCGCGTCATGCAGACCGGTGCCGACGGCAACGTCATGATCTCGAACGCCGCGCTGGATCTGGTGTCACCCGAGGTGCTGGACACCGTCGGGCTGGCCACCAAGCCCTACCGGCGCGGGTTGTTCTCGCCGAAGCTGACCGGTGTGCCCGAGGATCTACGCATCAGCCGACTGGTGCAGTCGCCAGAGCGGTGAGACCGGGCCGTGCCCATGGCCGAGGTCGTACGCGGCCTCGAGCGACTTCGTGACCCACTCCTTCGCGAACTCGAACGCGTCCGGCACCGCGTAGCCGTGGGCGAGGGCGCACGCCAGCGCTGCGGCGAGGGTGTCGCCGCCGCCGTGATCGTTGCCCGTGTCGATACGAGGGTTCGTGAACTCGAGCATCCGCTCACCGTCGAAGAGCAGATCGGTGCTCGACGACGAGGTCCGCAGGTGCCCACCCTTGACGACGGCCCACTGGGCGCCGAGAGCGTGCAGTGCCTCGGCGGCCCGTCGCGCCGTCACCTCGTCCTCGACGTCGATGCCGGTGAGCAGTCGGACCTCGTCGAGGTTGGGCGTGACGATCGTGGCGAGGGGAATGAGTCTGGTGCGCAACGCATCCAGCGCATCGGCGTGCAGGAGGGAATCGCCGTGCATCGACGCCGAGACCGGGTCCACGACGAGCGGTACCGAGCCACCGCGGCCGATCCCGACCTCGGTGCACACGTCGGTGACGGCCTCGATGATAGCGGTGGACGCCAGCATGCCGGTCTTGGCCGCGCCGATGCCGATGTCCGACACCACCGTTCGTACCTGGTCGGCCACCACGGCGGGCGGGATCTCGTGAAAACCACTGACTCCCACCGTGTTCTGCACCGTCACGGCGGCGACCGCGACGCAGGCGTGCAGTCCGCACAGAGCGATGGTGCGCGAGTCGGCCTGGATTCCGGCGCCGCCGCCGGAGTCGGTGCCGGCGATGGTGAGGACGCGCAGTGGCGTCGTCCCGGAAGGTGCCAGAGGCAGCGTTGTCACACGCCGAACTGTACTCGAGCGCTTTTCCCGTGAGTTCGCCACATATTCACCCGCTCCCCCGGCGAAGACGCGAATCCTGTGCAATAGTGGTCTACGTCACATGCACCCATGTGATGCACACGACCGCGGCGACGAGGCTGCTCGTGTCCCGCCCCGCGCCCGGGTTCGCACAGGAACCGGGTGAGCCCCACGGCCGCCAGGAGAAGAATGATGCTGTCGGATGCGCCCGTCACCGATGTGACAGACAACCCGCACCAGAACCGGTTCGAGCTCCGGCTCAACGGTGACCTCGTCGGGATCGTCGGGTACTTCCCCGTCGACTCCGTCGGACGCGGTGCGCGTCGTCAGCCCGTCGTCAGCTTCATGCACGCCGTCATCACCGAGGACTTCGGGCATCGCGGCCTCGCCGCCATCATGGTCCGCAACTCCCTCGACGCTGCTCGCGGCTACGGCTGGAAGGTGAAGCCGGTCTGCACCTACGTGCAGCGCTTCGTCGCCGAGAACCCCGAGTACCGCGACATGGTGACCGCCGACTGATCTCGACACCGTGACGACTTCGTCGCGATTGCGCATCAACAATCACAGGAACACCATCCGTCACAACATCGGTGATGAACTGTTGTCATGGACACCAGTCTCGTGTCGGACGATCCGAGCAACTCGCGCTTCGTCCTGACCGTCGGCGATGCGCTCGTCGGCATCCTCGCGTACGAGGTCGCCCCCGACAGCGACACGGTCGTGCTCCAGCACACCGTCGTCAAGGAGGAGTTCGGCGACCACGGGTGGGCAGCGGTCCTCGTGCGCGGCGCCCTCGACATCCTGCGTATCGGTGACCTGTCGATCTGGCCCCAGTGTTCCTACGTGCGTCGATTCATCGGCGCGAATATCGAGTACCTCGCCATGGTGGCCGATCAGGCCCCGGCCGGCTCGGTCACCGCGGCGTCCCCGCCCAGCTCGACGACGACCGGCGCGTGGTCGCTGGCGCCCTTCCCCTTGCGCTCCTGACGATCGATCGAGGCGTCGGTGACCTGCGCCGCGAGTGCGGGTGAGGCCAGCACGAAGTCGATGCGGAGACCTTCGCGGCGCGGGAAACGCAGCTGCGTGTAGTCCCAGTAGGTGTAGACACCGGGGCCGGGGGTGAACGGTCGCACCACGTCCGCGAATCCTTCGTCGACGATGGCTCGGAACGCGTCGCGCTCCGGTCCCGAGGTGTGCGTGCGGCCCTCGAACAGCGCCGGGTCCCAGACGTCGTCGTCGGTGGGGGCCACGTTCCAGTCACCGACCAACGCGATGCGTGCCTGCGGATCGGCGGCGAGCCACGACCGGGCGTCGTCGCGCAGGGTCGCGAGCCAGTCGAGCTTGTAGCGGTAGTGCGGGTCCTCGAGGGACCGTCCGTTGGGGACGTACAGGCTCCAGACGCGTACGCCCCCGCAGGTCGCGCCGATGGCCCGGGCCTCGTCGGCGGGCGGGACCTCCGGGTCCTTGCTGAACCCCGGCTGGTTCTCGAACCCGATCTGCACGTCGTCGAGCCCGACGCGTGACGCGATGGCGACACCGTTCCACTGACTCGTGCCCACGTGCGCGACCTGGTACCCGATGTCGGTGAAGCGCTGGTACGGGAACTGCTCGTCCTTGCACTTCGTCTCTTGAATCGCGAGAACGTCGACGTCGGAGCGCTCGAGCCAGTCGACGATGCGGTCGACTCGCGAGCGGACGGAGTTCACGTTCCAGGTAGCCAGGCGCACGGTGAGCGACCCTAGCCCGGGGCGGTGACACCCTCCGGGCTCGCGTAGCGGTAGCGATGATGCTCGGTGAAGCCGAGGCGCTCGTACAGCGATCGCGCCTCGTCGTTGTCCACCTCGACCTGGACGTAGGCGTGCGTCGCGCCGTGGTCGGCTCCCCACCGCATCGCTTCGGCACACACCGCGGACCCGTGACCGCGCCGACGCTCGTCGGGTCGAGTGGCCACCGCGGTGATGCCGACCCAGCGTCGTCCGGTCGGCGATGCGGTGACGGCAGCGCGGGCGACCGCCGTGTCGCCTCGTCGGAGAAAGATCACGACACCGTCGTGGACCGCGATGAGAAGGTCCGGACGATCCCGGTAGCGGGGATGGTGCGCCAGCCATCGGTCGTCGGGCGCGGCGATGCGCTCGGTGTCCGTGTCCGTGTCCGTGTCCGGCCCGGTCGACGACGGGATCGGCAGCGTCAGCACCAGTGCCTCGGCCGACAGGCTCCATCCCGCCGGCGCCCGGAGAAGTCGGTCCGGCAACGACAGTGAGGGTTGCAGGTCCCGGTCGCGGTACCAGGCGGCGACGGCCGGCAGGTCGACGGCGGACGCGTCGGGACGCAGGGGGCTCGCCGAATTGCCTCGTCGTGTCACGCCGGCGCCGGCGCGGAGCAGCCATCCACCGATCCACTCCTGCTCGAGGCCCGGCCACGCATCGGCCGCCGCACTCTCGAGACCGCGGATCTCCGAATTGCGGACGGGCCGAGGTGCCAACGCCTTGAGTGCGACGATGCGCTCGGCCGGCACGGTCACCGGGTCACCGGACTCCGGCTGCACGGTCACCGCGGTGCCGGACGCCGCGAGGATGCCGATCACGTCGGTGAACGGCGGGGTCGACCCGTCCGGCAGGCGGTACCGCAGCACCACCCGCGAGCCCGGAACCGGGGCGTCCCGAGTCACTCGTCGTCGTGGCCGAACGGATCCGCGACGGTGCCGGGGATCCAGCTCAGCCCGGGTACGCCCCACCCGTTCTTCTTGATGGCCTTCTTCGCCGCCCGCGCGTTGCGTCCGACCAGCACGTCGACGTAGAGGAAACCGTCGAGGTGGCCCACCTCGTGCTGCAGCATGCGCGCGAAGAAACCGTGCCCCTCGATGTCGACGGGCTCACCCTTCGCATCGGTTCCGGTGACACGCGCCCACTCGGCCCGACCCGTCGGGTGCTGCTCGCCGGGAACCGAGAGGCACCCCTCGTCGTCGTCGTCCGGATCGGGCATCGTCTCGGGAATCTCCGACGTCTCGAGAACCGGGTTGATCACCTCGCCGCGGCGGCGCGTCACCGTGCCGTCCTCGCTGTGGTCGGGGCAGTCGTAGATGAACAGTCGGAGCGGTTCACCCACCTGGTTGGCGGCCAGTCCGACACCCTTGGCGGCCTCGAGCGTGTCGTACATGTCCGCGATCAACGTCTCGAGTTCCGCGGGCGACGCCGTGACCTGCTGGGTGGGGGTGTGCAGCACCGGGTCACCGACGATACGGATGGGGAGAATTGCCATGGTCCAGAAGGATACTGCCCGCCCGGTGGACGATTTCTGGTCCGGTCGGCCGGGCCGAGACGCGCCGCGGTGTCGCCGCATCCCGGAGCCCGGTCCGTGGTTAGATTGGCGGCGAACGACACGGATGTGATTCACCGCCGTGCGCGGACCTCTTCGGGTCCGGGGGACGCGCGAGAACACGGTCACGGCCGGGTTCACACGGCACAGCCCGAGGTCGACGGCAGAGCTCGCGAGACGCGATGCCGAGGGCGGCACAGACGACAGGAGTGAGATGGACAGCGCTGCAGCGCGAAGTCACGGGCGAGCCGACGGGGCCGACGAGCCGAGTGACGGACTCTCCCGCCGGGAACACGACATTCTCTCGTTCGAGCGCCAATGGTGGAAGTACGCCGGCGCGAAGGAAGAAGCGATCAAGGAACTGTTCGACATGTCGGCGACCCGCTACTACCAGGTGCTCAACGCCCTGGTGGACAAGCCGGAGGCGCTGGCCGCGGACCCGATGCTCGTGAAGCGCCTGCGACGTCTGCGCGCGAGCCGGCAGAAGGCACGCGCTGCGCGTCGACTCGGCTTCGAGATCTGACGGGTGTCGTCCCGCGCCGCCCCGGGTCACACGGTTCGGCCGAGTCGCTAGGCTCGCAGCGTGACTGATCAGACCCCCGCGAGCACTCCGACCCCGGACTCGTCCGGCCCACCGTTGCGAGCGCTGGCCATGGTTCTGCTGTCGCTGGCCGTCGTCTTCGCAGGTCTCGGCTTCTTCTCCCTCACGGGCTCGGGCGAGGACACGCCCACCTCCACCGCAGCGGCCGTGACCACCACCGCCGCTGCCGCAGCACCCGCCGCGCCGCAGTCCGACGCGAGCGCCGGGTCGGCCGCCACGACGACGACCAGTGCGCCGTCCTCCACCACGGCCGCGGCACAGTCGTTGCGCGTCCTCAACAACAGCAATGTCAGCGGACTGGCCGCCGAGGTGGCGCAGACGCTCGAGTCGGCCGGATTCACGGTCGGCGAGACCGGCAACTACAGCAGCGGCACCATCGCGGCCTCCACGGTCTACTACGACCCGTCGGTGTCCGGTCAGCAGGCTGAGGCCGAACGCATCGCGACCACACTGGGCTTCGGTGTCGAACCACGTTTCGAGGGCATCGAGTCCTCCACGCCCGGCATCATCGTCATCGTCACCGGGTGACTACAGTTCAGGTCAGCACGTCCCCACACATCTAGGAGACCTTCACCATGGCCAGCTGGAAGCGCAGCCGAGTCGCACCTCGCACCCTCGTCGTGGCGCCTCTCGCCGCAGTAGCCCTGTTCGGCATGGTGGCCTGCAGCAACGGCGAGGAAGCCAGCGACGTCGCCGGCACGACCCCGCCCGTCTTCACCAGCTCCGCCGCGCCCGCGGGTTCCGAGCACGGCGAGGAGTCCCACAGCGCGGGCGGCGAGGGTTCCGAGGGCGGGGGCTCGGCGACCGAGGCCGCGATGACCGGCGACCTGCGCAGCCCCGAGGGCGAGACCATGGGCACGGTCTCCTTCGCCGAGGTCGACGGACACCTCGAGGTCACCGTCGAGGCTGAGGGTCTGACCCCCGGCTTCCACGGCCTGCACATGCATCAGAACCCCGTGTGCGAGCCCGATTCGGTCGCTCCCACAGGCGGCGAGCCCGGCGCATTCCTGTCCGCCGGCGGTCACCTGCAGGTGAACGGCAACACCGGCCATCCGGCCAGCGGCGACCTGACCTCGCTGCAGGTGCGTGAGGACGGCACCGCCGACCTCACGACGACGACCGACTCGGTCACGCTCGACGACCTGCGCGGCGGCGTGGCCGTCATCGTCCATTCGGGCGCCGACAACTTCGCCAACATCCCGACGCGCTACACGCTGCCCGACGGCCAGCCCGTTCCCGACGCGACGACCCTCAGCACGGGCGACGCCGGCAGCCGCGTCGCCTGCGCGGTCGTCGAGTCCGAGTAGACGGGCACGTCCCCCTGAAGAACGAGTCGAGATCGACCACGGTGCCGTTCGCCGGGTCGGAGCGTCCGACCATCGGCGTCGAGTGGGAGATCGCGCTCGTCGACCGCGTGTCGCGGGATCTGTCGAACACCGCGTCCGAGGTGATGGACGGCGTCGTGGAACTCGCTGGAGCGCACACTCCGCGCGTGACGAAGGAACTCCTGCGCAACACGGTCGAGTTGGTGACCGACATCTGCGACACCGTCGGTGAAGCGATCGACGATCTGAGCGAGTCGCTGGATCTGGTGCGCCGCGCCGCGGATCCGTTGGGAGTCGACCTGTTCTGCGCCGGGACACACCCGTTCGCCGAGTGGTCGTCGCAACAGCTCACCGCGGCCCCGCACTACGACGAGCTGATCGAGCGCACACAGTGGTGGGGTCGGCAGATGCTGATCTGGGGCGTCCACGTCCACGTCGGACTCCGCTCGGCCGACCGGGTCTTCCCGATTCTCAACTCGATCCTGCTGCAGTACCCGCACCTGCTCGCGCTGTCCGCGTCGTCCCCGATGTGGGCCGGGTCGGACACCGGCTACGCCAGCAACCGCGCGCTCATGTTCCAGCAGCTCCCCACCGCGGGACTGCCGTTCCAGTTCGAGACCTGGTCGCAGTTCGAGGGTTTCGTGCACGACCAGATGAAGACCGGCGTCATCTCGCAGCTCGGCGGCATGCACTGGGACATCCGTCCCGTGCCGCGGCTCGGCACCATCGAGATCAGAGTGTGCGACGGGGTGTCCACCAAGCGTGAGCTCGGTGCCCTGGTCGCCCTGATCCACTGCCTCGTGGTGTATCTCGACGAACGGCTCGATGCCGGCGAGCCGTTGCTCACGATCCCGCCGTGGCACGTGCAGGAGAACAAGTGGCGCGCCGCGCGATACGGCCTGGACGCCGAGATCGTGCTCGACGCCGACAGCAACGAGCGGCTCATGACCGACGACCTGTTCGACCTCCTGGAGAAGCTCACCCCGATCGCCGTACGGCTCGGTTGTGCGGACGAGCTGGGCCGCGTCGCGGACATCCCGCGCCAGGGTGCGTCGTATCAGCGTCAGCGTGCCGTGGCGGAGAGGTCGGGGGGCGACCTCATCGCCGTCGTCGACTCGCTCATCTCCGAACTTCGCTGACCAGAACGTCGCTGATCAGGCTCGGTCGTTGCGCTCGTCCGCGCGCAGCTCGTCGACCATGAAGAGGTCGTCACGGCTGCTCTGCTCGCGATAGGCGACCTGGCCCACGGTGTGCGCGATGATCGGCGCCGTGAGCACCGTGAAGACGCCGACGAGGAAGATCATCCAGATGTCGACGTTGCCGCGCAGGCTGATGAACGCGCCGATGAGAATCAGGATCAACCCCACCACCTGAGGCTTGGTGGCGGCGTGCATGCGGGACAACGTGTCCGGGAAGCGGACGACTCCGATGGCCGCCGTGAGCGCGAGGATCGATCCCAGGATGATCATCGTGCCGCTGATGATGTCGAGGACGAGTGTCATGACTTCCCCTGCCGTCGGTCGCGGGACTCGTCTCCGCGGGGTGGGTGCGGGGTCCGCGCCGTGGCGGCGGCCGCGGCGCGCCGGGTCTCGGGTGTGTCGGCGACGCGGAACCGCGCCACGCTCACCGACCCGACGAAGCCCACCACCGACAGCGCGACGATGGACGGCACCAGCGTGGTGTCGCGGGAGTACACCGCCCACACCATCACCCCGCAGACCGTGAGCGCGATGAGCGTGTCGACGGCGACGAGGCGGTCGAGCGAGTTGGGGCCGGCGAGAAGGCGATACGCGGTGATGACGGCGGCGGACAGCAGCATCACGCCGGAGACGATCAGGACGACGGTCACGACCGGTCCTCCTTCCGGTCCGACCTGCGGGCGGACGAACTCTCGTCGCCGGACTTGTCGGAGTAGTCGGTGCTGATGTCGTCGACGGTGTCGGCCACGCTGTCCACGTCGGTGTCCGCCATCGATTCGATCTCGGTGGCCGGGTGCCATTCCGGGTCGCGCTCGAACGCGGAGATGAAGGCCGTCTCGTAGGCACGCACGATGGTGCGGAACTGGTCCACCGCATCGGGTTTCGCGACGTCCAGGACGTGGATGTACAGCACCCGATCCTCGCGGTCGATGTCGAGCACCATGGTGCCGGGCACCATGTTCAGCGCGTCCACCATGAACGTCAGCACCAGGTCGGACTTGATCTGCACCGGGTAGCGCAGCACCGCGTTGACGGGTGACGGTCCGGGACGGATCGCGGCCCAGGCGACCTGGACGCTGGACACCGCCGCGTACCAGACGAGCACGCCGATCAGTCGCACCACCGACAGGGGGTGCACCCGGCCCTCGACCGGAACGCGCGGGAGCGCGAGCACGGTCATCACGAACGTGCCGACCGCGAGACCGCCCAGGATGTTGGCCGCGGAGACGTTGCCCCACAACAGCACCCACACGCCGGTGAGCCATGCGAGCAACGCGGCCTTGAGGGCGACGTCGCGACTCATGAGGGTCATCGTCCTCCCTCCGCCGGTGCGTCGCGTCCGTCCGCGTAGGTGACGGGATCGTCGACGGTGCCCAGCACGGCCGAGATGTAGACGTTGCGGTCACGCAGGTCGTCGGCGGCGCGGTCGCTGATCCCGATGAACGGTCCGGCGAACACGGTGAGCGACAGTCCGACGAGCACCAGTCCCACCGTGGGGACGAGCATCCCGACCGGCATCCGGCCCGGATCGACGCGGCTGTCGAAGTCGACGTCGTTGGCGTTGTCGAGCAGCGCGGTGGGGGAGTCGTCCGACATCTCGCCGTCCGGGGCGTCGGCGCGGGCGCGCCAGAACGCCTTCGTCCACACACGGGCGACGACGTAGAGCGTGAGCAGGCTGGTGATCGTGCCGCCCGCGACGAGGACCCAGGCCAGCACGCTCGCCTTGTCCGCACCGGCCTGCAGCAGCGCCACCTTGCCGATGAAGCCGGAGAACGGGGGGATGCCGCCGAGGTTGAGCGCGGGAACGAGGAACAGGATGGCCAGGAGCGGGCTGGCCGCGGCGAGACCACCGAGCCGGCGCAGCGACGACGACCCGGCCTGGCGCTCGATGAGACCGACCACGAGGAACAGCGTGGTCTGCACCAGGATGTGGTGGGCCACGTAGTACACGGACCCGGAGAGACCGGCCTTCGTCGACAGCGCGACACCGAAGATCATGTAGCCGATGTGCGAGACCAGCGTGAACGAGAGCAGACGCTTGATCTCGCTCTGGGCGATGGCACCGAAGATGCCGATGACCATCGTGAGCAGACCGGCGACCAGCAGCACGTTGTCCATGGCGCCGTCCGGGAAGAGCAGCGTGTGGGTCCGGATGATCGCGTACACACCCACTTTGGTGAGCAGGCCCGCGAACACGGCGGTGACCGGCGCGGGCGCCGTCGGGTAGGAGTCGGGGAGCCAGGCCGACAGCGGGAAGACCGCGGCCTTGATGCCGAACGCGACGAGCAGGATCGAGAAGATCGCGAGCCGCGTGCCCTGCGGGATGTCGTCGAAACGCAGCGCGAGCTGGGCGAAGTTCAGAGTGCCCGTGGCCGCGTACGTGGCGGCGATGCCCGCCAGGAAGATCATCGACGAGACGACGGAGACCATGACGTACGAGACGCCGGCACGCACCCGTTCGGCGCTGGCACCGAGCGTCAGCAACACGAACGACGCGACGAGCAGGACCTCGAACCCCACGTACAGGTTGAACAGGTCACCGGCGAGGAACGCGTTGCACACACCCGCCGTGAGCGCCAGGTACGTCGGTAGAAAGATCGACACCGGCTGATTGGCGTCACCGTCGCGGATGCCCTGCCCGACGGCGTAGACGATGACGGCCAGCAGCACGATCGACGAGACCACCAGCATCAGAGCGGACAGGCGGTCGACCACCAGGGTGATGCCCATCGGCGCCTCCCACCCGCCGACCTGCAGCGCGGTGGTGCCGTCCCGGTCCGCCAGGTAGAGCAGGACGCACGAGACGGCGGTCACGGCGACGAGCGCGACGATGGTGACCGCCCGCTGCGCGCGTGGCTTCCGACCGAGCACGAGGCACAGGGCGGCCGCGAGCAGCGGGATGAGGACCGGGAGCGGGGTGAGGGTTCCGATGATGGTCGGCGACAGCGTCATCAGGAGTCACCCGCCGGCGTGGAGACGTCGTCCCGGTCACGGAACTTGCCCTCGTGGAGATCCTCGTAGCACTCGAGGTCCTCGCGGTTGGCGATCTGGTCGAGAGGAATCGGGTTTCCGTCCTTGTCGAAGGCGTCTCCGGCCTCGCCGGGCTCGCCGGTGATCGGATCGTCGGACTTGTCGCGGTCCGGAGCGTCCGCGAGGCTGCGACGCGTGAGCACCTTGGTGTCCTCGGGGTCGTTCTCGACGACGTCCGCGATGTTGATCGTGTACGACCGGTACGCCAGGGCCAGCACGAAGGCGGCGATGCCCATCGTGATGACGATGGCCGTGAGGATCAGGGCCTGCGCCAACGGATCCGCGTCACCGTCGGCGACCTCGGACACGCGTCCGACCACGGGTGGATTGCCCGACCCACCGCCGGAGGTGAGGATCAGCAGGTTCAGCCCGTTGCCCATCAGCAGCACGCCGAGCAGCATCCGGATGATGCTGCGTTCGATCAGCAGGTAGACCCCGGCCGCGATCAGCGCGGCGACGACCACGAGCATTCCGATGTTCGCGGTCACTGGCGGCTCATTTCGATCTGCGCGTCGAGGCGCGCTCCGAGGCTTCGAAGGACGTCGAGAACCAGTCCGACGACGATGAGATAGACACCCAGGTCGAAGAACAGGGCGGTCACCATCTTGATGTCGCCGAGGATCGGGAGCGTCACCTCGAAGGTGGCGGACGACAGCACCGGTGCTCCGAGGAACAACGAGGCGAGGGCCGTACCGCCGGCGAACAGGAGGCCGATGCCGAGAATCTTCCCGGCGTCGAACGGCACCGTCTCGCCGAGCTCGTAGCGGCCACCGGCGAGGTAGCGCAGCACGAGGGCGAGGCCGGCGGTGAGTCCACCCGCGAAGCCGCCGCCGGGCGCGTTGTGGCCGGCGAAGAAGAAGTAGATGGACAGCATCATGACCGTCGGGAACACCAGGCGAGTGGTGATCTCGAGGACCAGGACGCGGTGCTTGGGGTCGATGAGATCGCTGCCGCTGAGCCACGTGATCTCGGACGCGACCTGCTGGCCGTCCATCGCCGACGGGGCGTCGGACACGCGCGGCGCACTGCCGAAGCGACGATTGCGGAACACCAGGCTGGCGACGCCGGTGGCCGCGACGAGCAGCACCGAGATCTCGCCGAGGGTGTCCCAGGCGCGGATGTCGACCAGGATCACGTTGACCACGTTGCTGCCGTCACCGAAGTTGTATGCGGCGTCCGGGAGCAACTCCGCGATGGGGCGGGTGCTACGTGCGTTCATCGCGAACGCTCCCACCAGCGTGACCGTGATGCCGACGAGCACGGCCAGGGCAGCGCGTGCCGGCTTGCGGCCGAACGCGCGCCCCTCGTCGATCTCCGCCGGCAGCTTGCGCAACACGAGAACGAACACGACCAGCGTGAGCGTCTCGACGAGGAACTGGGTCAGCGCGAGGTCAGGCGCACCGTGCACCGCGAACAGCACACCGCAGCCGTAGCCGGTGACACCGACGAGCAGCACCGCTGCCAGACGGTTCCTCATCACCACGGCGCCGATCGCGGCCGCGACCATGATGGCGCCCACGATGAGCTGGATCGGGGAGTCGGCGAGACGACTCTCGACGCCGGTACGGGTGTAGACGATCAGCGACACGAGCGGGAACAGAGCGAGGGTGGCGAGGATGGTCGCCTGCGTGCCGGGAAGCGAACCGCGCTGGGTGGTTCCGGTGAGGCGCAGCGACAGCAGGTCCATCAGGTAGAGGACGCGGTCGTACACCCGGTCGGCGTTCAGCGGCACGGCCGGGACCGTTCGCGCGATCGCCTTGTGCACTCGGTAGAGCAAGACGCCGACGAGGATGACGACGACGGTCAGACCCAGCGGGAGGTTGACGCCGTGCCACAGCGCGAGGTGGTAGTCCTCCGCGCCGTAGGACGGCAGGGTCTTGCTGTACGGCGCGATCAGGGTGTCGACGACCGGCGCGGCGAGGCCGGCCACCAGTCCGAGGACGGCGAGCAGCACGGGCGGGAAGAGGAAGAACCATCCCGGTGCGTGCATCGAGGCGACGGCGGCGCTGGGCTGCCGCAGCTTCTTGCGACCGAAGGCGCCCCACACGAAGCGCAGGCTGTAGGCGACGGTCAGGATCGAGCCGACGACCATCGCGGCCAGCACCAGCGCAGACGAGAGCGGACCCATCGCGTCCGAGTCGAGCGTCGACTCGAACGCGGTCTCCTTGCCGATGAAACCGAGGAACGGCGGAAGGCCCGCCATGCTCGCCGCTGCGATCACGGCCGTCGCGGCGAGAACGGGTGACCGGTCCCCGAGATGCGCGAGCTTGCGCACGTCTCGGGTGCCGGTCGAGTGGTCGATGATGCCCACCACCATGAACAGCGCGGCCTTGAAGAAGCCGTGGGCGAGGACCATCGCGAGGCCCGCGAGCATCGCCGTCCGCGAACCGATGCCGACGATGGCGACGAGGAAGCCGAGCTGGCTCACCGTGCCGAAGGCGAGCACGAGCTTGAGGTCGTATGCACGCAGTGCGCGGTAGCCGCCGACGAGCATCGACGCCAGACCGAGCGTGAGGATGGTGAAGCGCCAGGGCCCGGCGTCGGCGAAGCCCGGTGCGAGACGCGCCACCAGGTAGATGCCGGCCTTGACCATCGCCGCGGCGTGCAGGTACCCGCTGACGGGTGTCGGCGCGGCCATGGCGCCGGGCAACCAGAAGTGCAGAGGAACGATGGCCGATTTGCTCAGCGCACCGACCAGGACCAGGACCAGGGCGGTGCCCGCCAACCAGCCGCGCGGAGCCGCCTCGATGACGTCGGAGAGGTTGTAGCTGCCCACCATCTGGCCCAGCACGATGATGCCGACCAGCATGGCGAGACCGCCGGCCGTGGTGACCAGCAGAGCCTGCGTCGCGGCACGTCGACTCGAGGCGCGCTCGGCGTAGTGCCCGACCAACAGGAACGACAGCACCGTCGTCAGTTCCCAGAAGATGTAGAGCATCAGCATGTTGTCGCTGGTGACCAGCGCGAACATGACTCCGGCGAACGCGACGAGCTCCGCGGCGAAGATGCCCAGACGGGGCTCGTCGTCCTCGAAGTAGCGAGCGCAGTAGAGCAGGATCAGTGCGCCGATGCCGAGCACCAGCGTGGACATGACCGCGGCCAGGGAATCGAAGCGCAGATCGATGTTCATGGAGAGTCCGGGGACCCACTCGATGGACAGTCGCTGCTCGGTGTTCCAGTTCGCGGCCACCCACACGAGCGAGGCGGCCGGCACCGCGGCGAGCGGAAGAAAAGCCTGTCGTCCCCACAGACGCACGAGAAGCGGCGCGATCAGCGCGGCCACCGTGTGGGCAACGAGAATGGAAAGCAAGAGGCACTCCGTCGTGGACGTCGGGGCGGCGGGGTGTCGGACGCACGAGACGTCGTCCACTCCATACTACCGGTGCGGGTCCACGCCCTCTCAGTCAGCGATACCCACCCCCGGTACGGGTATGGTCTCCGGGCGATGACCGAACCACTGCGCACCGCCGCCCTCGCCCTCGTCCGTGACGGCCGGATGCTGCAGGCCCGGTCGGTCGGCAAGCGTGCGTTCTACATGGTCGGCGGCAAGATCGATCCCGGTGAGACACCACTCCAGGCGCTGCACCGCGAGGTGCGGGAGGAACTGGGTGTCGACGTCGTCGAGTCGTCGGTGCACCTGCTGTGCGTCGTCGAGTGCCCGGCGTTCGGCGACCCCCTCGGCCGTGATCTGCACATGACGTGCTTCTCCGCCGACCTCACCGGCGAACCTCGGGCCACCAGCGAGATCGCTGATCTGCGGTGGTTCACCGTCGCCGAGTACGCCGCCATGCCGGACGTCGCGCCGGGATCGCTGCGGGTCTTCCGGCACCTCCAGGCGCGGGGCCTGGTGATCTGAGGAACCTGTGCTCACGCATGGGGTGGAGGGGGCTCGGCGTCCGGCTCGGGGGCATCTGTGCGCCGGGACAGCCACACGATGCGGAGCGTGCAGAGCGCGGCCACCCCGAGCAGGAGGTAGGCGGAGACGAGGTCGGTGGACGTGTTCTCCGACAGCAGTCTGTCGAGGTTGTCGTAACCGAGCACGGACACGCTGCCGGTGGTCCCGGTGGACTGGTCGGACCCGATCGACAGCTGATTCAGCCACTCGGGGTCGAGTGTCTGCGCCGGTACCGGCGCCGCCGCACTGAAGAGGATCGCGATCCCGGGCAGCGCCGCCGCCAATGGCCGCACCGTCGCGTGCGGATCCGCGGTGACGGCGATCGGAACGAGCGCGGCCACCACCCCGAGTGCTGCCGCGGACACCTCGTCGACGCTCACGAGGGCAGCGCCCATCGGCAGCGCGGTGAGTGCCAGGGCCGCGAGCCAGGACGTGATGCGTCCGACCGGGAGCCGCCAGGCCAGGACGGCGCCGAGGACCAGTCCGCCCACGCCCACCACGGTGAGCAGCCGGGAGTCGAGCAGGGTGCGGGCGCCCACGTTCCACATCGCGACGGCAGCGGCGGTGACGAGGATCGCGACCAGCACCGTTCGTGCATCGGCGGACTCCCACCGTGCGGCGACGCGGTCCACGACGACGAGTGCCACGATCAGCACGACGATCGCCTTCCACAGTGCGTACTCGCCGGTGCCGACGATCTCGACACCCACGCGGCAGACGACGGCGACGATCACCGCGTAGACGGTGAGCCGCACCAGTTCGCGGGCGGTCGGGTCCTCGTCGGCATCAGCGGCCGGTCGATGCAGAACGGCGGCGACGATGCACGCCGCGAACGCGGAGCCGATCAACCACCAGGCCGGTTCGCCGAACACACTGGTGCTGTCGAGACGCGTCGCCACGAAGGCGGCGGACGCGGCAGTCGTTCCGACGGAGGCGAGCAGCGTTCCGCCGAGCACGCCGGTCGCGAGGGCCACCCATCCGGCGGCGGATCGCCGGGTGGCGTGCAGGACGAGGCCGACCAGGACGCCGGCCACGCACGACTTGAGAATGTGCAGTGCGGTGAAGACGGCCAGGCTCGCCGCTTCGGGAATCGCCACCTTGGTGAAGGCGAGCACCACGACCAGCAGGGCCGCACACACCCAGGGGGCGATGCGTGTCGGCATCCGCAGTCCGACGGCCAGCGCGACGGTGACCACCACCAGCACCTGCCCGACCACGGTGGCGGTGGACTGGGTGGACGACCACCCGATCAGATCGTCGACGGTGGCCGCGAACGGCCACGTGTCGCTGCGGGGGCCGGACCACGCGAGAGCGCCGAGAGCTCCGACGAGCGCGGCTGCGAGGAGTGAGGCGGCGACGGCGATGTGGTGTCTCACCCGCGGCGCCGTCGGATCAGTTCGGCGCCGACGGCGCACAGAGCGAGGCAGGTCACCGTCACCAGTGTCCCTGCCGTGGGCTCGGTGAGGGTGACGGACCCCGACTGCAGGGTGAGGGGCGTGTACGCCGTCCAGCCGAAGTCCGCCGAGATCGGGGACGAGGGCATGGTCGTCAGAGCGAGGGGGACGAGCAGGCCGGCGCCGACGACGGCGGCGGGTGACGGCACGTCGACGGACGCGGCGCCGGCCCCGACGACGGCGCCGGTCGCGAGCGCCGCCGCGATGACGGCCACTCCGGTGAAGGACGTCCCGAGGTGGATCGCCGCCACCACGGCCGCGCAGCACAGGAGGGCCAGCGGTGTGCCCACCGCGGGTCGTGCACGGGCGCCTGCCGCGGCGCCCACGGCGCAGGCGAGTGCGACCCCGACGACGAGGAGAAGGGGGAGGGCCGTGGTGCCCGCCGTCGTGAGGACGACGACGGAGGCCGGCCGCGTCGACAACCACAGCACGGTGCCCGCGACGACGAGGACGCCGCCGCTCGGCAGTGCCAGAGCGACACCGACGAGCACCAGCGTGACGACGATCGTCGACACCGACCACGCGGCCGTCGTGGTCACCGCGCCCAGCCCGGCTGCTCCGGCGGCGGCCGTCAGGTTCGTGACCAGCACCGGGACGAGTCCGACGAGGGCGACGATCACTGCCGTCAGGGCGGTGCGAGTCGAGGAACTCCGGGACGAGCGCTGCGTCCTCGACTGCAGACCGATCGCGAGCACTGTCACCACCATCGCGGCGACGAGTGCGATGGTGCGGGACGTCGTCGTGTCGGTGTCGACGTAGGAGGCGTAGCGCCGCGGTATCGCGACGACGGTGATGCTCAGGACCAGAGAGACGGTCGACGCGACTCCGAACGCGGCGACCCACAGGCGTCGGACCGAGGCGAGGACCGCGAGCACGCCGAGGACGACGCCACTGCCGAGCGCCCCCAGCAGGGACAGGGCGGCCGAGGATCCGAGAGTGCCCAGAACCAGCGCTGCGCCGCCGACGGCAGCGAGGACCGCGGGTGCGGCTCTGCTCGATCGCCCCGTGAGCAGCGCGGCCACGGCCACGGCTGCCACCACCGCTGCGGGGCCGTTGCCGGTGTCGGCGACGAGATCGGGCGACGTCACGGCATGCACGGCGGTGCCCGCACCGACGACGAGGGCGATCGGCGTCGACACGGCGTCGAGACGTCCACCGGATGCGCTCACGCGGCGAACCTATCGGTCTTCATCCGGTTTCGGGAATCGACAGCGGCCCCCCTCGGTTGCCCCGAGCATGACACTCGCAACGAAGGCCACGACCCTCCTCGAACTGCACGTCCCCGGAAACCCGGTGATCCTTCCGACCGTCTGGGACGCCTGGTCGGCGAACCTCGCGGTGAGCGCGGGTTTCACTGCCCTGACCGTCGGCTCGCACCCGGTGTCCGACTCGATCGGCAAGCCGGACAACGAGGGCATCACCTTCGACGAGTTGCTCACTCGCATCCGCCAGATCACTGCCGCCGTCGACGTGCCGATCTCCGTCGACATCGAGTCGGGCTACGGCGAGGACCCGAAGCGTCTCATCGAGGGACTGATCGACGCGGGTGCGGTGGGCCTGAACATCGAGGACACCGTGCACAGCGAGGGCGGCCGTCTGCGTGAGGCGCAGGAGCACGCCGACTTCGTCGGTGCACTGCGCGCAGCCTCGGATGCCACCGACGTCCACGTGGTGATCAATGCCCGTACCGACCTCTTCGTCAAGCAGATCGGTGACGAGAACGATCGCGTGGATCGCGCCATCGCCCGCCTGAAGCTGGCGGCCGCTGCCGGTGCCGACGTGCTCTACCCGGTCGGCTTCCACAGCGACGACGATCAGAAGCGACTCACCGCGGAGCTCCCGTTGCCGGTCAACGCCATCGGCCACCCTGTGAAGAACTCGAAGTCCGCCCTCGCGCAGCTGGGTGTCGGCCGTGTCAGCTTCGGCCCGATCTTCCAGATGGTGCTCGCCGAGCGCGCGAACGAGGTGCTCGCCGACTGGGCGTGACCTAGTCCCTCGTGCTGTAGGCCTCAAGAGCGGCCACCTGCACCGGATCGAGTGACGGCCGGACGGCGTCGCGCGCGGTCGCGACGTCGTCCGCTGTCACGACGGCGGTGTCGACGTCGCGGCGCATCGCGGCGAGAGCCGCCTCGCGCAGCAGTGCCGCACAGTCCGCGGCGGAGTACCCGTCGAGATTCTCGGCCAGGGAGTCGAGATCGACGTCGTCCGCCAGCGGCACCGAGGCTCCGGCCGTCGCGAGGATCGCGCGACGTGCCTCGGCGTCGGGCGGCGGTACGAACACCAACTTCTCCAGTCGTCCGGGCCTCAGAAGTGCCGGGTCGATGAGCTCGGGCCTGTTGGTCGCGCCGAGGATCACGACGTCCTGCAGCGGCTCGACACCGTCCATCTCCGTGAGCAACGCGGCCACCACGCGATCGCCGACGCCGGAATCGCTGCTCTGCCCGCGGCGCGGTGCCAGGGCGTCGACCTCGTCGAGAAAGATGAGCGACGGTGCCGAGTCTCGTGCTCGCCGGAACAGTTCGCGGACGGCCTTCTCCGACGAGCCGACCCACTTGTCCATCAACTCCGCGCCTTTGACGGCGTGCACGCTGAGTTGCCCCGAGCTGGCGAGTGCCCGGACGACGAACGTCTTGCCGCACCCCGGCGGGCCGTAGAGCAACACGCCCCGCGGCGGCTCGACACCGAGCCGCGCGAAGGAGTCGGGATGGCGTAGCGGCCACAACACCGCTTCGGTCAGCGCCCGCTTCGTCTCCACCATGTCGCCGACGTCGTCGAGGGTCAGGCTGCCGACCGCGAGTTCCTCGGTGCCCGACCGGGAGAGTGGCCGGATCACCGACAAGGCCCCGACCAGATCGTCCTGTGTGAGAACGGGCTCGGCCGAGTCCCGGTGGGCACGCACCGCGGCCCGGACGGCTGCCTCCCGGCACAGGGCAGCGAGGTCCGCGACGACGAATCCGGGTGTGCGCAGGGCGATCTCGGCAGGGGTGATCTTCCGGGTCGGAACATCACGTAGCAGCGCTTCGAGCAACGCGGCGCGCTCGACCGACCCCGGAAGCGGGAGTGCGAGCTCGCGATCGCACAGATCAGGTCCGCGCAGACGCGGATCAGCGGCGTCCGGCCGTGACGTCGTGCAGATCAGGACGGTTCCCGGTGTCTGCACCACCTGTCGCAGGCGATCGAGGACGAGAGTCGACACCGGATCCGCCGCAGAGCCCCGTCCGTCGGCGGACAGGGGGAGCAGCGCATCCACGTTACCGACGAGAAGCACTGCACCGGTGGGACTGTCGGTCAGTCGATCGGCCGCGGCGACCACTGCGGCCAACCGGTCCTCGGGGGCGAGCGACCCGACCGACGGACCGTCGATCTCCACCAGCCTGCGACCGGCGGCGACGGCGCGGACGAAGGTGGACTTGCCCACGCCGCCCGGCCCGGTGACCAGGACGCCGAGCTGGGCCGACGCGCCGAGAGTGCGGAGCAGCTCGGGGCGATCGAGCGAGAGTTCTAGCCACTCCGTCAGTTTCGCCGCCTGGTCGCGCACACCGACCAGGTCGTCCACCGGAATCACGGGCTGGGGCGGAGCCTCGACAGGTTGGGGTGTCGCGCGGTCGTGCGACTGTCCGCGGGCAGCGGCGCCGCGCGTCACGGCCGTCGTGGGCTGGATGCTGACGATGCCGGCCGGGTCGGTCGACGTGACGGTGAGCAGTTCGGTGGTCCACGCGACACCGACCGTGCGCGAGAGCGTCTGCGAGACCGACGCGGTGGAGGTGCCCGGCCCCAGGTCGCGGGGCAGGAGCGACACGGCGTCGCCCGCGACGACCACCTTTCCCAGCAGTGCTCGGCGCAGCGTCGCGTCGTCGAGCGCGGTGGTCGTCGCGGATCCGTGCACCAGGACGGTGCGTGCCGCCTGCACCGAGACGGGAGCGACGACGACCGACGCGTTCTCCGTCAGTCCCGCGTTCGACATCGTCACGTCGTCGAGCAGCACGATCCCCGTGGGCGTTCCGGCCGGTGCCTGTGCCACCACGGTGGCGGTACGCCTCGCGCCGATCAACTCGACGGCGTCCCACTCGCGCAGTCCGAGCGCGGTGAGCACCTCCGCGTGCACGCGGACCACCCCGCGGCGGGCATCGGCGGCGGAGGTGGTGAGGCGAACGGTCAGGGCGAGATCGGGGGTGCTCACTCCCCGAGCCTATCGAGCCGACCGGCCCGGGCTCTCGCTCCAGCGTGTGCAGCCTGGCCCGTTTATGCTGCGCGCATGACCCGTGCCGCCCTCGTCTTCCACGAACGTGATCACGCCCTCGGCGTCCGGAACGTCGGCTCGATCGGCCCGGCTCTCCGCGATCGTGGGTTCGAGACGACGACCTTCTCGTTCGAGGGTGACAGCCGCGATGCGGACCGGCCCACGGCCTCGTCGTTCGACCTGATCGTGCTGATGGGCTCACCCGACGCCGCCTACGACGATGCGCTCCCGTGGCTGGCGGAGGAGATCACCTGGCTCGGTGATGCTGTCGCGCAGCGCGTTCCGGTTCTCGGTGTGTGCTTCGGTGGTCAGCTGCTCGCGCGGGTGCTCGGCGGGACCGTCACACGTGCGGCCGAGTCGGAGCACGGATTCGTGACCGTACGGACGGAGTCCGACGAGCTGATCCCGCAGGGTCCCTGGATGCAGTTCCACGACGACACGTTCACGCTCCCGCCGGGCGCCGAGCCGCTCGCGACCACGGCGGCCGCACTGCAGGCCTTCGTCTCGGGACCGCACATCGGTCTGCAGTTCCACCCGGAGATCACGGTCGACGTGTTCGAGTCGTGGATCGAGGGGTGGGACGCACGGGGAGTGCGGGCGGAGGTGGAGGCGAGTGTGGACGTCCCCGCGATCCGCGCGGAGGTCGCGCGCCGGGAGCAGGCCTCCATCGAGGCCTGCTCCCGGTTGATCGACGCGGTCCTCGCTCGTGCGGGAGTGTCCAGCTAGATCTCGTCGCGGGGCGGGACGTCGGCTGCTCGGGCGCTCGGTGACCGAAGTCGGAGCCGAGCCGAACTCGCCGTGGCGCGGGCGGGACGCCGCCGCCGCGCGATACCGGTGCGTGCCGGGCGGTCCTTGCGCATCGCTCGTCGTACGGCCCGTCGCTCGGCGGGCTTGGCCTCCCACGTCTCGGGCCGCGCGGCCACCCATCGCTGCGACCGCACCGCGAACGGGATGTGGAGCAGATACAACACGATCAGTACCATGAGCAGCACGAACGGGAACGTGATCAGTGCCGCGCCCGCCAGGCCGACGAGGATCAGCAGCAACGTCGCCATTCTCGGCGGAACCGAGACGGTCTTGAACGCCATCGTCGGGATACGGCTGACGATGAGTAGGGCCGACAGCACCACCCAGGTGGCGACGACGTAGTACGAGGACCACCAGCCGTTGCCCCACTGCTCCTCCGCAGCGAGCGGGAGGAGTGTGACCAGGGCCCCCGCCGGAGCGGGGACACCCACGAAGTACTCGCCGGCGAACGCGGGCCGGGAGTCGTCGTCGAGAAGTGTGTTGAACCGGGCGAGGCGCAGCACGATGCTCACCGCGTAGATGAGGGCGATGACCCACCCGCCGCTGCTGCCCTCGAGGAGCGTCACGTACAGCACCAGGGCCGGCGCGACGCCGAAGGAGATGGCGTCGGCGAGCGAGTCGAGCTCGGCTCCCATCCGGCTGGTCGCGTCGAGCATGCGTGCGATGCGACCGTCGAGGGCGTCGAAGACGGCGGCTGCGCCGATCATGGCCAGCGACAACCCGAGTCGACCGTCGAGCGCGAACTTCACGGCGGACAGTCCTGCGCACATCGCCAGCACCGTGACGGCGCTGGGCAACAGGCGGACCGCGCCCTGGCGGCCGGTGGACTCGTCGGCCTGCTCGCGTGCCGCGCTCACGGAAGCTCGGCCAGAACCGTCTCGGCTCCGATGGCGCGCTGCCCGACGATCACCGCCGTCCGCGACCCCTCCGGGAAGTAGGTGTCGACGCGCGAACCGAAGCGGATCAGTCCGTAGGTGTCGCCGATGGTGAGCGAATCGCCCACGGACGTGGTGTTGACGATGCGTCGCGCGAGCAGTCCGGCGATCTGTACGACCGCCAGGTCGTGACCCGATGGTGTGCGCAGATGCATGCTGGTGCGTTCGTTGACCTCGCTGGCGTCGGCGAGGTCGGCCGACAGGAACTGTCCGGCCTTGTGCACCACGGCCTCGACCGTGCCGGACACCGGGACGCGCTGGACGTGGACGTCGAGCACGGACAGGAAGATGCTGACCCGCGGCAGCGGAGCGGTGCCGAGGTTCAACTCGGCGGGCGGCACCGCGTGGTCGACGAGTGCGACCTCACCGTCGGCGGGGGCCACGACAACCCCGGCCCGATTCGGCGGGACGCGCGGAGGGTGGCGGAAGAAGCCCGCCATGGCTCCGGCGGTGAGCAGCGAGGCGGTGCGGACGACCCGGTGGCGGCGGCCGAGTCCGGCGAGCGCCAACGGCACCGCGACGAACGGGGCACCGGCGGGATGCAGCGGCGGAATGCTGCGCCGCACCAGGTCCACGATGTGTCCTGCTCCGGTCGGTTCAGGCGTACCAGGGGGGACAGGTCTGCGGGCCACGGGCTCCTCTTACGTCGATTCGGGCACACTCTCACGGCCCGAGGGATGTGCGGACACGACTCGGGGCCCCTCACAGATTACGTGAGGGGCCCCGAGAGGTGGGGTCTGCGTCAGACGCGCGAACCGCGTCCCGTGACTGCCTTGACGATGAACAGCAGGATGATCGCGCCGACGAGGCACGTGACGAAGCTGAAGATGATGCCGCCGCCCTGGACGTCGACACCGAACGCGCGGAGCAGGAATCCACCCAGCAGGCCGCCGATGATGCCGACGACGATGTTGAGGATGATGCCCTGCTGCGCATCCGTCTTCATGATCTTGCTGCCGATCCATCCGGCGAGTCCGCCGATGATGATCCAACCGATGATGCCCAGACCCAACATGATGGAACCTCTTTCAGATCAGCTTTGCTGCCCGTGGACCGGGCATGACTACTGACCTTCTGTACCCGGCCCCGATACTCAGCAAACGTTAAGTCGGACGACGGCACATCACGATCCGGCCTCGACTGCGTGACGGCGGGCCTACTGCGGCGTGACCAGCAGGATCTGATCGGTGTCGCCGTTGTCGGTCGTCACGAGCAGCGTCCCGTCCGGTTGTGCCGACACCGTGCGGATGCGGCCGTACTCGCTGAGAGCGGGAATCGTCGACTGCGCGTCCACCGTGGTGCCGTCGTCGGAGAGGTCGAGGAGCAGGACCTCCTGACCCTTCTGCACGCCGACGGCGAGCATGCCGTTCCACGCGCCCCAGGCGTCACCGTCGAGGAACGTGGCCGACGCGGTGGCGATGGTGCTCGGGCCCGAGCTCCACACCGCGTTCCGGGCGCCGGGTACACGCTCCGGATCGGTCATCGCGACGGACTCGTCGTAGCCGCCGCCGCGGTCCGGGCGGTACCCGTAGTTGCCGCCCGCCGCGAGGAGGTTCACCTCGTCGTCCCGCGACGTGCCCTGTTCGACGGAGAAGATCTGATCGGTGCCGGGCCGGGCGGCCAGTCCCTGGACGTTGCGGTGGCCGAGTGTGAAGACCGGGCTCGCGGGGTCGGGATTGCCTGCGGCCGGTGCGCCCGTGGCGGCGTCGACCCGGAGGACCTTGCCGCCGAGCGACGTCGGGTCCTGCGGAACGGTGCCCTGAGCCGAGTCGCCGGTGCCGATGAACAGGGTGCCGTCGGCGTTCGCCAGCACCCGGCATCCGCCGTGGCGACCGGAGGTGACCGGGAACCCGGAGACGACGGTGCGCTCACGCGTGAGGCTCGCGTAGTCGTCGGCCACGGTCCATGCGACCACGCCGATGGTGGGGTCGTCGCCTCGAATGCCCTGGCAGGAGTACAGGGTCCGATCGGTCTCGAAGGTCGGTGACAGTGCGAGGCCCATCAGACCGGTCTCCGATCCGACGAACAGATCGCCGAGATCGGCGCTGATCGGTGTCGGCTCACCACCGGGCCGGATCGCGGTGAAGCGGCCGGGGCGCTCGTCGAAGATCACGGTGCCGTCCGGCGCCCGGACCACGTCCCACGGGTGATCGAGCCCGGTGGCCAGTGAGGAGACGACGACGTTCGGGACGGCGCTCGCGGCGTCCGCGGACATCGGTCCCGGTGTCGTTGCCTGCGATGTCGGCGATTCGGGGGTGCCGGCCGCGGGGGAGGCGTCGGACTCGGTCGTGGTCGAGCACGCCGTCGTCGCCAGAGCAGCGGACAGGGCGAGGCCGGCGAGGGCGCGGGTCGTGCGGGCGCGAGGGGTCATCACTTCACGGTACGAGCAGAACTCTCGGCCGCGTCCTTGATCTTCGCCAGGGTGGACGCCATGCCCCGCTCGAGTTCGGCCTCGAAGTTGCGTGTGCCGCCCAGCACCAGTCGCACCGCGGTGTCGGAGACCTTGGTGGTGCCGCCGGGTGCCTCGCGACGCTCGGTCACGCGTGTGCCCGTCTCGGTCGGTTCCAGGAAGTAGGACCACACCGTGTGGTTCTCGGTGATGCGGAACGCGAGCAGTCGCTCGGGCTCGAGGCGCACGACCCGCGACGTCGTGGGCCACACGAGGGGTCCGCGCCGATTGACGTTGAGCGTGCGGGTGCCCACGCGCAGTGGGCCGAACACCTTCATCACCGCGCACTGGGGGCTCCACTCACCCATGCGCTTCAGGTCGGACACCACGGACCAGACCGCGCTCGGCGGTGCATCGATGTCGACGCTGACGGACAGGGGTGTGGCCATGGAGTTCTCCCGGTGTGTTCAGGCAGGCTGGGTGGTGTCGCCGTCAGGGTAGTAGGACGTCCACGACGTGCACCGCGACGTCCTCCGCCGTGAGAGCGGTGCCGAGCGTGGTGTTCACCGCGTCGGCCGTCCTCCCGGTCAGTGTCACCGCCAGCGCGGCCATGTCCTGGCCGTACGTCACGGCGATGTCCAGGGACACCCCGGTACACCGGCGTCCGTCGACGTCGAGCTCGATGCCCTTGACCCCGCAGGGCAGTTCCGACAGGGCGTGGGCGATGGACAGGAGCACCAGGTGGTCGCCCACCCGCAGCGAGTCGCCGTCGACGAAACCCGGGTGCGAGGCGTCCAGCGCGCGTGTCCGCCGAGCCGTCGCGCGGAGTGCGGCGAGGATCGCCGTGCTGGCCTCGACCCAGGACGGCACCTCCTCATCGCGCAGTTCCTGTGCGGCGCGGCTGAGCACGGGATCGTCCGGCTCGTCCGCCGTGTCTAACGCCATGACGCCATCCTCTCGCTCAGAGTGGTTCGTGCGCGGGTGACCTGACCGCGCACCGCGGACGGCGACATGGACAGGATCTCCCCGATCTCGACATGAGTCATTCCCTCGACCTCGCGGAGCAACCAGCACGAGCGCTGCATCTGTGGCAGTGCCCCGAGGGCCACGCGCAGCTCGGCGAGGAACCCCGATTCCGTCGCCCGTACCTCCGGATCGTCCGACACGTCGCTGACGGCGTCGTCGAACAGCCACTCCTCGTGCGGACGGGGGATGCGGCGCCGCGTGGCGTCGATGGCCTTGTGTGCGGTGATACCGAACAGCCATGTGCGCAGCGCCGAGTCGGACCGGTAGTTGCCGAGGCTCTTCCAGGCCGCGACGAACGCGTCCTGGACCACCTCCTCCGCGACGCCGTCGTCACGCAACATGTTGCGGGCGTACCGGAACATCGCGGGACCGTGCGTGCGGACGATCTCCTCGAACGCGTTGCGGTCACCGATGACCGCAGC
This sequence comes from Rhodococcus sp. BP-241, assembly GCF_019836145.1. Taxonomy (NCBI): domain Bacteria; kingdom Bacillati; phylum Actinomycetota; class Actinomycetes; order Mycobacteriales; family Nocardiaceae; genus Rhodococcus; species Rhodococcus sp. BP-241. Next base: position 130,099 of record NZ_JABUEI010000004.1, on the reverse strand, counting down.
GTCGACGAGAGCCGCATCGCTGTCCACGGAGCAGATTCGAACCAGCGGGTGTGAAACGACAGTGGTGTGGCATACATCACATCCGCATACGTTTTCCTCGGTCCGCCTCGACCTACTCCCGACACAACGAACCCGAAAGGATGACGTAGATGACGACAGCACAGGGATCCACCACGTCCACCACCGCCACCGGCTCGAACGGTGCGCTGGACAAGAAGACCGACTCCACCGGTGCACTGGTCGCGTCCGACGGCCGCACCACCATCGCGGACGTCGTCGTGTCCAAGATCGCCGGCATCGCCACCCGTGAGGTCCAGGGCGTGCACGACGTGGGCGGCGGCGCGACCCGCGCCATCGGTGCACTGCGCGAGCGCATCCCCGGCGCCCGGGTCAACCACTCGCAGGGCGTGTCCGTGGAGGTCGGCGAGAGTCAGGCAGCCGTCGACATCGACATCGTGGCCGATTACGGCGTGTCCATCGCGGATCTCGCGGCGGGCATCCGTCGCAACGTGATCGACGCGGTCGAGCGGATGACCGGCCTGCAGGTCACCGAGGTCAACATCACCGTGCACGACGTCTTCCTGTTCGAGGAAGAAGACGAGCGCGACGACGCAGCACCCGCACGCGTTCGATGAGCCCCGCGGCACCGTCGGGCAGCGATCGCGCCGATCTCGTCGCGGACGCGGTCGTCGCGGTGGACGGAGTCGCCTCGTTGCACGGCGGGATGTTCGGCGAGATCGGCACCTACCTTCCCGGTAGGCGCGTCGCCGGGGTCGCGATCCGGGACGACGGGACCGAGATCCACATCGCCGTGACCCCGGACGCCGTCGTACGCGAGACGGCCGACGCGGTTCGCCGCGCCGTCCGTGCGGTGGTCGATGCCCCGGTGCACGTCGTGGTCGAGGACGTGGCGTCGCCGTCGGACGGCGGCGCCGACACAGGGTCCTCCGGACCGGAACCGACCGAGTCCTCCGAGCCGGGGTCGACCTCGGCTCCCGGGGGTACTCTCCGCCCGTGACCCAGCCTCGTCCGCCGCACGCCGACCCCGCCTATCGCGAGGCTCGGCGTGCGGCGGCGAGAGCGCACCATCCCGACGCCGGGGGCGACGCCGAGTCGCTCATCCGTGCGTTGCGCGACATCGACGCGAAGTTCTCCCGCGGGACCGTCGCGACGCAGGTGGTCGTCGGCGTCTCCCGACGACGGCTCGCCGCTCGCCGCCTGTCCCGGGTCCGGCGACTGCTGCCCACGCGGCGCACTTACGTCGACCTGCCCACGAGCTCGGCCGACCGGCCACCCAGACCCACGGACCCACGTTCTCCCTCCCGGGAGAACTGACCGCTCTCCACGATCGGAGCACCATGACTTCCTCGACCATCGGCCTTCTCGCCGGCCTCCTTCTGGCAGTCGCTGCCGCAGCCGGCGGATTCACCGGATTCCTCGTCGCTCTCGTCCTGGGTGCGATCGGGTTCGCCGTCGGCGCGTACCGCGACGGAAACTTCGACCCCGAGGCACTCCTGCGAGGTCGCGGCCGTGGCTGACACCGCCCCGAGCGACACGGCGGACGCGGCGGACACCGTCTCGAAAGACCTGTCCGACAGGCCCGACCCCGGGACGATCGACCCCGCGCAGCGTGGGTCGCTCACAGTCCTCGATCGCGCGGTGGAGTCCATCGCCGACGCCTCCCTCGGTCGCACCGACGGTGTCGTCACCTCCGGCGGGAGCTTCGGCCGTAAACCGTCCCGTGTGAAGGTGACGAAGCAGGACGACCGCGTACGCGCCGCCGTCGACGTGACCGTGGCGTGGCCGCGCTCGGCGGCGTCCGTGGCCGACGATCTCCGCCGCGACATCGCGCGCGGCATGACCGACTCGGGCCTGCGCACGGATTCCGTCGACGTACACGTCGGCGACTTCGGTTCCGTGTCCTCGTCCGCCGCGCCGGCGTCGGGCGCGACTCCGGCGCCGACCACCCGGCCGCTCGCGGCTCCGGCCGCGACCCCGATCGCGATCGTGGTGTCGCTGCTGCTCCTCGCCGGGGCGGGTGTGCTGATCCGCGACGCGCTGGTCGGATTCTCCGTCATCAGCGGTCGAGAGTGGACGGCGAGCGCACTCGACTGGATCGACGGACTCACACCCCTGTCCTGGATGTTCCCCGCGGGCATCGCCGTGGCGGTCGTCGGAGTTCTGGTCGTCCTGGCCTCGCTCAAGTGGCGCGCCCGTCGGTACCGGTCCAGCGGGATCGCGGACGACGTGTGGGTGCACAAGGCCGACCTGGCGAAGGTGACCGAGCCGGAACCCACGGTGGCGGCCGCACCCGAGACCACGGCCACCCCGACTGTCGCAGGAGGCGAGAAATGAAGCGGACCACGGTGTTCTTCGACCGCCTCGGTGTCCTGATCATCGGACTCGCGCTCGTGGCCGTCGGCGGTGGCGCCGCACTGTGGCAGCGCGATCGACTCCCGTTCGAACTCACCGAGGTCGACGCGTCGGTGGTGACCGACGCGCAGGACCAGCAGTGGTGGCCGTGGGCTCTCCTCGGCGCCGGAGTGCTGATCGCGCTGCTCGTGGTGTTCTCACTGGTACGAAGGCTGCCGTCCTCAGCGGGGCGCACCCTGTCGCTGCCGGTCACCGGCGATCCCGACGGCCGCGTGACCGTCGATCTGCGATCGGTCGCTCACAGGGCGGCCGACACCGCCCGCGAGGTCGACGGGGTGAAGTCCGCGCGTGCGCGTCTGCGTCACGAGCGGTCCGACGGTCGCCGTGTCCCGGTGATCACCGTGGTGGTGCGGGCCGAGGAGTCCGCATCGCTGCGCACCGTGGCGGAGAAGTTGACGGACGTGCGCAGCGCGGTCGCGTCGGTCGTCGGCGACGGTGCCGTCGGCGTTCGGGTACTGCTCTCGGCCTGACCCTCGCGGCTCAGAGCGCGAGTGCGGTGGCCACGACGGCCAGTCCTGCCGGGACGATCTGCACGAGCGCGCCCTTCATCATCCGACGGTCGGTGCCGAGCAGAACACTGCCGGCGCCGACCATCGATCCCGCGGACACGAACACCAGGACGGCGCCGACGGTGTGATTCCCCGCCGCCAGGTTCACCGCGCCGACCGCGGCACCCACCGCGAGGAACAGGTTGTAGAAGCCCTGGTTGAAGGCCCACCGCTCGACGACGTCGACGTGGGAGTCCTCCCGCACGCCGAAGACGTGACGGCCCTTGGTGCGGAAGACCAAGGACTCCAGAACGAAGATGTACACGTGGAGCGCGGCGGCGAGAGCGGCCAGAACAGCAGCGACGGCGGTCATGCCGGTCAGTATGCGCCGCACCTGCCACACGGCACGGGACCAGCACCAGTTGTGTTTTCTCACGAAGTTGTCACAGGAGCCCCGGGACCCTCGTCCGGCGCGTACGCTTCGGCCCACGGACGAGATGGCGTATCGCTCCACGATCCCGCTTCGTTACACACAGATTCGGCGTCGTGTCGACGCCCCTCGTGTCGGGGAGAACCACATGCACGACCTTCTGGCGCACCGCTCACACGCGGTCAACACCGGCCACACCGAGATGATCCGCGCGGTCTTCTGCGACGAGTTCGAGATCGGCGTGGACCAGGACGTCCTGACCACCATATCGTGCGGCGACATCGGGCAGTGGGTGTCCGATCTGCGGTTCACCGGCCTGTTCCTGCCGGGTGAGATCGAGGCCATCGAGCGCCAGTGGAACACCGACCCCGCAGGTCTGGTCGCCGCGCTCATGGGCGGCATCGACGAGGTCGGGCGGCGCCGCTCGGCACATCAGGCTCCGCAGGTCGACGTGGTCGCCCAGCGCTTCGTCGGCTGACCCGGCTCGCCGGGCCGCGCGTCCGTCAGCGGTTCTTCGGGGGCCTGTTGGTCTGCGCCCGGCGCGCCTCTTCCTTCTCCTTCACGCGGACGGCCTCGCGCTGCACCTCCGCGTAGTTCTCGCGTTCGGCCTTCAGCCAGTCCGGTTCCTCGGCGGACAGCGCGTCGATCTCGGCCTGCGTCATCGAGTCGGACACGTCGTTGCGCGCCAGTGCGGTGTTGGTGACGCCGAGTTTGCGCGCCACGACGTCGCGGGGGAACGGCCCCGCCGTCCACAGATCGCTCAACCACTGCGGCGGGTTCTGGCGCAGAGCCTCGAGGTCGCCTCGCGTGATGGGCTGGGAGCGGAACTCCTCCGGCGCCGCCGGCAGGAAGATCCCGAGCTTGGCAGCAGCCGTCAGAGGCTTCATCGTCTGGGCGTTCAGGTCCTGGCTCACCGCGCCAGCGTAGCGCCCGCACGGCCGACCACGGCCGAGCGCAGCGGGAAGTCGGCCGAGCGCAGCGGGAAGTCGGCCGAGCGCAGCGGGGACTACGCTGGCCCGGTGAACGATGCGACCGTCCTGCGCTGGTACATCGAGGTCGCCGAGACGCTCGCGTTCGGGCGCGCGGCGAAGGCGCTGAACATCTCCCGGCTCCGACTGAGTGCCGCGGTCAAGGAACTGCAGGACGAGGTCGGCGAACCCCTGTTCGTTCCGGGCGACGGGCCCACCGAACTCACCGAGGCCGGACGGGCTCTGCTCGACCGGGCCCGCGACATCGTGGCGGAGGACGATCGCCGCCGCGCCGAGGAGGCTGCGGCAGCGCCGGCGCGGCCGACGCTGCGGGTCGGTTTCGTTCCGGGAGTGACAGTCACGAAATGGACCCGGATCTGGGCGGATCGCCACCCCGGCACCGACCTGCAGACGGTCGTCGTCGAGGAGTCGGACCAGCTCCACGCGCTGCGGACGGGTGTGGTCGACATGTGCTTCGTGCGGGAGCCCGCCGAGCGGGAGGGGCTGCACTGCGTCCCGCTGTACTCCGAGGTCGCCGTCGTGGTGGTGCCCAAGGACCATCCGGCCGCGGCCTACGACGCCGTCACGCTCGGTGATCTCGAGGGCGAGTCGCTGCAGGACGGCTCCGACCGATCCGAGGCGACGCTGCCGACGACGCTCGAGATGGTGGCCGCAGGTGTCGGCCCGGTGCTCGTGCCGCACTCGTTGGCCCGACTGCACAGTCGCAAGGACCTGCTCTACCGGCCCGTCACCGACGCGGACCCCACCCGGATCTTCCTGGCCTGGCCCACATCGGTCGCCGCACCCGAGGAGGGAACACTCGACCTGCCGCAGGAGTTCCTGGGGGTGGTGCGCGGACGGGCCGCGCACAGCTCGCGTACCGAGTCCGAACGCGGGACACCGCCGAGGAAGAAGAAGAAGGCAGCTGCTCCGGGGCCGGCCGCCAAGCGAAGTCAGGTGCCCCGCCGACGACGCTGACATACTGTCGCCGTCGTGACGAGTGGAAAGGCGGGTTCGTGAGCGACCCAGCTCCCCGAAGTTCGGCCGGCGCGAGCAAGCCGGCCATCCTCACCGTGGACGACGATCCCGGGGTGTCCCGCGCCGTCGCCCGCGATCTGCGGCGCAAGTACGGCGAGAAGTACCGCATCATCCGGGCGGAGTCCGGCGAGTCCGCCCTGGAGGCGTTGCGAGAGATCGCGTTGCGCGGTGACCAGGTCGCGGTATTGCTCGCGGACTACCGCATGCCGTCGATGAGCGGTCTCGAGTTCCTCGAGCAGGCCATGGACATCTTCCCGTTCGCGCGCCGCGTGCTCCTCACGGCGTACGCGGACACCGACGCCGCCATCGAGGCGATCAATGTCGTCGACCTCGACTACTACCTGCTCAAGCCGTGGGATCCGCCGGAGGAGAAGCTGTACCCGGTGGTGGACACGCTGCTCGACGCGTGGCACGCCGCCGACATCCGGCCCATCCTGGAGACCAAGATCATCGCGGGTCGGTGGGCGTCTCGATCGTCGGAGATGCGCGAGTTCCTCGCCCGCAACAGGCTGCCGTACCGGTGGTTCCTCGCGGACGAGCCCGAGGGAGCGCGTCTGTTGGCGGCGGCGGGTCACGACGATCGCACGCTGCCGGTGGTGGTGTGCGCGGACGGGTCGTGTCTGCTCGACCCCACCGACACCGAGTTGGCCGAGTACTTCGGTCTGGGCACCACGCCGACGGAGGACTTCTACGACCTCGTCGTCGTGGGCGGCGGGCCCGCCGGCCTGGGCGCGGCCGTCTACGGCGCGTCCGAGGGTCTCCGGACGGTCCTCGTCGAGCGCACCGCGACGGGTGGGCAGGCGGGCCAGAGCTCGCGCATCGAGAACTACCTCGGTTTCCCGGACGGGGTGTCCGGCGCACAGCTGGCCGAGCGTGCACGTCGGCAGGCCGAGAAGTTCGGCGCCGAACTCGTCACCACCCGCGAGGTCGCGGGTGTCGAGGTCGACGGGCCGGCGCGCGTGGTGCGTCTGACCGACGGCAGTGCGATCGCCGCGCACTCGATCATCCTCGCCACGGGTGTCTCCTACCGCCGGCATCCGGCGCCGGGGGTCGACGAGTTCGCCGGTCGCGGCGTCTTCTACGGCTCCGCGGTCACCGAGGCGGTCGGCTGTACCGATCAGGACGTGTACATCGTGGGCGGCGCGAACTCCGCCGGTCAGGCAGCGATGTACCTGTCGAAGTGGGCGCGGTCGGTGACCATCGTGGTGCGCGCCGAGTCGCTGGAGGCCTCCATGTCGTACTACCTCGTGCAGCAGATCGAGAAGAACCCCGTCATCTCCGTCCGCCCCTGCACCGAGGTGACCGCCGCGCACGGCGACGGCCACCTCGAACAGATCACCCTGCGCGACAAGGTCTCCGGCGACGAAGAGACCGTCGACACGGGCTACCTGTTCCTCTTCATCGGGGCGGCGCCGCGGACCGAGTGGCTGGACGGCGTGGTGGTGCGCGACCGCCACGGCTTCGTCGTCTCGGGTCAGGACCTCACGGTCGACGGGGCCCGCCCGCCGGGCTGGTCGGTCGACCGCGCACCGCACCATCTCGAGACCAGCGTGCCCGGCATCTTCGCGGCGGGCGACGTGCGCGCGGACTCCGCCAAGCGCGTCGCGTCGGCCGTCGGTGAGGGTGCGATGGCCGTCATGCTCGTCCACCGCTATCTCGCCCAACCCTGACCCCCGCACGCGTCCCGGAAGCTGGATCATCATGACCGAACTCGACTGCAGCACCGAGGAACTGAAGACGCTGTTCCTCTTCGAGTCGCTCGACGACGAGCAGCTCGAGCAACTGTGTGCCAACGGGCACGTGGAGATGATCGAGGCCGGTCCCGTGTTCGCGGAGGGCGACGACGCCACGTGCTTCTACGTGCTCCTCGACGGGGAACTGGTGCTGACCAAGATGTCCGGCGGCGAGAAGATCGAGGTGAACCGCACGTCGTCGCGGGGCGTCTACGCGGGTGCGTGGCAGGCGTACCTCGGGGACCGCGCCCCGCAGAAGTACATGTCGGGCATGGACGTGACGCGTCCGTCCCGGTTCTTCGTGCTCGACGCCGAGCGGTTCGGAGACCTGGTTCGAGAGTGGTTCCCCATGGCGGTCCACATGCTCGAGGGACTGTTCTTCGGTCAGCAGAGCAGCAAGCAGGTCATCGACCAGCGGGAGCGGTTGCTGGCGCTGGGGTCGCTGTCGGCCGGTCTGACACATGAGCTGAACAACCCGGCCGCCGCGGCGGTCCGTGCGACGGCGGCGCTGCGGGACCGGGTGTCGCACATGCGCCGCAAACTCGGCGTCATCGCGTCGGGCGTCTACGACACCGACTCCCTGACGGGTCTGATCCGCCTGCAGGACGAGGCCGCCGAACTGGTGGGTAAAGCGCCGGAGCTCACTCCCATGGAGGCCTCCGACCGGGAGGACGCGCTGGGGGAGTGGTTCGAGGACCACGGCATCTCCGACGGGTGGGACCTCGCCCCGACCTTCGTGCAGGCCGGCATCGAGGCCGACTGGCTCGAGCGCGTCGCCGCGGACACGGGGGCGGAGCTTCTCGAGAGCACGATCCGCTGGCTGAACTACACCATCGAGACCGAACTGCTCATGAACGAGATCTCCGATTCCACCACACGGGTGTCGACGCTGGTCAACGCCGCGAAGCAGTACTCGCAGATGGACCGTGCGCCGTTCCAGAAGGTGGATCTGCGGGTCCTCCTCAAGAGCACCCTGGTGATGCTCGGTCGCAAGATCGGCGACGACATCACGGTGGTAAAGGACTTCGACCCGGCGCTGCCTCCCGTCGCGGCGTACGCCGCGGAGCTCAACCAGGTGTGGACCAACCTCATCGACAACGCCGTACAGGCCATGGACGGCCACGGAACGCTCACTCTGCGCACCGCGCGGGAGAACGACACGGCCCTCATCGAGATCGGGGACACCGGCCCGGGGGTTCCCGAGGCGATCCGGTCCCGCATCTTCGAACCGTTCTTCACCACCAAGCCTGTGGGCGAGGGCACCGGTCTGGGCCTCGACATCTCGTGGCGGATCGTGGTGAAGAAGCACGGCGGCGACCTACGGTTGCTGTCGGAGCCGGGAGACACCCGGTTCCAGGTACGAATACCGATCGACGGCCCGGCCGGGGCGCCGATGCCGACCGCAGAGGAGGAAGTCGGATGAGCACGAACGGAATCGACACCGCGGTACCGCCCAGCGGCACGGGCTGCGTGGAGTGCGACGCCACCGACGGGTGGTGGGTGCACCTGCGCCGGTGCGCTCAGTGCGGCCACGTCGGATGCTGTGACTCCTCACCGTCGCAGCACGCGAGTGCCCATGCCGCGACCAGCAATCACCCCGTCGTGCAGTCGTTCGAACCCGGCGAGACGTGGTTCTGGAACTACGTCACCGAGGAGGGCTTCGACGGTCCCGAACTCGCTGCGCCGCAGCATCATCCGATGGACCAGACGGTGCCCGGACCGTCGTCTCGGGTCCCCTGGGACTGGCAGCGCCACGTCCGCTGAACCCAACATCGAATCGTTATGGAGTTACCCGCCGGTAGGGACGAGCGGGCGGTAAGGTCTGCGGTGCATTGCACGATGCATTCTCTCGCACAGCCTCAGGAGCCGTCCGTGTCGTTCATCCCCACCTCGTCCTTCTTCTCCAACGCCACGCGCTCGGATCGAAGTTCCTCTCGTGCAACGCGATTCGGCGCGGCCGTCGCGGTCGGCGCCACCATCGCCGCAGGGGCGATCCTCGGTACCGGGGTGGCGTCCGCGGCTCCGGTCACCTGCGTGTCCCCGCCCGCGGCCAACGACATCCAGGTGAGCGACACGGCCAGCTGCGGAGCCAAGGCCACCGGCGCCGGCGTCGCCACGTCGTCGGCGTCCGAGAGCGGTACCGCGGTCAGCGTCGCCGACGGCGGGCGCTCGACGTCGAACGCCACCGGCTTCGGCACCGCGCTGAGTGCCGTTCTGGGAGCGGGTACCTCGTACTCGTACTCCCTCGGTGGCGGCATCTCGCAGTCCTTCGCCACGAACGGAGCCACCTCCGTCGCCATCGCCGGGTACGGCGGCGGCGCGACGGCCAGCACGGTCACGGGCGTGAACTGCGCCGGTCTCAACTCCTTCGCTCTCGACCTCTCCACCGGGCGGTCCTGCATCGCCGGTCTGTAACCGTCGTGAACGCCACCGTCCTGGCGGTGCTCTGCGCCGTCGGGGCGGCGGTGTGCATCGCTGTCGGTACCGTCGTCCGCCAGCGGTCGGCGGCGTCGATTCCCGACGAGTCCGTCGGTCGGCTGGGACCCATCACCACGCTGATCCGCGAGCCGCTGTGGTGGATCGGCACGGTCGTCGGCATCGGCGGCTACGGCCTGCAGGCGGCGGCGTTGGGGCTCGGATCTCTTCTCCTGGTGCAGCCGCTCCTCGTGTTGTCCCTGCTGTTCGCGCTGCCGCTGGGTGCTCGGTTCTCCGGCCGCACCGTGCCGGCGAAGGACTGGCTGTGGGCTGCGGCGCTGACGGCAGCCATCGCGGTCCTCGTCGTCGTGGGCGATCCGCGGCCCGGCGTGGAACGCGCCGAGACGCGGCACTGGGTCGTCGTTCTCTGCGTGGGAATCCCGTTCGTTCTCGCCTGTGTTCTCGGCGCGCGCAGCGGCTCCCGGTCCCGGCGCGCCCTACTGCTGGGACTGGCCGGCGGTGCGCTGTTCGGCGTCGCGGCCGTGCTGACGAAGAGTGTCGTCCACCTCGCCGGACGCGGACCGCAGCCGCTGCTGACCTCGGTCGAGCCGTACGCGCTCGTCGCCGTGGCCGTGGTCGCGATCTCGCTGCAGCAGTCGGCCTTCCAGGTGGGTGCGTTGCAGGCCTCGCTGCCCGCGACGACCGTGATGGAACCGATGGTCGCGTCGCTGCTGGGATTCGTCGTGCTGGGCGAGTACCTCGACGCCGATCGTGAGGTCACGGTGGTGCTGGTCGCCGCCCTGATTCTCGTGGTGGTCTCGGCGGTGGCCCTGGCCCGGTCCGCGGGCGCGGCCGAGGACGTCGAACCCGCCCATCCTGCCCCGAACCCGTAGCGGCACTAGGCTCGTCGCATGAGTCCGATCGGTGGGGTGCTGTTCGACATCGACGGTGTGCTCATGACCAGTTGGCGTCCCGTGCCCGGGGCCGCGGAGACGGTGAGCACGCTGCGCAGCAACGACGTGGCGTGCGCGTTCCTGACCAACACGACGTCGAAGACGCGGGAGCAGATCTCCGACGCGCTCACCGATGCGGGCATCGAGGTGCACGCCGACGAGATCGTCACCGCGGCCACTCTCACCGCCGACCACCTGAGGACGCGGTACCCCGGTGCGCGGTGCGTCCTCCTCAACAGCGGCCGGATCGCCGACGATCTGCCCGGCGTGGAGTGGGTCGACAGCGATCCGGACGTGGTGGTGCTCGGCGGCGCCGGCGAGCAGTTCACTCACGAGGCGCTCAGCCGGGTCTACGACTGGATGTGTCAGGGCGTGCCCGTCGTCGCGATGCACCGCAGCCTCATGTGGACCACGGCCGAGGGGCTGCGCATCGACACGGGCATGTATCTGACGGGCATGGAATCGGCGTCCGGCCGCACGGCGACGGCCGTCGGCAAGCCGGCGCCGCTCGGTTTCCAGACGTCGGCGGAACGCATGGGCGTCGATCCGGACCTGGTGGTGATGGTCGGGGACGATCTCGACAACGACGTGCTCGCCGCCCAGGTCGTCGGCATGCGCGGCATGTTGGTCCGCACGGGCAAGTTCCGTCAGGAACGCCTCGACCGGCACGCACGCGACCAGTACGCGATGCAACCGGCGTTCGTCGTCGACTCCGTCGCGGACCTGCCGGCGGTGCTGGAGATCGGTCGGTAGTGGTCCTGCGGCCGGGATCCGAGTTCGCGGGGTTCCGCATCGAGAGACTGCTCGGTCACGGCGGCACCGCCGAGGTGTATCTCGCCCGACGTGGATCGGCACCGCCGGAGACCCTGAAGATCCTGCGTGCGGACGCCCCGCGGGACGCGTTCGCGGCCGAGGTGCGGATCGGGGCCCTGCTGCAGCACCCGAACATCGTCGCGGCGCACGATCACGGCGAGTTCCGCGGGCGGCCGTGGATGTCGATGTCGCACGTCGACGGGTACAGCGCCGCCCGCCTCGTCGCGCGCGGACAGATCCCACTCGACGTCCACCGAGCCGCCCGCATCGTCGACGGCGTGGCGAGAGCCCTCGATCACGCGCACGGGCTCGGGATCGTCCACCGGGACGTCAAGCCGGCCAACATCCTGCTCGCGAGTGTCGCCGATGCGGACACCCGGGAGCAGGTTCTGCTGTCCGACTGGGGAATCGCGCGGCTGACGACCTCGCCGACACCGCTGGTGTCGGACGACGGGACGGTGCTGACATCGATCGGCTACGCGGCACCCGAACTGCTGCGGGGCGGCACGCTCACCGCCCGCACCGACATCTACGCGCTCGGTGCCACCCTCGTCGAACTGCTCACGGGACGGCCGCCGTTCCCGCTGGCCACTCCGTTCGCCGTCATGGACGCCCAGCTGAGGCGGACCCCGCCGTCCGTCAGCTCGCGTCGGGGCGACCTGCCGACCCGCCTCGACGCCGTCGTGCAGCGCGCGCTGGCCAAGGAGCCGCCGGACCGGTTCGCGTCGTGCCACGACCTGAGCGTGGCGGTGGCGCGGGCCCTGAGGGACCACACGCCACCTGAGCCCGGCCGGCCTCCGGCCTCCCCGCCACCTGAGCCCGGCCGGCCCTGGTACCGACGTCGCTAGTCGCTCGGCGTCTCGGGATCCGTCGGCCGGTTCGCGACGACGGGGTACTTGCCCGTGTAGCCCATCCGCTCCTCGGCGACGCTGAGGACGCGGGCCCGGACGAGGAACCAGCCGCCGATGAGCATCGGCACGATGACGACGAGTGTGGCGACGGTCCACGTCCCGATCGGCGCGTCGAGCGCCATGAGAACCAGCACCGCGGCGAGGAACGCGAGCGTCGCGTAGCTCGTGTACGGCGCCCCGAAGAGCCGGAACGACGGCCGTTCGAGGATGCCCTTGCGGCTCCACCGGTAGAGCTGCAGCTGGCAGAGCACGATGGTCGCCCACGAGGCGATGATGCCGAGGGCCGACATGTTGAGCACGATCTCGAACGCCTCGCCGGGCTTGAACGCGTTGAGCGCCACGCCGAGCAGTGTCAGGGCGCCGGTGAGCTGGATGCCGCCGTAGGGGACACCGTTCCGGCTCATCCGCGCCGTGAACGACGGCGCGCTGCCGTTCATCGCCATCAACCGCAGGATGCGGCCCGTCGAGTACAGCCCGGCGTTGAGGCTGGACAGCGCCGCGGTGACCACGACGATGTTCATGATCGTGCCGGCGCCGTCGACGCCGATACGGGAGAAGAACGTGACGAAGGGGCTCTCCCCGGCCCGGTAGGTCGTGTACGGCAGCAGCAGCGCCAGCAGGATCAGCGATCCCACGTAGAACACCGCGATGCGGAAGATGACGGAGTTGATGGCCCGCGGCATGACCTTCGCCGGGTTCTCGGTCTCTCCGGCCGCGGTCCCCACCAGCTCGACGGCCGCGTAGGCGAAGACGACACCCGACGTGACGATGACCAGCGGCCACGCCCCTGTGGGGAAGAGGCCGCCGTTGCCCGAGATGACGCCGAAGCCGGTCGACTGGCCGTCGACGTCGAAACGACCGGCGAGGAAGACGGTGCCGACGACCAGGAACGTCACCAGCGCCGCGACCTTGATCATGGCCGCCCAGAACTCCATCTCGCCGAACCACTTCACCGACACCAGGTTCACGGCGAGCACGATGGCCAGTGCGATCAGGGCGATGGTCCATTGCGGGATGCCCTTGAAGGCGCCCCAGTAGTGCATGTACGTCGCGACGGCCGTGACGTCGACGATCGCCGTCATCGCCCAGTTGAGGAAGTACATCCACCCGGCCGCGTAGGCGGCCTTCTCGCCGTAGAACTCGCGGGCGTAGGAGACGAACGATCCGGAGGACGGGCGGTGGAGCACCAGCTCGCCGAGCGCTCGGAGGATGAAGAAGACGAAGACGCCGCAGACGGCGTAGATGATGAACAGGCCCGGGCCCGCGGACTCGAGGCGGCCGCCCGCGCCGAGGAACAGGCCGGTGCCGATCGCGCCGCCGATGGCGATCATCTGCAGTTGCCGAGGCTTCAGGCCCTTGTCGTAGCCCTCCTCCTCGTGTGCCATCGCCGAGTTGTCGTAACCGGTGTCGACTGCATCGGACACGATGTGGTCCTTTCGTCCGCAGGGGTGGGCGGGTGTATAGGTCCGATTCGCGTGGATTCTGTTGTGGCGCGCGACAACTGGTCGCGTCACACATTCTTCTCACGCGTGAGTCGGTCGTCGTTCCGGCACGTGAACACCGTGTGAATCGCGACCACTCGACGACGACCTTGCACTCGACCACCTCGACTGCTAGAAATCTGGTTGGCACTCGCGTACTGTGAGTGCCAGGTCGAAGAGGTGAGATCGGGAATCATCGACACCCCTGGTCGTCCGTCGCGGGCACCGACTCGGCCGGATGTGGAAAGGGAGCGACCCACCCGCGGTCGCTTCGTGTGTCACCCCCAATCCGGAGGATCACTTCGCAATGGCCAAGATCATCGCGTTCGACGAAGAGGCACGCCGTGGCCTCGAACGGGGCTTGAACAGCCTCGCCGACGCAGTCAAGGTGACGTTGGGCCCCAAGGGTCGCAACGTCGTACTCGAGAAGAAGTGGGGCGCCCCCACGATCACCAACGATGGTGTGTCCATCGCCAAGGAGATCGAGCTGGAGGACCCGTACGAGAAGATCGGCGCAGAGCTGGTCAAAGAGGTCGCCAAGAAGACCGACGACGTCGCAGGTGACGGCACCACCACCGCGACCGTTCTCGCTCAGGCACTCGTCCGCGAAGGCCTGCGCAACGTCGCAGCCGGCGCGAACCCGCTCGGCCTCAAGCGCGGCATCGAGGCAGCCGTCGCCGCTGTCACCGAGTCCCTGCTGAAGTCCGCCAAGGAGATCGACACCAAGGAGCAGATCGCTGCGACCGCTGGTATCTCCGCAGGCGACGCGTCCATCGGCGAGCTCATCGCCGAGGCCATGGACAAGGTCGGCAAGGAAGGCGTCATCACGGTCGAGGAGTCCAACACCTTCGGCCTGCAGCTCGAGCTCACCGAGGGCATGCGCTTCGACAAGGGCTACATCTCGGGATACTTCGTCACCGACGCCGAGCGTCAGGAAGCCGTCCTCGAAGACGCGTACATCCTGCTCGTCAGCTCGAAGGTCTCCACCGTCAAGGACCTGCTGCCCCTGCTGGAGAAGGTCATCCAGTCCGGCAAGCCGCTCCTGATCATCGCCGAGGACGTCGAGGGCGAAGCGCTCTCCACCCTCGTCGTGAACAAGATCCGTGGCACCTTCAAGTCCGTCGCCGTCAAGGCACCGGGCTTCGGTGACCGTCGCAAGGCGCAGCTCGCCGACATCGCCATCCTCACCGGTGGCGAGGTCATCAGCGAAGAGGTCGGCCTCTCCCTCGAGGGTGCCGGACTCGAGCTGCTCGGCCAGGCTCGCAAGGTCGTCGTGACCAAGGACGAGACCACCATCATCGAGGGCTCCGGCGACGCCGACGCCATCGCGGGTCGTGTCTCGCAGATCCGCTCCGAGATCGAGAACTCCGACTCGGACTACGACCGTGAGAAGCTGCAGGAGCGCCTGGCCAAGCTGGCCGGTGGCGTTGCAGTCATCAAGGCCGGTGCCGCCACCGAGGTCGAGCTCAAGGAGCGCAAGCACCGCATCGAAGATGCCGTGCGCAACGCCAAGGCAGCAGTCGAGGAGGGCATCGTCGCCGGTGGTGGCGTCGCGCTGCTGCAGTCGGCTCCCGCACTCGAGAACCTCAACCTCACGGGCGACGAGGCCACCGGCGCGAACATCGTTCGCGTCGCCCTCGAGGCACCGCTGAAGCAGATCGCGTTCAACGCCGGCCTCGAGCCCGGCGTCGTCGCGGAGAAGGTGCGCAACCTCCCCCTCGGCCACGGCCTCAACGCCGCGACCAACGAGTACGAGGACCTGCTCGCCGCCGGCATCAACGACCCGGTCAAGGTCACCCGCTCGGCACTGCAGAACGCAGCGTCGATCGCGGCTCTGTTCCTCACCACCGAGGCCGTCGTCGCCGACAAGCCGGAGAAGGCCGGAGCGCCCGCGGGCGATCCGACCGGCGGCATGGGCGGCATGGACTTCTGAGTCCCGCTCCCTGATCGCACGAGAGCCGGTCACCCTCACGGGTGGCCGGCTCTCGGCGTTCCGCGGTGAGTTCCGGCGCCCCGTCGAGTCGATATCGGTATGACGAGACTGCTGTTCGTCCACGGCGCCGGCGGCGAGGACGACGACGAGCCGATGGCGGAGGAGTTCGGCGCGCTGCTCGGCGCGACGGTCGACATGCCCCGCATCCCGAGCGACGACATGAGCGTCGAGGCGTGGGCAGGACCGATACGCCGCGGCCTCGAGGCGAGTCCCGACGTCGTGATCGCCCACTCCTTCGGCGCCACCGTCCTGCTGCACGTGCTCGCCTCGCTCCGGGTTCCCGCCGCCACGTTGCTCGCGATGCCCGACTGGAGTGCCGCGGGCTGGGACGTCCGCCAGTACGAGTGGCCGACCGTCCCGCCGGAGGTCTCCCTGACGCTGCACCACTGCCGCGACGACGACGTGGTGCCGTTCGCGCACCTGGCACTGGCCTCCGCGCGGCTCCCGGGCGCTCGGGTGGTCGAGCACCAGCGGGGTGGGCACCAGTTCGAGGGTGCCGTCGGGGAGGTGGTGGCGTCGATGCGCCTGTAGCCACACGATCGTCGACGATCCCGCGCATCCGCAGAATCACCGGTGATCGTGTGTGCTCACCCTCGCGCGAGCGATCGTCGTCGGCGTACCGTCTGAACGATCTCGTCCGCGACTGCAGCCACGCTCGCCTTCACCGTGGCAGCGGAGTACCGCAGAACCAGCCAGCCGTCCAACACCAGTGCGTTCTGTCGGCGACGATCGCTGGTGAAGACGTCTGCAGCCGTGTGGAACTCACGCCCATCGATCTCCACCACCACGCGCCCGCGCCGGTCCACCAGATCTCCGTAGTACGGGCCGACCTTGCCATTGATCTCCAGGTGCATGTTGCGGGCGGTGAGAGCTCGCGCCACCATGCGCTCGGGTTCGGACAGTGTGTGCGGGCAGGCTCGACGCAACTGTTCGCGCAGCATCCGCATGCCTGTCTTCCCGGCAGCCTCGTCGCACAGCTGAGCCAGGGAACGCCAGCTCACCGCTCGTGAGAGCGCACTGTCGATCACCTTCTCGAACTGCGGCCGGGTCAACGTGCCGGCGACGTCGAGGATCGCGTGTTCGAGGGACACGACAGGTATGTCCCCCAACCATCTGACGTTCGTCAGGGTTCGACGATGCAACCTCACCCAGTCGGGACCCCTCGTGGTGCCGGTCCTCGGAACAGTGGCGTGCACCAGGGCCGGCTCCTCGGGGAGAAGGTCCTACATCCACGCCGCGGTGTCGTGGCTGAACACTGCGTCGGGCTTCCAGAGCCTCACTGCCTCGCATCGTGTGGTGTACGTAGGCACTTCCGACGAGTAGACACCGGGAAGCACACGGTGAAGGGCGCCGCGTGCCGCCCGCCGGCTCACCGTCGAGCCGTCGATTCCGCCGGCGATGAGCTGGTGCCAGGTGAATACGTCCATCGCAACAGTGTCGCGACGCCCGTAGTGGCGGTAGTCCAACTAGGAGGTGCCCCTGTGGACTACCGATCGCTCATCAAGAGCCCTCCAGCGGCTGTTGCATCTGGAGCCACATTATGGTGCCGGAATCTGCCATTCCGCCGATTCGTCCGCGATCGGGTGCACTGACGTGCAATCAGCGGCCGGGTACGTAATGCCGGGGGTTGTCCCGACGCCCGAGAGGCGGCAGGTTGCGGTCGGGGGTCTCCGCGAGCGGCGAGTTCGCGGGCTGCCGACCGGCAGCAATGTCGACGCCGGCTCGGGCCCGGGGATGCATACGCCGGCGCGCCGGGACCATGCGGAAGGCGAGGTTCACCAGCGTGCCGACACGGCGAAGCCACCGCTCGTCCCTGTCGGTCCAGGTGTAGCCCAGGAGATCTCGGACCGCCGGGTCGTAGAGACCGACGGTCATCCGCACCGCGGACTTCTCGATGCCGGGGAGCAGAAGGGCCCACACTCGCTGGGGCAACCAGGGGAGGAAGGGCGGCCGGGGGAGGGCCGACATGTCGAGGACCGAGCGTGCGGCGGCGGTGTCCTCGAGTACCTCGCGGCACATGTGGTCCCAGTAGCGCTGGAAGTCGGGCCAGGTGTCGGGAACCGGGCGCATGCTCATGCCGTACAGGGAGTACCACTGCCGGTGTTCGACGAACAGTTGCTCACGCTCGGCCTCGCTGATCCCGCCCATGAAGTAGTCGGCGGTGAGCATCGTGCCGACGAAGAACGTGGCGTGCGCCCAGTAGAAGACATCGGGATCGAGGGCGTGGTACGGCTTCCCGTGGGCGTCGAAACCGCTGATGTCCTTGTGATAGTTGCGGATTCGGGCGCCGGTGTCCGCCGCACGGTCGCCGTCGAAGACCACGCCGCCGATGGGGTACAGCGACCGCATCACGCGCTGCCATCGCTCGGACTCGAAGGTCGAGTGCTCGGTCACGGCAGCGCCGAGTGCCGGGTGCATGTTCTGCATGGAGCCGGCCCAGGGCCCCTGCAGCATGCCGCGCCAGTCCCCGAAGTATCGCCAGGTGAGTGACTCCGGCCCCAACGACTGACTACGCATGTTGTCACCGTAAGGTGCAGGGTGGACGGTCGTCAACAGTGAGGTGTCGCAACGTGACCACGCTCGAGGCGCGGCGGGAGCAGCGGCGCGCAACCTTGCTGGCGGTCGGGGTGGAACTTCTCGGCTCGGTCGGTCGGCCCGCAGTCACCGTGCGCTCGGTGTGTTCGCGCGCGTCGCTCACCGAACGCTACTTCTACGAGAACTTCACCGATCGGGATACTTTCGTGCGCACCGTCTATCGCGATGTCGCCGAGGGTGCGCGCGAGGCACTGGTCACAGCCGTGGGTCAGGCCCGTCGCCCGGACGAGCGCGCCCGCCGTGCCGTCACGGCGTTCGTGGAGTTGATGATCGACGAACCGGCTCGTGGCCGAGTGCTTCTGACAGCGCCGTTCGTCGATCCCGCGTTGAGCACGCTGGGCATGACGACGATGCCCGTCTTCGTGTCGGTGGTGGGCGAGCAGCTCGAGTCCGACGAGGTGGACCGGCAGTTGACGGCGACCGGGGTCGTGGGGGCGCTCACGGCTCTGTTCACGATGTACCTCGACGGCGGAATCGAGGTCGATCGGCAGCGGTTCGTCGACCACTGCATCGGTGTCGTTACCTCCGCCGGCCGCGGTGGTCGACGGGCATGATGGACCCATGGCACCAGTGATCAGCGCCGTCAGGGCCGGGGTGCTCGACGTCGCCTACGAGCGCTACGGCGATCCGGCCGGCCGGGCCGTGGTGCTGCTGCACGGCTTCCCGTACGACCCCCGCTGCTACGACGACGTCGCGCGCATCCTGGCGAAGCAGGGATTCGATGTGGTCGTTCCGTATCTGCGCGGCTTCGGCCCGACACGCTTTGCCGACGCCGGAACGATGCGTTCGGGTGAGCAGGCGGCGCTCGGTCACGACCTGCGTGAACTGATCGCGGCGCTGGGCCTCGATCGGCCACTCGTCGCCGGGTACGACTGGGGCGGCCGGGCTGCGTGCGTCGTCGCCGCTGTCTGGCCGGAGTCGGTGTCGGGTCTTGTCAGCGTGTCCGGATACCTGGTGCAGGACCGTGCGGCGGCCGCCACGACGCCGGCCCCACCGCATCTGGAGAAGCGCTACTGGTACCAGTACTACCTCCATTCCGAGCGAGGTCGCGCCGGTCTGGCCGATTACCGCGCAGAGATCGCGCAGACGCTGTGGACCGACTGGTCGCCGACGTGGAGGTTCGGTGACTCCGAGTTCGCCGCCACGGCACCGTCGTTCGACAATCCAGATTTCGTGGACGTGGCAGTCCATTCGTACCGCCACCGGTACGGCCTGGTACTTGGCGACGACGCCTACGCCGAGACCGAACAGCTGTTGGCGGAACAGCCGCGAATCACGGTGCCCACCATCGTTGTCGATCCGACGGAGGACACCGTGGCGGCGCTGTACGGAACATCCGACCACTCGGCGCACTTCACCGATCTGATCGACGTCCGCGCCGTCGACGCCGGGCACAATCCGCCCCAGGAACTCCCGGGACAGTTCGCCGACGCCGTACGGACGCTGGCGGAGAACTAGTCGACCGCGAGCTCTCCCAGCTCGTTCCAGTCGGTCCCGTCCACTTCCTGACTGATGATCTTCGGGGTCTCCTGCAGGTAGGGCGGGAGATCCTTCTGCGCCTGCTTGAAGTGGTCCGACTGAACGTGCGCCGCGCCGGCATCCGGGTCGCGGAAGGCCTCGACGAGGACGTACTCGGTGGGATCGTCGAGTGTGCGCGACCAGAAGTACCAGAGGCATCCCTCCTCCGCCTGGCAGGCCTCGGTGAAGGCCCGCGAGATCTCGGGCCAGTCGTCCGCGTGCTCTGCCTTCACTCGGAACTTGGCGGTGATGAAGATCAAGGGGTGCTCCTTCGCTCGTACGAACTCCGACGTGTTCCTGTGTACCCCCTCGGGC
Organism: Rhodococcus sp. BP-241; assembly: GCF_019836145.1. Classification (NCBI taxonomy): domain Bacteria; kingdom Bacillati; phylum Actinomycetota; class Actinomycetes; order Mycobacteriales; family Nocardiaceae; genus Rhodococcus; species Rhodococcus sp. BP-241. The sequence goes on along the minus strand of NZ_JABUEI010000004.1, from coordinate 110,015 downwards.
CGCACTAGTATCGCGTCATGGCAGCCACGTCACCGGCGATCGAACTCGAGGTCAGCGGACGCACGGTGCGGGTGTCTAACCCCGACCGCGTGTACTTCCCGGCGAGCGGAGCCACCAAGCGCGATCTGGTCGAGTACTACCTGTCTGTCGGCGACGGAATCGTGCGCGCGCTGCGGGAGCGGCCCTGCATGATGCACCGGTTCCCCGACGGTCTCGCCGGGGAGAAGGTGCACCAGAAGCGGTTGCCGAAAGGCGCTCCGGACTGGATGGAGACGGTGCGGGTCACCTTCCCGCGCTACAACCGCACCGCGGACGAACTCTGCGTCACCGAACTGGCGCACGTGATCTGGGCCGTGCAGATGTCGACGGTGGAGTTCCATCCGTGGAACAGCCGGCGCGCCGACGTGGAGAGTCCGGACGAGTGGCGCATCGATCTGGATCCGATGCCGGACTGCTCCTTCGACCGGGTGCGCCGGGTGGCGGCGGTGACGCGCGAGGTGCTCGACGAACTCGGTGCCGTCGGGTGGCCGAAGACGTCGGGCGGCAACGGGTTGCACGTGTACGTGCGTATCGCGCCGGAGCAGGGCTTCGCCGATGTCCGCAGGGCCGCACTGGCGTTCGCTCGGGAAGTGGAGCGGCGCGCGCCGGACGACGTGACCACGACGTGGTGGCGCAAGGACCGCGACCCGACGAAGTTGTTCGTCGACTACAACCAGAACGCCCGCGACCACACCATCGCGAGCGCGTACTCCGTGCGCGGCAATCAGGACGCGACGGTGTCGACGCCGATCACGTGGGACGAGATCGCCGACGTGGAGCCGCGGGACCTCACCATGTACACGGTGCCGTCCCGATTCGCGGATCTCGGTGATCTGCACGCAGGAATCGACGATGCCGTGTACTCGATCGCCCCGCTGATCGAGTGGGCCGAGCGCGACGAGCGGGCGGGGCTCACCGAACCGGACGAATGATCTCGCGGGCCGCTCGCCGACCGGACCGCACGGCTCCGTCGAGGTAGCCCGGCCACCGATCCGCCAGATCCGTTCCCGCCCAGTGCACTCGGCCGGTGGTCAGGTCGGCGGCCTCGAAGATGCCGCCGTACGGGGGGATGGCGGTGGGTGCGCCGCCCAGCCACGGTTGCTCCGACCAGGTGATGTCGTCGACCAGGTGTGGGGACGCCGCATGCGCGCCGAACAGGCGGACCAGCTCCGCGACGACGGTCTCACGACGGTCACTGCGGGAGAACAGGTCCGACGCCGCTCGCCCACCGCTGAAGGCGACGAGGACGCCGGGATCGTCCGCGCCGGGGTTACCGTCGACGACCATCTGCACGGGTCCGTCGACGTCGAGGACGGTTCCGGTGAGCCCGTCCTCGCGCCACCACGGCTCGTCGTACACCACGATGGTCTTCGCGTACTCGCCCATGCGTGAGTTCCGCATCCGATCACCGGCGCCGGCAGGGAGTGCGCCGTCTATGTCCGCAGCGCGGGGCAGGGGTACCGCGATCACCACGGCGGACGCTCGTAGAGTTCCGTCCTCGGTGACGACGTCGACTCCCGACCCATCGGCGCGGACGGCGGTGACGGGTGTCCGTAGACGAGGCTCCGACGAGAGTTGCTGTGCCACAGCGGCGACGAGAGCCCCGGCGCCGCCCACGAAGTAGCGTTCCTGCGCGCCGTCGCGTACTTCCGCGATTGCGCGCAGGCTGCCGGCCGCCCGCAAGTATTCGAGCGCGGCGCGGGCAGGGACCTCGTCGGGGTCGGCTCCGAAGATCAGGCGATAGAAGCAGGTGAGGATGTCGCGCCCGTACGCGGACCGGAACAGTCGATCGCCGATCGCGTTCGACATGTCGTGCTCGCCGGGACGCCAGGCGTCGAGTACGGGGACCGGGGTACTGCGGCTGCGTCGCACTGCCACGTCAAGTCCTGCGATTCCGAGTCCCACCGGCAGCCACTCCCGTGCCGGTATCGGTGGCACTTGCCCGTGATATCGGTGGACGCGTCCAGCGGCAGCGAAGAGCTCGTCGGCACCACGTCGACGACGCGGTTCGGGTGCGGTGGCGATGCCGAGTTCGTCGGCGAGGTCCAGGACAGCCGTCTGGTCCCCGCCGACCCAGTGCGCGCCGTAGTCGACGTGGTGCCCGTCGACATCTCGGGTGAGCACCTTCCCGCCGATGCGATCGGCAGCTTCGAGCACCGTGACGGACCGACCCGCTCGCTCGAGCTCCCGTGCTGCCACCAACCCGCTGAGCCCCGCCCCGATCACGACCACGTCCCCCGACATATGCCCACCCTACGGGTGGGCATATGTCCTCAGGTCACATCGTGCGTGTCAGCCTCTCCGCCAACAACTTCGCGAACGACGCCGGGTCGTCCAGCTCGCCACCCTCGGCGAGCAGGGCTGTGCCGTAGAGCAGCTTGGCGGTCTCGGCCAGCGCCATCTCGTCCTTCTTCTCCGCATGGGCCTTCTCCAGCGCGGTGACCAGCGCGTGGTCCGGGTTGAGCTCGAGGATGCGCTTGGTCTTGGGGACCGGCTGGCCGGAGGCGCGGTACATCTTCTCGAGCTGCGGGCTCAGGGAGAAGTCGTCGCCCACGATGCACGCGGGTGAGGTGGTCAGGCGTGAGGACAGGCGGACCTCCTTCACGTCGTCGGACAGCGTCTCGGCCATCCACGAGGTGAGGTCGGCGAACTGCGCCTTTCGTGCGTCCTTCTCCTCGGTCTCCGCCTCGTCGTCACCCAGGTCCACGGCACCCTTCGCGATGGAGCGGAACGGCTTCCCGTCGAACTCGGGGACGGACCCGGTCCACATTTCGTCGACGGCGTCGGTGAGGATCAGCACCTCGAGCCCCTTGGCGGTGAACGCCTCCATGTGCGGAGAGTTCTCCACCTGCTGACGCGACTCACCGGTCATGTAGTAGATCGCGTCCTGGCCGTCCTTCATGCGAGAGACGTACTCCGCCAACGTGGTCGGCTTCTCGTCGCTGTGGGTGCTGGCGAAGGACGACAGCTCGAGGAGAGTGGACTGGTTGTCGTGGTCGGAGAGCAGGCCCTCCTTGAGGGCGCGGCCGAACTCGGTCCAGAACGTGCTGTACTTCTCCGGCTGGTTCGCCTGGAGATCCTTGACTGTGCTCAGCACCTTCTTCGTCAGGCGGCGCCGGATGGCGCGGATCTGGCGATCCTGCTGCAGGATCTCGCGAGAGACGTTGAGGGACAGGTCCGCCGCGTCGACGACACCCTTGACGAAGCGCAGGTACTCGGGCACCAGCTCCTCGCAGTCGTCCATGATGAACACGCGCTTCACGTACAGCTGGATGCCGATCTTCGACTCCCGCATGAAGAGGTCGAACGGTGCGCGCGACGGAATGAACAGCAGCGCTTGGTATTCGAAGGTGCCCTCGGCCTTCATGGGGATGACCTCGAGCGGCTCGTCCCATGCATGGCTGACGTGGCGGTAGAACTCGGTGTACTCCTCGTCCGAGACCTCGTCCTTCGAGCGCGTCCACAGCGCCTTCATCGAGTTGACCGTCTCGTCCTCGAGCACCGTCGTGGCGTCGTCGCCCTCGCCGGTGGTCTTCTCGACCTGCATGCGGATGGGCCACGCGATGAAGTCCGAGTACCGCTTCACCAGTTCGCGGATCTTGTGCTCGGACGTGTAGTCGTAGAGGTGGTCTTCATCGTCGGCCGGCTTCAGGTGCAGGGTCACGGCGCTGCCCTGAGGCGCGTCGGACACCTCCTCGATGGTGTACGTGCCCTCACCGCTGGACTCCCAGCGCGTCGCGGAGTCCTCACCCGCGCGCCGGGTCACGAGGGTGACCTTGTCGGCCACCATGAACGTGGAGTAGAAGCCGATGCCGAACTGGCCGATGAGCTCCTCGGACGCGGCCGCGTCCTTCGCTTCCTTCAGCTTCGCGCGGACCTCGGCGGTGCCCGACTTCGCGAGCGTGCCGATGAGATCGACGACCTCGTCGCGCGACATGCCAATGCCGTTGTCCCGCACGGTGAGGGTGCGGTTCTCCTTGTCGATCTCCAGGTCGATGTGGAGATCGGAGGTGTCGGCGCCGAGATCCTTGTTCTGGAACGACTCGAGTCGCAGCTTGTCCAGCGCGTCCGACGAGTTGGACACCAACTCGCGGAGGAACGAGTCCTTGTTGGAGTAGACCGAGTGGATCATCAGATCCAACAGCTGCCGGGTCTCGGCCTGGAACTGCATTTCTTCGACGTGCGCGGTCACGTGACTCCCCTGATCGAAACAAGTGCCTGGTGGACCCTCGTATTTTACGGCAACCGTGCCTGCGTTCCCGCATGCCTCTTCCCCCGTAACAGTCCGCACGGTACGGTTTTCGAAGGCCGGGGCTCTCCCATCGGAAGGTGTGTGTCATGGTGCGAATCGGACTACGGCGAGTGGTCGGTGGAGTGCTCGCCGCCGGAGCCATCACGGCGGGATCGGTGCTGGCAGGGGCGGGAACCGCCTCCGCGGAGCCGACCTACGTCGGGCCGCTGTACTACGAGGTGGTGCCGGGGATCTTCCCCACGTGTCCGGACGTCGCTGCTGCGGAGCGCGCCAAGGGCACCACGATCCTGGTCGACTGCATTCGCTGGTTCGGACCTCAGCGTGGTTTCTCGCTGACTCCGTACCAACTCATCGCCGGCATCGCACCCCTCGACGGCAGTTAGCCGGCTCGTGTCCTGATCGTGACGTGAGTACAGGTAACGACGCCACGAAAGAGACCGATGGGTATGTCAGAGGGGGCGGCGATCGGCCGGCTCCGGACAGGAGTCGACATGTCGTTCTCGATGAGCACACGGGCTGCCGTCGCGGCCACCCTGGTCGCCGGCGCCGCGGTGCTGGGGGCATGTTCGGCTCCGGACCAGGTGACGTCGGCGACGGCGGTTCCGGCGCCCGCTGACACCTCGGTCGTGACGCCGACGGGGACATCGGTCGTGGCGCCGATCGAGCCGCCCACCGGTGCAGCGTCGGATCAGCCGGGCGCAGAGGAACAGCCGGTCGAGCAGTCGCCGTCGGCAGAGTCGGCAGACCCGGCGGACGCACTTCCGCGTCCGGGGTCGCAGGAGGTGTCGGTGGATCCCGAGCTCTTCCGCGACAGTGGCGGGGCGGGTGAGGGGTACTACTTCTGGACACCGTCGGGGAATGTGTCGTGCGGGCTCTTCCCGAACGGAACCTCGGTCGGATTCCTGGGATGCCAGGCCGTGTCCAGTGTCGCTCCCGACGAGGGCGAGGTCTGCTCGAACGGTGCCACCAGCAGGTACGCCGTCCGCGTGGAGAGCACCGGGCCGATCCACTACTGCACGAATCAGGGCTATTTCACCGGCTCGGAGAACATCCGCACACTGCAGTACGGCGAGGTGATCAACACGGGGCAGAGCTTCTGCGTCTCTCGGGAGGACGGAGTCGCGTGCGCCCGCGTCGGCTCGAACGCGTTCTTCCTCTCCCGTGACGAGAACACCACCCTGCGGTGACCTCGGTCAGCGGTGGTCGATCGTCGTGCGTATCCGCGTCGTCGACGGGGCCGCGGGTGTGGACCCGAATCCGAACCGCACCGGCGGCTCCACCGGCGACAGGTGTCCCAGATCGTCGCCCTTCCACGATGCCGTCGCGCCGACGATGCTGCGCTGCCCTCGCGCTCCGTAGTATTCGCGCCGCCCACCGCCGGCGGTGCCCCTGGTCCGCACGCCGCGCATCACGACCCGCGCGATCGGGTCGCTCACCGTACAGAACCAGGGTGCGGTGACCACCGACGTCGGTGCGAGGGTGAGCAGTCGACCCAGCAGGGTCGGGCCGCCGATCTGGAAGGACACCTCGAGATCACCCGCGGAGACGCCGACTCGGTCACCTCGGCGGTGATACGAGACGTCGGTGATGGTCGTCGTGTCGAAGTGGTAGGTCGCGGTGACGAACTCGCGGACCGCGTCGGACGGTGCCAGCAGAAGGCGCTCGCCGTCCGCGAACTCGACCATGACATCGGTGAAGTCGCCCAGCGGCGACGACGTCCAGTGGCCGACGACGATCCTGGTTCCGCTGGAGGTCCCGAGACCGGCGATGTCGCCGTCGAAGATCGATCGTGTCACCGGCTCGACAGTAGCGTCGACGCGGCACTGTGAGGCGATCGAGGTTCGGGGGAGCCCCCGACTGGGCATCATGGAGGCATGGCTGACACTGCGACATCCGAATCCGGCGGGGCTCCGACCATCTTCGTGCTCTTCGGGGCGACGGGAGACCTTGCCAAGCGCATGGTGCTGCCGGCGTTCTACGAACTTGCGCAGGAAGGACTGCTGCCCGAGCAGTGGGCGTTGGTGGGCAACGGTCGAGGTGAAAAGACCGACGACGAGTTCCGCGAGCACATCCGCGCGGCGCTCGAGGAGTTCGGTCCCGGGGAGGGTGTCGACAGCATCGACGAGAAGGTGTGGTCGTCGTTCGCGGACCGTGTTCGCTTCGCGGGCAACGGATTCACCGCCGACGATCCGGGTGACCTGCCGTCGGTCATCGGAGACGTGAAGGACGAGCTGGGCGGCGACGTGCAGCTCGTGCACTACATCGCGCTGCCGCCCTCGACCTTCATCGACTACACCGAGGCGCTCGGCGCACACGATCTCGCCGAGGGCGCGCGGGTGGTCTACGAGAAGCCGTTCGGCACGTCGCAGGAGAACTTCGAGAAGCTCGACGAGGCGGTCCATGCCATCGTCGACGAGAAGCAGGTCTATCGGATCGACCACTTCCTCGGCAAGGAGAACACCCAGAACCTGCACATCCTGCGCTTCGCGAACGGGATGATCGAGGGGATCTGGAACCGGGAACACGTGGAGCAGGTGCAGATCGACGTGCCGGAGACGCTGGACATCGACGACCGTGCCGAGTTCTACGACGCCACGGGTGCCGTGCTCGACATGTTGGTGACGCACCTGTTCCAGGTCGCGGCGGAGGTGGCCATGGAGCCCCCACTCAGCCTCGGTGCGGACGACCTGCAGACTGCCCGCGAGTCGGTCATCGCGGCGTTCCGCCCGCTCGACACGTCCGAGGTGGTCCTCGGTCAGTACCGCGGCTACCAGGACGTCGAGGGGATCGCGGACGATTCGTCGACCGACACGTTCGTCGCCGCACGCATGTGGGTCGACACCGACCGGTGGCGCGACGTTCCCTTCGTCCTGCGCACCGGCAAGATGCTGGGAACCAGCACGCAGCGGGTGTCGCTGGTGTTCCGTCGCCCCGAGGGACCGGTGAAGCACCTGCCGGCCGACGGCGCCGTGCTGACGTTCGACCTGTCGGGCGACGGCCGAGTGGACATCGCCATGACGGTCAAGGAGCCCGGCCCCGGCGAGGACCTCGGGATCGGTCGGATGTCGCTCGACCTGTCGACGGTGTCGGACGCCGAGCCGCTGTCGCCCTATTCACGACTCATTCTCGACGTACTCGACGGTGACCGGTCGTTGTTCACCCGTCCCGACGGACTGGCTCACGTGTGGGAGGTCGCCGCACCGTTGTTGACCTCTCCGCCGGCCGTGCTCCCGTACGAGCCCGGCTCGATGGGACCCGAGGCAGCGAACGACTTGGCCTCTCCCTGTGGTTGGTTGGTGACCGGAGACAAGTGACTCGACGGTAAGGTCGACCGCTCCCGAGAATCCGGACTTTTACGGCAGGAAACCATTCCTTTCACGGTCGCGGGCATTTACAGTCCAGCCCACGGCCATCGGGGCCGTCGCCGTCATTCCTGGCGCGGTGTAGGAGAAGGGACGACGGATGTTTCTCGATCTGATTCTCGGTGGTGGGACCGACGGTGGCCTGCTGAGTGGTGGACTGCTCGGTGGCGCACTGGATTCTGTGCTCGACGGTGTGGGAGGACTGCTCGACGGTCTTCTCGGAACCGGCGGGACCGGTAGCGGCAGCTGATCTCCGCGACGCCCCGCGATGGTCATGCTCGGGGAACGAGCATGACCATCGCGAGGTAGAGCAGGGCGACGGTGCCGAACGAGACGAGGGCGCCGACCACGGTGAGGGCGCGCACCAGGCTGGGATCCCATCCGGTGTAGGCGGCGACACCGCCGCAGACCCCGGCGATCCAGGCGTCGTCTCGGCTTCGCGTCAGCTGCGTGGTGTGGTTCGGGTTCGGGTGGACGGTGGAGTTGCTCTCGTGGAATGTCATGTCTCCATCCTGAGTTCCGCCCGGGCGCTGCACCATCGGTGACCACCCCGAGACGTACCCTGAAACTCCGCCTGTCACGGCATCTGCTGTTCACCCCGTGATCACCGTCCCGTCTCCGGCGGCTCGTAGGTTCCTGGCGTGACCGCTCTCGATGACTTCGCCCTGTCCCGGATCGTGGACCTCTCGGACACCTCGTCGTTCAGCGTGCGGGACGACGACGACGACCCCGTGTTGCTGACCGGTGACGGAGTCCCGGTGGACACCTGGCGCCAGGCGTACCCGTACGACGAACGGATGCCGCGCGCGGAATACGAAGGTACGAAACGTCTTCTGCAGATCGAGTTGCTGAAGCTGCAGATGTGGATCAAGGAGACCGGTGGCCGCCACGTCATCGTCTTCGAAGGTCGCGACGCCGCCGGCAAGGGCGGCACGATCAAGCGCTTCATGGAGCATCTCAACCCTCGCGGCGCGCGGGTGGTGGCACTCGAGAAGCCGTCGCCACGCGAGTCGACGGAGTGGTACTTCCAGAGGTACGTCACCCACCTACCGGCTGCCGGAGAGCTGGTCCTGTTCGACCGCTCCTGGTACAACCGGGCCGGCGTGGAACGTGTGATGGGATTCTGCAGCGACGAGCAGTATCACCGATTCCTCCACCAGGCACCGTTGTTCGAGCAGATGCTCGTCGACGACGGAGTGCAGCTGACCAAGTTCTGGTTCTCGGTGTCCCAGCTCGAACAGCGGACGCGCTTCGCCATCCGCCAGGTCGATCCGGTACGGCAGTGGAAGCTCTCGCCCATGGACCTTGCCTCCCTGGACAAGTGGGACGCGTACACGAGGGCCAAGGAGGACATGATCCGGTTCACCCACACCGATCACGCCCCCTGGACGACGGTGAAGAGCAACGACAAGAAACGCGCCCGCCTCGAGGCGATGCGCTTCGTGCTGAACAGCTTCGACTACTCGAACAAGGACCACGAGGTGGTGGGGCGCCCGGATCCGTCCATCGTCGGACTTGCGGAACCGGACACCGACTGACCTAGCGGGTACCGCCCCCGAGCGTCCGCCACAGGAACGTGTACGCCAGCGCGGACTTGAATGCGGCCTGCGCGTTGTCGGCCGCACCGCCGTGGCCGCCCTCGATGTTCTCGTAGTAGGAGACGTCGTACCCGTACTCCTCGAGGAGGGCGTCCATCTTGCGCGCGTGCCCGGGGTGCACACGGTCGTCCCTCGTCGACGTCGTGATGAGGATCGGCGGATACACACCGATCGAGTTCCCCGGCGGTGAGACGTTCTGGTACGGGCTGTACTCGGAGATGAAGGCCCACTCGTCGGGATCGTCGGGATCTCCGTACTCGGCCATCCACGACGCCCCGGCCAGCAGGCGGTGATACCGCTTCATGTCCAGGAGCGGCACCTGACACACGATGGCGCCGAACGACTCCGGGTACTTGGTGAGCATGATGCCCATGAGCAGGCCGCCGTTGCTGCCGCCCTGCGCGCCCAACTGGTCCGGGGTGGTGATGCCGCGCTCCACCAGATCGCTCGCGACCGCCGCGAAGTCCTCGTGCACCTTGTGTCGACCGGACTTCAGCACCTCGGTGTGCCACGACGGCCCGTACTCGCCGCCGCCGCGGATGTTCGCCACCACGTAGGTACCGCCCCGAGCCAGCCAGGCCGCGCCGACCACGCCGCTGTACGAGGGGGTGAGTGAGACCTCGAAACCGCCGTATCCGTAGAGGAGGGTGGGGCCTGCGGCCGTCGGACGGTCCTGCGTTCCGGGGTTCCGTACGACGAAGTAGGGCACGCGTGTGCCGTCGAGTGAGGTGGCGAAGTACTGCTCGACCGCGAGGCCCGTGGTGTCGAAGAACGCGGGAGCGGACTTCAGGACCTCGGGATCGGTCCCGACGGTGCCCACCAGAAGAGTGGACGGAGTGAGGTGGCCGCTCGCGTCGAGGAAGTACTCGTCACCGCCGAACTCGGGGTCGGTGCCGATGACGGTGACGTCGACTGCGTCCGGGAGTCCCTGCAGGCGTTCGGAGGTGACCGTGTCGCCCAGCGTCACCACGTGGACGCTGGAACGGACGTCCTCGAGCAGCACCATCAGCAGATGGTTCTCGGTCCACGCGTACTGGTGCAGCGACGTGCGGGCGTCGGGAGCAAAGACGACGATCAGATCCCTTGCACCGGAGAGAAACTCGTCGATCTTCGCGGCCACCAGCGACCCTGCGGCGTACTCGGTGCCGTCGACGGTCCATGCGGTCGTCAGGCGAACGGTCAACCAGTTCTCGTGCAGGGACACCGAGGCATCGGTGGGCACCTCGAGGACCGTGGTCGATCCGTCGTCGTGAAGAATGGAGGTGACGGCATTGAAGAAGTCGGTGGCGCGCTGGACCAGGCTGCGCTCGAAGCCGGGCGTCGCATCGTGCGAGGCGGACACCGCGACGTCGGTCTGCTCACCCTCGTACACGACGGGAGCCTCCGCGAGAGGAGTTCCACGGAGCCACCGGTGTGCGCGCCGGGGGTACCCGGAATCGGTGAGCGACCCGGGTCCGAGATCTGTGCCGACGAAGACCGTGTCCGCGTCGATCCAGTCGATGTCCGTCTTGGCCTCGGGGACGACGAAGCCACCCTCGTCGGGTGCGACGAAGGAGCGGGACGTGAGCGAGTACTCGCGGATCACCGATGCGTCCGCGCCGCCGCGCGACAGGGAGATCAGCGCGCGGTCGAACGACGGACGGAGCACCTGCGCGCTCTTCCACACCCAGTTCTCGCCCTCGGCCTCGGCGAGAGCATCGAGATCGATGATGACGTCCCAGGCGGGACTGTCCTTCCGGTACTCCTCCATGGTGGTGCGCCGCCACAGCCCGCGGGGGTGCGACGCGTCCTTCCAGAAGTTGTAGAGGTGGTCGCCGCGCTTGCGCGCGTACGGAATGCGCGCGTCGGTGTCGAGAATGCTCCGGATGTCGGTCTCGAGCGTCCGGAACTCGTCGTTCGCGGTGAACTCGTCGACCGTGCGCTCGTTACGGGCGCGCACCCACACGAGGGCGGCGTCGCCGGTCACGTCTTCGAGCCACTCGTACTTGTCGGTCACGTCGCCCATTCTGCCCGCGGTCGCCCTCGCGCGAGCAGGACGGCGCACCTACAGTGTCGAGGTGACCGAACCCGACACCGAGGTGCGCTCTCAGCAGGGGCTGGACCGCATCGTGTTCTTCTCCGACGCGGTGGTGGCGATCGCCATCACGCTCGTCGTGCTCCCCCTCGTGGACAGTGCCCGCGACACCCCGGAGGGTGCGGGAGCGTTCCTGCGGGAGAACGGCTACGCACTCGTCGCCGCGGGCATCAGTTTCGCGGTCATCGCGGGGTTCTGGCGCGATCATCACGCGCTCTTCACTCGTGTCACGGGGTACGACGAGGTCGTCGTGCGGCTCAACCTCCTGTGGCTCGCCGGCATCGTGCTGATGCCCGTGGCGACCGTGCTGGAGGTCGCGGCTCCCCACGGGGACCCGTTGTCGGTGGGGCTGTACCTCGGGGTCATCGCCGTGACCATGATCGTGTCCCGTCTCCTCGCAGCACGCGTGCGCGCTGCGGGCTTCCTGCGTGGAGATCTGCGTCCCGGTGTGCGCGGCGCGGCGGTGCCCTGGGTTCCGGTCGCTCTGTTCCTGGTGGTCTCCGCGGTGGCGCTGCTCGTCCCGTCGGTGGGCCTCTACGCACTGCTCGCGATGCTGTTCGCCCCGTTGCTCTCTCGCGCGCTGGCCGGGGGTGCGCGGTGACAGCGCTGTGGGAGCAGCACACCTGCCTGCCGCTGTACGCGGACACCGACATCACCGAACTGGCGCGGTACGAGGCGGGGAGTTACCTCTCCGTCAACGTCGGCTACTCGCCCCACACGAAGGCGTCGGCGACGGAGTTGGCCACGACGTGGAGTGCGCGGGCACTCGCGGACGGTCGCTTCCTTCCGGCCCGGAGCGTGGCCGACATCGACGAGGCCCGACGACGGGGACTGCGTGCCCTCGCCTTCGACCTCGAGGACTCCGCTCCTCTGGACGGCGACCTCGACAACGTGCGCTACTTCGTCGAACTGGGCGTGCGCTCGATGCTGCCCACCTACAACCATGCGAACGCCGCGGGATGCGGATGCCTCGACGCCGTCGACACGGGTCTCACCGCCCACGGACGCGACCTGATCCGGGCGATGAACGAGGCGGGCATGGCAGCGGACGGGTCGCACTGTTCCCGGCGGACGGGGCTCGACATCGCCGCGACGACGTCCCGGCCGATGATCTACAGTCATTCCAATTTCGCTGCGCTGTGGGAACATCTGCGGAACATCACCGACGAGCAGGCGCGTGCGTGCGCCGACACCGGCGGCGTGGTCGGCATCAACGGGGTGGGCATCTTCCTCGGCGTCAACGAACCCGAACGTCGCGCGGATCGGGTGCGCGCCATGGCCGACCACGTCGAGTACGGAGTCGACCTGGTCGGGATCGATCACATCGGTGTCGGCAGCGACTACTCCTTCGACCACGAGGACTTCAACACCGAGTTGGCGCTCCACCCCGAGGCGTTCTCCGAGGAGTACACGAGATACGGGGCACTGCAGTGGGTTCCGCCCGAGGACACCCACACGCTCCCGGCCGTGCTCGCCGAGCGCGGCTGGGACGAGAGTGCGGTGGCGGCTGTGTTCGGCGGCAACTTCCGCCGCGTGGCCGACGCCGTGTGGACCTGACGCCGGCTGGACCCGACCCTGTCAGGCGGGCGTCAGGCGGAAGATCGGGAACTGTCGCCCCTCCGCCGTCGTCGTGTACTCGAGGAAGCCGGGGGACGCCGAGGTGAACTTCGCCCAGTGAGTCTCCCAGTCGTCGTCGGGCACCTCGGTGACGTCGACGGCGATGGTGCGTACGGTCGCGTCGTCGCCGGGGACCTCCATGTCGATGCGTGGGTGAGCCCGGAGGTTGTGCACCCATGCGGGATCCTTCACCGCCCCCGCCGCGGAGCCCACCACCAACCAGGTGCCGTTCTCGGAGATCGCGAAGAGCGGGTTCAGCCGCACCTCGCCACTACGTGCACCGATCGAGTGCAGCACCACGAGGTTGTCGCCGAACCCGGCTGTCGCCACGTGTCCACCGTTGTCGCGGAACTCCGCGATGACCATCGAGTTGAAGTCGCTCATGGTGGTCATTCTGGTGTCCTCGTCGTCGCGACGACCATCGATCCGGAATAACGGTTCGACACACCCGTTGCACCAGAGGAGCGGGGCGCCCGCGGGTGGCTTCACCGCCCCCGTCGCGGGGTACTCCGCGCACACGAGCACGAACTCGGATCACGAACAACGAACAGGAGTTCACGCACATGAGCCACGTTCCTTCCCTCTCCCTCAACGACGGCCGGTCCATCCCCCAGCTGGGTTTCGGCGTCTTCCAGATCGAGCCGGAGAAGACCGCCGATGCCGTCCGCACCGCGATCGAGGTGGGCTACCGCCACCTGGACACCGCGCAGATGTACGGCAACGAGAAGGAGACCGGCCAGGGAGTGAAGGACTCGGGCGTCTCCCGTGACGACGTCTGGATCACCAGCAAGCTGAACAACGGCTTCCACCGCCCCGACGACGCCCGTCGCTCGTTCGACGAGACACTCGAGAAGTTGGGCACCGACTACATCGACCTGTTCCTCATCCACTGGCCGCTGCCGACGCAGTACGACGGTGACTACGTCTCCACCTGGAAGGTGCTCGAGGAGTTCACGAAGGACGGACGGGCGCGCAGCATCGGTGTCTCGAACTTCCAGGTGCCGCACCTCCAGAAGTTGGCGCGGGAGACGGAGACCGTCCCGTCGGTCAACCAGATCGAGGTCCACCCGTACTTCTCGAACTACCAGGTGCGCGCGTACGGCGCGGAGCACGGAATCGCCACCGAGGCGTGGTCACCCATCGCGCAGGGCAAGGTTCTCGGTGACCCCGAGCTCGAGCGCATCGCGAAGGACGTCGGCAAGACCACCGCGCAGGTCACCCTCCGCTGGCACATCCAGCGCGGCGACATCATCTTCCCGAAGTCGGTCACGCGGGAGCGCGTCGAGGCGAACTTCGACATCTTCGACTTCGAACTCGACGACCGTCAGATCGCCGACATCTCGGCGCTGGACAAGGGTGAGGACGGCCGCACCGGCCCCAACCCCGATACGTTCGACATGATCCCCGACTGAATAGAGCCGCTGAAATAAAGACACGAAAGGTCCGGTTACCAGCCAGTAGCCGGACCTTTCGGTGTGTGTCCGGATCGACGGGACTAAGGTGGGCAACCGTGACCTCACACTATGACGTCGTCGTTCTCGGAGCCGGACCCGGTGGGTACGTCGCAGCCATCCGCGCGGCGCAGCTGGGCCTGAAGACCGCCATCATCGAGCAGAAGTACTGGGGCGGTGTCTGCCTCAACGTGGGCTGCATCCCGTCCAAGGCTTTGCTGCGCAACGCCGAACTGGCGCACCTGTTCACCAAGGAAGCCAAGCAGTTCGGCATCTCCGGTGACGTGTCGTTCGACTTCGGCGCTGCCTACGATCGCAGCCGCAAGGTCGCGGACGGTCGCGTCAAGGGCATCCACTTCCTGATGAAGAAGAACAAGATCGACCAGCTCGACGGCAAGGGGTCGTTCACCGACGCCAACACCATCGAGGTGGAGTTGACGAAGGGTGGCAGCGAGACCGTCACCTTCGACAATGCGATCATCTCCACCGGCAGCACCACGAAGCTGCTGCCCGGAACGTCGCTGAGCGAGAACGTCGTGACGTACGAGGAGCAGATCATGACGAAGGAGCTCCCGGGCTCCATCCTCATCGTCGGCGCGGGCGCCATCGGCATGGAGTTCGGGTACGTCCTGAAGAATTACGGCGTCGACGTCACCATCGTCGAGTTCCTCGATCGCGCGCTCCCGAACGAGGACGAGGACGTCTCCAAGGAGATCGCCAAGCAGTACAAGAAGCTCGGCGTGAAGATCATGACCGGCGCCGCGGTGCAGAGCATCGACGACGACGGCAGCAAGGTCACCGTCGCGATCAAGAACAACAAGAGCGGCGAGACCGAGACGGTCACCGTCGACAAGGTCATGCAGTCCGTCGGATTCGCTCCTCGTGTCGAGGGATTCGGGCTCGACAAGACGGGCGTCGAGGTCACCGATCGCGGGGCCATCGCCATCGACTCGGTCATGCGCACCAACGTGCCGCACATCTACGCGATCGGTGACGTGACGGCGAAGCTGCAGCTCGCCCACGTCGCCGAGGCACAGGGTGTCGTGGCGGCCGAGACCATCGGCGGCGCCGAGACGCTTCCCATCGACGATTACCGCTTCATGCCGCGCGCGACCTTCTGCCAGCCCCAGGTGGCCAGCTTCGGTCTCACCGAGCAGCAGGCCAAGGACGCCGGCCACGACATCAAGGTCGCGACGTTCCCCATGACGGCGAACGGCAAGGCACACGGACTCGGCGATCCCACAGGCTTCGTCAAGCTCATCGCCGACACGAAGCACGGCGAGCTGCTCGGCGGGCACCTCATCGGACCCGACGTCTCGGAGCTCCTCCCGGAGCTGACGCTCGCGCAGAAGTGGGACCTGACGGCCACCGAACTCGCGCGCAACGTGCACACGCACCCGACGCTGTCCGAGGCACTGCAGGAGGCCATCCACGGCCTCGCAGGGCACATGATCAACTTCTGATCTCCCGACGAGAACACCCCGGCCGCTCACGAGCGACCGGGGTGTTCTCGTCTGCGCAGCTACTGGTAGTCGCGGGGGATGCGCAGTGTCGTGATCGTGGTGGCGAGTCCGTCGTACTGGGTCACCAGCAGCACGAACTCGATGAGCGATCGGGACGACCAGACCGTCGTCAGCTCGGTCCACGTGGCGTCGGACAGATCGCGGTTCGACACCAGCTCGTCCACCGCCCGCAGGATCAGGGCGGTCCGACTGTCGAGACCCGGAGCGTCGGGACCGGCGGCGATGGCGTCGGCGAGGGCGTCGTCGATGCCGGCGCGCGCGCCCAGACGGAGGTGATGGTCCTGTTCGTACCGGCAGTCGCGGAGTGCGGCGACCCGCAGGATCACCGTCTCGGTGTCCTTGCGGGGCAACCCACCGAACGGCATCAGGCGGCCGCTGTAGAACAGCCAGGCGCGGAACAGGCCGCCCGTCTGTCCCAGAGTGGAGAACAGGTGCATGTCGCCGGTGCGGGTGACCGCGCCGGCCAGTCGGGCGATGCCCCAGTTGACGGGACGCAGCGAGCGGAGGGTGGCCGGAGGGGTGCGGTGTCCTGTCACGTCGCTGAGGCTAACACCCGAGTCGTCCCCCGCTCGGTGGTCTGATGTCAAGAGCTCTTGACACGTAATGACAAGTGGAGTTGACTCGGATCATGGTCGTGACGAACCGGGTGCGGGAGTTCCGTAAGTCGTCGCGCCTGACCCAGGCGGAACTGGGGCGGGCGTGCGGAGTGAGCCGGCAGTCGATCGTCTCGGTCGAGGGTGGCGACTATTCGCCCAGCGTGTACCTGGCCCTGAAGCTGGCGGGAGCGCTCGACTCGACGGTCGAGGATCTCTTCCCGCTCACCCCCGATGATCGGCTCGAACCTGAGGAGGAATCGACATGAGCATCTTCACCTCGTCAATGCGAATGGTCGGCGATCTGGACAGCGAGTTCTATGACGACGAGCGTCAGAGAGACGTGTGGAACGAGGCAGCCGCCGTGGGTCTGCAATTGCACATCTTCGGCGGGCTGATCGCCGCCGCCGTCCTCCCATGGGTTGCCGGTCCGACAGGTGCGTGGATCGCGTTGGGCATCATCGTCTTCGGTGCGGTCGTGAACTACGCGACCATCGGGTACGCCAAGTCCAAGAACGTCGACCTGTTCGCAGAGTCGCGGTGGTTCACGGCGCGCGCCAACGTGACTGCCGCGTTGATGCTCGTCGCATTCGTCGGCATCGGCGTGACGCTCGCTCCCGACAAGTACCTGCCGAGCCGCGCGGGAGCCGACACGTGGGCGGGCCTGGTGGTCGGGGGGATCGTCGGCGGCGGAGCGGTGGCGCTGATGATCCGGCGCAGCCGCCGTCGCAAGCAGCAGTTCGAGACCGAAGAGGGCTGAGTCAGCGAATGGTGTACGGCGACACCGAGCTTCGATGTTCGTCGATGTCGAGTTCCTTGCCCAGCGGCGGGAACGCACGCTGCGGGCAGTGGGCACGCTCGCACACGCGGCATCCGGCGCCGATCGGCGTCGCCACGGAGGATCCGTCCAACTCCAGGCCGTCGGCGTAGACCAACCTATTTCCGTGACGCACTTCGCATCCCAGACCGATGGCGAAGGTCTTGCCGGGTTCGCCGTAGCGCGCCGCTCGCCGCTCCACCGTGCGCGCGATCCACAGGTAGCGCCGACCGTCGGGCATCTCGGCGATCTGGGTCATGATCTTGCCCGGGTAGGCGAACGTCTCGTACACGTTCCACAGCGGGCACGTGCCGCCGCTCGACGAGAAGTGGAACCCGGTGGCCGACTGGCGTTTGGACATGTTGCCGGCACGGTCGACCCGGACGAACGAGAACGGGACCCCGCGGAGCGACGGCCGCTGCAGCGTCGAGAGCCGGTGACAGATGGTCTCGTAACTCACCGCGTAGTAGGCGGAGAGTCGTTCGATGTCGTACCGGAAATCCTCCGCCACCTCGTGGAAGCGCGCGTACGGCAGCACGGTCGCCGCGGCGAAGTAGTTGGCGAAGCCGAGTCGTGCGAGTGCCCGCGACTCCGCGCCGGTGAAGCCCCCGTCCTCGACCATGCTGCGGATCAGGTCGCCGTTCTCCAGGTACGCGAGTTCGGCCGCGAAGCGGAACACCTTCTGGCCGGCCGACAGTCGCGGGGAGATCTCGAGAACACGGGTCCGCGCGTCGAAGCGGTGCAGGACGTTCTCGCCCAGGTCGATGCGCTCGATGACCTGGACGTCGTACAGATTGCGGAGCCGTTTGGCTATCTCGGCCGCGACGTCCGCCCGGTGGAAGCGCAATCGGTTCGCCAGGTCCTCGGCCGCACGATCGAGTGCGTCGAGGTAGTTCTGGCGTTGGTAGAAGTAGTCGCGGACCTCCTCGTGCGGTTTCGAGATGGATCCGCTGCCGCTGCCGTCGGCGAAGCGGTCCTCGGTCGCCGCCGCGAGTTGGGCGGTGGTGTTGCGGTACCGGCGATGCATGTTCACCATCGCGCGTGCCATCGCAGGGTGCGCCGCCACGAGGTCGGCGAGTTCGTCGATGTCCGCGTCGACCTGGACGTCCTGGTCCAGGGTCACCTCGCGGAGTTCGGCGACGAGCCTCGTGTCGTCCTGGGTGGAGAAGAACGTGGTGTCGACTCCGAACACTGCGGTGATGCGCGTCAACACCGCTGACGACAGCGGTCGGACGTCGTGCTCGATCTGGTTGAGGTAGCTGGCCGAGATCGCGAGCTGCTTGGCGAGCGCCGCTTGGCTCAACCCTCGCTCGACCCTCAGTTGGCGAAGCCGGCCGCCGACGTAGGTCCGTGCCATGCGGACAGTCTAGGACGCCCCCGGCATTTCCCCGTCTTTGCCAGGTCCTTGCAGGTGAGACGGGTTTCAGGTCTGGTCTGTCACACACGGGCGCGCCGGGGAAGACGGGCGCACACTGGGCGTTGCAGGGGGCAGATGTGCAGTGCACGTGAGAGACGACTGTGAGGAGAAGCGAGATGGCCCACTCGGTACGACAGGAAATTGCCCGCGACGCGGTGGTGCTGGTGGCAGGCACCGTTCTGGTGTTGTCGACGCTCTGGCTCCCGGTGCCCCACCGCAGCGAGGTGGCCGGCGCCATCCTCGTGCTGGGTCTGCTGGCGGCATTCTCGGCGCTGTGGGCCATGGGCAGTGCATCGCGCTCGAGCCATTGGGCCCACGTCGTACTCGGTGTCGTGCTGGCGACGTCACCCGTCGTCCTCGCATTCCCCGCCGGTGCGAGCACGGCGGACTACTACGCGCTCGTCGGCGGCGTCGTGATCGCGGCGATGGGTGTCCTGGGAGTGCTGACCGAGCGTCGTCGGGTCGCTGCGACAGCCTGACGCACCAGAAAACAGTACGAACGTACGGTGACGGTGGTCACAGCCGGCCGCGGGCGACGCCGGGAGTGAGCGTGTCGCACGGCGATCTCGTCGGTGTTCGGCATTGCGTGCATTTCGTTCCCGAACTGCGGTTATCAGGTTACTGACGGGTACGGAGCCGCCACGACACTCGCGACGTTCTTCGCAATATTCGCAGAACGCGCGTACTGCTTAGCGTAGATTTACAGTCTCAGCAGGTAGACACCACTTTTTCTCTGTGCCATCGTGGGGTCGTACATCCGATATGCCTGGCAAGCCTGCGAAGCACGAGCACGCTGCCGACGCAGACGCAACAGAGACGGAGCTTTTCGATGTCGACCACCGGCACACCGAAGACCACGGAAGAGATCCAGAAGGACTGGGACACCAATCCCCGCTGGAAGGGCGTCACCCGCAACTTCACCGCACAGCAGGTGTCCGACCTGCAGGGCAGCGTCGTGGAGGAAGCCACGCTCGCGCGTCGCGGCTCGGAGATCCTCTGGGATCTCGTGAACAACGAGGACTACATCAACTCGCTGGGCGCCCTCACCGGCAACCAGGCCGTGCAGCAGGTGCGCGCCGGCCTCCAGGCCATCTACCTCTCCGGCTGGCAGGTCGCCGGTGATGCCAACCTCTCCGGCCACACCTACCCGGACCAGAGCCTCTACCCGGCCAACTCGGTTCCGAGCGTCGTGCGTCGCATCAACAACGCTCTTCTGCGCGCCGACGAGATCGCCAAGGTCGAGGGTGACTCGTCCGTGAAGAACTGGCTCGCGCCCGTCGTCGCGGACGCCGAGGCCGGCTTCGGTGGCGCGCTCAACGCCTACGAGCTGCAGAAGGCCATGATCGCGGCCGGCGCCGCAGGCGTGCACTGGGAGGACCAGCTCGCCTCGGAGAAGAAGTGCGGCCACCTCGGTGGCAAGGTGCTCATCCCCACCCAGCAGCACATCCGCACCCTGACCTCCGCGCGTCTCGCGTCGGACGTGGCCGACGTGCCGTCCGTCATCATCGCCCGCACCGACGCCGAGGCAGCCACGCTGATCACCTCGGACGTCGACGAGCGCGACCAGGAGTTCCTGGACGGAACCCGCACCGCCGAGGGCTTCTTCGGCGTGAAGAACGGCATCGAGCCCTGCATCGCCCGTGCGAAGGCCTACGCCCCGTACGCCGACCTCATCTGGATGGAGACCGGCGTGCCGGATCTCGAGGTCGCCAAGAAGTTCTCCGAGTCGGTCCGCAGCGAGTTCCCCGACCAGCTGCTCGCCTACAACTGCTCGCCCTCCTTCAACTGGAAGGCGCACCTGGACGACGCGACCATCGCGAAGTTCCAGAAGGAGCTCGGCGCGATGGGCTTCAAGTTCCAGTTCATCACCCTCGCCGGCTTCCACTCGCTCAACTACGGCATGTTCGATCTGGCGCACGGCTACGCCCGCGAGGGCATGACGGCGTTCGTCGACCTGCAGGAGCGCGAGTTCAAGGCGGCCGAGGAGCGTGGCTTCACCGCCATCAAGCACCAGCGTGAGGTCGGCGCCGGCTACTTCGACCGCATCGCCACCACCGTCGACCCCAACACGTCGACCGCAGCCCTGAAGGGCTCCACCGAAGAGGGCCAGTTTCATTAACCCCCACTCGGCGCTTTCTGCGCACTAGTCAGGCGGCTCGCGACATTCGTTGCGGGCCGCCTGTCTCGTATCGGCCCGGCTTCGCCCGTGCCCCAGCAGAGTCACCCTCGCCTCGCCTCCGCGCGGGGAGTCGTGCATCGTGAAGGAGAAACGTGAGCAGCGAGAAGATCGAACGTGTCGGGATCGTCGGCGCTGGACAGATGGGGGCCGGAATCGCCGAGGTGTGCGCACGCGCCCACGTCGACGTGATCGTGTTCGAGCAGACACGGGAACTGGCTGCCGCGGGCAAGGCGCGCATCCTGAAGTCGCTCGACCGCGGCGTCAGCAGCGGCAAGATCACCGAGCGCGAACGTGAGCAGGCCGCCGCACGGTTGACCTTCACGTCCGAGCTGTCCGACTTCGCCGATCGCGAGATCGTCGTCGAGGCCGTGCTCGAGGACGAGGGGATCAAGACGGCCCTCTTCGTCGAGCTCGACAGGGTGGTCACGGATCCCGACGCGGTGCTCGCCTCCAACACCTCGTCGATCCCGATCATGAAGCTCGGCGTGGCCACGACCCGCCCCGAGCGGGTCATCGGCATGCACTTCTTCAACCCGGTGCCGGTTCTTCCTCTCGTGGAACTCATCTCGTCGCTGAAGACGTCCGATGCCGTCCTGGCACGCGCGGAACGTTTCGCGGCGGACGTCCTCGGCAAGCAGGTCGTCCGCGCGGCGGACAGGTCCGGCTTCGTCGTCAACGCTCTGCTGGTGCCGTACCTCCTCTCGGCGATCCGCATGGTCGAGTCGGGCTTCGCCACGCGCGACGACATCGACAAGGCCACGGTGCTGGGCCTCGCGCATCCCATGGGCCCGCTCGCACTGTCGGACCTCATCGGGCTCGACACCGTGAAGTCGATCGCCGACTCGATGTACGCCGAGTACAAGGAACCGCTGTACGCGCCGCCGCCTCTCCTGCTCCGCATGGTCGAGGCCGGCCTGCTGGGCAAGAAGACCAGTGCCGGGTTCTACGAGTACGTCAACGGTCGCATCGCGACCTAGTCCGGGGCCCGATGTTTGTCAGGCGTCACTGAACTCCCGAGAAACCGACTCGATCCCCGTTCTGCCGCGCTAGTTTTCAGCGCGGCGCACCACCTGCGTCCGACTGACTCGAGACGTACGGGGGGATCGACATGGCGCGCAGCATGCCGCTCGTCTCCCGCGTCACCACGGGCACCCGCACGCTGGGTCGTTTCGCCGACCTCGTGGTCGCTGCGTTCGGTCACCTGGTGCGGGACCTGGCGGGCCTGCGCTTCGCCTGGCGCGAGTTCCTCGACCAGGCGTGGTTCATGGTCACGGTCACCGTGCTTCCCGCCGTGCTCGTCTCGGTGCCGTTCGGTGTCATCGTCTCGGTCCAGGTGGGCAGCCTGACCAATCAGATCGGTGCCACGTCCATCGCGGGCGCCGCGGGCGGCCTCGGAGTCATCCGCCAGGGAGCGCCCATCGTGACCGCGCTGTTGCTGGGCGGCGCAGCAGGATCCGCGATCGCGGCCGATCTCGGTGCCCGCACGGTGCGCGAGGAGATCGACGCGATGCGCGTCATGGGCATCGACCCGGTGCGTCGGCTCGCGACTCCCCGGCTCGCCGCCATGCTCGTCGTCGCACCGCTGCTGTGCTCGCTGGTCATCTTCATGGGTCTGGTGTCCGGGTACGTCGTCAACGTCGGGTTCCAGGGCGGTACGCCGGGCAGCTACCTGTCCTCCTTCGCGTCCTTCGCCTCGACCACCGATCTGGTCGTCGCGATGGTGAAGGCCGAGATCTTCGGCATCATCGTGGTTCTCGTCGCGTGCCAGCGCGGATTCGAGGCCACGTCGGGCCCTCGCGGTGTCGCGAACGCGGTGAACGCCTCGGTCGTCGTCGGTGTGCTGTCGGCCTTCATCGTCAACGTCCTCGCCACCCAGTTGGTGTCGATGTTCCTTCCGCAGCGGCTCGGGTGACGCCATGACCGTCGCCCGCTACACCCCGCCCGGCACCGCGCCGCTCGTCCGCGGCGGCAAGCGCATCGCTCGCGTACCGCTCGGGCTGGTCGAGCACCTCGGGCATCAGCTCACCTTCGTGTGGCAGGTGCTCGTCGCGATCCCGCACACCCTGCGTGCCTACCGGCGCCAGACCATGATCGTGCTCACCGACATCACCTGGGGCAGCGGTAATCTCGTGGTCGGCGGCGGTACCGTCTCGGTGCTGGTCATCCTCGGCGTGGCCGTGGGGTCGTCCATCGGGATCGAGGGTTACAACGCCCTGAATCTCGTCGGCATGGGTCCTCTCACGGGCTTCATCTCGGCCTACGCCAGCACGCGGGAACTCGCCCCGATGATCGCCGCGATCGGGTTCGCCTCCCAGGCGGGATGCCGCATGACGGCGGAGATCGGTGCGATGCGCATCTCCGAGGAGATCGACGCGCTCGAGGTGGTGGGGATCCGCTCGATCCCGTTCGTCGTCACCACGCGCGTCATCGCCGGCGTGGTCACGATCATCCCACTGTACCTGCTCACGCTGATCCTGAGCTACGTCTCGTGTGCGTTCATCGTCGCCGCGTTCGGCGATCAGTCGTCGGGGACGTACGACCACTACTTCTCGGCGTTCCTGCAGCCGTCGGATCTGCTGTACTCGCTGCTCAAGGCCACCATCTTCGTCGGCGCCGTCATCATGATCCACGGCTACCAGGGCTACTACGCGACGGGCGGACCCGAGGGTGTCGGCCGTGCGTCGGGCCGCGCGATCCGCGCGTCGCTCATCGTCATCGTCGTCCTCGACATGATCCTCACCGTGGTCATCTGGGGAGTCGACGTCGGCATCAGGATCTCGGGGTAGGGGACCATGGCAGTCTTCGACGATCTGTCCCGCAGATCCGCGGGCCCTCGCTCGCTCCGGGTACGTGGCCTCGTGGTGGCCGTCGTGCTCGTGGTCCTCGGTGTGGTGCTCGGCAAGTACGCCACCGGTGACTTCGAGTCCCGTTTCGATCTCACGATCGACAGCACCGCCGTCGGTGACGGCCTCGCGGTCGGGTCGGACATCAAGTACCGCGGACTACCCATAGGCCGTGTCGACGAGATCGAGCCGCTCGGGTTCGGATCGCAGCGAGTGCACGCCCACATCGAGCCGGCCGTCGCCTCGGTCCTGACCGACGACGTCACCGCGCGGTTCTCCTCCGCGACTGTCTTCGGAGCGACGGTCATCGAATTGTACTCGGAGGGACAGGGATCCCCGCTGCGCGAGGACACCGTCCTGGCACTGGGCGACGACACCGAGACGGCGACGGTCACCGGCGTCTTCCGCCGACTCGCCGATCTGACCGACGTGCTGGACGCGGACAACACCGAGCGGGTGCTCGACCTGGCGTCCCGCGTGTCGTCGGAGTTCGGCGACAGCCTGAAGCCCTTCTTCGACACCGCGCAGATGATGGCCGAGACCCAGCGTGCGCCGCTCGCCTGGAAGCTGCACCGCGGTGGTGAGTTGGCGGACGGGCTGGGCGCCTCCATCGGACCGGTCACCGACGTGATCGACCAGGTCGTCACCAGCAGTAAGTACTTCGAGAATCCGGAGAACAGTGCGCGGGCGATCAAGGCCATGTCCGGACTCGGATCCGGCCTCTCGATCCCACTGGGAGATCTGTTGCGCGACAACGGTCCGTACCTCCGCCCGCTGCTCGACACCCTGCTGGACGTGTTGCTGCCGGTGGCGCTCTCGGCGGGAACGCTCGCGCCGGCATACCAGCGTGTGCCCGACGTGATCTCCGGCGTCGAGGACGCTTTCCCGAACGTCGACGGCCGGACCCAGCTGCAACTTCAGGTGATCGTGAAGAACATGCCCGCCATGGCCGGTCCGGCGGAAGCCTTCGCGGCGCGACTGGGCGGTGTGCTGTGACGCGCTCGTCGGTGGTGGGGACGCCGGTGGCGACCCTGGTGAAGCTCGGTGCGTTCGCGCTCGTGGCCGTGTTGTGTCTCGTCCTCGTGGGCGGCGCGCTGCGCAACGGCGGCGGCGACGACCGGTCGACGTTCGACGCGCGTTTCGACGATGTCTCCGGTCTCTACGCCGGTGACGACGTCCGCCTCTCGGGCGTGCTCGTGGGGTCGGTGAACGACATCGAACTCGACGGGAACCGGGCCAGGGTGTCCTTCGAGGTCGACTCCGACCGGCCGGTGCTCACGACCACGAAAGCTGCTGTGCGCTACCAGAACCTGTTGGGTCAGCGGTATCTCGAGCTCATCAGCACCGACGACTCGGGATCCGAGTTGGCACCGGGGTCCTCGCTGGCGGACGACATGACCGTGCCGTCGTTCGACATCACGACGCTCTTCGACGGGTTCCAGCCCATCTTCGAGACCATCGACACCGACCAGGTGAACCGGTTCGCGCAGAACGTGCTCGATCTCGTGCAGGGCGACGGGTCGGGCCTCGGGCCGGTCCTGCGCGACCTGGACGGGCTGACCACCTATGCCTCGCAGCGCGAGGACCTCATCGTGCTGCTCATCCGCAACCTGGGCGCCATCTCCGGTGTGGTGGCCGAGCGCTCGGAGCAACTGGGTCGACTGTTCGCCGAACTCGACCGCGTGGTGTCGACGTTCGCCGACAGGGCCGACACCCTGCTCTCGTCCGTCGACGACATCAATTCCGGTCAGGGACCGTTCATCTCGATCGGAGAGCAGTTGCGCGACACCTACGACTCCGAGTATGGCCCGGTGGATTCGGCGTTCAGGCGGCTCGTACCGGGAGCTCAGCAACTGGTGGACCTGCTCGCGATGGTGCCCAGTCTGCTGCGCGGTGTCGGCCAGACGGTGCGCAACGCCCCCGAGGGGCAGGTCTCCGCGTGCTCGGCCGGCGACACCGAGATTCCCGGCATCGGCTCGGTCGTGCTCGGAACCCAGCGCCTGGTGGTGTGCCGATGAGCTCCGTGCGTCAGGGAAGCCAGACCGTCTGGGGAATCGTGGGCGTGCTCGCGCTCGTCGTCGCCGTGGTGGCCGCCGTCGTCGTGTACTCGCTTCCCATCGGGCATCGCACGTACACAGCGGCATTCGAGACGACCGGCGGAGCGCACGCCGGGGACGACGTCCGCATCGCCGGTATCTCGGTGGGATCGGTGACGTCGATGAAGCTGGACGGCGACCACGTCCAGGTGGCCTTCGAGGTGGACGAGAACGTCGAACTGGGCGACGCGACGTCGCTCGGGGTGCGCCTGCTGACGCCGGTGGGGGGCCACTACTTCTCGCTGACTCCCGGCGGTACCGGAGAGCTGCAGGACGGGGAGATCCCGCTCGAGCACACCCGCGTGCCGTTCTCGCTGTCCGACACGGTCGAGGCGGCGACGCCGATCCTCCGCGATCTGGACGGAACGTCGTTGCGGCAGAACATCGCCGAGATCGATCGGGCCGTGCAGGCTCAGCCGGAGTCGATCCGTGACATCACCACGACCCTGACGTCCATGACCGGTGCGATCGCCGATCGCCAGGACGATCTCGACCGGAGCCTCGACGTGGCCGACGAGTACATCGGCGAACTGGCGACCGATCGCGAGATCC
Source organism: Rhodococcus sp. BP-241 (assembly GCF_019836145.1). NCBI lineage: Bacteria > Bacillati > Actinomycetota > Actinomycetes > Mycobacteriales > Nocardiaceae > Rhodococcus > Rhodococcus sp. BP-241. The sequence continues at coordinate 83,602 of NZ_JABUEI010000004.1, read as the reverse complement.
TGCTGGGGCTGCTGAAGCAGATCGGCATCATCACCTCCAAGCTGGGCGCGAAGCGCGCCGACGTCGCCGCGGCCGCCGACAAGCTCTACCGGCTGTTCTCGCTCCTGCACCGACCGATCATGGCGCTCGACGAGGGGCTCGGCCCCACGATCGACGAGGTCGAGAATCTCGTGGCGTCGCTGAAGGAGCGCACGGGGTCCATCGACGACGCGATCTCCGCGGGCCGCGAGTTCTCCGAGTCCATGGCCGGCCTTCTCGACACCGGCGCCGGGCCCGTCATCGACCGCAGTGCCGCCGTCGTCACCGGATCGACGCTGTGTGTCCCGGTTCCCGGAAAGGTGTGCTGACGTGACCGCTCGCAGCAAGGTGGTGGCAGTGGCCGTCGCCGCCGTCGTCCTGGTCGGCGCCGGGACCGCGGCGTCGTCCGCAGCCCAGCTCGTCGGGACCCCGCGCTCGGATCTGTGCGCCGAGATGACCGATTCGGTCGGTCTCTACGAGGGGAACGACGTCACGCTCCTCGGCATCCCCGTGGGCGAGGTGACCGGCATCGAGCCTCGCGGCGACCACGTCCGGGTCACGATGTCCGTCGAGGACTCGCTCACGTTGCCGGCCGACGTGGGTGCGGTGACGATGTCGGACTCCATCGTCACCGATCGCCGGCTCGAACTGACCACGCCGTATCGCGACGGCGTGCCCCTCGATCGCGACGAGTGCATCCCGCTCGAGCGCACCCGCACCCCCATCGGGATCAGCGACACCCTCGAGGCGGTGAACAAGCTCGGCGCGGAGCTTCTCGGAACGACGTCGACGACCGATCCGGACAACCCGCGGCCGCCGGACGAGGAGATTCTCGGCGACACCCTGCGCTCGCTCGACACCGCACTCGACGGCAGCGGGGAGCAACTCGGGACCGCGCTGTCCCAGGTCTCCGATCTGGTCGGCAATCCGGCGAACAAGGACACCCAGGTGCGCCGCATGGTCGACAACGTCGACACGCTGACGGCGACCCTGGTGGACCGGTGGCCGGACATCACCCTGCTGATCGAGAACCTGAAGCAGGGGCTCGGGGCCGCGGGCGACTTCTCGGAGCGGTTCGCCCAGGCGATCGACCTGACGGTCGAGTTCCTCCCCGTCCTCGAGAAGACGCTGCCGAAGTTCGCACCCACGCTCTACCGCGTGCTCGACGTCGTCGTCCCGATCGTGGCGATCATCGTCAGCAGAGTCGGCGACATCGCGAGCATCCTGTCGCGGGTGCCGAAGCAGACGGAACAGCTCGCCTCCCTCCAGGATCCGGACACGCAGGCCGCCCGGCTGACGTTCGCACCTCCGCAGTTCGCGGTGCCCGTCGCGGGTGGGTCCACCGTGAACGTCGATCTGGTCCCGCTCGTGCTCGGATCGGCAGGGTCCCGGTGAAGCGGCTCCTGGCGGCGCTGACCGTGGCGGCCGCGGCCGTGACGGCGTCGGGCTGCGGTGCCTCGATCGCCGACCTGCCCGTGCCGGGCAGTTACGTTCCGGGCCCGACCTACCGGGTCGACATCGAGTTCTCGAGTGTGCTGAATCTGCCGGCGCGGGCCAAGGTGGTCCTCGACGGTGTGGACGTCGGGCTCCTGGAGTCGGTCACCCTCACCGGCTCGACCGCCGTCGCCGCCGTGAACGTCGATCGCACCGTCGCACTGCCGGCGCTCACGCGAGCGGAACTGCGCCAGGGCACGATCCTGGGCGAGATCTACGTCGCGTTGCAGCGTCCGGAGGACGGATCCGACACTTCGGGTGCCACCCTGCAGGACGGCGATGTCATCCCGCTCGAGCGGACGACGCCGGCGGACAACGTCGAAGACGTGCTGCGCGGGCTCTCCGAGGTGGTGGCCGGCGGGCACATCGTCGACTTCCAGCGGTCCATCGATCGGTTCAACCGGGCGATCCCGCCGGATCCGGCGACGGTCGACCTCATCAACGACAAGGCCCGAGAGGCGTTGCGGGACCTGGCGACCAACACGACGGAGCTCGACCGCATCCTGGGCGGCGCCGAGGCGGTGACCCGGTCGTTCGCCGAGAAGACGGACACGCTCGACACCATCCTGACGAGTGGTCCGGAACGTGTCGCGGGACTCGCGGACGCCCTGTTGGTCGTGGTCGACGCCCTGATCGATCTGGGGTACATGTCGCGGAACATCGGTGCCGTGATCAACCCGGTGGCGGGAGATCTGCACGACGTGATCGCCACTCTGCAGCCCATGATCCGCACTCTCGCCACGGCCGATCTGACGGCGCCGATGCTGGCGTCCCGCATGGACGCCCTGCTGCGCGAGAAGCTGGTGCCGTTCTTCACGTCGTCGCCGAACGTCCGCATCGCCTCCGTCTCGGGCGACACGCCCGCGGGAGAAGCACCCGACCGGGAAGGCCGGAGGCCGGCCGACGGCCTCGATCGAGCCGACGAGATGATTCAGGTTCTGCGATCGATCGGATTCGTGCGATGAGGGGTTCGATCCTGTCCGCCACGGCGCTCGCGGCGGTCGCCGTGCTGGGTGTCGGATACCTGTCGTTGAACGTCCTGGACATCGATCCGCGACGCGACCACGCCGAGATCACCGTGCCGCTCACGACGTCCGGCGGCCTGATCGACACCTCTCAGGTGACCTTGCGAGGATTCGCCATCGGCAGGGTCGAGCGGATCGACGTCGAGGGCGGTGGACTCCGTGCCGTCGTCAGAGTGGATGCCGCGCAGAAGATTCCGGTCGACACCGAGGTGCGGGTCTCGAATCTCTCCGCGGCGGGCGAACAGTTCCTCGACTTCCGTCCGCACTCGGACTCCGGGCCGTACCTGGCGGACGGGGACGTGGTGGACGCGGCGGACGTCTCGGTCGCTCCCAGCGTCAGCGACACCCTCGCGGTCGCCGAGGCACTCACGCGCGAGATCGACACCGATGCGTTGGGCGGCATCGTCGACACGGTCGACACCGCCACGCGGGGCCGGGAGTCGGACATCGACAACGTCGTCGAGGTGTTGCGGCTGCTGTCCCTCACGTTGGCCGACAAGAAGGACGAGATCCGGCGGCTGTATCGCAACCTGCAGGTGCTCGGCGAGAACGCGTACGCCGATGCGCTGGGCCCGCGGCTCGCGGACGCGGTTCCCGAACTGAACGCCTCCGGAGCAGGTCTCGACCACCTGATCGGTTCGTACCAGGACTACTCGTACGTCGGCGAGACCGTGTGGGACGGCGAACTGGCCCGGTTGGTGCCCAAGATCGACGAGTACCTGAGTCAGTTGTCGCCGGACCTCGGCTTCATCGCCACCGTGCTGCGCCCGGTCACACAGCCGATCCGCCCGCTCCGGGTCGATGCCGGCGCCCTGGTGACGATGCTCGAGCAGGTCTTCCCGCGCGGCGGACCGGCTCGGGTGGCCGTGACCCTGCCCGGCAACTGACGTACCCCTCCTGCATCAGACGGACGACGAGAAGGCCATCATGACAACAGAACTCGACACCACCTCGACCGAGGACGACGCGGCGCCGGACACGGCGGTGCCCGCGGTGTCGTCCCGGACGCGCCTCGTGGCGATCGTCGCCACCGTGGTCGCCGTGCTCGCGACCGTCGCTGCCGTGGTGGCAGGAGTGCAGTGGCAGTCCGCCCACTCGGCCCTGGCCGCGGAACGCGGAGCCGATGCCGACCGCGCCACCGCCGAGAACACGGCGCGGGCGTACACGGAGCGGTCGTTGACCTACGACCACACGGACATCGACGGCTTCTTCGGGGGCGTAGAGGAGGGCACCACCGACGCTCTGCGTGAGCGCTTCGACGGTGTGCGCGAGGTGCTCACGCAGATCATGACCGACTCGCAGGTGGTGGCGTCGGGTCGGGTGAACGCAGCGACGGTCACGGCGCAGGAGGGCGACACCTACACGGTGTCGGTCTTCGCGACCCAGACCACGCAGAACCTGCAGCAGCCCGAACCCGGTGCCGTGCCGACGCTTCTGACGGTGACCGTCGAGCACACCGGCGACGAGTGGTTGGTCTCGGACTACGGAGCCGACACCGGCACGTCCTGATCGCTGCGGCTCAGCCGCCCGGTGACGAACTGGGCTGCGCCGTGGATGCGCTGCTCCACATGCTCGACCCCGCGTTCCCGCAGGACGTCGGTGATGTCGTCGCGTCGGAACATCTCCAGTCCCACGGTGCTCGCTGCCGCGGCGGTGACCGCCCCGACCGGCTGTGGGCCGCGCCGCACCGTCGTCATGAGCGCGATGCGGCCGCCCGGTCGCAGCACCCGGATCATCTCGTCGAGGACCCGGTACGGCTCCGGCACCAGGTACAGCGCGGCGTAGCAGCACACCGCGTCCACGGCGTCGTCCTCGAACGGGATCTCTCGCGCGTCCCCGAGCAGGTAGGCGACGTGCTCGTCGTCGTCGGTGTCCGCCGACGCGCGGGCGATCATCGGCTCCGACGCGTCCAGGCCGATCACGAGAGGCTCCGACACGTCGAGCCCGGTCACGAGAGGCCGACCGTGCGCTCCGGTGAGCATGGCCTCGGCCAGCGATCGCGAGAAGTTGCCGGGTCCGCACGCGACGTCCAGGACGACCGACACGTCGGGGGACACGAGACCGAGGTCACGCACCGCGTAGGCCCGCTGTTCCTCCACGGAGGGCCCGCCGGCGCCCATCCACAGGCGGAACAGAGGCCGCCACGCGCGTTCGTAGACGGCCGCGAGGGGGGAGAAGGTCATCAGGCGCCCGGCGACGGACGATGCGGAGGCGGGGGACGCCTCTCGCGCTGTGGAGTCCGTCACCCGGACGTCGAGCACTCCGCGCATCGGCGACGACGCGTCGACACCCGTTCGGAGCAGTTCTCGGGTCCGCCGTACCGCGGGTGTCTCGGCCATACCGACCACGCTAGCGCGACCACGCCCACGGCGGTGCGGACGTTGCTACTGTGACCGACGGGGTCCGGTCGGACCCGTTCGCGTACAGGGGAGGACGTCACGTCATGGCTTCGATCACGGTGCCCACCATCGCTGGAATCGGTCTCGCTGCAACAGGTGCCGCGCACTTCGTGGCGCCCGACGCCTTCCGCTCGATCACCGAGCCGGCGTTCCCGAAGGACACTCGTACGTGGACCTACCGCAACGGTGCGTCGGAGCTCGTGATCGGCACCGCCATCGCCGTCCCGGCCACGCGCAAGGTCGGTCTCGTCGCGCTCGCGGGGTACCTCGGCTTCCTCGGGTACCGGATGGCCACCGCTCGCTGATCCGTCGCCGGGGACGAACCGGACATGGTTTACGAGTCAACGATGCACGGGTAGACATGTGTACATGTCCACAGCAACCGCATACGCCGCCACCGCACCCGACGCACCGCTCGAGAAGACCACCATCGAGCGACGAGAGCTCGGTCCGAACGACATCCTGATCGACGTCAAGTTCGCCGGTATCTGCCACTCGGACATCCACACCGCCCGCAACGAGTGGGGCGGCACCACGTACCCCGTCGTCCCCGGCCACGAGATCGCCGGCATCGTCGCCGAGGTCGGTTCCGACGTCACCAGCCGCAAGGTCGGCGATCGCGTCGGCGTCGGCTGCTTCGTCGACTCCTGTGGCACCTGTGAGGCCTGCAAGGACGGCGACGAGCAGTACTGCACCAAGGGCGTCGTCCAGACGTACAACTCGAAGACGTACGAGGGTGAGTTCACCCACGGCGGCTACTCGACGCAGATCGTCGTCACCGAGAAGTTCGTGCTGGGCATCCCCGAGGGCGTCGAGCTCGACGTCGCCGCGCCGCTGCTGTGCGCCGGCATCACCCTCTACTCGCCGCTGAAGCACTGGGGCGCGGGCCCCGACAAGAAGGTCGCCATCATCGGCATGGGCGGACTGGGCCACGTCGGCGTCAAGATCGCCCACGCGCTCGGCGCTCACGTCACCGTGCTCAGCCAGACGCTGAGCAAGGAGGAGGACGGCAAGCGACTCGGAGCCGACGAGTACTACGCCACGAAGGACACCACCGCGCTGAAGGACCTGCGCGGGAAGTTCGACCTCATCCTCAACACCGTCTCCGCGAACCTGCCGATGGGCGACTACCTCGGCCTGCTCGCCCGTAACGGCACGCTCGTCGAGTTGGGCGTTCCCGAGAAGCCCCTCGAGGTCCCGGCCTTCAACCTGCTGGCGAACCGTCGTTCGTTCGCGGGCTCCATGGTCGGCGGCATCGCCGAGACCCAGGAGATGCTGGACTTCTGCGCCGAGCACCACATCGGCGCCGAGATCGAGGTCATCTCCGGCGACCAGATCAACGAGGCGTACGACCGCGTCGTCAAGTCGGACGTGCGCTACCGCTTCGTGATCGACACCGCCACCCTCTGATCCACAGGCGCAGCGACACAGCTGCGAACACCACCTTCGGGCGCCGACCTCGCGGTCGGCGCCCGTCGGCGTTCACGGCCGCGGCAGGGACGCCAGACGCTGCTTCTCGTGCTCCACGTCGAAGTCCGCGGGCGGCCACTGCAGGTCCAACGACGTCAGTGCTCCTGTCAGCAGCTCCGTGACGGCGAGGCGGCTGTACCACTTGTGATCGGACGGCACCACGTACCAGGGCGCCCACTCCGTGTCGGTGCGATCCAGGACCGCCTGGTACGCCTCCTGGTAGTCGACCCACTTCTCGCGCGCCTCGATGTCGCTCGGGTCGTACTTCCAGTACTTGTCCGGCCGGCGCAGTCGACGAGCGAGACGCTTGCCCTGCTGCTCCCACGACAGCGCCATGGCCACCTTGACGATGGTGGTGCCGCTCTCGACCACGCGGCGCTCGAAGTCGTTGATCTCGTCGTAGCGCGTGCGCCACACGCTGGGAGGAGCGAGTTCGTTCACACGGACGATGAGGACGTCCTCGTAGTGGGACCGATCGAAGACCCCGATCTGGCCCGGTCGCGGCAGCTTCTTCTCCACGCGCCACAGGAACGGGTGTGCCCGCTCCTCCTCCGTCGGGGTGCCGAAGGTCGCGTGATCGACACCCTGGGGCTCGACCATGCCGAGCACGTGCCGGACCATGCCGCCCTTGCCCGAGGTGTCCATCCCCTGCAGCACGAGCAGGACCGACCGGTGGTCGCCGCTCTTGCCGCAGGCGTACAGACGCTCCTGAAGTTCCGACAGGATCTTGCCGCGCGCCGACATCAACTCCTTGCCGGCGTCCTTGTCGCGATCGAAACCGGGCGTCGACGCGGCGTCCACCGTCGACCACGACCTGACCGACGCGGCCAGGGCCGCGGGCAGATTCGTGGTGAAGCCGGGCGACGGTGAGCTGCTCATCCCGCGAGCGTAGGCGTACGGCCCGCTTCTCTAGTGCAGTTCCTCGCGGAGTTGGGCGAGTGTCCGGGCGAGGAGACGCGAGACGTGCATCTGCGAGATCCCCATCTTCTCGGCGATCTGCGTCTGCGTCATGTTTCCGAAGAAGCGCAGCAGCAGCACGTTGCGCTCACGCTCGGGGAGCTTCTCGAGCAGGGGACGGAGAGCCTCGTGGTTCTCGACGTTCTCCATCTCCTTGTCGTAGTCGCCGAGGGTGTCCGCCAACGACAGGCCCTCGGAATCGCTTCCGCTGGAAGCACTGTCGACCGAGAGTGTCTGGTAGGCGTTGCCGGCGGTGAGCCCCATCGCGACCTCGTCGCGGTCCAGGTCGAGATACTCGGCCAACTCGGAGACGGTCGGTGACCGCCCCTGCGTCTGCGACAGATCCGCGATGGCACGGGAGAGCTGCAGGTGCAGTTCCTTCATGCGCCGAGGGACGCGGACGGCCCATCCCGCGTCACGGAAGTGTCGGCGTACCTCGCCCATGATCGTGGGTACCGCGAAGGACACGAAATCGGATCCGCGTTCGACGTCGAAGCGATCGACCGCGTTGACCAGCCCGACGCGGGCGACCTGCACCAGATCGTCGTGCGCCTCACCGCGGCCGTCGAATCGGCGGGCGATGTGTTCGGCGAGGGGCAGGCACCGCGTCACCAGCTCGTCGCGCAGCTTGCCTCGCAGGGGATCGCCCTCGGGCAGCGTGCGGATGCGGGTGAAGCGCTCGGCGACGTCGGCGTACTCGTCCGCCGAGCGCCGTGACTTCGGCTTGCGTTCGCTTGTCGTCACTCGTCCCAGCCGTGCTTGCTCTTGGTGAACTCGATGGTGGTCGAGACGACACCGTGCTCGTCCTCGGACTGCGACGTCGACACGGAGTCGGTCAGGGCGTTGAGAACGTGCCAGCCGAAACCGCTGGCGTCCAGATCGGCGCCGGCCTCGGTCGTCGTCGTCACCGACACGTGGAGGGCGTCGTCCGCGGTGAGGAAACGGCACACCATGCGGGCACCCGGGGTGGCACGCACGATGAGGCGGCTGCAGGACTCGTCGATGGCGAGCCGGATGTCGGCGATGCTGTCCAGATCGAAGTCGTCCTGGGCGGCGAGTGTCGCGGCCACGGCGCGAGTGACCGACAGCTGGCTCGCGTCGGCGTGGACACCGAGTTCGATGGTGGCGTCGGCCCCCTCCGTGTTCGGCTCCGTCGTGATGGCCCGTGTCATGAGGTCTCCCACTTCTTCGTGTCGCGTGTCGGTTCAGACGAACCTCGTACGTGTTCGACCGGTCGAGATTACCCGGGGGCCGTCGTCGCAAAACGTGCACCGTACCGGCGGCGTCTCCCGCGGCGTCGCTCGATGTTCACCAGGATCCTCACCGAAGTGGTTGGCAGACCGCTCCGGGTAGCGTAGGTTCATAGACAGGTTGAGTCAGCAGCCGACGTACGAAGCACCGTCGATGGTCGCTCGGACTCCTTTCCACCAACCGCCACTCATTCTGCAGTCGCGGACGGGTTCTTTCACCTGCAGCACCATTGCTCTGCTTCTCCAGCTAGATCGGCATTTGGAGAATCATGACTGTTTCGACTTCACACGCATCCACCACCACCACTCTCGGCGACGACGTCGTCATGCTCGGCGGACTCATCTCCGTCGTGCGCACCGACTCGGAGACCACGTACCGCGTCACCGGCAGTGTGGACCTGTCCAACTCGTCCACTTTCTCGGACGTCGTGAGCAACGACGTCGAGGCGGGACGAAGCATCGTGCTCGATTTGTCCGGAGTCGACTTCTTCGGCACCGCAGCACTTTCCGTCGTGGCGGGTCTCGACGACCGCAGCGCGGCGAACGGTTCCCACCTGACCCTCGTGGTCGGCGACGCGGTCACCCGCGTCATGGGTGCCGCTCGGTGGGAGCCCACCGCACGCGTGGTCCGCTGACCACGCTGCACCGAAACTCGGCGTGATCCGGTTCGTCCGGGTCGTCGCTCCCCCCTGCCCCTGTCGCCGGTTCCCGGTGGCAGGGGCAGTGTCATGTCCGGGGCCGTAGGCTCTGACGGCATGGAACCTGTTGCCGCACTGCGAGAGGTGGCGTTCTGGCTCGAGCGGTCGCGGGCCGAGACGCGCCGGGTCAAGGCCTACCGCACCGCCGCCGACGTCCTGGCCGCACTGGACGCCGACAGGGTGGCCGAGCTCGCTCGCACCGACGGCTGGACCACCCTGCGCGGCATCGGTCCGAAGACCTCCGCGGTCGCCGCGGCGGCCGCGGCCGGCGAGGTTCCCGAGTACCTCCTGCAACTGCGCGCCGAGGCACAGCCCATCGGTGTCGGCGGCGAGGAACTGCGAACAGCTCTGCGCGGGGATCTGCACACGCACTCCGACTGGTCGGACGGGGGAAGTCCGATCGAGGAGATGGCGGAGACCGCGCGCAGGATCGGGCACGAGTACTGGGTGCTCACCGACCATTCACCGCGTCTGACCGTCGCCCACGGGCTCTCCGCCGACCGACTTCGCGCCCAGCTCGAGGTCATGGACGAGGTGCAGCGACGGTTCGAGACCGACGGCGGGCGGCCGATGCGGGTGCTGACCGGCATCGAGGTCGACATCCTCGACGACGGGTCGCTGGACCAGGAGCCGGAGCTGCTCGACGACCTCGACATCGTCGTCGCGAGCGTCCACTCCCACCTGCGCGCGGACAGCGCCACGATGACGGCGCGCATGATCGCCGCGGTGACGAACCCGCAGGTCGACGTTCTCGGCCACTGCACCGGCCGTCTCGTCGAGGGCGGACGCGGCACCCGCCCCGAGTCGACGTTCGACGCCCGTGCCGTGTTCGAGGCGTGCCGTGACCACGGGACCGCGGTGGAGATCAACGCGCGTCCCGAGCGCCAGGACCCGCCGGAGCGGTTGATGGAGCTCGCTCTGGAGATCGGCTGCCTGTTCAGCATCGACACCGACGCGCACGCCCCCGGCCAACTCGACTGGCTCGGCCACGGTTGTGCGCGTGCCACCGCGGTGGGCGTTCCGCCGGACCGTATCGTCACCACCTGGCCGGTCGACCGGTTGCTGGACTGGGCGTCGTCGGACGGAGCGTGACGCGGGCAGGTACCGGTCCCCGAGAGGAAAAGCGGGCAAAGAACGGGCAGAGTGCGTCGAAGGTGGAACAATCGCGAGGTGTTGCTGGGGGCGGAAACGGGTCTGGGGGCGGAGACGTGGTGACGGGAAGCCTGAACTCGGGTGGCCTGAACTCTGGTGGTTCGGACTCGGGCGACGCCGGCGACAGGCGCACCGTTCTGGCAGCGCTGACGGCGATCTCCGAGTCGTCCCAGGACGGTGTCGTGGTCTTCGATCGCAACACCTCCGTGCGGTACGCCAACGCCGCCGCCCGCACCATCCTCGAGTTCCCGGCCCACGAGAACCCGTCCGCGCGAGACCTCGTCGCGGACACGGCGGCCTCGACACTCGACCTCATTCTCTCCGAGCTGAACGCCACGGGAGCCTGGACCGGTCGGATCGCGGTGGGAACTCCGGCCCGACCGATCCTGGTGTCCGCCTGGGTACTCGGGCCCACCGACGGCCACGAGGTCGTGGTCGCGACACTCGTGGACGGCTCCGAGCGGCAGGAGCGCGAGGAGGAGCTCGTCGACGCCCTCACCGCCGTCCGCCGCCGAGCGCGCGAGCAGCGCATCGTCGCCGGGCTCAACCGTGCGGCGCTCACCGGATCCTTCGACGACCTCGTGGCCACCGCTCTGCAGTCCATCGTGGACCTTGTCGGTGCCACGCACGCCGTGGTGTTCCGCCGACGCGGTGCGGACCGCCTGGCCGTCCACGCGGCCACCTTCGAGCCGCCCGACGAGGAGACCCTGCCCTCGGGCACCGCGACGCTGGCCGGCTACGCGCTCGAGCGCGAGGAGGTGATCGTGTGCGCGGACACCCGCGACGAGACCCGCTTCGACGTCACCCTGCTCGAGGACCACGACCTCCGCAGCGGTATCGCGGCTCCCGTCCGCGGGGGCGACGGCACGTGGGGTGTCCTCGTCGTCTATCGCACCGAGCCGCACACGCCGTCGGCCGACACGTTGTCCTTCGTCGTCACGGTGGCCGCGGTGCTGGCGTCCGCCGTGCGCCGGTCCGACCTCGAACGCGAGCTGCGATACCGCAGCCTGCACGACCCGCTGACGCAGTTGGCGAATCGCACGCTCGCGTACCAACGCATCGATTCCGCGCTCGGAGTCTCGCGCGAGGACGGCACGCTCACCGCGGTGATCCTGGTGGACCTCCACGACTTCCGCACCATCAACGACAGCTTCGGCCACGGGGCGGGGGACGCGGTGCTCACGGCGGTGGCGCCGATGCTCACCCGCACCGTCAGGCCCTCCGACACCGTCGCCCGCTTCGGCGGCGACGAGTTCCTGCTCGTGTGCCCGGGCCTGCGCAGCACCTTCGACGCCATCGGCGTCGCCCAGGGTGTGCTGGCCATGTTCCGCCGTCCGCTCACCATCGGGAACCGGACGACGACCGTCACCGCCTGCATGGGCATCTCGGTCGGGTACGGCGAGCACACCGCCGCGGAGATGGTCCGCCAGGCGGACGTCGCCATGGGCGGCGCGAAGAAGGAGGGGCCGGGGAGCTACGAGCTGTACGACAAGGTGCAGGGCGGAGAAGCGTTGCGGCGCTTGACCATCGCCTCGGAGCTCCGGTCCGCGATCGAGAACGACGACCTCGACGTGGCGTACCAGCCCGTGTTCGACATCCGATCCGGACGCATGACCGGGGTCGAGGCGCTCGCGCGGTGGACCACGTCGAGTCTCGGCGTCGTCGGGCCCGACGAATTCGTTCCCGCCGCCGAACGCGCGGGCCTGATCGGGCCGCTCGGCAGCTGGGTGCTGCGCCGGGCGTGCACCGAGGCCGCGCGCTGGCAGACCGGTGATCCGGTGGAACTTCGCGTCAACGTCAGTCCGCTGCAGCTTCGTCAGCGCACGTTCGCGTCGTCCCTCGCCGACACGCTCGAGCGGACCGGTCTCGCCCCGGATCTGCTGGGCATCGAGATCACCGAGACCCTGTGGCTCGAGGACACGTCCGCCGTGAAGAACAATCTCGACGAGCTGCACCGGATGGGCATCAAGATCCTGCTGGACGACTTCGGTGTCGGCCACAGCTCGCTGGACTACCTGACGCGCTTCCCGATTCTCGACGCCATCAAGATCGATCGATCGTTCGTCGCCGACCTGCCGACCGAGCAGTCGGAGGCGGTCATCCGCGCCGTCGTGTCGGTGGCCGACGCGTTCGGTCTCGACGTGGTGGGCGAGGGTGTGGAGACCACGGCCCAACTCGACAGCCTCGTCCGGTGCGGATGCGGCTACGCCCAGGGCTACCTGATGGCGCGACCACTACCGCCGGGCGACGTGACCGCCCTGGTGGCGTCCGGGGGTCGGATGAATGTCGATGCCGGACCTGCTCGGTGACCGACGCTTCGACACGTACATGTTCTCGTCCGCGAGCGACCACGACGCGGTGATGCTGCCGGCCTCGGTGACCGTGCTCCAGCCGACCGACATCGGCACGTCCGCCGCGTGGGCGGAGGACTCCAGGGCCGTGAGCATGCCGTCGACGTCGGTGGCGTCGCGGTCGAACACCAGGACTCCGAACTCGTCGCCGCCGAGACGGGCCACGACGTCCGACTCGTGAGCCCACGCCCGCAGCAGTTCGGCGGCGCGTCGGATCACCCTATCTCCCGCGGCATGGCCGTGCCGGTCGTTCACCTGCTTCATCCCGTCGAGGTCGACGACCACCACGGCGCCGGGGTCGGCGAAGCGAGTCCAGCGCGCGTCCTCGGGCTCGAGCACCCGGTTCCATCCCCGCCTGTTGAAGAGTCCGGTGAGAGGGTCGGTCTCCGCCTCGCGCCGAGCCAGTTCGGCGGACCGCTCCGCGACCGCACGGGCGTGGTCGGTCTCGAACACCGTGGTGAGCAGACCGGACAGAAGATCGAGCAGCGCGGTCATGCCGGCGGGCAGCGGCCCGCTGATCGGCCGCGAGCCGAAACCGCACATCGTGCCGAACAGCGAGCCGTCCGCCCGCCGGATGGGCACACCGATGTACGACCGGACCGGGTCGTGCCCGGGAACGCCGATGCGCGGGATGCCCGCGTCGTCGAGGTCCTCCACGACGGACGGGATCTCGCCCTCGGTCATCGAATGGCACAGCGACTCGTTCCACCCCACGACGAGGCCGGTGTCGATCCCCAGGCCGTTGGTGTTGGTGCGCAGGAAGATCTGCTTGTCGTCGACGACGCGCGAGACGGCCCAGGCCGTCGCGGGAACGATGCTGTCGAGATACGCGACGACGGCCGCGCCCGCGGCGTCGAAGGTGGAGAGCGCGGAGGGCGGCGGTGCGATCGAGGGGGGACGAGGTGGAACGGTCACGGTCTGTCCTGAGGGCGGAAGGTCGACCGCGGCACCCCCGGAACCGCGTGGCCGGTGAGTCCGGACCGAGTGTCGTCTGTCGGCACCGATTCTAGCCCCCGGCGGGCGAGCACCTACCCTCGAATCATGGCACCGACGTACGCAACAGCCGACCGAGTCGATCTCGATGCCCTGCATCGCTTCGTCGCCGAGCGGCATCACGCCACCCTGGTCACCACGAAGCAGTCCGGTGGACTGCAGATCTCACCCGTGACCTGCGGGCTCGACGCGCAGGGGCGCATCGTCGTCTCGACGTACCCGCAGCGCGCGAAGACCGTGAACATCCGTCGGTCCTCGGCCGTCACGCTCTGCATCCACTCCGACGACTGGAACGGCCCCTACGTGCAGATCGACGGCACCGCGGAGGTCATCGACCTGCCCGACTCCGTCGAGCCGCTCGTGGACTACTACCGGGCGATCGCGGGCGAGCACCCCGACTGGGACGAGTACCGGCAGGCGATGGTGACGCAGGGCAAGTCGATCATCCGGATCGCCATCGACACGTGGGGACCGATCGCGACCGGCGGATTCCCGCCGCCCGCGCAGGATCAGCCGGCCGACGAGTCGAACGGCTGACCCCGGCTCACTCGGCCGCGTCGAGAGCGGTGACGGCCTGGACCACGGCCTCGCAGAACGCGGGAATGTCGTCCGGGTTGCGGCTGGAGATCAGGTTGCCGTCCACGACGACCTCCTCGTCCACCACCGTGCCGCCGGCGTTCCTGATGTCGGTACGCACGCTCGGGTACGAGGTCAGCGTGCGACCGCGTACGACGTCGGCCTCGACGAGCGTCCACGGGCCGTGGCAGATCACCCCCACCGGCTTGCCGGAGTTCACGAAGTCGCGGACGAACGACACCGCGTCGGTGTCGAGGCGCAGCGTGTCGGGGTTGGTCGTTCCACCCGGCAGGACCAGCGCGTCGAAGTCGTCGACGGAGGCCTCGGCGACCAACTGGTCGACGGCGAAGGTGTCGGCAGGTTCGGTGTCGTTCTCGAAGGCCTGGATCTCACCGTGGGTCAGCGAGAGCAGCACCGTGGTCGCTCCGGCCTGATCGAGTGCCTCGCGGGGAGCGGTGAGCTCGATCTGCTCGACACCGTCCGTCGCGAGGAACGCCACGGTGCGGCGGGCCGACCCGGAGTCGGTGTTCGGGGTGTCAGTCATCGTGAACCTCTCTCGTTCTCGCCGTGTCGCGGGACGCGATGCGGCTGTCCCGATCTACCCGGCACCCGGTGGTGGGAAACGGCACACCCTCGGCGGGTTGGATCGGCCCGGGCGCGGGTATCTGCCCTTCGACCGGATGGTGAGCACGTCCGATCGAGGCACCGCTGCGTTCACCGAGAGGTGACGCGGGAGAGGGGAACACCAGTGAGCACACCGACAGTGGACGCGGCCGGAGCGGTCGTGCCCGACACCGCCGGCGATGCCGCCGAGGCACCCGTGATGACCTGCCTCTTCGAGCACACCACGGCGGGAATCGTCCTGATGGTCGCCCTGTGCGCCGGGATGGCGGCCTTCGTGGCGGCCGCGGTGAACTCCTTCGCCCTGGGAGCCCTGGTCGGTGTCCTCATGATCGGTATGGCCGGTATGGCCGTGGTGTTGGTTCCGGTCGAGCGCCGGTAACCTCGGAACGGCCCACGCAGACTCACCGAGGGAGGGAACGACAGATGCCCGATTTCACGAGCCCGGAACTTCCCGTCGAGGACGCTCTCGAGCAGGAGCGGGACACGGTGCGGGACGACGACACCGACGCGGTCACGCCCACGGTCGCCGTGACGTACGACGCCTCCGACGCGGACCTGCTCGAGCAGAGTCGCGACGTCCCGCTCGACGACGAGCACGACCGCTAGGCGCCTCTATTCGTCGACGAGTGGGTGGTCGACCGCGTTGAAGCGTGAGGGCGAACCGCCCGCTTCCGCGACACCGTGGATGCCGCCCCACACCATCATGGTGAGGTAGTCGATGAGGTCCGCTGCCGACATCGACCGGTTCGAGATCCACCAGTGCGTGGCCAACTGGACGCCGCCCACGATCCCGTACGACCAGGGCAGCGATCCGCCCGAGTCCATCTCCATCCGGCGCAGGCGCTCACCGAGCACCGTCGCCAGCAGTTCGGCGATCATGCGCTCCGACTCGGCGACCACGTCGCGGTTCGGCCCCGAGCTGTTCGACATCGCGTACAGGTAGACCTCGGGGTCGTCCGCGACGGTCTCCACGTACGCGGCGACCACCTGGCGGGTGAGGTTGTACTCGTCGAGCTCGACGCTGATCGCGTCGTAGATCCGCGGTGCGAGAGTCGTCTCCACATATCGCTCGAGCGTCGCGTTGGTCAGATCGTTCTTGTCGTGGAAGTAGCGGTACAGGACGGTCTTCGAGATACCGATCTCGGTGGCGATCTCGTCCATGCCGATGTTGCGGCCGCGCAGCCGGATGGCGGCGAGAGTGCCGTCCACCAGTTCCTCGCGACGGGCGATCTTGTGCTCGCGCCAGCGTCGCTTGCGGCCGTCCGGCTTGTCCGTGCGGGCGTCGGTCGCGGTGTCGTCGGAATCCGGCTTCACCGTCTCGGCCCTGGCGGAACGGGTTCGCCCGGTCTTCCGGGCCCCGGTCTCGTCGGCGTCCTGGTCGGCGGTGTCCCCGTCGCTCTTCCTCGCTGCCGATCTGCTCGCCACGCGCGTGTACTCCGTCCCGATGTCCGACTGCGCTTCTGGCGCACTCGTGTGCGGCGGCGCATGTCACGTCGCCCACTCCAACAGTAGTGCCCGGCGCCGTCGGACCCGCGTCCGGGCGAGACGTCGTCGCCGGTCGGGGCACGAGTCGCGCGCCGACCCTGCACAATGGAGTCGGTGCAGCTCATGACATTCGACGAGGACGTCAAACGACGCGACCTCCGCAAGATGAAGATCGTCGCCACCGGCTTCCTGGTGTTCGCCTCCATCGTCTATCTCTTCTGCCGGTGGCAGGAGTCCCGCGGCGCCGGCGGCTGGGTCGGTTTCGTCCGGGCGGCGTCGGAGGCGGGCATGGTCGGCGCGCTCGCCGACTGGTTCGCCGTCACCGCTCTCTTCAAGCACCCCATGGGTCTGAAGATCCCGCACACCGCGATCATCAAGCGGAAGAAGGACCAGCTCGGCACCAGCCTCGGATCGTTCGTCGGGCAGAACTTCCTCGCCGTCGACGTCGTGTCGCAGAAGGTCGAGTCCGCGCGCATCCCGCTGCGCCTCGGCACCTGGCTCGCCGACCCGGCCCACGCCGACCGTGTCGCGGAGGAGACGGCGACCGTGCTGCGCGGCTTCCTCGACGTGCTCGACGACGAGGACATCCAGCAGGTCATCGACAACACCATCGTCAAGCGCCTCGGTGATCCGCAGTGGGGGCCGCCGATCGGACGCGTCCTGGGCTCGCTGCTCGAGGACAACCGGCAGAAGCCACTGATCGACCTGCTCGCCGAGCGCGCACACGAATGGGCCCAGAACAGCCTGCCGACCATCGACCGGATCGTGTCGAGGGACTCTCCGTCCTGGTCGCCGAAGTTCGTCGATGTGCTTCTCGGAGAACGCATCCACCGCGAACTCGTGGAGTTCACGTGGAAGGTCCGGTCGAACCCGCAGCACGAGTTGCGGCTCGCGGCCGACAAGTTCCTCACCGACTTCGCCGACGACCTGCAGAACGACCCCGACACCATCGCCAAGGCCGAGTCGATCAAGTCGGAGATCATGGGCCGCGACGAGGTCACCGGCCTCGCGGCGGCATCGTGGAAGGTGGCCAAGCGGCTCATCGTCGACTCGGTGGACGACCCGAAGAGCACCCTGCGCGCCAAGATCAGCGAGAACGTGCAGAAGTTCGGGCTCCGCCTGCGCGACGACGACGCGATGCGCGGCAAGGCGGACGGCTGGCTGATGGCCGGCGTGCGCTACATCGTCGAGAACTACACCGACGAGATCACCACCGTCATCACCGACACCGTCGCCCGATGGGACGCCGACGAGGCCAGCCGCAAGATCGAGCTGCAGGTGGGACGGGACCTGCAGTTCATCCGCATCAACGGCACGGTGGTCGGCTCGCTCGCGGGTCTGGCGATCTATTCGATCTCGCACCTGTTGTTCGGGTAGCCGCCGCGGCCGTGCACGGGGTGCGTGAGGTGCCCACCCCTTTCCGCCGACTGGTCGGGGTGCGCAGCGCCGAGCAGGGTGTGTGGCTGGTCGACACCACCACCGCGTGCCCTCGGGTGTGGGTGCTAGCACAGTGCTTGCAATTGCTAGCACCCTTGGTTATCGTCGTTGGCGAGGCGCATTCGACATGAGTCAGGAGTGTTCGAGATGGCATCCGAGGAGAAGGAAGGCGACGACACCACAGTGGTGTCGGCAGCCGGAGATCTCGCCGCCCGCGTCGTCAGCACGGCGACACAGGACATCGGGAGTTTCATTCGGGCACAGCGAGAGTCGGCCCAGGTGTCCCTGCGGCAACTCGCACTCTCCGCCGGCGTCAGCAATCCCTACCTCAGCCAGATCGAGCGGGGCCTGCGCAAGCCGTCGGCAGAGGTTCTGAGTCAGATCGCCAAGGGTCTTCGTGTGTCCTCGGAGGTCCTGTACGTGCAAGCCGGTCTGCTCGAGGAACGGCCGCACAGTCCCATCATCGACGCGGTGCACGGTGACGACTCCATCACGGAGCGTCAGAAGCAGGTGCTCCTCGAGATCTACTACTCGTTCCGCCGCGAGAACGAGACCGGCACCCCCACGCTGCGATCAGAGATCAACCACGAAACGACATCAGGAGTTCACACATGACCGACCCGAAGTTCGACACCGTCAAGACCCCGCTGTTCGCCGCCGTCGGCGCCGGTGATGCCGTGGTCCAGGCCGTGGCCGACGTCGTCGCCCAGGTCCGCCACCGCGCCGAGAGCACGCAGGCCGACGTCAACGACCGCGTCGACACCGCCCGCGCCCGCCTCGCCGACCTGCAGGAAGACGTCACCGAGAGCGTCGAGACGCTCCGCGGACGCCTGAACGCGCTGCCGCAGGAGCTGCCGGACGAGATCGCCGATCTCCGCGAGCGTTTCACCCCCGAGGAGCTCCGCAAGGTCGCCGAGGCCTACCTCAAGGTGGCGTCGGACCTCTACACCGCACTCGCCGAGCGCGGCGAGGAGACGGTCGAGCGCATCCGCAAGAACCCGGCGGTCGAGGACGGTCTCGAGCGCGCCAACGCCGTCGCCAACGACGCTGTCGACCTCACCGAGCAGACCCTCGGCACCGTCGCCTCGCAGACCCGCGCCGTCGGTGAGCGCGCCGCAGCCCTCGCGGGCCGCGCGTCCGATCGTGTGCAGGAAGGTGCCGACGAGGCCACCGACGCGATCAAGGAAGGCGCCGAGGACGCCGTCGACAATGTCGACGAGGCTGCCGACGAGCTGAGCGAGAAGATCGACGAGCTCGGCCAGAAGGCGAAGACCGCAGGCCAGAAGGCGTCGGATCGCGCCTCGGGTGCAGCCGGCACGGTCGAGGGCAAGACGCGCAACAACGCGGGCTCGCCCATCAAGAAGACCCCGGCCACGAAGTCGGCTCCCGCCAAGGCCACCCCGGCCAAGGCCTCGACTCCCGCCCCCGCCAAGAAGGCCACCCCGGCCAAGAAGGCTCCGGCCAAGAAGTCGACCAGCTAGTCGATCGCGACAATTCCGACCCCCGCGCTGACGAAGCGCGGGGGTCGGTGTCGTTTAGGATGACCGCATGCCCATGGCGTACAGCGCGACCAGCGCGATCATGAACATCCTGCAACTCATCGCTCTGGTGGGTGTGGCGTTCGCGCTCTTCCACGCCATCCGCCAGCGCCCCGACGCCTTCACCGCCGCGGACAAGCTGAACAAGCCGGGGTGGGTGGCCATTCTCGCGGTCGCGCTGCTGATCCTGCTCGTCTTCCCGGTGGTGGGCTTCGTCGGCATCATCGCCGTCGTCGCCATCGGTGTGTACCTCGTGGACGTGCGGCCCAAGGTCGACGACATCCAGCGCGGACCGCGCTGGTAGCTACCCCTGGCCGGTGACCGTGAGCCAGAGCAGTGCCGCGTTGAGCGCCACGATCAGGCCGGTGGTGACGACGGCAAGGACCACGGTGGTCCGTGAGTTGATGCGGGCGCCCATCACCGCGCTGCTGGAGGTCATGCGCACCAGCGGGATCAGCGCGAACGGAATGCACAGGCTCAGCACCACCTGACTCAGCACCAGCGCCAGCGTCGGATCGACGCCGATACCCAGGACCACCAGCGCGGGAATCAACGTGACGACGCGGCGCACCTGGATCGGGATCCGCTTCTGCAGCAGTCCCTTCATGATCTCGGCACCGGCGGCGCAGCCCACCGAGGTCGACGCGAGACCCGAGGCGAGCAGGCCGACGGCGAAGATCGCGGCGACCGCGGGCCCGAGATTGTTCTCGATGGCCGCGTGCGCGCCGTCGATGGTGTCGGTGCCCTCCTCGCCGCGGAACGCCGATGCGGCGAGCAGCAGCATGCCGATGTTGACGCTGCCGGCGATGATGAGCGCGAACGTGACGTCCCACTTGGTCGCGCGCAGCAGGCGGTCGAGCTTGCCGGAGTCCTTCTCGACGCCGTGGCGGTCGCGGGCGAGCGCGGAGTGCAGGTAGATGGCGTGCGGCATGACCGTCGCGCCCAGCATGCTGGCCGCGAGCAGGACCGATCCGGAGCCGTCGAACCCCGGTACGAGACCGCCGGCGACACCGCCCGCGTCGATGTCGGTGAACAGCAGGCCGGTGAGGAAGCCGATCGTGATGATGGCGAGCATGCCGATGACGACGAACTCGAAGGTGCGCTGACCCCGCCGTGACTGGACGGCCAGGATCACCATCGACACGACGCCGGTGATGAGACCGCCGACGAAGAGCGGAACGCCGAACAGGAGGTTGAGCGCGATGGCGCCGCCGATCACCTCGGCGAGGTCCGTCGCGATCGCCACGGCCTCGGCCTGCACCCAGAAAGCCCGGCGGGGCCAGGGACGCATGCGGTCGCCGAGCATCTCCGGCAGTGATCGTCCGGAGACCAGGCCCAGCTTGGCCGAGAGGTACTGGATCAGTACCGCCATCGCATTGGCGGCCACGAGTACCCACACGAGGAGGTAGCCGTAGCGCGCGCCCGCGGTGAGATTCGCGGCGACGTTGCCCGGGTCGACGTAGGCGATGGCGGCGACGAACGCGGGGCCGAGCAGCGTGAACAGCCGGACGGGAGTGATGCCTCCGGATGTGGGTAGAAGAGTTCCGATGCGGTCGACCATGACGGAAGTGTAGGGCACCCGGCGCGATCATGTTCGCCGGGCCGTACCGATAAGTTAGGGCACCCGCATCATGTCTCGTCGTCCACCCATTCGAGCAGGTCACCCGGCTGGCACTCCAGCACCCGGCACATGGTCTCCAGGGTGCTGAACCGCACCGCGCGGGCCCGCCCGTTCTTGAGTACGGCGACGTTGGCCGGGGTCAGTCCGACGCGCTCGGCGAACTCGCCGACGCTCATCTTGCGCTTGGCCAGCTCCACGTCGATGCGGACGACGATGGGCATCAGATGACGCCCTCGAGGTCGGCGCGCAGGTCGCTCGCCTTCCGCAGCAGGGCACGCATGACCATCATCAGCAGTGCGGCGACGCCGACGATCATGCAGAGCAGGAACAGCAGGAGCACGGGCCCCGGATCGTCCGCGCGGAACCCGACGACGAGGAACACGACACCGAGCGACACACCGGCGGCCACGATCGCGCGGACGATCGCGTCGACCCACACGAACGCGGCACCGGAGAAGATGCGATCCCGGCGGACGAGAGTGAGCAGCTTCCAGGTGGCGATGACGACGATCTGCACGCACACCACCCAGAAGATGGTGAGCGCGGTGAGGGGCCATCGGAGGTACGCGGATTCCGGGTTCTCGCGGGCCATGTGCGCGAACTGTCCCGGCAGCGCCATGACCTGGAACAGGACGAGCAGGGCGAACAGGCCGGCGAGGAACACCCTGAGTGTCGCGACGACGCGTCTTTCCGTGATCATGCATCGAGTATCGGTCAGGATCTATCGAAAATCAATAGGTACTGGTGCGGGAGGGCGGCAGGGTTAAGGTCTGAGGGTGCCGGACTCCCCACTCGACGATGCTCGCTCGCGTGATCCCCGGGATCTCCGCCGAGTCGGCCTGACCGAGTACCGGATCGACGACCTCGCCAGGGAAGCCGGCGTGAGCGTCCGCAACGTGCGCGTCTATCAGGACCGCGGTCTGCTGCCGCCCCCGCGCAAGGTGGGTCGGACGGGCTGGTACGACGAGTCGCACCTCGCTCGGCTGCAGATGATCTCGCGCATGCTCGACCGTGGCTACACCTTCGTCACCATCAGCGAACTCCTCACCGCGGCGCAGTACGGACTCCGCGTCGAGGACGTCCTGGGCACCGAGGATCCCGACGGCGCCGCCAACGTCGACCACCCGGCGCGGCTGACCCGCGACGAGATCGACACCATGTTCGACGGACGGATCAGCGACGACGATCTGACGCGTGCGGAAGCGCTCGACGTCTTCTCCCGCGACGGGGACGGCTACCGCATCGAGAACCCCGCCCTGGTCCGCGCGGCCAAGGTGCTGTTCGACGCGGGTCTCGCGCTGCCGGACATCCTGTCCCGCACCGAGCGCGTCCACCAGGACCTGACGAGCGTGTCCCAGCAGTTCGTGCGTCTGGTCGTCGACAGGTTCGTTCCGGGCGGCGCCGATCCGTTCACGCTCGACCCCAGCGAGCTCTCGGCCATGGCGGACCTCATCACCACCCTGCGTCCGCTGGCCAGCCGTGCCGTGCAGGCGCTCTTCTCCGAGACCATGGACGCCGAGATCGTGCACGCGATGGAGAAGGCGCTCAGCGGCGACGCCGCCACGGAGGACAGCGGCGACGCCGCCACGGCGGACACCGACGACAGTGACGGCAACGGCGCGAGCACCAGCTCGAGCAGCAGGACAGGAGACCGATGAACACTCGTGGTGCAGTGGTGACCGCTGCCGTGGCCGCGGTCGCGGTGGCCGGTGCAGCCTCGATCCGGGCGACTCGACGGGCGTCACCGCCCTCGGCGCGGATGGCGGACACCGATGTACTGCTGGCGCGTCCGGAGCTCACCCCACGGGTGCGCACGGTCGTCGCCGAGGACGGTGCCGCGCTGCACGTGCGCGAGTACGGCGACCCGGACGCCGCCCCGATCGTCCTCAGTCACGGATGGACCTGCTCCGCCGACTTCTGGGCGCCGCAGATCAACGACCTCGCCGGACGGTACCGCGTCGTCGTGTACGACCAGCGCGGGCACGGAGCCAGTGAGGTGGGGACCCGGCCACTCGGTGCCGACGTCCTGGGGGACGATCTCGCCGCGGTGCTCGACGCGACGGTCGACTCGGACACCAAGGCCGTCGTCGCCGGACACAGCATGGGCGGCATGTCCGTGATGAGTTGGGCGGCACAGTATCCCGCGCAGGTGCGCCACTACGTGAAGGCGATATTGCTGGCCAACACGGCCACCGACAGTCTGGTCCGCGAGACCACTGTCATCCCGTTGCCACCCGGTGTCGCTCAGGTGCCGGCGCGGGTGGCGTCGAGCGTGCTCGGATCGGCACTGCCCATCCCGTCGAGTCCGTTCTCCGCTCGTGCTCTGAAGTACGTGACGATGGGCGCCGAGTCCACTCCGGCGCAGGTGGCGTTCTGCGAACGCATCGTGCGCGAGTGCTCCCCTCGAACGCGGGGCATGTGGGGATCGGCGCTGTCCGCGTTGGACATTCACGACGCGCTGGAGAACATCGACGTCCCGACGTCGGTGATCGTCGGTACTCGCGACCGCCTGACGCCGCCGGTGCACGCCCGCAAGCTCGCCGATCAACTCTCCCGCGCCGGAGTGCTGGGCCGGTTCCTCGAACTCGACGGTGTCGGACACATGAGCTCGGTGGAATCGATCGCGGAGTTCGACTCCGAGCTGGTCCGGCTCGCGGAGCTGCCGGCATGAGCGACGACACCAGAGGGGACGCCTACACCGAGCGGCTGCGCGAGCTGCAGGGTGCGCGGTGGAAACGCGTTCTGCGCGTGCAGGCTCCGTATCAGTGGAACATTCGACGCCATCTCGCTGGGCGGCGCGTTCTCGACGTCGGCTGCGGCATCGGCCGGAATCTGCGCAACCTTCCCGCGGGCAGCGTCGGTGTCGATCACAACGTCGCGTCCGTCGAGTTCTGCCGCTCGCAGGGCATGACCGCGTACACACCCGAGGAGTTCCACGCCCTCGGCGACACGGGCTTCGACGGCATGCTCATGGCCCACCTGCTCGAGCACCTGCCGCCGGGCGCGGAGGGTGAGGTGCTGACGGAGTACCTGCCGTGTCTGCAGCCGGACTCCGTCGTCATGATCGTGTGCCCACAGGAAGTCGGGTTCGCCAGCGACCCGACGCACACGAGCTGGTTGGACGCCGCCGACCTGCTCGCCCTCTGCGCTGCCGCCGGCATCGAGCGCACGACGTCCGCCTCGTTCCCGTTCCCGCGTCCGGTGGGAAAGCTGTTCGTCTACAACGAGACCGTCGTGGTGGGTCGAACCCCAGCCGGCTGATACGACCAGCCGTCTAGTCGAACACCACTGTCTTGCGGCCGTGCACCAGCACACGGTCCTCGAGGTGCCAGCGCAGTCCGCGCGCGAGCACCATCTTCTCGATGTCCCGGCCCTGACGGACCATGTCGGCGACCGCGTCCGCATGGTCGATGCGGATGACGTCCTGCTCGATGATGGGTCCGGCATCGAGCTCGGCGGTGACGAAGTGGCACGTCGCGCCGATGAGCTTGACCCCTCGTGCGAACGCCTGGTGATACGGCCGGGCGCCGACGAACGACGGCAGGAAGCTGTGGTGGATGTTGATCGCGCGCCCGGACCAGTGCTCGCACAACGACTCCGGCAGCACCTGCATGAAGCGCGCCAGCACCACCGCGTCGGGGGAGTAGCCGTCGACGAGGTCGCGGAGCGCGTCGAAGGAGGTCCCGCGCTCGCTGGGGTGCTTGGGGAACGGAACATGGTGGAACTGCACACCGTGTGCGCGCGTGACGGATTCGAGATCGGGGTGGTTTCCGATGACCGCTTCGATGGTCGCCGGCAGTTCTCCGCCGGCGGCGCGCCCGAGCAGATCGTGGAGGCAGTGTCCCTCCTTGCTCACCAGGAGCACGACCTTCTTGCGCTCTCCGGAATCGTGAAGCGACCACTCGGATTCCGGGCCGATCTCCGCGGCGACCGCCGCGAACCGTGCGCGCAGCTCGTCGACTCCGATGTCGATCGACGAGGCCGCGACGGCCTGACGGGTGAAGAACCAGCCACTGTCCGCGTCGGCGTGATAGGCGGCCTCGACGATCGAGCCCCCGAGATCGGCCAGGAAGGTCGAGATGCGCGCGACGATGCCCGTGCGGTCGGGGCAGCCCAGGGTGAGGACGTAGCGGCGAGAGTCGGAACGTGGAGATTCGGGCGGCATGACCGCCATTGTCTCACTGACACCCGTCCCTTCCTGACCGATCCCGACCGGCCTCCGTCTGGAAAGGTGGAGCGCATGACAACCCTCACGCGCACCGACGTCGCCCGCATGGTCGATCACACTCTGCTCAAGCCCGAGGCGACGGTCGCCGACGTCCGGGCGCTCGTCGCGGAGGCGAAGGATCTGGGCGTCCTCGCGGTCTGCGTGTCGCCGTCGATGCTCCCGGTTCGTGACACGGGTGACCTGGTGGTCGCCGCGGTGGCGGGGTTCCCGTCCGGAAAGCACCACTCGTTGATCAAGGGTTCGGAGGCGCGTCTGGCGGTGCAGCACGGGGCGCGCGAGGTCGACATGGTGATCGACGTCGGCGCCGCGGTGGAGGGTGACTTCAACGCCGTCCTGGCGGACATCATCACCGTCCGGGAGGCGATGGGCGAGAACGCCGTCCTGAAGGTGATCATCGAGTCGGCGGCGCTGCTCGCGTCGGCGGACGGGGAGCGCGCGGTGATCGAGTGCTGCCGGGCGGCGGAGCGGGCCGGCGCGAACTATGTCAAGACGTCCACGGGGTTCCATCCCGCGGGTGGAGCGTCGACGGAGGCAGTGAGTCTGATGGCCCGCACCGTCGGTGGCCGCCTGGGTGTCAAGGCGTCGGGCGGCATCCGCGATGCGGACACCGCCCGAGCGATGATCGAGGCCGGCGCCACCCGACTGGGCCTGTCCGGGACCCGCAGCGTGTTGGACGGCTTCGCCGACTAGCAGGTGACCTGCTGCTGACCGCCCTGCGCGGCGGGGATCGTGTACTGGCCGCCGCTGAGGGTCATGTGGATCCCGGTGTCGGTCACCTCGAGGGCGTCCGGCGTCATGCCGAGCGGGTACGCCTGCAGGCTGTCCGTGAGCACCGAGACGACGCTGTCCGCGAGGTCGGTGGGAATGCCGATGCCGAGGATCGACGCGTCCGTGGTCTGGACCTCGATCGTGTCGCCCTGCACCACGGGCTTCACGGTGAGTTCCGCGAGTCCACCGACGATGGCGAACTTCAGCGTTCCGGCGGCGGGATCGCTGGTCACACCGGACACGACGCTGCCGACGCCCTGCTCCTGCAGGGTCGCGAGGATGCCGCCGGTCGACCACGTGACGTCGGCCGAACTGCTGCCGATCTGACCGGACGTGGTGTCCGTGGAGGTGAGGTCGACGTCGTTCACGGTCGCCTGGACCTGCATGTCCTGTGCGGGCCCGAACTTCGTGTCGTCGCTCGAGATGTCGACGGACGAGAACTTCTCGGTTGCGAGGGAGAACAGGACGGGCTGCAGGCCGAGGCCGACGTCGATCTGTGAGCCGAGTTCGCTCTCGAACTGGGTCGTGAGGCAGTTCTCGACGCGGTTGCGGGCATAGAACTCGCCGCCGACGAGTGCCGCGATGACGACGATGACCAGCACTCCGGCGATGAGAGGCACCCGGGAGCGTCGTCTGGGTGCGGTGTCGTGAGTCATGAGAGACAGTGTGGACGACATCTCTGAGGTTCCTCTGTGGACCGGCCGATCGGGTGCACGGCGACAGCGCCATTTCTCTGTGACGCGTGACACAACCACGTAGGCTCTTCGAGCATGGCGGGCGACGATGTGGCGGAACGTCTGGACGGCGTGGTCGCCGAACAGGACGGGTACTTCACCGCAGCTCACGCGCTCGATGCCGGGTATCTGCCGTGCGAGATCGAGGCGCACGTCGCCGACGGATCCTGGACGCGGGTCGAGACCGATCTGCTGCGGTTGTCGGACTGGCCGAGCCACGATCTCGAGGAGTACTCGAAGTGGTGCGTGTGGCTGGGCGCCACCGCGGTGATCTCCCACCAGAGCGCGGCCGAGCTGCACGGCATGGGCAGCCTGCACCCGCAGTTCGTCCACGTCCGGGTCAGTGGGACGGCCCGAGCGCACGACCAGCGCCTCGCGATCCATCGGGGACGCCTGACGGGCGCGGACATCGAGCTCTCCGGTGCCTTCCGCATGACGACGCCGGTCCGCACCGTGCTGGATCTCGCGGCGGGCGGCATCTCGCAGTTCACCCTCGACGAAGTGGTCGCCGACGGTCTGGTGCTCGGACGACTGGTCGTCGACGATCTCTTCGAGCAGGCTGTGGAGTGCGGTGACCGGGTGGCCGAGCGGGTGGAGACGGCGCTGCGCTGAGAGGATGTTCCTCTCATGCGCACGCTGCTGATCGACAATTACGACTCGTTCACCCACAACCTGGCCCAGTACCTGGAGCAGGTGTCCGGCACCGCCCCCATCGTCGTGCACAACGACGTGCCGTGGTCCTCCCTCCCGCTGGACCGGGTGGACGCCGTCGTCGTCTCGCCAGGCCCGGGCCGCCCGAGTCGCCCGGCCGACATGGGCGTCAGCAGCAGGGTGATCCGGGACGGTGGTCTGCCGCTTCTCGGGGTGTGTCTGGGGCATCAGGGCATCGCGGACAGCTGTGGTGGCGTCGTCGATCTGGCACCCGAGCCCATGCACGGCCGGATGTCCGACGTGCGGCACGACGGCACCGATCTCTTCGCCGGCCTGCCGTCGCCCCTGCGCGTGGTGCGGTATCACTCCCTCACCGTCACGGCCCTGCCCGACGAGCTCGAGGCGACGGCGTGGACCGACGACGGGGTGATGATGGCGCTGCGTCATCGGTCACGGCCGCTGTGGGGAGTGCAGTTCCATCCCGAGTCGATCGGCACGGAACGTGGACTGCAGGTGATCGCCAACTTTCTCGACCTCGCGCGGGACGCCCGCCCGAGCACCCACACCTCCGCGCCGACCGAGGCGCCGCGTGACCCGGTCGTGCGCGACCCCCGCTACCGGGTGCTCGTGCGCCGTCTCGACGTTCTGCCGGACCCCGAGGAGGTGGCGCGCCCACTCCGCGGACGGTCCACGTTCTGGCTCGACTCGAGCGCCGAGCTCGACGGCAGTGCCCGGTTCTCCTATCTCGGACCCGGTGACGGCCCACTGGCGGAGGACGTGTCGTACGACGTCGCCACCTCGTGCGTGACGACGACGACCGCCGACGGCACGACCGAGGAGACGGTCACGTCGTTCCTCGACCACCTCGGGGAACAGATCGCGGCGCGGGCCGTCGACCGGGTGCCCGCGGTGCCCTTCGACTTCGCCCTCGGCTACGTCGGTCACCTCGGCTACGAGCTCAAGGCCGAGACGGGCGGAGCGGCGGCGCATGCGTCGCCGACGGCCGATGCGCGAATGATGTTCGCGGACAGACTCATCGCACTCGACCACCGCGATCGGTGCACCTATCTGCTCACCCTCACACTCGTCGGTGGCGACGACACCGCGGCGCTCGGATGGTTGGACGAGACCGCCGCGGCCGTGACCGCGATGCCCCGCTCGGAGCGCGGTCGCCCGGCCGTGTCCGACACCCCCCTCGGCGCGCTGCCGTCGGTGACCGACACCCGGCACGACGACGGCGCGTATCGCGCGGCGATCGCGGACTGCCTGGAGCAGATCACGATGGGGGAGAGCTACGAGATCTGTCTGACCAACGAGATGAGCGTGCCGTTCGACGGCGACGCCGCCGACCTCTACCTCGCGGTGCGGCGCGCCAGTCCCGCCCCGTACGCGGCGTACCTGCGTTTCCCCGGGCTGGCGATACTCAGCGCGTCACCGGAGCGCTTCCTGCGGATCACGGCGTCGGGCGTCGTGGACTCCAAGCCCATCAAGGGAACTCGGGCTCGCGGGCGCACGCCGGCGGAGGACGCGGCCGCGCGCCTCGACCTGGCGACGAGCGAGAAGGACCGCGCCGAGAACGTCATGATCGTCGATCTCGTCCGCAACGACCTGAATCAGGTGTGCGTGCCCGGGTCGGTGCACGTGCCGGTGCTCTTCGACGTGGAGAGCCACACCCATGTGCACCAACTGGTCTCGACGGTCGAGGGTCGGGTGCGCCCGGGGCTCTCGGCCGTCGACTGTGTGCGCGCGGCGTTCCCGGGCGGATCGATGACCGGCGCCCCGAAGCGCCGCACGATGGAGATCATCGACCGCCTCGAGGGCGGGCCGCGCGGCGTGTACTCCGGTGCGCTGGGCTGGTTCTCGCTCACCGGCGCGGCGGACCTGTCCATCGTCATCCGGACCGTGGTGCTCGCGGACGGCCGGGCGTCGGTGGGAACGGGTGGCGCCGTCGTCTCGCTGTCCGACCCGCAGGACGAGGTGGACGAGATGCACCTCAAGGCCGACGCGCTACTGCGTGTCCTCGGCGGGAGCGACGGCCGACCACGGTAATGCGAGCACGTTGTCCCGCAGTCGTCGGCGCGGCACGGTGACCGGAAGTCCCTGTGCCGCCAGGGCTGTCAGCGCCGCACGCCACCGCACGCGGGGTCCGAACGGTGCCAGCGGCGCCGCCACGTCCCACGCCCGATCGGCCGCCCGCAGCACCTCGTGCACGCGCTCGCCCGCGACGTTGCGGTGGATCAGGACCTTCGGCAGCCGCTCCGCGATGTCCGACGGCCGCTCCACCGTGAACGGATCCCACGCGATGGTCAGACTGCGCGGTCCCGACGCGTCCACGGTGACCCACGTGGCCCGACGCCCCAGTTCGTCGCACGTGCCGTCGACGAGGAGGCCGCCGTCCGCGAGAGCGGAGGTGATGCGTGCCCACGCACCCGGTACCGCGTCCTCGGGATACTGACGCAGCACGTTGAACGCGCGCACCAGGTGTGGCCGCAGTCCCGCGAGTTCGAAGCCGCCGCGGCGGAAGGAGATACCGTCCCGATCGGGGACGACGCGGGACGGCTCGATCTCCAGCCCGACGACGGCGACGTCCGCACGGACGGTGCGCAGCCGCGCGGCCAACTCCAGAGTGGTGACCGGACTGGCGCCGTAGCCCAGGTCGACGACCAGGGGACGCGTCGCGCCGCGGAGCAACGCTCGGACGTCGGGATCGTGCACCAGTCGGCGATCACTGCGCCGCAGCCGGTTGATGTTGGTCGTCCCGCGAGTGACCACACCCTCCGGACCGATCCGGGAGATCACAGTGCCCAGCAGTTCGTTCCGCTCATCCCGACCGGCCTCCGGCCTACCCGCCGGTCAGGCGTTCTTCGTGAGCCAGTCGTGCGTGACCTCGCCCTCGCCCCGCCACAGATCGACGAGGTTGACGAGCATCAACTGTTCGAGCTTTCCGCCGATGAAGGGGATGTACACCTTGGCCTCGGACGTGGTGCGCAACGTGGAGCCGGCCTCGGTGGCGAAGAGGGACGTCGTGCCGGTGAGGCTGCCCGGGCCGGCGGGAATCGACGCGTCGTACTTCCCGGCGGTGGTCTCCGAGTACGCGTCGTGATGGATGTTGCGGGTGATGACCATGTCCTTCTTCATCACCGCCTGCGCGACGTCGGGCAGCGTGTCGCGCGGAATGATGTGCCGCATGACCACGTCGACACCGTCCGCCGTGACCTCGAAGCGCGTGAGCTCGTTCTCCGAGTACTTGCGCAGCTCCTCGATCACCGCGTCCCAGTAGTCACGCGTCGTCAGCGCCCCGTACACCTGCTCTGTGGTGAACGGGAGACGAGCCGAGTAGTTCATGCGACGTGCCATGGTCGATGAGATTACCGGTGAGTCAGAGGTGCTCCGGCGCCCAGGTGTCGGTGAACTCCTGCTCGGCGTCGATCAGCGCGAGAACCTGCTCGATGACCGCCTGCTCGATCTTGCCGCCGAAGATCGGCACCTTGACCTCGGCCTGACCCGTCGCCGTCAGGCTCGATGCGGAGCCCTTCGAGCGCAGTGCCAGGGTGCCCGTGATGGACGCCGGGGCGCCCTCGACCTTGGCCTCGAAGGTGCCCGAGGCACCCTGCGCGTCGAGAGAACCCCAGGACTCGGTCCGGTGGATGATCAGATCGCCCGGGCGGATGCTGGTGATGGCGCCGGGCAGGAACTCCTCCGCGATGGCCTGGGTCATCGACACCGACACCGTGCGGCTGTCCGCGTCGTCGCCTGCGACGGTCACGTCGTTCAGCTGTGCCTTGGGGCCGCCGACGGCCTCGAGCCGATCGGTCCAGTACTGCTCGGTGGTGAGGGCGGCGTGGACGTCGGACGCGGCGAGCGTGGACGGGACCGTGTGATCGAACCTGCGTGGCATGAGCTGAGATTAGCCTGTGGCACGTCGTTCGAACCTCGAGCCCGGATCTCGACAGTCATGACCTCGACGCGGGGAGCGGGGGTCAGCCGGAGCCGAGTCGTGTGACGGTCGACCAGAGCGGATCGTCGTAGCCGATGTCGAAGGTGCACTCGCCCGGTCGTGGATCGGGAACGAACGCCCAGAGCAGGAATCCGGCGGTGCCCGCCGCGCGCTGGCCGGACACCTTGGTCTCGATGTTCTCGGCCCGGTGATCCAGTGAGGAGCAGGATCCTGCGTTCTGACCGATTTCCCCCATCAGCAGCGGTTTTCCCACCTCCGATGCCTGTGCGAGACGGCGTTCGAGCCCGTTCCACCGATCACCGGGAAGCGGCACGCCGTCCGCACCGTAATCGTGATATTGGACGATGTCGACGTACGGCGACGCGGCGATGTCGCGGTACTCGTCGCCCTGAGTGCCGCACTGGCCACCGCCGGTCAGACCGGCCGTGATCGGCGTGGAGTCGTCGAGAGAGCGGATCAGCGCCCCGGTGTCGTCGACGAAACGACGCAGCACCGACGCGGCGTCGGCGGGGCACGTCCGGTCGGTCCAGTCGCAGGACTCCCCGCAGACACCCGGTTCCGGTTCGCCGACCACCTCCCAGGCCGCGAGCGCCGCGTCCCCGCGCCAGCGGTCGACCGCCCGCGTCACCCACTCCTCGAAGCTGACCACAGCGCGGGCGTCGGCGACGTCCCGCCACCCTTCCGCGTACCAGTAGCGGTCCTTGAACTGCTCGTCCTCGCACGCGCCGTCCTGGGCGGCGAGCACGGGTATGACCAGTTGGCCGTGTGTCCGGGCGGCGTCCATGACAGCGTCCAGCGGGGCGAAGTTCAGCGTGCCCGTGGTGCGGTCGATCGCGAGTGCCTGGAAGGCGTCGAATCGGGTGACGGAGCGTGGCGGCAGTGCGGCGAAGTATCGGTCGAGATCGACCATCGCCCCACATCCCTGATTGACCGACCAGTCCGTCGCCAGTTGATAGGCATTGAATCCGGACGGCCACCAGGGTCGGCCGTCGAGTGTCAGACCGTCGGCCGATGCCGCGACGCGCGCCGAGGTCTGCGGCGGTGCCGCGACGGAAGGGACGGCCTGTGCGCAACTCGTCAGGAGGAGAACCACGACCACGGCCGCGCGCAGCACGGCGCCTGCGGATGACATTGCGACACTGTATCTCCGGACGTGTCCACGGAAATGGCGACGCGGCACGCGACGGGCGCCCTGTTCGGGGTGTCACAACCGGGTCGATCGACGACTTTTCTGCCATTCTCGAATCACACGGTTCGTATCGTTGTTCGGCGCGTGTCGTAATACCGTTGCGACACTGTGAATTCCGTACGGCAACCATTACGGCGCCGGCGCGAGAATACGGGCGGTCTCGTTTATGATCGACCGAATTCGCCCTTCTGTGCGGTTTCCGTTCCCCATCGTTCTCGAGAAAGACGTGCTGCGCCGATGCGTGTGGTTCTCAGTCGTCGACGCGCCGTTGCCGCGTCCGTCGTCGCGGTCTCCCTGCTTCTCACCTCCCCCGGTCCGGCCGTCGCGCAGGAGGACTCGGAACCCGCGCCGGTGTCGACGCCTCTGAGCTTCGGAGCGATGGGGCTCGGCGGCTCCATCGCTCTCTCCGGTCAGCGCGGATCCGCCGTCGTCACCGTGCCGGTGCCGCCCGGGACGGTTCCCGCCACGCTGCGGGGCACCGTCGAGGTCCCGGCCGGACTCGAGCGCGGGTGGCTGGACGTCACGCACCGCGGCCGAATCGTGGGGCGGGTCGATCTGCCCACCGGAGTGCCCACCGCCCCGGTCGAGGTTCCTCTGACCGGTCTCGACGTCGTGGACGACACCGTGACCCTCGAGATGGCGACCACCGTGGTGCCGTCGGCCGGCTACTGCCTCGACTCCCGTGAGTCGTCGACCGTGCGGCTCCAGGAACCCGTGATGGACGTCGTCGGAACGCCCGCGAATCCCACGGTCGTGGCCGATTTCCTCCCGCCCGTGCTGTCCGGACTGCGGATCTTCGTGCCGGACGAGCCCACCGCGGACCAGTCCACCGCCGCACTCACCCTGGCCACCTCGGTGGTCGACTTCTACGGTTCGCAGCCCGTTCGAGTGACCGTCGTCCCGGCGAGCGCGCTCGGGGTCGCGGCCCCCGACGGCCTGTTCGAGCGATCGGTCGTGCTCACGCAGAACACCGATCCCGACGCCCGTCTGATCTACCCCGAGACTCCCGGCGCACCGCCGCAGCTGTTCGTCTCGGGTGACGGGGCCACCCTCGTCGATCAGATCGCGCTGCTGACCAGCGACGTGTCCGCGCTCGCTGTCTCGACCCGAGTGTCGGCCGGCGCCGCCCGCGAACAACCCACCCTCGCCGCGGACTCGATGACTCTCCGCGACATGTCGCTCGGCCCACTGACGGCGTCGGGGTCCGGCGAGGTGACGGTGGCCGTCCCGGTCGATCAGACGCGCCTGGGACGGGCGGCGTCGAATCTGCGTGTGCACGTCCTGGGCGACTACACCCCGCTGTCCTCGGAGATAGCGGGTGCACTCCGGATCTCCGTCGGCTCGAACGATCTGGTCACCTGGCCCGCCGACGACACCGGGAGAATCGATCAGTGGGTCGACGTCCCCGCGGACCTGGTCGACCGGGTGACGTCACTGGACGTCGCCATGCAGACCTCGGGTAACGGGGACGCGTGCTCCACGGGCGGGTCGCTGACCCTGACCGTCGACGGCGGTACGACGATCGAGAGCTCGGGTGGAACGCCGGACGCACGCGGCTTCGCCTCCGTCCCGCAGGCGCTCATGCCGACCGTGGACGTCGCACTGGC
Source organism: Rhodococcus sp. BP-241 (assembly GCF_019836145.1). Lineage (NCBI taxonomy): Bacteria > Bacillati > Actinomycetota > Actinomycetes > Mycobacteriales > Nocardiaceae > Rhodococcus > Rhodococcus sp. BP-241. The sequence continues at coordinate 49,379 of NZ_JABUEI010000004.1, read as the reverse complement.
GCAGCAGGATCTGCCGAACACCGTCCGCGCCGCGACCCTCCTGACCGGACTGCAGCGGTTGTCGGCTCGCGCGTTGTCGCCGGCCGTGGTTCCCGTGGAGCAGCTGCTGACCGGTTCGGGTCCGGGGTTGCTGGTGGCGCCCGACGGTGTCGACGATCTCGGTGTCGATTCCGAGCTGACCTTGCCGCTCGCCACGACCGGGACCAGCATCCTGACCCTGCGCGACGCGGCGGGTGAGACCGACAGCGCTCAGGTGACCGTCGACAGCGACGTACCGTTCGCCTCCGTGCAGGTGGCCCGCGACGACGACCGGACCCTGCTCGTGGCCACGGCGTCCGACCCTGTCCAACTCGACGGCCTGGTGAACTGGCTGGGTGAGGACCCGACACGCTGGGATCGCCTGACCGGCGACGTGGTGCTCGGTGCAGGCGAGCGGGAACCGGTGTCGCTGTCGTCGTCCGCCGACGTGGCGGAGGCGGAGCCGGTGGCCGCCGGATCGACCGCCCCCACCGGCGTCACGGCGATCCTGGTGGCGGGGCTGGTCGCCTTGCTCGTCGGGGTGGGCGCGGCGGTGCTCGTGTACGTGCGAAGTCGAGGTCGCCAGGACGAGGTGCCGCCGACGAGACCCGACGTGAGCGGCGGCCCGTCGGAGACACCGTGACACGACCGGTCCGCACTCTCGCGCTGCGGTGGGCGGTGCTCGTCGTGTGCGTCGGGTTCGCGTTCGCTCCGACCTGGATCCGTCTCGCCGAGGAGGCGCGCAGCGGCGCCGTCACCGCCTACGTCTTCGTCTTCCCCGTTCTCGCCGTGGTCGCGGGGCAGGGGATAGCCCGTCGACGCGAAGGAGAGCTGCCGATCCACGACCGCCAGACCGATCTCATCGTGGGCGGTATCGGTGCACTGCTGTCCCTCGCGGTCCAGGCCCTGTGGCTCCCGCGGTACTCGGATCAATATGCGCTGTTGCACATCGACGTCGCGGCCGTCGTGCTGTTCACGCTCAGCGGCGCGATCATGCTCTTCGGTCTGCGGCCGGTGGGTCGTTTCTGGCCGATCCTGCTGCTCGCCTTCGCCATGTCACCGGTGCTCTACCGTCTCGTCGCGGTGTCGATGGGCGGCAGCCGTTTCGCCTACGGCATGGTCCTCGTGCTCGTCGCGGGAGTCGCCGGTGCCATCGCGGTGGGACGGACCCGAGGGCGTGCAGCGCTCGGGTTCCTCACCACCGTGGCTGTCGGCGCCGCCGTGCTGCGGCTGCTGCTGTTCCTGGATCCGACGATCGACATCGTCGCGCTGCAACTGATCCCGACCGTCGGCGCCGCGGCCTCGACGGGGACCCTGTTCTATTTCCTCGCTCGGCGCGGACGGTCGAAGCGGGTGCTCGGCCGCCCGGTCGGTGCGCCGTCGGTGAAGACCACACGATCGGCCGTGGTCACGCTCGTGGTCGTCGCGGTCGCGCTGGTCACCAGACCGCTGCCCGCCCCGCCGCCGCCCGTGGACACGGTCGGTCCGTCCGGAGCCGTCGCGGCCGCGCTGGCCGTGCCCACCGGATGGCGGCTCATCGACGACGAGTCGTATCCGTGGGTCCGGTCGTACTTCGGACAGAGCGCGTCCCTCGTGCGTCAGGAACTGCAGGCGGCGGTGGCGACGCCGGAGTGGGACGTGCGCGGGCGCCCGCGCACCGTCGTCGTGGACACGCTGACCACCACGAACGCCGCGACGCTCGCCGTCTACCCGGAGCGGACGCTCTACCGCCTGGCGAGCACGCGCACCAGCACGGCGCTGCCCGTCGAGCTCGGGCACGGCGTGACGGCCTCGCTCTACACCTCGGTGGACGACACGCTGCTGCTCACCTGGACCAAGCTCGTCTTCGACTGGGTGCGCGACGGTGTCTTCCAGCGGATCACCGCGATCAGCGTGGACAACCACGAGCCGGGCGCGGAGTTCCCCGAACCCACCCCGTCCATGGCATCGAACCTCTCGGCGGTGTTCGCGGTCTTCCTGCGAGGCAACACCATCGTCGGGGACGACGACCCCGACTTCGACGATCGAGGTCTGCTGGCATCGGTGGGCGCGTCCCTGGTCGACGCCCAGTTCCCCGCCGGCGCGGAGGATCCCCGGTGACAGCCGAGATCGGTAGGGCGCGACCGCCGCGGATCGGTACCGAGACCGCCGAGTTCCGCGCCGCCGCACTGGAGGACGCGATCGACGGTCTCGCGCGCCGGGACCCTCTGGCCTCCGCCGCGGTGGCGTTCGTCCCGTGGCAGCGCAACCTCGGGCTGGGCTTCCTCGTGGTGGTCGTGGCGGCTCTCGTCCTCGCGCCGATCGCCACACTCGTGGCCGTCAGCGTCGTCTGCACGCTCGGGTACATCGCGATGATGGTGGACCGGGTACTGCTCTTCGTGCGCGGTCTCGACGCCTCGGCCATCGTCACGATCACCGACGCCGAGGCGCTCGCCGTGCCCGACGACGACCTGCCGGAATACACCATTCTCGTCCCGGCGTACGACGAACCGGAGGTGGTGGGCGATCTGATCGCCGCCATGACCGCGCTGGACTATCCCCCGGAGAAGCTGCAGGTCCTCCTGTTGCTCGAGGAGGACGACGACGTCACCATCGAGGCGGCCAGGCGTGCCGGCGTCAGTCGGGTGGTGGAGGTCGTGCTCGTTCCCGCCGGTGATCCCCGGACCAAGCCCAAGGCCTGCAACTACGGCCTGCACTTCGCCACCGGCACCATCGTGACGATCTTCGACGCCGAGGATCTCCCCGAACCGCTGCAGCTGCGGCGCGTCGTGGCGGCCTTCGCGAGGCTGCCGTCGACGGTGGCGTGCGTGCAGGCGAAGCTGGCCTTCCACAACGGATCTCAGAATCTGCTCACCGGCTGGTTCACCGCCGACTACGCACTGTGGTTCGGGTACCTGCTGCCCGGTCTCATGAAGAGTCGATCGCCGATCCCGTTGGGTGGCACGTCGAATCATCTGCGTGCCGACGTCATCGCCGAGGTGGGTGCCTGGGACGGTTTCAACGTGACCGAGGACGCCGATCTCGGTGTGCGCATCGCAGCGTCCGGATACTCCACCGCTGTCCTCGACTCGACCACCCTCGAGGAGGCCAACAGCGATCCCATCAACTGGGTGCGGCAGCGATCCCGTTGGTACAAGGGCTATCTGCAGACCTGGCTGGTGCACATGCGACGTCCGCGCCGGACCGTGCGCGCTCTCGGCTGGGTGGGCACCTATCGGTTCACTCTGCTGCTCGCCGGCACGCCCGTCACCGCCTGCATCAACATGGTGTTCTGGTTCACCACCGCAGCCTGGATCCTGGGTCAGCCGAGTGTGATCGTGGCACTGTTCCCGCCGTACATCTACTACTTCTCGCTCGTCTCGCTGATACTTGGCAACGTCGCCACCATCTACATGTATCTCGTCGCGAGTCGGGAGAGCGGCAATGCCTACCTGCTGGTCCCGAGCCTCACCATGCCGCTCTACTGGGTGATGATGAGTGTCGCTGCACTGAAGGGATGTTGGCAGCTGCTGCGGAATCCGTCCTACTGGGAGAAGACCTTCCACGGGCTATCGACACCAGCGAAGGACGCCGCGCTCACCGAGGACACGCCGCAGTGAACGCGCGCGGACCGTCGACGGCGCTCCGGTGGTTCACGTGCGTCGCCGCCGCCTACGGGCTCGTGGGAGCAGTCCTGTCGCTGCGCTTCGGGTATCTGCTGGGCGATGCCCTCAGCCGGACGTACGCCGCGCAGGCGGTGCTGCACAGCCGGGATCCGCACGTGTCGGCCATCGGCTTCGTCTTCACGCCGTTGACAGCGCTGCTGCAGCTCCCCGTGGTCGCGTTCTCGGACCTGCTGCCCGTCATCACCCGGTGGAACCTCTCCGGCATCGCGGTGTCCGCCGTGTTCATGGCGGGCGCGGTGACGACGGTGCGCGGGATCTGTCTGGATCGCGGATGCGGTCCCGTCCAGACCACTGCTCTCACACTGGTGTTCGCGGTGAATCCGATGATCGTGTTCTACGGTGCGAACGGTATGAGCGAGGCCGTCTTCCTGTTCTTCCTCTGCTGGACCGCGCGCCGCCTGCTGCGCTGGATCAGCACCGACGACGTCCACGATCTACTCGTCGCCGGAATCGCCCTCGCACTGGCGTATCTCACGCGCTACGACGCGGTCGCGGCCATCGCGGCGGCGGCCTTCCTCGTCTTCGGCGTGACCCTGTGGCGCCGGGGCCGTTCGCACTGGCGGGAGATGCGTCGACAAGCAGCGCTCGATGCGGTGTTGGTGGCGGGGCCGGGTCTGATCGCGTTCCTGGTGTGGGCGGCGATCAGTTGGATCATCACCGGGCAGGCGTTCGCTCAGTTCTCCTCGACGTACGGCAACGCGGCGATCCTCGCGCAGTCCGGTGGGCCCACCGGGGACCCGATCGGCAACGCGGCATACGTGGCCACTGCCGTCCTCGCGTTGGGACCGGCGATTCCGCTGCTGCTGCCGACCGTGGCCGGACTGTCCTGGCGGCGACGCGACCTCGAATTCCTCGTGGCCCCGGCCTTGTTCGGCGCGGTTCTCGCTTTCCAGGCACTCACCTACATCGGCGGATCGACGTTCGGGTTCCTGCGCTTCTTCATCGCTGCGATCCCGCTGGCACTCGTCGGGTGCATCCAGGTGCTGTCCGCACGCGGCGCCGTCCCGAGCCGCCGTCCCGGAACGTTCGCACACTCGCGGCGCCGAGCCGAGGCGCCCACGGATCGCACCCGGTTCCGCCGCATCGTGGCGACGGGCACGGTGATCCTGTGCGTGGGGTCCCTGCCCGTGACCACCTATGTGCTCCTGCAGCCGTCGCTGTCACCGCAGCAGTACGCGCTGGGCCAGTTGCTGAGTCGGCAGAGATCGGACGAGGCGCAGCGGATCATCGCGTCGTTCTCGACGGAGCGAGGCCTGGCCGACAATCTGGACGCGCAGGATCTGCCCGACGGTTCGGTTCTGGTGGACTCCGTCTACGGTTTCGCGATCGTCGCGGCGTCACGTCACCCGAAGCAGTTCGTGGTGCCCTCCGACGAGGACTTCACGACCGTTCTCAACGATCCCGCCGAGGCGGGTGTGCGGCTGATGCTCACGGTGCCGAACAGTGGCCGCGGCGAGTCCGATGCGCTGAATCGCCGTTACCCCACGATCTGGGAGAACGGCGCCGAAGTCGGGTCGCTCGTGGTCGAGGTACCCAACGACGGTGCGGACCAACCTGTCTGGCGCATCTACCGGGTTCTCGGTGTGGCCGACTGACCGTCGGGTCAGGCGCGCTCTGCCCGCAGCGGGTGGCCCTTCGACGTGAGGCACTTGCCCGTCTCGAGGTTCCAGTCCCAGCCGTGCAGATTGCACGTGAGCGTGGTGCCCTCGATGACACCGAACTTCGACAGATCCGCCTTGAGATGCGGGCAGCGCCGCTGGATCTCCCAGCCGTCCTTGACGATGGTGGCCGTGTCGTCGTGTGCCTCGGCGAACCAGCCGTCCGCGTAGGCGATGCGCTCGTCGGTGAGGCACTTGAAGAACGTGTACAGGAACTCGTTGTAGCCACCGACCCGCTTCGCGCGGAACCGCGTCGACAAGAAGATCGAGTTGACCCAGTCGGACTCGCCGTCCCGCAGCACCGTGCGGACCAGCTCGGCCGGGATCTCGAACGTGTAGCGGAACTTCTCGTCCTGGATCGGTTCGCGGACGATCCGCTTCGGAAAATCGAGCACCACTCTGTCGGCAGCCACCGGAGGTCGACCGGCCTCCGGCCTGCCCGTCAGATTCAGCTCCACCGGGTAGCCGATGCCGTCGGAGATCTGGTCGGTCTGCGCCATGATCGGCTCGAACAGTGCGCGCAACGGCCCTAGCAGCGGCTCGCCCGCCGCGGTCGCCCACGATGCCTTCTCGGCCGCGATGACGTCGGCCTGGCGCTGCGCGTACGCCTCGATGTAGTCGGCCTTGCCGGTGGTGAAGATGGCCTCCACCTCGTCGGTGGGCAGCGGGTGCGCCAGCTCGTTCAGGTCGGAACCCGAGAAGTCCGCCGTGGTTCCCGGCATCATCAGCAGGCCCTTGTCGTGGCCGTGGCGGCGCATCTGGTCGAGGAACACCATCTGGTCGGGGAAGATGTTCGCCGGATCGCCGTAGACGTCGTTGAGCGAGCGCAGCTCGTCGTCGAGGAAGCACGGGGGACCTGCGGACGGAATGACCCACGTGGCGCCGACCTGCTCGATGTACTGCCGACACCGGTCCATCTGACGCTGCCGCTTCTGCGTCCCGAACGCGTCCTTGGCGCGCTGCGGCATGTCGTAGACCATCGGGTACCAGATGGCGCCGGAGTACTGCAGCATGTGGACGTCGATGTGTCCGAAGGCCTCGGTCATCATGTCTAGGTCGACCGGCCGGGCGTCGTTCATGTTGAACGCGGTGGTCTCACCGTCGCTCACCACCAGACCCGAGTCGCCGATGGGTCCGTCGGCAGGAGCGCGCAGCGCCACGATCATGACGTCGAGGTCGCCCTTGGGGCCGGACACCGTGTGCTTGACCGAGTCGGTCGTCTCGAAGAACGTGGTGAAACCGAGCTTCTCCAGCTCCGTGCGCAGGTCCGGCACCGGGTAGTCGGGGAGCAGCACGACCGCGTCCTTGCTGACGTGCTTCGCCAGGTGCTTCGGATCGAAGTGGTCCTTGTGCAGATGCGAGACGTACAGGTAGTCGCAGTTGCCGAGCTCGTCCCAGTCGAGCTGGGAGTTGTCGGGGAACGGGAACCAGGACGTGAAGTACGCCGGGTTGACCCACGGATCGCACAGGATGGACCCCGCAGACGTCTGGATGTGAAATCCCGCGTGTCCGACACTGGTGACCTGCACGTGAATCCTCCCGAAATATGGAACCTGGTTCGGTGACCATGGTAGGCGTGCACACCCGGTGCTCACGACGAGGTGGGGGCAGCGCCGGGTAGCGTTCACCCCCGTGACGAGCAGTCCCCTCCAGTCCGCGACGGCTCCGGAGACCGGCGATCCCGGCTCCGCGACGGCCGCGCACCGCCCCGTGTCCTTCGCCGACCTCACCACGATCCACGTCGGTGGCCCCGTCGGACGTCTCGTCGAGGCGACCACCTCGCAGGAGCTCGTCGACGCCGTACGCAGCGCCGACGCGGCCGGAACTCCGGTGCTCGTCATCGGCGGCGGCTCGAACCTGCTGGTCGGAGACGCCGGTTTCGACGGCACCGTCGTCCGCGTCGCGACGTCCGGGCTCCGGGTCGAGGGCACCAGGATGCACGTGGACGCCGGAGTCGAGTGGGATCTGGTCGTCCGCACCGCGCTCGATCACGGGCTCGCCGGCATCGAGGCACTCTCCGGCATCCCGGGCAGCACCGGCGGAACGCCCGTGCAGAACGTCGGCGCGTACGGCGCCTCCACCTCGGACTGGCTCGAGTCGGTGACGGTGCTCGACCGGGAGAGCGGGGAGGTCGAGGTGTGGGACAACGCACGCTGCGGCTTCGGCTCGCACCGGTCGTCGGCCTTCAAGTACACCGATCGCTACGTCGTGGTGGATGTCACGTTCGCGCTCCGACGCAGCGACGAGTCGGCACCGGTGCGTTACGCGGCGCTCGCCGAGCGGCTCGGCGTGCGCATCGGAGAGAGCGTCTCGGCGCGCGAGGTGCGCGATGCCGTGATCGCTCTGCGGACCGATCGCGGCATGGTGTGGGACGAGGCGGAGCACGACTCGTGGAGTGTCGGGTCCTTCTTCCTGAACCCGATCGTGTCGTCCGTACCGCCCGAGGCACTCGGATCGCCGCAGTTCACGGACCCGAAGGGCATCAAGCTCAGTGCTGCCTGGCTCATCGAGCACGCCGGGTTCTCCCGCGGGTACGGCGAGCGCGTCGGCACCGGACGGGCCACCCTCTCCACCCGCCACGTCCTGGCCGTCACCAACCGGGGCGGCGCGAGTGCAGCGGACGTCACCGCCCTCGCGTCGCACGTGCGCGCGGGTGTGCAGGAGAAGTACGGCATCACGCTGATCCCCGAGTGCCGCCTGGTGAACTGCACGCTCGACTGATCGGTCTGTTGCCACAGGTAACGTCGTCCCCGTGAAGATGCAGGGGAGAACACCGTACGCAGCCGTCCTGGCCGTGCTGGCACTCGTGATCGCGCTGGTCGCGGGGTGCTCCGGCACACCCGGGTCCTCGGAGAGCGCCGCGCCGACCACCGAGGCCGCGCCCGTGGCGGCGGTGACCTACGCACCGGCGGCCGGTGCGACCGACGTCTCACCCACCGCTCCGATCTCCGTCTCGGTCGCGAACGGCACCTTCGAGGCCGTGTCGCTCACCACCGCCGACGGCCGCGCCGTCGCGGGAACGCTGGACCCGGCGAAGACGACGTTCACCGTCACCGAGCCCCTCGGGTACGACGCGGTCTACACGTGGGCAGGGACGGCAGTCGGCAGCGACGGCAAGCCGGTGCCGGTCGAGGGCACTCTCGGCACGGTGGCACCGCAGTCGATCACGTCGGTCTCCACCAACATCGGTGACGGCCAGGAGGTCGGTGTCGCGGCGCCGATCATCCTGAAGTTCGACGACGCGATCGTCGACAAGAAGGCGGTCGAGAAGGCGCTGACGGTGACCACGAACCCGCCGACGGCCGGCTCGTGGGCCTGGCTGCCCGACGACGGCGGGTCCCGCGTGCACTGGCGTCCGCAGAACTACTGGGCCCCCGGCACCACCGTCGACGTGTCGGCGAAGCTCTACGGCGTGAACTACGGCGGCGGCGCCTACGGCGACTCGGACGTCACGGTGAACTTCACCATCGGTCGGAGCCAGGTCGTCGTCGCCGATGCGACCAGCCACCGCATGCAGGTGGTGCGCGACGGCCAGACCGTCATGGACATCCCGGTGAGTTACGGCGAGGGCAACGAGGATCGCAACGTCACGCGCAGCGGCATCCACGTCGTCACCGAGAAGTACGAGGACTTCCTGATGTCCAACCCGCCGTACTACGAGAACGTGCGGGAACGGTGGGCCACCCGCATCTCGAACAACGGCGAGTTCATCCACGCCAATCCGCTGACCACGGGAGTACAGGGCTCGTCCAACGTGACCAACGGCTGCATCAACCTCTCCACCGAGGATGCGCAGACGTACTTCCAGATGGCCGTCTACGGTGACCCCGTCGAGGTCACCGGCACGCGCATCGATCTCTCGGCGGCGGACGGCGACATCTACGACTGGGCGATCGACTGGCCCACATGGCAGAGCATGAGCGCCCTGACTGCCGCGTGAGAGTTGGGCTGCCGCGTGAGAATCAGGTCCGGCGGCTGAAACGGCCGTTCGGGGCCTGATCGCGCGGGCGCACGACGATGGTGTCGAGGTTCACGTGCGAGGGGCGGGACGCCACGAAGCCGATGACCTCGGCGATGTCGGCGGCCACCAACGGGTCGATGCCCTCGTAGACCTTCGCGGCCTTCTCCTCGTCACCGTCGAAGCGGACGAGGGAGAACTCCGTCTCCACCGCGCCCGGAGCGATCTCGGTCAGACGCACGGGCGTGCCCAGCAATTCGCCGCGGAGCGTCCGGTGCAGCACGCCCTGTGCGTGCTTGGCCGTGGTGTACCCGGCGCCGTTGTCGTACGTCTCGAAGGCGGCGATGGACGTGATGGTCACGACGAGACCGTTGCCGGACTCGATCAGTTTGGGCAGCAGCGCCTTGGTCATGCGCAGCGTGCCGACGACGTTGGTCTCCCACATCCACTGCCAGTCGTCGAGGTCCGCCTCGAGGATCGGGGCGAGGCCCTTCGCGCCGCCCGCGTTGTTCACCAGGACGTCCACACGCGGCAGCACCGAGGTGAAGGCCGCGACGGAGTCCTCGTCGGTCACGTCGAGGGCGAGGGCGGTGCCGTCGATCTCCTCGGCCAGTGCCTCGAGGCGGTCGACGCGGCGGGCGCCCACGACCACGTGATAGCCGCCGGCGGCGAGTGTCCGCGCGGTGGCGGCGCCGATCCCGGAGCTGGCTCCGGTGACGACGGCGGTGGGGCGGTCGGTCTGGGTCGACGGTGTCGTCGGAACGCTGGTCATGGGAACCAGGCTAGATCGCGTCAGCTCGCGATCGCGCTGTAGCCCGACGCGTCGCCGGCGACGACGCGCGAGTACTCGCCCTGCACGCTGACGGGAACGTCGCCCGCGAGGGTGATGCGCTCGAGGCGGCGGTACTGGTCGTCGTAGTCGGAGACGGCGTAGTGCTGGGTCGACCGGTTGTCCCAGATGGCGATGTCGCCGAGCTCCCACGACCACCGGATGCTGTTCTCCAGGCGGGTCACCCGGTCCTGCAGCAGCTCGAAGAGTGCGCGGAACTCCTTGGAGGAGAGGCCCGGGAACGACTTGGCGAAGTGGCCCAGCAGGATAGCGCGCTTCCCCGTCTCGGGATGCACGCGCACCACGGGATGCTCGACCTCGAAGTACTCGCTGCGGAACTCCGCGCGGTAGCGCTCGGCCGTCGACGTGACGGACTTCTCGGCAGCGGTCGCCGCGTAGTCGTAGATGTTGGTGTGCACGGCCCACAGCGACTCCGCGAGGGCCTTCATCGCGGGCGGCAGCTGCTCGTAGCCGGCGGTCGCCGACGCCCACGTGGTGGTGCCGCCGTACGGGGGCAGGTGCACGGCCCGCAGGATCGACGCCTTCGGCACGCGGTCGACGAACGTCACGTCCGTGTGCCAGCTGTCCGCCTTGTCGTACGTGGAATCGATGGCGAGAGTGCGGGTTCCACGCGACCGGACCGTGGGGTGCGGGGTGGTGGGGATCCCGAGTCGCTCGGCGAACGCGTACTGCGCCTTCTCGTCCACGTGATGCTGGCCGCGGAAGAACACGACCTCGTGCTCGAGCAGCGCCTCGTTGATCTCGTGCACGATCTCGTCGGGGAGATCGCCGCCGATCTGCACGTCGTCGATGCGTGCGCCGATGTTCGCGCCCAGTTTCACGGTCTTCATGGGCTCACTGTGATGCCGAAGTCGCAGGTTGTCCACCCTTCGAATCACCTCGAGCGAAACAGGCGATTCTGCAGCGCGGCGACATCGGTGCTACTTTTCGGTCATGGCACCAGCGAGGAAGTCCGCACCGCGGGTCACGTATGTGACCGCCGCGCTCGGTTCCCGTCTGCCTCTCGCTCGCGAACTCTGTTGTCGACGCGGTCTCTCACGAGTCTGATCGCGCGTCGACGGACGACCTCCATGTGAGGTCCGACGATCGGGTGTGACCGGCCTCGTTCCCAGGCTCCCGGCCCATCCGTCTCGCTTTCGAGGGATTCCCATGTCTGCCCCCACCGTTCTCGCCCAGAATTCTGCTCCTCGTACGCCGGGTTCCGCCACGCGGTCCCCGTACGGACGTCCCCACCGGCCGAGGCCGGCGCGCGTCGTCGCGCCCGAACTGCGCGTCAGTGACACTCCAGCCGCCGTCGTCCTGCGCGCCGTGGTGCAGCGCGGCCCCGTGTCGCGCGACGTCATCGTCTCGGCCACCGGCATCAGCACCGCCACCGTCAATCGCCACGTCAGTGCGCTCATCGCCGCAGGGCTGCTGCGTGAGCGTGCCGATCTGTCCACGTCCGGCGCCGTCGGGCGTCCCCGCGTTCCGGTGGAGGTGGACCACGAGGGGCAGTGCACCCTCGGGGTGCACATCGGCGCGACCACCACGCGCATCGTCGCCGTCGACCTGCGCGGCACCGTGCTCGGCGGCGTCGAGATCGCCACACCCTCCGGCCCGCACGCCGGCGCACTGCGCTCCATCGCGGAGAGTGCCGCGTCCTTCGCCGCACGGTGGCACCGGCGCCGCATCCTGTTCGTGGGTGTCGCCATCGGTGGCCGCGTGAACGTGCAGAAGGGCACCGTCGATCACCCTCGCCTCGCCTGGTCCGACGCCCCGGTGGGCGCGGTCCTGGGCGAGCGGCTCGGCGCCGTGGTGGCCGTGGCGCCCCACGTCGAGGCGATGGCGGCGTCGGAGTTGCTGCTCGCGACGGAGTCGGCCCCCGAGGATGCGGGAAGGCCGGAGGCCGGTGGGTCTGTCGGCGGCCGGCCGGGTACGTCGCTGTACTTCTATGCGCGGGAGATGACGGGGTTGGCGCTGACCATCGACGGTCGGGTGCACACCCCCGCGGGCGGCCCGGGGTCGATCGCTCATCTACCGACCGGCTCGGACGCCGTGTGCGACTGCGGGCGTACGGGATGCCTCGAGGCGACCGTGAGCGATCGGGCCGTCGTGGCCGCGGCGCAGCGCGCCGGACTGCTGGACGAGTCGGAGCGTTCCATCGCTGCGGTGTACCTGGCGGCGCGCACGGGTTCCACTGTGGCACAGGGACTTCTGAACGACCGCGCCGATGCGCTGGGTCGCGCACTGGCGTTGGTGCACGATGTCGTCAACCCCGACAGCGTGCAGGTGGGCGGTCAGGCGTTCACCGCGTATCCGGCGGCGATGGAGCGCGTCGAGGCCGCGTTCGAGTCCTCCAGTTCGGTCGCGACGTCGCGGCGAGTGCGGGTCACCAGCTTCGGCAAGCGCGTGCAGGACCACGCTGCGGCGGCGGTGTCCCTCGGCTCGCTCTACGCCGATCCCGTGGTGACGATGCGGAAGATCGACGCTCAGCGCTGATCGCACGGGGAATACTGCGGACATGACAGCACCCGATCTCCGGTTCTACTTCGACCCGGTGTGCCCGTTCGCCTGGATGACCAGCAGGTGGGTCCGCCTCGTCCAGGCGCAACGGGACTACACCGTCGACTGGAGCTTCATCTCCCTGCGACAACTCAACGCGCACATCGACTACGCGACGCACTTCCCGCCGGAGTACGAGGCGGGACACACTGCGGGGCTCCGGCTGCTCCGGGCTGCCGCGAGCGTGCGGGCCGAGCACGGCCGGGAGGCGATGGGCCCGCTGTACGCCGCGCTCGGCGCGCGGATCTTCGATGCGGAGCCGGTGCCCGACGAGGCCGGTGCTCACGCGCACCGCGGAACGGCCGAGTTCCTCGCACCGATCCTCGCCGGCCTCGGCCTGCCCGAGCATCACGTCCGGGCACTGGACGACACGTCGTTCGACGAGGAGATCCAGGCGTCGACAGACGAGGCGCTGTCGCTCACGGGCAAGGACGTCGGAACACCGATCATCCACGTCGAGCCGCCCGAGGGCGTGGCGTTCTTCGGCCCGGTCATCAGCCGGCTCCCGTCGGACGACGACGCGGTGGAGTTGTGGGACCACGTCGTGGGACTGGCACGGTTCCCGGGATTCGCGGAGCTGAAGCGCAGTCTGCGGGAGCTACCCCAGCTGCGGGCTCTCGGTGTGAGCGAGGACGAGGCGGGCGTGCAGCAGGACTGGCACGGCGGTAGTCGGCGCCGGAAGAAGTAGCTACCGCGTCGGCGCGGGGAACTTCGCGAGGTACTTCTCCCGCTTCGCGGGCTGGATGTTGGAGCGCCGGAGGTCGCCGTCGTAGTGCGCGACCACGCGCTTGTCCATCAGCGCCCGCCACAGGAACGGGAAGTACGACACGAGGATCAGTGGCGCGTAACCCGCTGGGAGCTGCGGAGATTCGGGCATGCTCCGCAGCACCTGGTACCGGCGCGTGGGGTTGGCGTGATGGTCGCTGTGTCGTTGCAGGTGGTAGAGGAAGATGTCGGAGACGGCGTAGTCGCTGTTCCAGCTGTGTTCCGGAGTGCAGCGCTCGTAGCGTCCGTTCTCCTTGGTGCGCCGCAGCAGCCCGTAGTGCTCGAGGTAGTTGACGGCCTCGAGCAGCGAGATCCCGTACACCGCCTGCAGAACCAGGAACGGCAGCAGTTCGACACCGAACACGCCGACCAGCGCACCCCACAGGGCGAGGCTCATGAGCCAGGCGGTGAGATTCGCGTTCGAGAAGGAGAAGGTGCGCTTCCCGGTGCGGTGCAGACGATCACGCTCGAGTGCCCACCCGGAACGGAATCCGCCGAGAACGCTGCGGGGGTAGAACTGCCACAGGGTCTCACCGAGACGCGAGCTCGCCGGATCCTCCGGAGTGGCGACCCGGACGTGATGCCCGCGATTGTGTTCGACGTAGAAGTGCCCGTAGAAGCTCTGCGCGAGCACGATGCGCGAGAGCCACTGTTCGTACTCGACCTTCTTGTGACCGAGCTCGTGCGCCGTGTTGATGCCGATGCCGCCGACGAGTCCGATGGTCAGCGCCACGCCGATCTTCGAGGCGAGTGACAGGCCGTTCTCGAGCCCGAGCCACGAGAGGTCGTCGGCCGTCAGTAGATGGGACGACAGCCCGATGCCGAAGAACTGCATGGGGATGTAGGCGTAGACGCAGCCGCGATACCAGAAGTCGGCCTCGAGAGACTCGACCAGATCCTCGGGCGGATTCTCGTCGAACGGCACGACGATGCGATCCGCGATGGGGACCACGACGTAGAGGAACAGGGGACCCGACCACCACGCGACCTGTGACACTCCCGGTGCCCACCACTGCAGCCCGAAGACGATGCCCACGGAGATGAGCGGAAGCATCGGAGCGATGAGAGCCCACGGCCAGTAGTACCGGTTGAGGTCACGCCATTCGCCCGTCTTCGGCGAGATGGAGCGCTGGTGTGTTTCGGTCACGACGGAACTTTACCGACGAGTCGACGCTGCTCAGGCCGCTGCACGAGCCCTTCTGAGATCCCACAACGTGCGCCCAATATGTTGGTGGCATGGCAATACGAGAGGCGCTCGGGCGCGACGGAACATCCCTGGTCTACCGCGTCACGGGAGACGTCTCGGCTCGACCGTTGGTGCTGCTGCACGGCTGGGCCCAGACCGGAGCCTGCTGGGGCGACGACCTCCTCGCCGACCTGTCCGAGCGGTACCGCGTCATCGCGGTGGACCTGCGCGGGCACGGCATGTCCGGTGCCCCCGACGTCGGTTACGACCGGTCCGCGCTGTGGGCCGGGGACGTGCACGCCGTTCTCGAGCAGGAGGGCATAAGCTAGGGTGCGGTCCTGCTGGGCTGGTCCTACGGCGGTCTGGTGCTGTGCGACTACCTGTCGGTGTACGGCACCGGTGCGGTGGCGGGTGTCGTCTTCGTCGCGGCGATCACCGCGATCGGTCCGGACCGACCCGGCGGCGCCGTCGGCACGGCGATGCGTGCGGCGATCCCCGGCGCGATGAGCGAGGACTCGCGCGTGGCCATCAGGGCGCTCGCGAGTTTCGGCAACGCCCTCACCGGACCCGGCAAAGGACACGGCGCCGCAGCTCAGGCACTGTTCGGCGCCAGCCTGGCGACGCGTCCACGCGTGCGGTCCGCGGTGTTCCGGCGCGACGTGGGACACGACGAGACGCTGGCGGCGCTGGACGTCCCCACCCTGGTGATGCACGGCACGGCGGACACGGTGGTGGACGTCGGCGCGGGTCGGCACACCGCCTCCGTCGTGCCCGGTGCGTCGACCTCGTGGTGGGAGGGCGTCGATCACGGTCCGTTCGTCGCGGACCCGGCCCGCTTCCTGTCCGAGCTGGCGGGTTTCGTCGACTCTCTGGGTTAGTCCACACACGTGATGCATGTCAGAACGGTGGGGGGTCGTCGGTGTCGGCGACTTCGCGGGCCCGTCGGTTGCGGTTGCGTTCGTTCCTCCGGCGGGCATGTTTGTCCGCCAGACGTGTGCGGCGTCTGCTGGGGGGAGTGCGGGGCGGACTCGGTGGTGGAGGATCGGGCGTCTTGAAGGTGACGTCGGCGAGTCCGGGGTGGATGTCGTATCCGTTGTGCGCCGGCCCCGGGACGACGAGGCCCTCGGGCGTGGTGACGGTGGAGACGACGCGTCCCGTGTCGTCCTCGGTGTACTGATCGTCGACGAAGTCGCCGAACGTCTTCACGTTGTGGTGGAACCTGCATTTGCCGCCGAGGTTGACGTCGGTCGTCTGGCCGCCGCCGTCGGGATTCTCATGGTCGTACTCCGCGATGTGGTCGAGATCGCCGGTCCACACCCCACGGTTGCAGCCGGGCCAGGTGCAGTACTGGTCGCGAATGCGCACGAACGTGTCGAGGGCGCTGGAGGGGCGGTACGGATCGGCGGGCTGTGATGCGGGGTTGGTGGTCGAGACGGGACGGATGACGGCGTCGGCACGATCGGCGAGGTCGGCGACGTGGTCGGGCGAGATGACGCCGTGGCCGACGAGGAACCCTGGATTGCCGTCGGCGGCGGTGTCGCCGGCCATGGTGGTGGAGTCCGTGACGACGTGCACGATGAATGACGTGAGCAGGCCGTCCTCACCGGTCCACCCGGGCGCGGAGCAGTCCGGATCGTCGCACTGGCACTCGTACGCTGTGCGGGTGGCGAGGGCGAACAGGGCGTCGCTGGAACGGGCGCCCTTGCTGCGAGGATCCTTGCGACACACGCGTCCGGCCAACTCCTCCACCGCGGTAGCGACGACGACGGCATTGTCGGCTGTCATGGTTGCGCCCAGGTATGCCATGCCGTCGGGTCCCGCGTCGATCCAGAAGCTGCGGTTGTTCTCGGCGAGCACACGTCGTTCCCTGACGGCGTCGGGATCGTGGCGGTAGACGATGCGGTCGATCATGTCCCGCATGCGTTTGTCCGACCACGAGCCGCGTCGCTGTAGGGCCGCGGCGATCTCGGTGTCGACTTCCCGCACGTACGTGGTGCCGTCGACGAGGTCGGTTCGGCCGATGATGGTGTGGACGTGTTTGGGGGCGATGAGGCCGTCGCGGAGGCACTCGGCTACGCGGGGAAGCCGGTCTCGGAGTGCAATTGCGCGGGTCAGGATGCCTTCTCCGGCGCCCTGGCTGACGGACAGGACGGCCGAGATGCGGGCGGCGCAGTGAGTCGTCGCATCCATCCGGCGGTGGTCGGACATCTCGTGAGGAACGACGAGTTGAGTGTGCAGTTCCGCTGCGGCCCGGTATCGGGTCCATTCGAGATAGGACAGTCCGGCCGAGGCGTAGGACATCGTGGACAGGAGGGTGTTCACGGGTGCGTCGAGGAGCGTTCCGGGTAGGCCCATGGCCTCCGGATCCTGCGTCGCCCACCCCTGTTCGAACATGTGTGCGAAGGTAGCAGGGTCCTCCGACATGTTTCCATGACTCCCGCGGGGCAGTGGCGTACGTGTTCCCGGCGCTGTGAATGTCGGCGGGTTCCCGCGCATGTGTCGGCACGCTCGTAGGGGGATGGCCGGGTAGGCGGGGGCCTGCGGCGCAATCGGACAGGGCACACTGGGTGTGTGGTCCGCCGTCACAGCCCGCATCGGGTAGCCGTGTTGTCGCTGCACACGTCCCCGCTGGCTCAGCCCGGCACGGGGGACGCGGGCGGTATGAACGTGTACGTCCTGCAGACCGCCGTGCAGATGGCGGCCCGCGGAGTCGAGGTGGAGATCTTCACCCGCGCCACCTCCTCCCGCGACGAACCCGTGGTCGAGGCCGCGCCCGGCGTGCTGGTGCGCAGTATCGCGGCCGGCCCGTTCGAAGGGCTCGACAAGCACGACCTGCCCACCCAGCTCTGTGCCTTCGCCGCGGGTGTCCTGCGCGAGGAGGCACGGCACGAGCCGGGCCACTACGACATGATCCACTCGCACTACTGGTTGT
Source organism: Rhodococcus sp. BP-241 (assembly GCF_019836145.1). NCBI lineage: Bacteria > Bacillati > Actinomycetota > Actinomycetes > Mycobacteriales > Nocardiaceae > Rhodococcus > Rhodococcus sp. BP-241. The sequence continues at coordinate 31,806 of NZ_JABUEI010000004.1, read as the reverse complement.
CGGGGCAGGTCGGCTGGCTCGCCCGCGACCGGTGGAAGGTGCCCCTGGTGCACACCGCACACACGCTCGCCGCGGTGAAGAACCTGTCGGTGGCCGCGGGGGACAGGCCGGAACCGGCAGCGCGCCGCATCGGTGAGAAGCAGGTAGTCGAGGAAGCCGACCGGCTCACGGCCAACACGCTCGACGAGGCCCGCGCCCTCGTCGATCTGTACGACGCGGCCGAGGACAAGATCGACGTCGTCGCTCCGGGAGCGGACCTCGGCATGTTCCGGCCGGGTGATCGCGCCGCCGCTCGACGCTCCCTGGGTCTGGACGGCGACGACCCTCTCGTGACCTTCGTGGGACGGATCCAACCCCTCAAGGCGCCGGACGTCCTCGTCGCGGCCGTCGCCGAGATCCACCGGCGGGACCCGTCGTCGCGCGTGCGCGTGCTGGTGGTCGGCGGCCCGTCGGGCACCGGTCTGGAACGGCCGGACTCCCTCATCGAGCTCAGTCGGCAGCTGGGTGTCGAGGACCGGGTGACGTTCCTGCCGCCGCAACCGCCGGGCAGGCTGGCGGACGTCTACCGTGCGTCGGATCTCGTTGCTGTGCCGAGTTATTCGGAGTCGTTCGGCCTCGTCGCCATCGAGGCTCAGGCCTGCGGTGTCCCGGTGGTCGCCGCGGACGTCGGGGGCCTCGGTGTGGCCGTGCGGGACGGGGAGACCGGCGTGCTGGTGCAGGGCCACGATCCGGCCGACTGGGCCACCGCGGTGCAGTCGTTGCTCGCCGACGACCGTCTGCGCACCGTGATGGCGTCGAATGCCTCACGACATGCCGAGAACTTCTCGTGGGAACACACCTCGGACGCGTTGCTGGACACCTACGCCCGTGCGGCGTGGAGATTCGGCCGTACCGCGGGTGTCGAGAGACCGACGGGCGAGTTCTCGCCGCGCAGACCCCGCGGTCTGTGGCGACTACGACGGACAGGACCGGTGAGAGCGCTGTGACGACGATCGACCAGGTGACGGAACTGATCGACTCGGTGTTGGCCGATCGAGAGTTGGACTACACCCGGGCCACCGACACCCAGTTCGTCGTGGACCTCCCCGGGGAGAAGAAGCTCAAGACCTCGACGATGCTGACCGTGGGCAACCACGGTGTGCGCATCGAGGCCTTCGTGTGCCGCAAGCCCGACGAGAACTTCGAGGGTGTGTACCGATACTTGTTGCGGCGCAACCGTCGTCTGTACGGAGTGCACTACACGATCGACAAGATCGGCGACATCTACCTCGTCGGCAAGATGTCGACGCACGCGGTCACGGGAGACGAGATCGACCGCATCCTCGGGCAGGTGCTCGAGGCGGCCGACGGCGATTTCAACGTGTTGCTCGAACTGGGCTTCGCCGAGTCCATCCGCCGCGAGTGGGCGTGGCGCGTCTCGCGCGGCGAGTCGCTGAACAACCTGAAGGCGTTCGAGCATCTGGTGAACGGCAGGCCGGACGACGGGCCCACGTCCTGGGTGCAGTCGGCGGACCGAGCGGACGACGACGACCGGGACTGATTCGGACACCGTGCAGGTACTCTCTTTCGTGTGATGGCTGTCACCCGGAGCGTCCGATGGATGTTTATGTGACTGCCCGACACATTAAGGTTGCCTTTCTGCCCCTGCTGTGCCAAGTCCCTGCTCTGCCACGAGGAGTTCCATGAGTTTCCGCAGCCCGTACCCCGACGTCGAGATTCCCGAGCAGAGCGTCTACGAGTTCCTCTTCGGTGACCTGACCGAGGACGACCTCGCGCGCCCCGCCCTGATCGACGGCCCGAGCGGCGCCGTCACCGACTACCGCACTCTCGTCGGTCAGATCAACGGTGTCGCAGGCGCACTCGCCTCGCGCGGAGTGAAGGTCGGCGACGTGGTCGCGGTGCACTCGCCCAACGTGCCGGCGTTCGCGTCGGTGTTCCACGGCATCCTGCGCGCCGGTGCGATCGCCACGACGATCAATGCTCTGTACAACGCCGAGGACATCGCGAAGCAGCTCACGGACTCGTCCGCGACCATGATCTTCACGGTCTCGCCGCTGCTCCCGCAGGCGAAGGCCGCTGCGGAGCAGGTCGGTCTGTCGGCCGATCGCATCGTCGTGCTCGACGGCGCGGAGGGCCACGAATCGCTGCGTGACCTCCTCACCGAGGGTGCACAGGCGCCCGACGTCAGCTTCGACCCGTCGACCCACCTCGCGGTGCTGCCCTACTCCTCGGGCACCACGGGACGGCCGAAGGGCGTCATGCTCACGCACCGCAACCTGGTGGCCAACGTGTCGCAGATCGAGCCGCGCATGGGCGCGAACCGGGACGACGTCCTGCTCGCCGTGCTGCCGTTCTTCCACATCTACGGCATGACCGTGCTGCTCAACCTCGGCCTCAAGGTGCGCGCGTCGCTGGTCACGATGCCGCGCTTCGATCTCGAACAGTTCCTGAGCCTCACCACCGAGAAGAAGATCACCTACCTCTTCATCGCGCCGCCCGTCGCCGTCGCACTGGCCAAGCACCCGATGGTGGACCAGTACGACATCTCCAGCGTGCGGATGGTGTTCTCCGGTGCTGCCGCCCTCGACGAGAACCTGGGCAACGCCGTCGCGAAGCGACTGAAGACCAAGGTGCGTCAGGGTTACGGCATGAGCGAGCTGAGCCCCGTCTCGCACGCCATCCCGTTCGACGGTGACGACATGCCGCTGAGCAGCTGCGGCACCGCCGTCGCCAACTCGGAGAACAAGCTCGTCGATCCGGCCACCGGCGAGGAGGTGGCCTACCCGGAGCCCGGCTCGGACAAGGTCAGCGAGCCCGGTGAGCTGTGGATCAAGGGCCCGAACGTCATGGCCGGATACCTGAACAACGACGCTGCGACGGCCGAGACGCTCGACGCGGACGGGTACCTGCACACCGGCGACATCGCCGTCGTCGACGGTCGTGGGTGCGTCAGCATCGTGGACCGGCTCAAGGAGCTGATCAAGTACAAGGGCTACCAGGTGCCGCCCGCCGAGCTCGAGTCGCTGCTGCTCACGCACCCGCAGATCGCCGACGCGGCCGTCATCGGCGTGCTCGACGACGAGGGCGAAGAGGTACCGAAGGCGTTCGTCGTGCTGCAGCAGGGCGCCGAGCTCACCGAGGACGACGTCATGACGTTCGTGTCCGAGAAGGTGTCGCCGCACAAGAAGGTTCGCCGCGTGCAGTTCATCGACACGGTGCCGAAGTCGGCGTCCGGCAAGATCCTGCGCAAGGATCTGCGCGCGGCCGAGCCTGCCGCCGGCTGACACTCCCCGTACCACCCGAACACCCTCTCCAGCGTGCTGGAGAGGGTGTTCGCGTCATGTGAGGGGTGTGGGGGCACTCGGGGTGGTACTCATGAGCCATGGACACGATCACCGTCGATACACCCCAGGGCCAGGTGCGCGGTCGCACCGACAACGGCATCGCCTCGTTCCTCGGAGTTCCCTATGCCGAGGCGCCGTTCGGACCGCACCGATTCCAAGCGCCGACCGCGCCGCCGCGGTGGTTCGGCACGCGCGACGCCCTCGAGCACGGCGCCACCGTCCCGAAGGTCGGGTACCGGCCGCCCACCAGCGAGATCCTCAGCGAGCCCGTGGTGCCCGGCGAGGAGTGCCTGAACGTCGCCGTGTACTCGCCGGACGTCGCCGGCTCCGCGCCCGTGTTCGTGTGGATCCACGGCGGCGCCTTCGTGAACGGCAGCAACGCAGTACCCGCCTACGACGGCACCGCCTTCGCGCGGGACGGCGTCGTCGCCGTGGTGATCAACTACCGGCTCGGCGTGGACGGCTTCGCGCAGATCGAGGGCGCTCCCGCCAATCGTGGTCTGCTGGACCAGGTCGCGGCGCTCGAATGGGTCCGGGACCACATCGCGTCGTACGGCGGCGACCCGGCGCGGGTGACCGTCGCGGGAGAGTCCGCGGGTGCCATGAGCGTCGGCACGCTGCTGTCGATGCCCCGCGCCGAGGGGCTGTTCCACCGCGCGGTCCTGCAGAGCGGCGCCGGCCATCACGTCATCTCGGCGGAGACCGCGGGCACCGTCTCGGCCGCGCTGGCGTCGGCCCTCGGCGTTCCGGCGACGGTGGAGGGGCTCGGCTCGGTACCCGTCGACGCCCTCGTCGACGCCCAGCGCACCCTGTCCGATCGCATCGCCGCGGAGGCGTCGAGCGGCGCGTGGGGTGAGGTGGCACTGAACATGATGGCGTTCGAGCCGTGCATCGACGGTGATGTCGTTCCTGCGCTGCCGTATTCGCGCATCGCCGACGGTGCAGGCGCCGACGTCGAACTCCTGCTCGGCACCACCAGTGAGGAGCACGCGTTCTTCCTCGTGCCCGCCGGCATCGTTCCGCACATCACCGAGGACTACCTGCGGACGGTGCTCGCCGGGTATCGACTGGACCCGTCGGTGCTGGACACGTACCGCGATCGGTATCCGGACGCCTCGCCCGGCGAACTCATGATTTCGGTCATGACCGACTGGTTCTTCCGCATCCCCGCCGTGCGCGTCGCCGAGGTGCACCCGGCCCACGTCTACGAGTTCACCTGGCGCTCACCGCTGTTCGACGGGAACCTCGGCGCGTGCCACGCGCTCGAGATCCCGTTCGTCTTCGACATGCTGGGCAAGCCCGAGACCGCCCGCATCACGGGGCCGAACCCGCCGCAGGCGGTCGCCGACGAGATGCACCGCGTCTGGGTCGACTTCGTGCGCGACGGCGATCCCGGCTGGGCGCAGTACGGGTCCGAGCGCACGGTGAAGATGTTCGGGACGGAGTCGGCCGTGGTGAACGACCCGCGGCCCGACACCCGCACGGTGTGGGACGGTGCGCGCTAGCCGGTGAAGGGCGGGACGAACTCGCAGGGCACGGGTCGCGGGTGCGCGGGGTCGAGAGCGTTCAGCACGAACGCCGCGGCCCTCGGCGACCCGACGATGCCGGCATGCTCGGAGAAGTCGACGTCGCACGTGTCCTGTACGACGATGTTGGTCGCGTTCGGAGCCTCGACGTAGCCGTCCGTGTACGGCACGACCACCTCGTCGTACCGCGTCATGATGTTGGTGTACGTGATGCCCGGCGCGTAGCGGTACGACGCGTCGGGCCACGCGAACTGCGACGGGCCCGACCCCTTCCACAGCGGGGCCAGCGAGACGTACCTGTCGATGTCGTCCGCTCCGCCGAGCACCTGCGCGTAGTAGTTGGGCAGCACCGTGCCCTGCGAGTGTCCGACGATGTCGACCTTCTCGGCGCCCGTCGCGGACAGCACCTCGTCGACGAACGCCGCGAACTGTGCTCCCTTCTCGGGAACCGGCCCGAGGCCACCGATCGCGCTGATCGGCCACGCACCCGGCAGCGCACCGTACGTCGGAGCGAAGACGCAGTACCCCTCGTTCTTCAGCAGCGGCGCGTACACGCCCCACCCTGTCTGCTGCCCGGTCCCCGTGCCGTGCACCAGGATCACCGGATTCGGGTACTCCGCCGTCGGCGCGCACGAGAAGTCGTTGGTTCCGGGCAGCGATCCGCCCGGGTTCGCGATCTCCGCCGGGAAGCCACTGAAGAAGTTGTAGTCGACGGGCAGCGGATCGGCCGTGGCGGTCGGCGCGCACGCGACCCACGCGCACGCCGCCAGCGCCACTGTCCAGCGGGTTCTCATCAGCAGAGGCTAGCGGTCACGCCGGTTCGGCTCGGCGGAAGCGCAGTTCCCGCTGCGCACCCCGCACGACCTGCGGCGCGCCCGACCGGTCGTCCCGCCGACGGCATCGTGAGAAACTGGGCGGCATGAGCATCGGAACCCTGATCCTTCTCCGCCACGGCGAGAGCGAGTGGAACGCGTCCAACCAGTTCACCGGATGGCAGGACGTGCGCCTGACCGCCAAGGGTGAGGCGGAGGGGAAGCGTGCCGGCGAGCTGATCAAGGAGGCCGGTGTACTTCCCGACGTGCTGTACACCTCGCTTCTGCGTCGCGCCATCAGCACTGCGAACCTCGCGCTCGACGCTGCCGATCGGCACTGGATCCCGGTCGTCCGCGACTGGCGTCTGAACGAGCGGCACTACGGCGCACTGCAGGGTCTCGACAAGGCGGCGACCAAGGAGAAGTACGGCGACGAGCAGTTCATGCTGTGGCGTCGTAGCTACGACACCCCGCCGCCCCCCATCGAGGTCGGCTCCGAGTACAGCCAGGACGCCGATCCGCGCTACGCCGATCTCGACAGCGTGCCGCTGACCGAGTGCCTGAAGGACGTCGTCGAACGCTTCGTTCCGTACTACGAGGACGTCATCGTCCCCGAGCTGCGGGCAGGGAAGACGGTCATGATCGCCGCCCACGGCAACTCGCTGCGCGCCCTCGTCAAGTACCTCGACGGCATCTCCGACGCGGACATCGCGGGGCTCAACATCCCCACCGGCATCCCGCTGCAGTACGACCTCACGGAGTCGGGCGACAAGCTCGTTCCCACCGTGCCGGGCGGCACCTACCTCGACCCGGAGGCTGCTGCGGCCGGAGCCGCGGCAGTGGCGAACCAGGGCAAGAAGTAACGACTCGATGAACGCGGTGCGAACGTGCGCCGGACGTGCGGTGACGGCCGGAAAACCCGGCCCACCGTGCGTCGGTGCACGGTCGTGTGACCGTACGATCGGCCCGTGACCACTCCGACCGTCGTACTGATCGCCGCCGTCGCGGCGTTCGGTGGGTACCTCGTCGGTGGAGTGCTGATCCCGTATCTGAACTCCCGCCACGTCCTGCGTCAGACCCGCGACAACGGGCTGACGATGTCCCAGGTCCTCGACCTCATCGTGCTGGCCGCGCACAGCGGTATCGCCGTCGTCGACCAGTTCCACGACGTCGTGCTGTTCAATCCGCGCGCCGAGGAGCTCGGTCTCGTCCGCGGTCGGTCGCTCGACGATCGGGCCTGGAAGGCCGCCACCAGGGTCCTCGAGACCGGTGACCACGTCGAGGTCGACCTCACGGTTCTCGACGCCCGCGGGCGCGCCGGCATCGCCGTGAAGGGGCACGCGCAGCTGCTCTCCCAGGAGGATCGCCGGTTCGTCGTCCTGTTCGCCGACGACGACTCCGAGCAGGTCCGCATGGAGGCCACGCGGCGGGACTTCGTCGCGAACGTCAGCCACGAACTCAAGACCCCCGTCGGCGCCATCAGCCTGCTGGCCGAGGCGCTGCTGCAGTCGCGCGACGATCCCGAGTCGGTGCAGCGCTTCGGTGAGCGGATGCTCGACGAGTCCACGCGCCTGGGCAACATGGTCAGCGAACTCATCTCGCTGTCCCGGCTGCAGGGTGCCGAGAAGCTCCCCGATCTCGACGTCGTCGACGTCGACACCGTGGTCAAGAGCGCGCTCTCGCGTTCGGCCCTCAAGGCCGAGGCCACGGGCATCGTCGTCACGACGGACCGACCGAGCGGACTCGAGGTGCTCGGCGATCAGACCTTGCTGGTCACCGCACTGTCCAACCTCGTCGAGAACGCCATCGCGTACTCCCCGAAGGGGTCTCCCGTGTCGGTGACGCGGTCCCTGCGTGACGACGATGCGACGGGCCCACAGAGCATGGTGGCCTTCTCGGTCACCGACCGCGGCATCGGCATCGCCAAGGAGGACCAGGAGCGCGTGTTCGAGCGCTTCTTCCGCGTCGACAAGGCGCGGTCGCGGGCCACCGGCGGTACCGGTCTGGGACTGGCCATCGCCAAGCACGTCGCCGCCAACCACAACGGCCGCATCGAGCTGTGGAGCAAGCCCGGGACGGGCTCGACCTTCACGCTCCTCATTCCTGCTCACATCGAAGACGACGGCGAGCCGTCATGACCGAGAAGGACACCCCATGACGAGCGTGCTCATCGTCGAAGACGAAGAATCGTTGGCCGACCCGCTGGCGTTCCTGCTCCGCAAGGAAGGTTTCGACGCGACCGTCGTCGGCGACGGCCCCTCCGCCCTCGCCGAGTTCGATCGCGTGGGAGCGGACATCGTCCTGCTCGACCTCATGCTGCCGGGCATGAGCGGCACCGACGTGTGCAAGCACCTGCGCAGCCGCTCCGGTGTGCCGGTCATCATGGTCACCGCGCGCGACAGCGAGATCGACAAGGTTGTCGGCCTCGAGCTCGGTGCCGACGACTACGTCACCAAGCCGTACTCGTCGCGCGAACTCATCGCCCGCATCCGCGCGGTCCTGCGCCGTGGATCCGACACCGAGGAGATCGACGACAACAGCATCCTCGAGGCCGGACCGGTACGCATGGACGTGGAGCGCCACGTCGTCATGGTCGGCGGGCAGCAGATCACGTTGCCGCTCAAAGAGTTCGACCTGTTGGAGTACCTGCTCCGCAACTCTGGTCGAGTGCTCACCCGCGGACAGTTGATCGACCGCGTGTGGGGCGCCGACTACGTGGGCGACACGAAGACGCTGGACGTCCACGTGAAGCGGTTGCGCTCGAAGATCGAGACGGACCCCGCGAAGCCCGTGCACCTCGTCACGGTGCGTGGACTGGGGTACAAGCTCGAGGAGTGAGGCCGTTCGGTTTCGGCGAGTACGTCCAAAACGTCGCTGGCGGAGACTGAATCACGGCACTTTCGGCGTACTCGCGGGGGTATCAGGCGGCGAGTAGCCGGCGGACACGACCGACCAGGACATCGGGTTCGCGCCGTACATCGTCCGACGTGATCTGCAGAACTCGCCAACCCTCGTCTGCGAGCAGTGCAAGGCGCGCCTTGTCGCGTCGCACGCTATCGGGCGTTCCGTGGAATTCGTCGCCGTCGTATTCCACCGCGAATCGTCGTGCTGGCCAAGCGAGGTCGAGATAGAAGATGCCGAGTCCGTGCATCACGGGCCACTGCAACTCGGGTGCCGGAAGGTGGCCGTCGTGCAGAACCAGGCAAGTCTCCGACTCCATCGGTGAGCCGGATCTTCGGTCGACGAGCGGTGCCAGACGGCGGACCTCGACGATGCCCCGCCGCCCCCGTTGCGCATCGACTGCTCGTTCCAGCGATCCGGGTTCGCAGCCCACCCGGGCCGCGGCATCGAGAACGGCGAGCGCGCGACCGGGAGAACGTTGCCGTGCGACCTCGACAGCAGTCCAGGCGGGCTCCACGACGAGTCGGGTGCCGATCTCCATGAGCGGCGCACCCCGTCGCTGGTGCACCACCACCCCTGGTCTGCTCTCGATGCGCCGATCGTCCGGCTCCACCACATGTAATTGCTGCGTCTGGTCGAGATCGACACCGTGTATCGCCGCCGCCGTGTCCATGGATGCGGCGACCCGCGTTCCGAGCTCGATGCTCAGAGCGTCGAGTCGCGCCGAAACAGGGAGCTTTCCGACCGCGTACAGCCCGTGCCGTACGCGGGTCAGCTGACGAGTGTGCACCAGCCACCGCACGCGGCTCGGGGACATGCGTCGGAGGAGATCGGTCGTGTGCAGGAAGCCGCCGTTGGCTCTCATTGCGTCGACGAGTGTGGGGTCCATGGCGCAGACCGTCACGAGCTGCACCGACAGGCGCCGCGTCGATCGAGCAACTCGCCAGTGCCGTGGGGATGACGGGGTGCCTGTGGATGAAGCGTGACCAAGCCCCGGCGAGTACGTCGAAAGTGCTGCGGCGAGCGCCGAGATCACGGCACTTTCGACGTACTCGCGGGGCATTGATGGGACTACGTGCGCTGAGCCTCGCGGGTCGCGGGGTGCACGGCGATCAACCCCAAGCCTTGCCGACGCCGACACAGCGCGGCGAGTTCGGTGTAGACGTCCTTGCCGAGCAGCTCCGTCAGCTCTGGCGCGTATGACTGCCAGACCGCCTTCGAGCCGACGTGTGCGTCGGGGGAGGCGGTGCAGTACCAACTGAGGTCGGCGCCGCCCTCACCCCAGCCGCGTCGGTCGTACTCGCCGACGACGGTCTGCAGTATCTCGACACCGTCGGGGCGGGTCACCCAGTCCTGGGTGCGGCGGATGGGCAGCTGCCAGCAGACGTCGGGCTTCACCTCGAGAGGTTCGACGCCGGTGCGCAGCGCCATCCGGTGCAGTGCGCACCCGATGCCGCCCTCGAAGCCCGGTCGGTTGAGGAAGATGCACGCACCCTTGTACTTGCGGGTGCGCAGCGCCTGCTCGCCCTCGAGATCGTCGACCTCCACGAAGCCCTTCTTGCCGTGTCCCTTGTCGAAGAACTGCCAGTCATCCGGCGTGAGCATCTCGACGGAGGCGACGAGCTTGGCGTGGTCGTCGTCGTCCGACAGGAACGCTCCGTGCGAGCAGCACCCGTCGTCGGGCCGATCGGGGACCGTTCCCTGGCACGCGGGGGTTCCGAAGACGCACGTCCAACTCGACAGCAACCACGTCAGATCCGCGCGGACGACGTGCTCGGGGTTGGTCGGATCGACGAACTCGACCCACTCGCGCGGGAAGTCCGGCGCCACCTCGGGTGCGGGATCGAGTTTGTGGGTCGCCGCGGGTTTTAGCACGTCCGCGGGCCGTCCGGTGGCCTCGCCCGACCGCCGTCCGGCCTCGTCGCCCACGCTCGTCGTCTGCTTTGCGGCCCGGCCGGCCTCCGGCCTACCCGCCTTCTCAGCACGTGTCACAAGCCACGACGCTAGACCCAGTACGGTGTTCCCTGTGCGGTTAGGGGTGCTCGACGTCGGAAGCAACACGGTTCATCTGCTCGTGGTCGACGCTCACCGCGGCGGTCACCCGACACCGATGAGCTCCACCAAGGCTGCCCTGCGCCTGGCGGAGAACACCGACGACGCCGGTGACATCACCCAGTCCGGCTCCGATCGACTGGTGCGGACGGTCGCCGACTTCTCGTCGATCGCCACATCGTCGGGCTGCGGCGAGCTCATGGCCTTCGCCACGTCGGCCGTCCGCGACGCACGCAACTCGACCGCCGTGCTGAACCGAGTGCGTGACGAGACCGGCGTGAGCCTGCAGGTTCTCTCCGGCGAGGACGAGTCGCGACTGACGTTCCTGGCCGTGCGTCGGTGGTACGGCTGGAGTGCCGGGCGCATCCTCGACCTCGACATCGGCGGCGGATCCCTCGAGCTCAGCACCGGGATCGACGAGAACCCGGACGTGGCGATGTCGCTTCCCCTCGGGGCCGGCCGACTGACGCGCGACTGGCTGGCCGAGGATCCTCCCGGCAAGCGGCGGGTCGCCGTGCTGCGTGACTGGCTCGACGCGGAACTCGTCGAACCGGCGAAGAAGCTGCTCGAGCCGGGGCTGCCCGACCGGGCGGTGGGAACGTCGAAGACGTTCCGCTCGTTGGCTCGATTGACCGGCGCCGCTCCGTCGGCTGCCGGCCCCCGTGTCGTCAGGACCCTGACGGCCGACGGTCTGCGTCAGGTCATCTCGTTCATCTCGAGGATGACCTCGGCGGACCGTGCAGAATTGGAAGGCGTGAGCGCGGATCGATCACGACAGATGGTGGCCGGAGCACTGGTCGCCGAGGCGAGCATGCGCGCGCTGTCGATCGATTCGTTGGAGATCTGTCCGTGGGCGCTGCGTGAGGGATTGATCCTGCGCAAGCTGGACACGGAGACGTTCGGCGATGTGGTGGAGACTCGAGAGACATGAGTGACGACAACAACGGAAGTGGCGCGGCCGACACCGGACAGGTGTCGGTGGCGGAACTGCTCGCGCGCAACGGCGCCAAGGTGGACACGCAGTCCGGTGGCGGTCGACGTCGACGCGGCATGGCCGGCGGTATCTCCGTCGCCGAGCTGACCGGCGAGATCCCGATCGTCCGCGACGAGACCCCGGCCGAGGCGCCCGACGACGAGACCGACGCGTCGCCCGAGACCGAGTCGCCGCAGGACCAGCCTCGGCAGGCCGAGGCCGAGGAGTCGACCCGCGGCGCCGAGCCCGAGCGGCCCGCCCCGGCACCCGAGCCCACACGGTCCACGCCCCGGATCGACGACCGCCGCCGTGAGCAGCAGGCCCGCCCGACCCCTGCGTTCGGTGCCGCCCGTTCCGCTCGGCCCGAACCCGCGCTGTTCTCCGGCGCTCCGTCCGTGGCGGTCGACCGCCTGCGCGCCTCCACCGAGGAGCGTGCGCTCGCACCCGAGCGGCCGGCGCAGGAGCGTCCCGCTTCCGATCGACCCGGCACTCCCGAGCAACAGCGGTCGACGCCGGCCGAGCCGGAGGTCGACGCCGACGAGGTCACGGCCGAGAACGACGCGGTGACCACGATCGTCCCGGCAGTGACCGAGGATTCCGAGACCCCGGACACGATCGCCACCGACACGGCCGACGAGGCCGATCCCGCGACCCCCACCGATGCGGAACCCGTCGAGGACGCACCGGTGGCGCCGTCGAAGTCCCGCAGCCCGGTCAAGCAGTGGTTGTCGCTGATCGGCCAGGGCATCGTGGCTATCGTGCTCGGCGCGCTCCTGTTCAAGGGGTTCGAGCGACTGTGGGAGATGCTCCCCTGGGTCGCTCTGGTCCTTGCGTTCTTCGTCATCGTCGGACTCGTGGCCGTGGTGCGTGTGCTGCGCCGCACCGACGACATCGTGTCGATCCTGCTGGCGGTGGTCGTGGGCGGATTCGTCACTCTGGGCCCGCTGGCCTTCATGCTCAGCACCACGTGACGACGCCCGGTCGCCGGCACGTTCCGGTGGGGTTGTCCACGGCCTCGGTCTATCCGCAGAACACCGAGTCCGCGTTCCGCTTCGCCGCGGAGCTCGGCTTCGACGGGATCGAGCTCATGGTGTGGGCCGAGCCGATCAGCCAGGACGTCGGTGCGATCAAGCAGCTCAGCCGCGCGTACGGCGTTCCGGTTCTGGCGCTGCACGCACCGTGCCTGCTGATCACCCAGCGGGTGTGGGGTTCGGATCCGGTCTCGAAGCTGGTGCGCTCGGTCCACGCTGCCGAGGCGCTCGGCGCATCCACCGTGGTGGTGCACCCGCCGTTCCGGTGGCAACGCATCTACGCCGACGGTTTTCCCGACCAGGTCGCCGAGCTCGAGTCCGACAACGAGGGCATGGTCGTCGCCGTCGAGAACATGTTCCCGATGCGTGCGGACCGGCTCTTCGGTGCGGGCACCGGCTCGGTGAAGCGGCTCGAGAAGCGCGGCGGGAAGCCCGGCATCGGGTTCACCGCGTTCGCGCCGTCCTACGACCCGACCGACGTGGGCCACCAGCACTACACGCTGGACTTCTCGCACACCGCGACGTCCGGGCTCGATGCCGTGGCGCTGTCCGAGCGCATGGGCGCCGGGCTCAAGCATCTGCATCTCGCGGACGGCCGCGGCGCCTCCGTCGACGAACACCTCGTGCCCGGCGACGGCACGCAGCCGGTCGCGGAGGTCTGCCAGGCGCTGGTCGCGCGAGGCTTCGACGGTCAGGCCGTGCTCGAGATCAACACCCAGAACGCGCGGACCGCCACCGAGCGGTCGGCCGCACTCGAACGATCGTTGGCGTTCGCCCGGCAGCACCTCTGACGTCCCTCACCTCTGAAGTCCGCACTCTCGGAAGATCGCACCCTCGGATAGTGGCACTATCCACTGTGGTCTAGAGTTCGACCGGTGCGCATGTCCGAGCTGGTCGAACGATCCGGGGTCCCGCGACCCACGATCAAGTTCTACCTCCGCGAAGGGCTCCTCATGCCCGGGGTCGGCGCGGCGACGGTGTCCGAGTACACCGACGAGCACCTCGACCGCCTCCGGTTGATCAAGGCCCTGACCGGCGCCTCCCTTCCTCTCGGACGGATCAGGACGGTGCTCGCGGCCCTCGACGAGGCGACCGGCGACGTCCATCCCGCGATGAGCCGGGCACTCGGTGCGCTCCCGCCCTACCTCGACGACGCGGGGCACGACGGACTCGACCCGGGTCTGGCGCCGCGTACCTCGCGGATCCTGGAACGGCTCGGCCACGCCGCCGCCGATCTCCCGACCGACAGTTCGGCAGCTCGTCAGCTCGACCACTCCCTCGCCGCCGCCGACGCTGCGGGCGTCCCGCTATCCGACGACGACGTCGTCGCGTACGCCCGTGCCGTCCGCGTGATCGCGGAGGGGGAGTGGGCGCGGGTGCTCGACCACACCGAGCCACGCGACGCCGTGCGCTTCGCCGTCCTCGGGACGGTGCTCTACGAACCGGTGGTCACCGCCCTGCGCCGCCTCGCGCACCACGATCTAGCCCAGCAGCACTTCGCCCCGACCGGCCTTCCCGACCGACTCACCCGGCCGGCCTCCGGCCTTCCCGACCAACTCACCCGGCCGGCCTCCGGCCTTCCCGACCAACTCACCCGGCCGGCCTCCGGCCTTCCCGACCGGCCCCACCCGACGACAGATTCGAGCGACCAGTGACCGACGCCCCGTTCCGCACCCTCACCACACTCGATCGCACCGACACGGATCTGTTCGAGGGCAGCATCGACCCGACGTGGACCATCGGCCCCAAGGTGCACGGCGGCGCCATGATGAGTGTCTGTGCCGCGGCCGCCACTCAGCGTCTCGCGCTGGACGACGACCCGATCGAGCTCACTCCGCTCGCCGTCAGCGCCAGCTACCTCGCGGCGCCCGATCCCGGCCCGGTGACGGTCGAGACGACGGTGCTCAAGCGTGGTCGGCGCGTGGTGCACGTCGACGCGGTGTTGCTGCAGAACGGTCGTCCCGCGGTGCGGAGCGTGGTCACGCTCGGCACGCCGGACAGCGGAGCGCCCGTGCACCAGGAGCACGAGTCGTCCCTGGCGTCGGTCCTCGACATGGCCGTCGAGCCGCCGGACTCGGCCGCTCGAGTGGCGCCCGGTCACCCGATGGCGGACGTCGTCCACGTCGCCACGGGCTGCGACATGCGTCTCGATCCCACCGCCGCGCACTTCCTGACCGGCGAGCAGGGGTCGGCGGAGATCCGCATGTGGGTCCGGCCGCGGCCCGACGACGAGAACGATCCCGTCACCGCGGCGCTGTTCGCCATCATGGCCGGCGACATCTGCCCGCCCGTGACGATGAATCGCGGCCTCTTCGGCTGGGCTCCGACGGTCCAGCTCACGACGTACCTGCGTCACACCCCGGCACCCGGCTGGCTGCGCGTGAAGTCGTCGAGCACCGTGCTCGGCGGTTCCTGGTTCGAGGAGGACCACACCATCGTCGACTCCACCGGTGCCGTGGTGGTGCAGAGCCGACAGCTGGCCATGGTGCCGCTCGCGACCTGAGCCCGACCGAGGGACCGCGACACCCTGCCGATCGCCACCCGCGGCATGGCACGCTGAGCGCATGACGAGAATTGCGGTGATCGGCGGCGGCCGGATCGGTGAGGCGTTGATCGCAGGACTGATCGAGGGCGGGTTGCCCACCGGCAACGTGGTGCTGGCGGAGAAGTACCCGGCCCGCGCGGACGCGGTGGCCACCCAGTTCGGCATTCGGACCACCAGCGTGATCGACGCGATCGAGGGCGCCGACGTCATCGTCGTCGCGGTGAAGCCCGACGACGTCGACTCGGTGATCACCCAGATGTCCAAGGCCGAGCTCAACGGGGAGCGCGAGCAGATCATCGTGACGATGGCCGCCGGCGTCACCGCGTCGCGCTACGAGCCGAAGCTGCCCGCGGGCATCCCGATCGTCCGTGTCATGCCCAACACCCCGATGTTGGTGGGCGAGGCGATGAGCGTGCTGGCCCCCGGCCGCCATGCCCGCTCGGAGCACATCGAGACGGTGCGCAAGCTGCTCGGCACCGTCGGGAAGACGGCCGTCGTGTCCGAGGACAAGATCGACGCGGTCACCGCCGTCTCCGGATCCGGACCCGCCTACTTCTTCCTCATGGCCGAGGCCATGATCGACGCCGCCGTGGGTCTCGGACTGCCTCGCGACACCGCCACGACACTGGTCGTCCAGACGATGGTGGGCTCCGCGGCGATGCTCGATCGCTCGGACGAGTCACCGCAGGAGCTCCGCGCCGGTGTGACGTCTCCCGGCGGCACCACGGCGGCGGCCATCGCCCAGCTGGAGCGAAAGGGCTTCCGAGCTGCGCTTCTCGACGCGATCGACGCCGCCAAGGCGCGGGGAACGGCTCTCGGTTCACCGGTCGAATAAATATTGGTCCCCCCACCCGTCGCTTTTGTCACTCGAGTCCCGCTAAGCTCGCTGCAGCACGTGCGTGTCTGTTCTGCCGGAGGGGAAGCCGGCAGCGCGGGCGTGCCGGAGGTATGTGGATTTATGGAATCCGTCAACAAGCCGTCCGGGTCGAGCAAGAGCTCGTCCCACGACGGCCAACCGGCTGTGGCCGGAACCCAGTTCCTCACGGTGGCAGAAGTTGCCTCACTGATGAGGGTGTCCAAGATGACCGTGTACCGCCTGGTGCACGGTGGCGAGCTGCCCGCCGTTCGTGTGGGCCGTTCGTTCCGAGTGCATGCGAAGGCGGTGCACGACTACCTGGAGACGTCCTACTTCGACGCAGGCTGACGCACGCCTCGTCCCGTCTGTTCCACGTGGAACGGTGCATGCCCGGGGAAGGGCATCGGCACGGTTCACCGGAATCGGACGGTTCGGGCGTGCGCCGCTGCTGCGGAGGCCGGTCGAGGGTGGTCGTGTGAGCTGGGTATGATGGGGCTGAGTCGCGTGAGCGCGCAGTCCCGTCACTGCCGTGTCCGCCGACGACCGAACAGCACCAGCAGCGGTATCAGCAGTGCAGCTGTACAGAGACGAAAGAACGCGAGGACACCCGCATGGGTTCAGTGATCAAGAAGCGTCGCAAGCGCATGTCGAAGAAGAAGCACCGCAAGCTGCTTCGCCGCACCCGCGTTCAGCGCAGGAAATTGGGTAAGTGATCCGCTAGGGATCGCGACGACTTCCGCCCGTGAGGATCGAGTTTCGACCGACCTCGCGGGCGTTGTCGTATCCGGTCCCGCGGGTGTCGCGTGCCGGTTCTTCTCGTGCCGGAGCGCGCACGCGGGGTTCGTGACACCATGGCGTGTGCGGCGCCGCGCGAGCGGTGGCCACGGGAGAAACCGAGGGGGTCTGGTGAGCTCTGACGACACCGGGCGCGACGCTCCACGCGTCGTGCTCGTCACGGGAGCGAGCCGATTCCTGGGCGGATACCTCACCATGCGACTGGCGCAGAACCCGTCGATCGAGCGGGTCGTCGCCGTCGATGCCGTGGCACCCACCAAGGACATGATCCGGCGGATGGGTCGCGCCGAATTCGTGCGGGCGGACATCCGGAACCCGTTGATCGGCAAGGTCATCCGCAGCGCGGGCGTCGACACCGTCGTGCACGCGTCGCTGCTGTCCCGGCCGCCCAGCGGCGGTGGCCGCACGGTGATGAAGGACCTCAACGTGCTCGGGGCGATGCAGCTGTTCGCCGTCTGCCAGAAGTCGCCGACGGTGCGGCACGTGGTGCTGCGCTCGTCGACGGCGGTGTACGGCTGCAGTGCGAAGGATCCGGCGCAGTTCACCGAGGAGATGGGCGCGCGGTCACGTCCGCAGGGCGGCTTCGCCCGCGACGCCATCGAGACCGAGGGCTACGCCCGTGGGCTGGGCCGTCGTCGTCCGGACATCGACGTCAGCATCCTGCGCAACGCCCCCATGATCGGACCCCGGCTGAACGGATCCGTCTCGCGCTACCTCACCTCGCCGGTCACACCGTCGATCCTCGGTCGCGATGCGCGCATGCAGTTGCTGCACGAGGAGGACGCGCTCTCCGCACTCGAACGCGCCACGTTGGCCGGCCCCGCGGGCACCTTCAACATCGCGGCCGACGGCATCATCATGCTGTCGCAGGCCATCCGCCGAGCCGGCCGCGTGGAGCTGCCGGTGCCCATGGCCCTGTTCCGCACCACCGGCAAGGCGGTGATGGGATCGCTGATGCGCGACTTCTCGGCGGAGCAGCTCGACTACTTCAACTTCGGATGCGGGGTGGACACCACCCGGATGAAGAACGTCCTCGGATTCACCCCACGGTGGACCACCGTGCAGGCGTTCGACGACTTCGTGCGCGGAGTCGCGCTGACGCCGGTGATCCGGCGTGAATGGGTCGACGCGATCGAGAATCGCGTCATCGGACTGTTGGGCGGTGCAACCTCCGGGGCGCACCCGTCGCCCGTGTCGTTGCCGGCCGGAGCGGGAAGGTGAACGACGTGGCCAAAGTGATTCCGCTGCACGGTAAGTCGTTCGATCGCCTCCGGCAGTCCACGCCCGACGGTGGGCCACGCGCCGGCAGTGACCCGGCGGACGTCCGCGGTCGGCACCCCTCGTCCTACGCGTCCCCGTCGCCCTCGCCCTCGATGGTGCCGAGTGTCGAGGCGCCGACGCCTCTGGTCGTGCCCGAGACGGCAGCACCGCATGCGACGCCGGACGTCGGCGAGTTCCCGTCGGCCGTCGAGTCGGTACGGCGTGCGCTCGTCGACCGTGTCGCCGGGGGAGCGGACTTCCTGCGGACGCGCCTGTCGGGCGACTACGAGGTCGACGAGTTCGGTTACGATCCCCACTTCGCCGATTCCGTCTGGCTTCCGGCGTTGCGACCGCTGTTCGAGAAGTGGTTCCGCGTCGAGGTGCGTGGGATCGAGAACGTACCCGCCGAGGGCGGAGCCCTGGTGGTCTCGAACCACGCGGGTGTCATCCCGATCGACGGACTCATGGCCTCGGTCGCCATGCGGGATCACCACCCGCAGCACCGCGCGCTGCGCATGCTCGCCGCGGACCTCGCGTTCGAGACCCCGCTGGTCGGCAGCATCGCGCGCCGCGCCGGCCACACCCTGGCCTGCCAACCCGACGCCGAGCGACTGCTGCGTGGCGGCGAGGTCGTGGCGGTGTTCCCGGAGGGGTTCAAGGGCATCGGCAAGCCGTTCAGTGAGCGCTACAAGCTGCAGCGTTTCGGCCGCGGTGGCTTCGTCTCCGCCGCGCTGCGCACCCAGACGCCCATCATCCCGTGCTCGATCGTCGGGTCCGAGGAGATCTACCCGAAGATCGGTGACCTGACGACGCTCGCACGCGTCCTCGGCATGCCGTACTTCCCGGTCACGCCGCTGTTCCCGCACTTCGGTCCGCTGGGTCTCGTCCCGCTGCCGTCGAAGTGGTACATCGAGTTCGGCGAGCCCATCGAGACCACGTCTTACGAGCCGTCCGCCGCCGACGACCCGATGGAACTGTTCGAGGTCACCGACCGCGTGCGCGAGACGATCCAGCAGACGCTCTACCGGCTGCTGACCCGTCGCCGGAACGTCTTCCTCGGCTAGAGGGCGTCGGCGATCAGCTCGTCGACGATCTGTGCCGAGAGTGTCACCAGCGGGAGTCCACCGCCGGGGTGCGACGATCCACCGACCAGGAACAGGCCGGGGATCGGCGAGCGATTGGCGGGGCGCAGGAACGCGGCCGTCGCCCCGTTGGACGACGTTCCGTAGATGGACCCGCCCGGAGTCATGGTGCGGCGCATCAGATCTGCCGGCGAGATGATCTCCCGCCACAGCACCCGCTCGCGCACGTCCACTCCGCGCGCCGCCATGACGTCGAGGATGCGGTCGGCGTAGCCCTCCGACAGTTCGGGAGCGTCCCAGTCGACCAGTGCCGAGGAACCGGTGCCGTGTCGCGCGGCGTTCACCAGGACGAACCAGGCCTCGGTGTCGTCGTTCGGGCGCAGAGCCGGATCGTCGGGGGCGCTGACGTACACGGTCGGGGCGTCGGCAGTGTGCGCCGGCCGCGTGCGGGTGCCGAAGACGGCGTCGAACTCGGCGTCGTAGTCGTCCGGGAACAGCACCCGGTGGTGCGGGGTGTCGGCGTCGCGGTCCCGCAGAGCCAGCAGGATCACGAAGCCGGACAGGCTCGCGGTGGTCGCGTCGAGGCGCCGCCGGGCGAGCGCGGTGCGCCGCGTGGCGGGGACCAGAGACCGGTAGACCTGCTCGGCATCGGCGTTCGCGACGACGATGTCGGCCGCGACGGGTCCGTGTGTGGTGTCGACGCCGGTGGTGCGTCCGTTCTCGACGCGCACGCCGGTCACCGTGACACCCGTGCGGATCTCCGCTCCGAGCGATGTCGCGCGGTCGGCGATCGCCTCGGCGATGCGGTGCAGCCCACCGGGAACGTGCCACGATCCCCAGCGCTGCTCGACGTGCGGCACCGTGGCGAGGGCCGCCGGGGCGCGCCGCGGATCCGAGCCGGTGTAGGTGGCGTAGCGGTCGAGCATCATCGCGAGTCGCGGATCGGTGAGGTACTGCCGACCCAGATCACGCAACGATGACCACGGGCTGATGGTGCGGAGGTCGCCCACCCGTCGCGACAACGACACCAGTTCGCGGGGGCCGATGGGCGATTCGAGGAACGCCTCGTGGGTGGCGTCCCAGATCTGCTCGGCACGCTCGGAGAACCGGGACCACTGCGCACCGGCACCGGCTCCGAGCGCCGAGTCCAGAGCGGCGGGGATCTCCTCCGCGCGACCGGGCATGTCCAGCTCGGTGCCGTCGGGAAAGCGGTAGCGACACGCGACCGGGAGCCGGTCGAACGTGAGGTCCGACGGCCCACCGGTCTGCGCGAAGAGATCATCGAACACGTGCGGCATGGTGACCAGTGATGGCCCGGTGTCGAACGAGAAGCCGTCCCGCCGGACGATGCCGAGCTTCCCGCCCAGATCGTGCGACTGCTCGAGCACGACGGTCTCGACACCGCGGTGGGCCAGGCGGGCGGCCGTGGCGAGTCCGCCGACACCCGCACCGATGACGACTGCTCTCACAGGTAGGCCGGAGGCCGGTCGGTTCATACGTTGCGTCGGCCGAGCACCGCGGCGACGCCGCCGCCGACGGCACCGAGTGCGAGAGCGGTGGGGACGCCGATCTTGGCGGCCTTGCGGCCGGTGCGGAAGTCGCGGATCTCCCACCCGCGGTTCTTCGCGAGCTCGCGCAGGTCCGCGTCGGGATTGACCGCGACGGCCGTCCCGACGAGGGACAGCATCGGTACGTCGTTGTGGCTGTCGGAGTAGGCGGTGCAGCGTCGCAGGTCGAGGCCCTCGCGCACGGCGAGGGTCCGCACGGCGTGGGCCTTGCCGCGACCGTGCAGGATGTCGCCGACGAGGCGCCCGGTGAAGACGCCGTCCTTGCTCTCGGCGACGGTGCCCAACGCGCCGGTCAGGCCGAGGCGTTTGGCGATGATGGACGCCAGCTCCACCGGGGTGGCGGTGACGAGCCACACCTGCTGGCCGGCGTCGAGGTGCATCTGCGCGAGAGCACGGGTGCCGGCCCAGATGCGGTCGGCGATGATCTCGTCGAAGATCTCCTCGCCGAGCCGCACGATCTCCGCGGTCGAGCGGCCCTCGACGAAGGACAGTGCCTTCTCGCGGCCGGTGCTGACGTCGCCCAGGTTCTCCTTGCCGGACACGCGGAACTTGATCTGCTGCCAGGCGAACTCGGAGACGTCCTTGGACGTGAAGTACTTGCGGGCCGCGAGCCCGCGGGCGAAGTGGATGATCGACGCGCCCTGCACCATCGTGTTGTCGACGTCGAAGAACGCGGCGGCTGTGAGATCACGCGGAACCGTACTGACGTGGTCGTCGGCGGCCTCGGCGCTCTCGGCCTGCAGCGCGATGGCGGCATCGGCGCTCGCCTCGCCGGCGAGCTTGGCGCGGATCTGGGCGGCGGTGGGGCCGAGGGGATTGCGGATCCGTCGACGGACCTGCTTCTCGGCCGCCTCCGGGTCGACGAGTCGACGTTCCCGCGACTCGTCCATCACCTCGGGCGACTCGGTGAGTTCCGAATCGGGCGTGACAGCAGCATGTGCGTCGTCCGGATCATGCTGATCGGGCACGGTGCACCTCCCCACCTCGACCGGTCGTCCCACGGGCGCGGGCCGTCCCGGTCCTGCCGATCCACCCTAACCGCGTGCGCGAGGCGGTGAGACACTCGACTCATGACCAGCCCGGTACGCACCGTGACGTTGCTGACACGCGCCGGATGCGGGGCGTGCGACGCCGCCCTGCGCGTGCTCGTTCCCCTGTGTGCGGAGTACGGCGTGGCCTGCGAGTCGGTCGACGTCGACGCGGTGGCCGCGCAGGACCCTGACCTGCGGGCGGAGTACGGGGACCGGCTGCCGGTGGTGCTGCTGGACGGCCGCGAACACAGCTACTGGGACGTCGACGTGCCCCGGCTGCGGCGCGATCTGGAGAACTGACCCGGGCCGCTCGTCACCGTCGGTGCGCGCGGCCGTCGGATCGCCGGGCGCGGGATCGTACTACACGGGTCGGCGACTTTGTTCATCCCTCCACGAGAGGTTACCGTGGAGAGAAGAAAGGGGTCGGCGACGAACCCTGCGTCACAGGTACCACGGTCCTGTGCGTGGCCCGCCGATCCTCGGATGACCGTGGAGACCGCATGCCTGTCATCAGGCGTGCCGTCGGACGAGGAGCCTTCGACGTGACCTCACAACGCCGCCTGCCCGGCGTCGGTATCGCGCGCTCCGGCGCCGTGTCCGACTCCGGCCGCGACGGTGGTGCTGTGTCTCGTGACGGTGGTGCGGTCTCTCGCGCTGTGCCCCAGGCTACGGTCACCCGATTCGCGGGGTATCTCCGGGTACTGAGTTCGCTGACCGACACCCGAGTGATGATCGTCTCGAGCGAGGACCTCGCGACGGCCGCCGGGGTCGGTTCGGCCACGCTGCGCAAGGACCTCTCGTTCCTCGGCCCGATGGGTGTGCGCGGAGTGGGATACGACGTCGCTCGCCTGCGGGCGCGCATCGAGCTGGCGCTCGGTCTGGATCGCGGTCACCGCGTCGTGCTGGTGGGCACCGGCAACCTCGGCACCGCACTGGTCGGGTACGACGGGTTCAGTCGTCGCGGTTTCACGATGGTCGCCCTGTTCGACAGCGATCCGGCCGTCGTGGGCCGCGAGATCACCGTCGGCAACGCCGACGACGGTTACTCGCAGCTCACCGTTCTGCACGTCGATCGGCTGGTCGAGGTCGCTGCCGAGCTCGGCGCCACCGTCGGCGTCGTCGCCACGCCGGACGCTGCCGCCCAGTCCGCCGTCGACGCCCTCGTCGAGGCCGACATCGACTGCATCCTCAGTTTCGCGTCCACCGATCCGGTGACCCCCCCGTACGTCGATCTCCGCCGCGTCGATCTCGCCGTGGAGCTGCAGGTCCTCTCGTTCGCGAACGCCCACAAGGCACCGCGCATCCGTCCCGCCCGCCCGGTCTGTCGTGATCCCCGGACGGTCACCCCCGCTAGTAGAAACGGATCGGTGATAGCACCGTGAGTGTCCTTCTCCTCGGGATTTCGCATCGAAGCGCTCCCGTCTCGGTGCTCGAACGTATCGCCGTCAGCGACACGGAACGCCCGAAACTGACCGACGAGATCATGATGTCGCCGCATGTCTCCGAGGTCATGATCGTCTCGACGTGCAACCGCGTCGAGGTGTACGCGGTAGTCGACGCCTTCCACGGCGCCCTGACCGATCTCGGTGCACTGTTGTCCGAGCACTCCGGTCTCGAGCTCGCCGAGCTCACGAAGTACGCCTACGTGCGCTACAGCGAGGCCGCGGCCGAGCACCTGTTCGCCGTCGCCGGCGGACTCGACTCGATGGTGATCGGTGAGCAGCAGATCCTCGGGCAGATCCGTGCCGCCTACGCGGCGTCGGACGCTCAGCAGGCATCGGGCCGCGCGCTCCACGAGCTGGCGCAGCAGGCGCTGCGCGTGGGCAAGAAGGTCCACTCCGAGACGGGCATCGACAAGGCGGGAGCCTCCGTGGTCTCCGTCGCGCTCGATCGCGCCTCCGACGTGCTCGGTGGTCTCGCGGGCAAGAAGGCCGTCGTGCTCGGCGCCGGCGCGATGGGCGGTCTCTCCGTCGCTCATCTGACGCGCACCGGCATCGGCAGCATCGCGGTCGCCAACCGCACCCAGAGCCGCGCGCAGCACCTGTCCGGGACCGCGGCCGCGGGCGGCGTGACGTCTTTCGCGATCACACTCGACCAGCTCTCCGCGACGGTGGCGGACGCCGACATCCTCGTCACCTGTACCGGTGCGGTGGGTGCCGTCGTGACCATCGCCGACGCCCATCGTGCGCTCGCGCAGCGCGACACGCAGGCTCGCCCGCTGGTGATCTGCGACCTGGGCCTGCCCCGCGACGTCGAGCACGCCGTCGCCGGCCTGCCCGGCGTGACCGTCCTGGACATGGAGTCGCTGCAGCACGATCCCGCGGCCGGCGCCGCGGCGTCCGACGAGCGTGCGGCCCGCGACATCGTGGCCGCCGAGCTCGCCTCCTACCTGTCCGGACAGCGCCTCGCCGAGGTCACCCCGACCGTCACGGCGCTGCGTCAGCGGGCCGCCGAGGTCGTCGAGTCGGAGCTCATGCGGCTCGACTCGCGACTGCCCGATCTGGCCGACCCGCAGCGCGACGAGGTTGCCCGCACCGTGCGCCGCGTCGTCGACAAGCTGCTGCACGCGCCCACTGTGCGCGTGAAGCAGTTGGCCACCACGCCGGGCGGCGACTCCTACGCCGAGGCGCTCCGGGAGCTCTTCGAGCTCTCGCCGAGCACGGTGCAGGCCGTCGCGTCGCCGATGGAGGTCGCCACCGCCGTCGACACGGACAATCCCACCGCCGCCCTCGCGGACGACTTCACCCTCTCCCACGAGCGGGGTACGGAATGATCGCGAACGCCGCTGCGCTGGGTGATCGCGTGGTGCGTATCGGTACCCGCGGCAGCTTGCTCGCCACGACGCAGGCCGAGACCGTCCGCGCTGCCATCACGGCCGCCGGTGTCCGCACCGAGCTGGTCGTCGTGACCACCGCGGGCGACAAGTCGGCCGCACCGGTGCAGGAGATCGGCGTGGGCGTCTTCACCGCCGCCCTCCGGGAAGCATTGGCGGACAAGACCATCGACGTCGCCGTGCACTCCTACAAGGATCTTCCGACGGCGGAGGACGAGCGTTTCACCATCGGCGCGATCCCGCAGCGCGAGGACGCGCGTGACGCCCTGGTGGCGCGCGACGGACTGGTGCTCGGCGAACTGCCCGCCGGTTCCACCGTCGGCACGTCCGCACCGCGGCGTATCGCCCAGCTGCGCGCACTCGGCCTCGGCCTGGACGTGCAGCCCCTGCGCGGCAACCTCGACACCCGCATCGGCAAGGTCACCAAGGGTGAGCTCGACGCCGTCGTCGTGGCCCGTGCCGGACTGGCGCGGATCGACCGTCTGGACGTCGTCACCGAGGCTCTCGAGCCGGTGCAGTTCCTGCCGGCTCCCGCTCAGGGGGCGCTCGCAGTGGAGTGCCGCTCCGACGACCACGATCTGGCCTCCGTGCTCGCGACCCTCGACGATCCCGCGGCCCGCGCCTCGGTGACGGCGGAGCGGGCCCTGCTCGCCGAGCTCGAGGCCGGCTGCACCGCTCCGGTCGGGGCCATCGCCGAGGTCGTCGAGTCCATCGACGAGGACGGCCGAGTCTTCGAGGAACTGTCCCTGCGCGGCTGCGCCGCCGCGGTGGACGGCTCCGACGTGATCCGAGCCTCCGCAGTGGGGCCCGTCGACGACGCCGACGGCATCGGCCGCCGCGTCGCCCGTGAACTTCTCGATCTCGGCGCCCGAGACCTGGTCGCCGTCACCGAGCCCTCCAGTTCGTCCACCGCCGCCTCGACCCAGAGACCGGGCGGTACCGAGAAAGGCGAGTCGATCGATGCGTGAGCAGAGGGCGCTGAGCGTCGTCGGGACCGCGAGCCGACACAGACGTGGCGGCCTGCCCGGGCGACGCGTGACACCCCGTCCGGGACGGTACGAGCGCATCGCCACATCGCGGTTGATCCCCAAGCGGGGTCCCGCCACCGAGATCGAGATCCGCATCCGCGACAAGTACGCGGAACAGACTGCACTGGAGAACGAATCATGAGCCGAGTCCGCAAGAACACCCCGGGACGGATCCTGTTCGTGGGCTCCGGACCGGGCGACCCGGCCCTGCTCACCGTCCGGGCGAGGGACGCGCTGGCGATCGCCGAGATGGCCTTCACCGATCCCGACGTCGACAAGGGTGTCATCGCCCTGGTGGGCACCGCAGTCCCGGCCGACGCCGAGACGGGCGAGAACGGCGTGGACGTGCGTCCGGCGCTCGGCGAGCCCGCCGAGGTGGCCAAGACGCTGGTCGCCGAGGCGAAGAACGGCCACGACGTGGTGCGGCTCGTCTCGGGTGACCCGCTGACCACAGACTCCGTCATCGCCGAGGTCACCGCCGTGGCGCGGACCCAGGTGCAGTTCGAGGTCGTTCCCGGCCTTCCCGCGGGGTCCGCGGTGCCGAGCTACGCCGGCATGGCACTGGGCTCCGAGCACACCGAGGCGGACGTCCGGGGCGACGTCGACTGGGCGTCGCTCGCCGCGGCACCCGGACCGCTCGTCCTGCACGCGACGTCCGGCCACCTCGCCGAGACCGCCAGCGCGCTCGTCGAGCACGGCCTGGCCCCGCAGACGCCTGTCGCCATCACCGTCCGCGGTACGACGCGTCAGCAGCGCACCGTCGAGGCGACCCTCGCGACGCTGAACGACGCGGGATCCGAGCTCGTGGGATCGCTCATCGTCACGGTCGGCAAGGTCGTCTCGCAGCGCAGCCGGATGTCCTGGTGGGAGAGCCGCGCGCTGTACGGCTGGACCGTCCTCGTGCCGCGCACCAAGGACCAGGCCGGCGAGATGAGCGAACGCCTGGTGACGCACGGCGCCATCCCCATCGAGGTGCCGACCATCGCCGTCGAGCCGCCGCGCAGCCCCGCGCAGATGGAGCGCTCGGTCAAGGGCCTCGTGGACGGCCGCTACCAGTGGGTCGTCTTCACCTCCACCAACGCGGTGCGCGCGGTGTGGGAGAAGTTCGAGGAGTTCGGACTCGACGCTCGCGCGTTCTCCGGCGTCAAGATCGCCTGCGTCGGCGAAGCGACGGCCGAGAAGGTCCGCTCGTTCGGCATCAACCCCGAGCTCGTCCCGTCCGGCGAGCAGAGTTCCACCGGGCTGCTCGAGGACTTCCCGCCGTACGACGAGGTCTTCGACCCCGTCAACCGGGTCCTGCTGCCGCGCGCCGACATCGCGACCGAGACTCTCGCCGAGGGCCTCCGCGAGCGCGGCTGGGAGATCGACGACGTCACCGCGTACCGCACGGTGCGCGCTGCGCCGCCGGCCGCCGAGACCCGCGAGATGATCAAGACCGGCGGCTTCGACGCCGTGTGCTTCACGTCGAGCTCCACCGTGCGCAACCTCGTCGGCATCGCCGGCAAGCCGCACGCGCGCACCCTCGTGGCGTGCATCGGACCGAAGACCGCCGAGACGGCCGTCGAGTTCGGCCTGCGTGTCGACGTGCAGCCCGAGACGGCTCAGGTCGGACCGCTGGTCGAGGCACTGGCCGAGCACGCTGCACGACTGCGCGCCGAGGGTGCACTGCCGCCTCCGCGCAAGAAGTCTCGTAGGCGCTGACCCGCCCGTGCGCCCTTTGCGCATCCAGGGATACGCAAAGGGCGCACGGCCGAACGAAGTGAGGGTTCCGTGTTCCCCGTAGACCGTCCCCGGCGACTGCGTCGTACCCCAGCCATCCGCCGGTTGGTGGCGGAGACGTCGCTCGAACCGCGGCACCTCGTGCTGCCGATGTTCGTGGCCGACGGCCTCGATGCCCCGCGCGAGATCAGCTCCATGCCGGGCGTCGTCCAGCACACCCTGGACTCGCTGTCCGCCGCTGCCGACGAGGCGGTGCGGGCCGGAGTCGGCGGTCTGATGCTCTTCGGGGTTCCGCGTCCGGAGGACAAGGACGGACAGGGGTCGATGGCCTCGGATCCCGACGGCATCCTGAACACAGGTCTGCGTCGGCTCCGGGACGACCTCGGCGACAGCACCGTCCTGATGGCGGACACGTGCCTCGACGAGTTCACCGACCACGGTCACTGCGGCGTCCTCGCCGCGGACGGCAGCGTCGACA
The DNA here is from genome assembly GCF_019836145.1 of Rhodococcus sp. BP-241. Classification (NCBI taxonomy): domain Bacteria; kingdom Bacillati; phylum Actinomycetota; class Actinomycetes; order Mycobacteriales; family Nocardiaceae; genus Rhodococcus; species Rhodococcus sp. BP-241. Next base: position 3,972 of record NZ_JABUEI010000004.1, on the reverse strand, counting down.
ACGACGCGACGCTGGTGCGCTACGTGGACATGGCTGTGGCGCAGGCGGAATCGGGCGCTCACCTGCTCGGCCCGAGCGGCATGATGGACGGGCAGATCGGCGCGATCCGCGAGGGCCTCGACACCGCCGGATTCGCCGACGTGGGCCAGCTGGCCTACACGGCGAAGTACGCCTCCGCGTTCTACGGCCCGTTCCGCGAGGCCGTCGGGTCGACGTTGCGCGGCGATCGCCGGACCTATCAGCAGGATTCGGCCAATCGGCGCGAGTCGATGCGCGAACTCGACCTCGACATCGCCGAGGGTGCCGACATGGTGATGGTGAAGCCCGCGATGAGCTACCTCGACATCCTGCGCGACGTGGCCGACGCGTCACCCGTGCCCGTCGCCGCTTATCAGATCTCGGGGGAGTACGCGATGATCACCGCCGCCGCGCAGAACGGGTGGATCGACCGCGACGCGGCGATCATGGAGTCCGTCACCAGTATTCGCCGAGCAGGCGCCGACATCGTCCTCACCTACTGGGCCACCGAGATCGCGACGCGGCTGTGAACGACCAGCGCCCGGGCGGCAACCCGGAGGACCCTCGTCACGACCCCCACGATCCGCAGGGTCAGCCGCAGTGGGGTCAGAAGCCGCAGTGGGGTCAGCAGCCGCAGGGCAACTGGCACCCCGAGGGTCTGCCCCCGAGCGCGATGCAGCCGATGCGGTCACCGGAGAACAGCGAGGCGCCGGTCGACATCGAGACGGCGCGCCACCTGTGGTTCGGCGTGATCGGCATCGGTCTGCTCTCGATGCTCATCGGGCTCTACTCCCTGTTCACCGATCGTGACGCCTTTCTCGACGCGTTCCTGACGGACCTCGAGGCGCAGGACCCGTCGTTGGCACTGCCGCCCGAGACCGCGGACACCGTGCTCGTCGTGGCCATGGTGTTGTCGTTGATCGTCGGGGTGCTGATCGCTGGGCTCGTCCTCCTGGTGGTGCGGAAGATGCGGGCCGGGAAGCTCTGGGCGCGCGCGGTTCTCACGGCAATCGGCGTGGTCATCGTCGTCACCACGATTCCCACGCTGTTCGGCCTCGGTTCCGGAGGCGCGATCGCCCTGGTCACCGCGGTGCTCGGGATCCTGCAGGCCGTCGCGGCCGCGGGTGCGGTGTACCTGATGCATCGACGCGAGTCGTCGGAGTACTTCCTCTCCCGGAGATCACCGCGCTGACCTGCGACACGCCGTGACAGATGTGACCTGAGTTACAGAAGTGGCGTTATGGTTCTGACGATCGGACACACCCTGATCGGAGGATCTTCATGACCCCACGACAGACGGTCGGGCACGACGCCAACGACCGCCGCAACCCTCTCGCCGAGGTGTTCGCCCTGCTGCTCCTGACGTCTGCCGTGGTGGTGGTCGTCCTCGTCGTCGCCAGCGGCTTCTCGGGCGCCTGAGACGCCCGTCCTGCCTGGTCAGGCTGTCTTTTTGCGTCAAACATCGATCGGTGTATCGTGACCACTGTCACAAGCATTCTGATCAGTACGGAGACAGTGTTGCCCGCCGATTTCTCCTCCACCTCCGCCGGTTCCACGGCGCCTCGCACTCGTATGCAGACCGTCGAGTGCAGCAGTGGCCGACGTGAGTTGTGGTTGCTCGCCATCGTGCTGACCACGGGCATCCTCATGGCTGCCGCGGTGCTTCTGCCGGCCGTCCTCACCTGATCGAGAGACGCCTGGACTCCACCGTGTGGAGGCGTCTTGGCAGGATGGTCGAGTGAACGTCGAGAAGCCCGAGCCCGCGTCGCCCGCCCGTCCCCGGATCGTCACCGTCGCGTTCGCCGTGTGGGTTCTCGGGGCCGTCCTCGTCGTGCTGCTCGGCCTCATCTCGCTGACGTTCCCGGCCGACTCGCTGCGGACCCAGCTGACCGAGACCGGGGGCGAGCCGGATGCCGTGGAGAGCGTCATCACGGTGCTGCGCACGGTCGGTGTCCTCGAGATCATCGTCGGACTGGCCATCGGATTCCTCGCGGGGCCCGCGTGTCGACGCGGCGATCCGCGGTTCCGCCGGGCACTGACGGTCCTGTCGATCGTCTTCGGGCTGGTGCTCCTGGGCTCGGTGACCGTCGGCTTCGCCATCGTGCCCCTGCTGGCGACGCTCGGGGCGATCCTCTTCTTCGTGGCCTGCGTGCTCGTGTACCGACCGTCCGCGGCGCCGTGGTTCGCGGCACCGGAGGCCCCGTGAGCGACGAGACGGAACCGGTGATCTTCGCCGAGTACGGCGCGAAGTGGCGCGCCCTGGCCTGGGGGCCGATCTTCTGTCTCATCGCTCTCGGCGTCGAGATCTACACGGGACCCGTCGTGCACTACGTGGCGCTCGTCGTGATCGCGCTGGTTCTCATGGCCTTCACCTACGTGCAGATCGTGGCCGCCCGTCGGCACGCCACGGTGATCCTGACGCCGACGACGCTGAGCCAGGGCACGGAGAACGTCGCCATCGCGGACATCCTCGAGGTATACCCGGAGCCCGACTACGACGCCAACGGGAACACCCTGGAGAAGTGGCAGGCCGCGCGAGTGCTGGGGGAGCTGTCCGGGGTGCCGCGAAAGCGGACCGGCGTCGGCCTGAAGCTGCGGGGCAACGGCCTGGTCCAGGCGTGGGCGAAGGACGACGAGACGCTCCGCGAGGAACTGCTCGCACTCGTGGCGCCCGCCACCGACGCGGAGCCCGACGCGTGATGCGCCGGTTCGCTCCGGTGGTGGTCGCGGTCGTCCTCGCCGTGGTGGCCGTGGTGCTGTGGGTGCAGTCGAGGACCACGACCACCGTGACCGAGCAGTTTCCCACCACGTCGTCGTTCGAGGGGTTCTCGGTCACGTACGACTCGACCCGTGTCGCGGGGCCGTGGGCGGCTCTCTCCGTGGTCGCGGCGGCCGTCGCGGTGTACCTGGTGATGCGCGTCGTACGGCGGCGCTGACCTCTACCCGTTACCCCCTGGGGGTACTCTGGACGCATGAGCAGTTTCGATCAGGACGACCTCCTCAAGCGCCTGCGCCGCATCGAGGGACAGGTGGCCGGCATCTCTCGCATGGTGGCCGACGACCGGTACTGCATCGACGTGTTGACGCAGGTCTCGGCCGTCACCAAGGCGCTGCAGTCCGTGTCGCTGAAGTTGCTGGACGCCCACCTCGCGGGCTGCGTCGTGGACGCGGCCCGCGAGGGCGGACCCGAAGCGGACGCGAAGGTCAGGGAGGCGTCCGAGGCGATCGCTCGCCTCGTCCGTTCCTGAGCCCCGCCCCCGGCGAGTACGTCCACAGTGCCGTGGGTGGAGCACTGAATCACGACATCATGGGCGTACTCGCGAGGGGGCCGAAGGGGTGCCGGCCTAGTTGTTCTTCGCGGGGAGGTTGTGGACGGTGAGTCGCTCGATGGGTGACTTGCCGTCGATGCCTGTGTGGGGTCGGTGGTGATTGTAGTGATGGACCCAGTCCTGGTAGGTCGCTGCGCGGGCTTCGTCGGAGAGGTAGGTGTGGGCGTAGGCCCATTCCTGGTTCAGGGTGCGGTTGAACCGTTCGACTTTGCCGTTGGTCTGCGGTCGGTAGGGGCGGGTGCGCTTGTGCACCACCGATCCGAGTGCTTCGGCGAACAGTGTTGACCGGTAACAGGATCCGTTGTCCGTGAGCACTCTGGCGATGGTGATGCCGTGGTCGGTGAAGTACGCAGCGGCGCGCCGGTAGAACCCGGCGGCGGTCTCCTTGCGTTCGTCACCGAGGATCTCGGAGTAGGCGAGGCGGGAGTGGTCGTCGACGGCGTGGTGGACGAACGCGTAGCCGCGGCCATGTTTCTTGTTGTGCCGGTTGCCGATCGTGCGGCCGAGTTTGCGGTGCCCGCCGCCGTCGGGGATCCGGCCGAGTTTCTTGATGTCGATGTGGATCAGGTCGCCGGGGGCGGGGTGTTCGTAGCGGCGGGGTGCGGGGCGGCGCACCGCCAGGCCG